>CAZPZU010000010.1:0-87236 GCA_964591135.1 uncultured Gemmatimonadaceae bacterium | reverse complement strand
CAGGCCCTCCCGCCCGAGCACGCGTCCGGCACGAAGATCTCCGCCTCGATGCGCCACCCGTCGCTCTCCAGGCGCCAGCGTGCGAAGTAGGTCCCCTCCACCCGCACGGGTCCGTCGGCGTCGGTCCACGTCCCCACCCAACGCCCCTCCTCGGCCGCCGTCGCCCACGGCTCGAACACCCGTACGTCCTCCGGCGTCCGGACCCAGCGCACGTCGGGGCGTGTCCGGAACGCGTCCGCCAGGACCCCGAGGTATGCCGCCCGCCCCGAGCGGCGATCCCCGGTGGACGACACCACCTGGATGTCCTCCGCCATCGTGGCTCCGATTCCCGCGGTGTCGTGGCGGGCGATGGCCGAGTTGGACGCCTCGCGCACCATGCGGATGGCCCGGGCATGGGGCCCGCCGGTGGTGTCGTCCGCCGCCGACCAGAGCGGTCCCGGTGTGGTGTGCAGCGGAACGTGCCGCTGGGGCCCGGGAGGCGCCTGGAACGACGTGTGCCGGTGCACCACCACCCACCGGCCGTCCCGTCGCTCGAAGACGACGGACTGGCGGCCCTCGTCCACCGTGGTTTCCCCGGAGGGCTCGACGACCTCCAGGCGGAAGTTGGCGGCGAGCCACCCCACGTTCCCCCGGGCCCGGACGTCCAGCACGTCGTACAGGGAATGGACCTGCCCCCGGGCCGCGCTGGCGAACATGTTGCCGTACAGCGTGTCCACCTGTGGCCAGCCCTTCAGCTGCCTCCGCTCGAAGAAGAAGACGCCGGCGGTGTCGTGGGCGTAGTAGCGCCGGATGAAGGCGGGGTCCCGCCGTTCCCACGCGGCGTTGAACTGGTCGAACAGGGTGCGGATCTCCGTGGCTGAACGGAGGTCCTCGGCACTCTGCGCGGCAATGCCCTGGAACGGGGCGACGGCGGAGGCCAGGGAGGCGAGGAGGGCGACGGAGGGGAGCAGGCGGACGCGCATGGTCGGTCCTCGGGACGGGTGGGTGTTCCCGTGATGGTACCGCCCCGACCGCGCGCAAGCGATGGCCGGCCACCTGGGCCGCGCCGTGGCAGAGGACGCGAGGGGTGGAGCGTAGCCTGGGCTGACGCTTCTTGCGGCCTTCGAGGTCCGGCGGGCATCTTCCCTTCGAGTGATCGAGCCCTGCCCGACGATCGTAGATGCTCACGGGAGCCACGCCGTGAACGGGAATCGGGAAGGGGAAGATCGGGTCCGGGCCGCGCTGGCCGGACGGTACGGAATCGAGGGCGAAGTCGGTCGGGGCGGGATGGCTACCGTCTATCTCGCACACGACCTCAAGCACGACCGCCGGGTGGCCCTCAAGGTCCTTCGCCCGGAATTGGCCGCCGGCCTGGGCGCGGAGCGATTCGTCCGGGAGATAGGGATCGCGGCCAAGCTCTCCCACCCCCACATCCTTCCGCTGTTCGACTCCGGCGAGGCCGACGGGCTTCTCTACTACGTCATGCCGTACGTGGAAGGGGAGTCCCTGCGGGACCGCCTGGCCCGGGAGGGCAAGCTGGCTCCCGACGAGGCCGTGCGACTCACGGACCAGATCGCCTCGGCCCTCAGCTACGCCCACGAACACGGCGTGGTGCACCGCGACATCAAGCCCGACAACATCCTCCTCGCCGGCGATCAGGCCGTGGTGGCGGACTTCGGCATCGCCCGGGCGGTGGCGGCGGCCAGTGCCGAGGGCCTCACCGGAACCGGGACCGCCGTGGGTACGCCGTCCTACATGGCCCCCGAGCAGGCGTTCGGTGACGGGGTGGTGGACGCCCGAACCGACGTCTACGCGTTGGGATGCGTGGTCTACGAGATGCTGACCGGCGAGGCGCCCTTCAAGGGGAAGACGCCGGTGGCCCTTCTGTCCGCGCGGCTCTCCGACGGAGGCGTCAGCCTGCGGGACCGCGATCCCGCGCTCCCCCTCTTCCTGGACAGGGCGGTGTCCCGAGCCCTGGCCACCGATCCCGACCAGCGGTTCCAGGTCGCCACGGATTTCGCGGAAGCGCTCACCACCGGCACGGTGGTCCAGCAGGTTCGCCGGAGAACCCGGCGCACCGGCGTGGCGTGGGTCGCCGGCATCGCCGGGGTCTCCCTGGTGGCGTGGGCGGTCTCGCTCTGGCTCCAGGCCCCGCGCATGGGCGGCCTGGCCGTCCTGCCGCTCACCGACCTCAGCGGGGATCCGGATCGAGCGTTCCTCGCCGCCGGCGTGCACGAGGCCCTCATCTCCGAGCTGGGACGACTGCACATCGACATGATCTCGCGGGCCACCATGGCCCGCTATCGGGAGGCGGAGAAGAGCATCCCGGAGATCGCCCGGGAGCTGGGGGTGGACGGCGTCGTCGAGGGCTCGGTCCTCCTCGACGGGGACAGCCTGGCCATCTCGGCCCGACTGTACGACCGGGACGAGGAAGAGGTCTGGGCCGGCACCTTCGAAGGCGTTCTCCCCGATCTCGTCGCGCTGTACAGGGGCTTCACCCGAGCCATCGCGAGTGGGATCCGCCTGAGCCTCACACCGGAGGACGAGGCGCGGCTGGAGCAACGCCCCGCGGTGAACCCGGCGGTCTACGAGCCCTATCTGAGGGGCATGACGGTGCTACAGACCGCGGCCGCCCCACCGGACTTCCAGCGGGCCATCGACCTCTTCAACGAAGCGATCGCGGCGGACCCCGCCGACGCATTGGCCTGGGCGGGCCTCGCCCAATGCTACGTGACGCTGGGGCACAACTCCCTCGTCAACGCACCCGAGGTGTGGTCGCTGGGTCGATCCGCCGCCCTCCGGGCCATCCGCCTGGACTCCCTGTCGGCCGAAGGATGGGCCGCGCTGGCCAACTACGACACCTATTGGGGGAGGGATTGGGAGGCGGCGGAGCGGGCCTTCCGTCGGGCCGACGAGCTCAACCCCAGCATGGCGTACAATCACTACCACTACGCCTGGTACCTGACGCTCTTCGGCCGGGTGGAGGCGGCGGTGAAGGAGCATCGCCGAGCGGCCCAGCTGGATCCGCTCACTCCCTTCCACACCGTGTGGCTCCCCGCGGTCTACTTCGGGTCACGGGACTTCCAGACGGCCTATGAGGAGGCGAAGAAGCTCGTGGAGGGCGCCTACGCCGACAACTTCACGGCCATCCGTGTCTTCGCCAGGAGCGCGGCCTACTCCGGCCACTACGAGGAGGCCATCGCCGCCGCCCGGAAGGCCAATGAGCTCCGGGGAGTTATCGGAGTCCTGGCGCTTGCGTATGCCGCGGCGGGTAGAACCGAGGAAGCGCGTCGCTACGCCGAAGAGCTCGAGCAACGGCCCATGGACGCGTCGCGAGCCAAGTCCCTGGTCGAGATCTACGCGACCCTGGGTGACCGCGAGAAGACCCTCCAGTGGCTGGCTTGGGAGCCTCCCCTGTTCTCCCTCCCGTGGCTCCTCAACCAACCGACGATGGACGCGTTCCGGGAGGAGCCAGCGGTCCAGGCGTTGTTCCGCAGGATGAACCTCGGCCTGGAGCCGGGGAGAATCGCACCAGTGCCGCTTCCACCGGAGCACCGGGACCTTCCTGAGGCGGAGCCCATCGGCTGAGGCACGGCGACGCGAGACCTCGGCGACGGCCCCTGCAAAGCACTGACTGCGAGAGCCGGCCCCGAGGCACCTGCTGCCACAATGGCAGTATCCGCTCGACCGCCGTCGGACCGAGCGGTTGGCACGCAAGAAAAAAAACCTGGCGCCGGCCCTCCCCCCGTTGCCAGCGTTGATATAGGCCTGGGCGCATCATCGGCCCGCTTCTCCCCCCCCTCTGCGTGACCGGTGTGTTGTTTCACGTCGTCAGGGGAGTTCACATGAAGCGCTACATGCTCACCCTTCCGGCCCTCCTGCTCCTGGCAGGATGCGCCGATACGCCCATGGGGCCGGCGCTCCAGGGCGACCCGCCCGCCGGCGCCTCGTTCGCGCGCCTCGGCGACTCCGAAGCGGGCCCCGCCCTGGCCGAGACCCAAAGCATCGTCATCGACTTCGAGGCCCTCGCCTCGTCGGGAAACGACTTCACGTACATCGCATCCTGGTCGGAGGACGGGTTCACCGTGGCGGACCCGAGCAGCTCCGACGGCTACACCTTCGGAGCACCCCAGACCGGGAACACCGGCTTCTTCCAGGGCTCGACGGCGCTGGTGAACAACTGGCCCGGCGACGCCACCGTGCTGACGAAGGACGACGGGGGTGAGTTCGACGCGACCTCCATCGACATCGCCGAGCTCAGGACCACGGACACCGCTCCGATCGAGATCACGTTCACGGGAATCAGGGCGGACGCGACCACGGTGTCGGCGACGCTCACGACGGACGGCGCTGCCGGGTTCGAGACGTTCGCCCTCGCCGGCTTCACCGGACTCACGTCGCTCTCGTGGATCCAGGTGGCGCCGTACTACCAGTTCGACAACATCACCCTGGCGGTGCAGAGCGCGGATCCGCCACCCGACGATCCGCCGGACGACCCGCCACCCGACGATCCGCCGCCCGACGATCCGCCCAGCGCGGATCTCCCAAGCGGGCCGGTGAGCAAGGCCGACTGCATGAACGGCGGGTGGCGGGAGCTCGGCTTCAAGAACCAGGGGCTGTGCATCCGCATGGTGGAGACGGGCAAGGACAAGCGGTAGCAGAAGCCGGAAGAGCCTGGAAGCAGAAAGGCCCCGGGGCGGCGCCCCGGGGCCTTTCTCCACGGAATCGCGCCGATCACCTCGATGTCTCTCGCCCGAGTGCTTCGAGGAACCCCGCCTCCATCCAGTAGACGCTCCGGTTGGGATCGCTCCCGACGACACCCCTGTGCAACCGTTTCCGCGGGCACTCTGTCTCAACCGATGTAGACACTGTCGGCATCGAATCGGGGAGGCAGCATGACCCCACGCTTCCTGGGTGAGTTCGAGCAGATCGTGCTCCTGGCCATCCTCCAGTCGAGGGACGAGGCCTTCGCCGTGTCCATCCTCCGGGAGCTGGACCGCCGGGCCGGCCGCCCCGTGTCCAGGGGCACACTCTACAAGACCCTGGAGAGGATGGAGGCCAAGGGCCTGGTGGCGTGGAGCACCGAGGACGGGACGCCGGAGCGGGGAGGGCATCCCCGACGGAAGTTCACCGTGACGGCGCGTGGGATCGGGGCCCTGGAGGAGTCCCGGGCGACCCTCCTCAAGATGTGGGAAGGACTGGAGGGCGCCGAGGAGGGCTCCCCCTCATGAGCGCACGCGACCAGGGCCCGCCGGCCTGGGTCCAGGGGATCCTCCTTCGCTGCCTCCCCCCGGGATCGGTGGGCCGGAGCATGGTGGGCGATCTCCACGAGGAGTTCACCGCGGACCTCCGGACCGGTGGCCGTGCCCGCGCCGTCCTCCGCTACTTGAGAAAAGCCGTCTCCGTGGGGATCCGCTTCGCTGGCCGGGGACCTCTTCGACCCGCCCCCCTCGGACCCCGTGGGAACGACCCGGGAGGAGCCATGAGCGCTCTCTGGCACGACCTTCGCCTGTCCGTCCGCCTCCTCGTCCGGCGGCCCGGCCTCACCCTGGCGGCCGTGGTGAGCCTGGGCCTCGGGATCGGGGCCAACGCCTCCATCTTCACCCTTGTGAACACCATCCTCCTGAAGCCCCTCCCCTACCCGGAGGCCCGGGATCTCGTGGGTGTGTTCCGCATCGACCCCGAGGTGACGGGCCCCCATCCCACACCCGACCGCCTCTCGGGACTCTTCGCGGTCCCCTACGAGGTGCACCGGGACTGGGTGCACATGAGCCACGCCTTCACCGCGGCCGGTGGCTACGCGACCGACGAAGCGACCCTCATGGAGGAGAGCGGACCCGCGTCGGTCATCGTGTGCCTCATGACCTCGGGGGCCTTCGCGGCCCTGGGGATCGCTCCCGAGCTGGGCCGGACCTTCCTCCCCGGGGACAACCGGGTGGGGGCACCTCCCCAGGCCGTCCTGAGCTACGGGCTGTGGCAGCGCCGATTCGGTAGGGATCGAGGGGTCTTGGGAAGGGAGGTCAACGTGGATGGGACCGACTTCACCGTGGTGGGCGTCATGCCCTGGGGGTTCGCCTTCCCGAACGCCGGCGTCCGCCTGTGGATCTCCTTCCCCGACGAGTACAAGACCAGTCCCGTCCGGAACGCCGGGTACATGCAGGTCGTGGCCCGCCTGGCGCCGGGGATCACCCTGGAAGCGGCCCAGCGGGACGTGGACGAGGTGGCCCGGAGGATCGGCGAGGTCCATCCCGAGGAGGCGAAGGACGGCATCGGCCTCTTCCCCCTGAAGGACCTCACCGTGGCGGGGCGGGGGTTGGGGCTCGGAGTCCTCATGGGCGCCGTGACCCTGGTGCTCCTCATCGCCTGCACGAACATCGCCGGTCTGCTCCTGGTTCGCGCCTCGGAGCGCCGCCGGGAGATCGGCGTGCGGCGGGCCCTGGGGGCCGGTGGGAGGCGCCTGGTCTTCCAGCAGCTCTCCGAGAGCCTGCTCCTCTCCCTCCTCGGGGGCGCCGCAGGATGGGGGCTGGCCCGGGTGGGGATGGTGCCCTTCCTGTCCCTCATGCCTCGGGAGCTGCCGCGCATCAACGAGGTGAGGGTGGACAGCGGCCTCCTCCTCGTCGCCGGCGCCTTCGCCCTCCTCACCGGCCTTCTCACCGGTCTGCTCCCGGCACTGAAGACGGCAGCCACGCCCATTGCCTCCGCTGTCCAGGAGGGCGGGCGGAGCCTGGCGGGGGGGCGGTCCACGAGCCGCACCCAGAGCGGGCTGGTCGTCACCCAGATCGCCCTGGCCTTCGTCCTCCTCGCCGGGGCCGGCCTCTTCGTGCGCAGCATGATGGAGCTCCTCGCCGTTGATCCGGGCTTCCGGGCCGAGGGGATCGTCGTGGCCTCCGTGGATCCGCCCGCGGATCAGCGGACCGACGAGAGCGCCCTCGTCTTCCTGCAGGAGATGCAGGAGCGTCTCCGGGCCCTTCCCGGGGTCGAGGAGGTGGGAGCTGCGAACCAGATGCCCTTCTCCGGCGGATGGTCCGCACCGCCGGTTTCGGTAGAGACGTCGGAGGGGATCTGGGAGGGTATCCGCCACTTCGCCGTCGTCCTTCCCACCTACCACGCCGCGATGAGGATCCCCATCGTCGAGGGCCGGGGGCTGTCGCCCGACGACGACGCCGGGTCCGAGCCCGTGGTGGTCCTGAGCGAGACGCTGGCGAGGTTCATGGCCCCGGAGGGCTCTCCCCTGGGCATGCGCGTCCGCGTCGAGACGCGGGGTGATTCGATCTGGAGGACGGTGGTGGGGGTGGCCGGCGACGTGGTGTACCGACTGAACTACGCCCCCCAGGGGATGTTCTACGTGCCCGTGGCCCAGCGCCCGGGCCGGGTGGGGAACTGGGTGATCAGGACGTCGGGAGATCCCGCCGTCCTGATGGGGGGCATCCGACGGGTGGCCGAGGAAATGAACCCCGGGACGGCGCCCACGCTCCGGGTGCTGCGCGATGCCATCGAGGATTCGCAGGCCGTGGTCGCTTCCAGATTCAGCGTGCTCCTCCTGGGCAGCCTGGCGGGGCTGGCGGGCATCCTCGCCATCCTGGGGGTGTACGGGGTCCTGGCCTATCTGGTCCAGCTCCGGTCGAGAGAGATCGGAATCAGGCTTGCCCTGGGGGCCGAGGGAGGTCGCATCCTCGGGACCGTCCTCCGTCGGGGGCTGGTCATGGTCGGCCTGGGAGTGGGGATCGGAACGGCCCTGTCCCTGGCCCTGGGCCGGGTCACCCAGAGCGCGCTCTTCGGCGTCCGGGCCTGGGATCCCCTCACCCTGACGGCGGCCGGGTTGGCTCTGCTGGCGTCCGTGCTGGCGGCCAGCTACCTCCCGGCCCGCAGAGCTGCGACCGTGGACCCCGTGAAGGTCCTCAAGGGGGAATGAACGTCGGGGGGGCGGCGGGGAGGCGAGTGAGTCAGTGCCCCGCCCCCACCAGCCGCGCCCGCGTAAACGGGATCAGCCCCCCCGCGTCGATGATCGCCTGACGCGATTCGGGGAGCGGGATCACGGGAAACGACTTCCCGCTGGTCTTGTTCACCACCGCGTCGACGCCGATCTCGAGCTCGTCCCCCTCGGAGGCCTCGATGGCGGGGCACGTCACCACGCGCAGCCCCAGGTTGATGGCGTTCTGCAGGAAGATGCGCGCGAAGCCCGGCGCCACGATGGTGAGGTCGTGGCCCACAAGGCAGGACACGGCCTGCTCGCGGGAGGATCCGCACCCGAAGTTGGCTCCCGCGACCAGGACGGAGCCGGCCGGCAGCGCGCCGCTCTTCAGCTTGCCCGAGAAGTCCGGGTCATCGGCGAAGGCGAACGCGGGCGTCTCCGTGGGGAGCACCGTCGCCATGTAGCGCCCGGGATAGATCACGTCCGTCGAGATGTCCTCGCCGAGGACGTAGACCACCTTGGCCATGATCAGCTCCTTCCCACGCGGGGATCGGTGATGACGCCGGTGACCGCGGAGGCGGCTGCCACGGCGGGCGAGCACAGGTAGACCTCGGCGGTGGGGTTGCCCATGCGCCCCTTGAAGTTGCGGTTGGTCGTGGACAGCGCGACCTCCCCGTCCCCCAGGGCCCCCTCGTGGATCCCCAGGCACGGGCCGCAGCCGGGGTTCATGACCACCGCGCCGGCCTTCATGAACGTGGCGAGGTAGCCGCGCGCCAGCGCCTCCTGGTAGACCTTCGCCGACGCCGGGAAGATCAGCATACGGGTGCCCGTCGCCACCGTCCGCCCCTCCAGGATGCGGGCCGCGTCGGCAAGGTCGTCCAGCCGGCCGTTGGTGCACGAGCCGATCACCACCTGGTCGATCTTCCGGCCCGCCACCTCCAGGATCGGCTTGACGTTGTCGACCGTATGCGGGCATGCGATGCGCGGCTCGAGCTGCGACACGTCGATCTCGATCGTGCGCTCGTACGCCGCGTCGGCGTCGGGCGTCACCAGGTGGAGCTCGTCGGTCACGCCGGCTTCCTCGCGCAGGTAGCGGACGGTCTCGTCATCCCCGGGCACGATCCCGGCCGTGGCGCCCGCCTCGACCGACATGTTGCACAGCACCAGGCGGCCCGACGTGGACATGTTCCGGATCGTCTCGCCGTGGAACTCGAGGACCCGAAAGTTCGCGCCCTCGGCGGTCAGCGTGCCGATCACCTCGAGGATGAGGTCCTTGGGGCCGACGCCCTCGGGGAAGGTGCCCTCCACCTGCACCCGCAGGGTGGCCGGCACCTGCACGTTGAGCACCGAGCCGAGCGCCCACACGCTGGCCATCTCGGTGGCGCCGATGCCGAAGGCGAAGGCGCCCAGCGCGCCGTGGCTGGTCGTGTGCGAGTCCGTTCCGACCACGACCGCGCCGGGGCGCACGTAGCCGTGCTCCGGGAGGATCTGGTGGCAGATCCCGCCCACGTCGCCACGGATGTCGTGGAAGCGACGGATGCGATGCGCCGCGACGAAGTCTCGGATCTTCTTCTGGTTGGTCGCGGTCTTCGACGACTCGGCGGGGACGCGGTGGTCGAAGATGATCGCGACCCGGTCGGGGTCCCAGAGCTCGGCCGCCAGGCCGGTGCCCTCGTAGATCTCGAGGAACTGGTTGATCACGAGCGCCGCGTTCTCGTGCGACATGGCGAGGTCGACGCGCGGCTCCACCACGTCGCCGACCTCCACCTCGTTCCGGCCAGAGGCGCGTGCGAGAATCTTCTGGACGACGGTCTTACCCATGGGTCGGTCTCCTTTACACGATCCCTCTGGCCTTGAGGTCGGCGACCCGCGCCGGGGTGATCCCCAGCTCGCCCAGCACGGCCTCGGTGTCCGCGGACAGCGCGGGTGGGGGCGCGGTGATCGCCCCCGGTGTCTTCTCGAAGTGCGCCGTGAGCCCGAAGAGCCGCACGGGGCCGATCCCCTCCACCTCCACCTCCTCGAGCGCGCGCCGGTGCGCCACCTGGGGCTGCGCGAGCGCCGACTCCAGGCTCAGGATGGCGCCGCCGGGCACGCCGACGTCGTTGAGCTTCTCGACCCACTCGTCGGTGGGACGCTCGACGAGCTTGGCCTCGAGCAGCGGCGTGAGCGCCGCGCGGTTCTTCTTGCGCACGTCGCGCTTCTGGAAGCGCGGGTCGGTCTTCAGCTCGGGGACGCCGACCACGTCGCACAGCGCCTCCCACTGCTCCTGCTTGTTGGCCGCGATGTTGACGTAGCCGTCCTGCGCCCGGAACGTCCCCGACGGTGCGGCCGTGAAGTTGTCGTTGCCCATCGGCACGGGCGCCTGCCCGCCGATGAGCAGGTTCGCAGCCACCCACCCCATGAGCGGCATGATCGAGTCGAGCATCGCGACGTCGACCATCTGCCCCTCGCCGGTGCGCTCGCGGTGGTACAGCGCTGCCATGATCGCGAACGCCGCGTTCAGCCCTCCCACGGTGTCGCACACGGGGAAGCCGCAGCGCAGCGGGTTGAGGCGCTCGTCGCCGTTGATCGCCATCACCCCGCTCAGCCCCTGGATGATCTGGTCGTAGGCAGGCTTCATGGCGTCCGGCCCGGTCTGACCGAAGCCGGACACGGCGCAGTAGACCAGCCGGGGGTTCGCCTTCGACAGCACCTCGTAACCGAGGCCCAGGCGGTCCATCACGCCCGGTCGGAAGTTCTCCACCAGGACGTCGGCGCCCTCCACCAGCCGGAGGAAGATCTCCTTCCCCTCCGGCGACTTCGTGTTGAGCGTCACCGACTTCTTGTTCGAGTTCTGCGCCAGGAAGCTCGTGCCCATCAGGCGCTCGTTCAGGTCGCCCCGGATGCCGAGCTTGCGCGCCAGGTCCCCGTCCTTCGGGTTCTCGATCTTCACCACCTCGGCGCCGAGGAGCGCGAGGTGGAGCGTCGCGAACGGCCCCGCGAGGACGTTCGTCAGGTCGAGGACGCGGATGCCGTCCAGCAGCTTCATGCTCATGCCACCCCCATGGACGGGACGGGGCCGGTCTTCTGCACGTAGCCCGGCAGCTCGCGCCCGAAGTGGTGCGCCACCTGGCGGGCCAGCGCGATGAGGCGGGCGAGGTCGATGTCCGGGCGCAGGCTCTGACGGTGCAGCGCGAAGACGAAGTCCTCGGTGGCGACGTTGCCCGCCGCCACCTTCGTGAACGGACATCCGCCCAGGCCGCCGAAGGAGGTCTCGAAGTGGGTGACGCCCATGCGCATGGCGGCGTACACGTTGGCCATCCCCAGCCCGTAGGTGTTGTGGAAGTGGCAGGTGCACTCCACGTCCGGCGCGAGCTTCATGACCGCGCCGAACAGCTCCTCCACCTGCGACGGATGCGCGTGGCCGGCGGTATCCGCGAGGCTGATCTGCCGGAAGCCGGCGTCCAGGTACGTGCGCACCATTCCGAGCACGCGCTCGGACGAAATGCGGCCCTCGAACCCGCAGCCGAACGCCGACTGGACGGAGAGCTGCACACGCTTGCCTTCGGCGCGGGCGGTCTCCGCCGCGGCGACGATCCGACGTGTCGCCTCCTCGGTGCTCATCCCCGAGTTCTTGCGGCTGTGCGCGTCGCTCGCCGACGCGCCCATGCAGAACATCTCCACACCGCACGCGAGCCCGCGCTCGAGCCCCTTCTCGTTCAGGACGAGCCCCGACAGGATCACGCCGGCGTGCGGGGTCGCGGTCAGCCGCCGGAAGAGCTCGTCCGTGTCCGCCATCTGCGGGACCTTCTCCGGATGCACGAACGAGCCAACCTGCACGATGTCCACGCCCGCGCGGATGACCTCGCGGATCCAGGCCTCCTTCGTGTCGATCGGGACGGTCTCCTTCTCCATCTGGAGACCGTCGCGCGGGCCCACCTCGTGGACGACGATCCTCTTCATAGCTTCTCGGCCACGGCCCGCCCCATGGCGGTGGCGGTGTCCTGGCCCCCCATGTCGTAGGTCCGCACCTTCCCCTCGCGGATGACCTCCGTGACCGCGCCCTCGACGGCGGCGGCCTTGTCGGCCTCTCCCAGCCACTCGAGCATCATGCGGGCAGCGAGGATCGTGGCCAGCGGGTTCACCTTGTCCTGGCCGGCGTACTTGGGCGCCGAGCCGTGGCTCGGCTCGAAGACGGCGAGGTCGTCGCCGATGTTGCCCGAGCAGCCGAAGCCCAGCCCGCCGACCATCTGCGCGCACAGGTCGGAGATGATGTCCCCGTATAGGTTGGGCGCCACCAGGACGTCGTAGTTGAACGGGTTCTTCAGCAGCCACATCGTCATCGCGTCGATGTTGGCGTCGTCGTGCTCGATCTCCGGGAACTCCTTCGCAACCGTCCGGGCCACCTCGAGGAAGAGGCCGTCGGTGGCGCGCACCACGTTCGCCTTGTGCACGATCGTGACCTTCTTGCGCCCCTGCTTCCGCGCGAACTCGAAGGCCGCCCGCACGATGCGCTCGCACCCAGCCCGGGTGTTCACCTTGCACGAGATCGCGTACTCGTCGGGCGGCAGCTTCCCGAAGTGTCCGAACGGCTTCGACAGTCGTCCCAGCACGTCGGCGAGCTCGGCCGGGACCGGCGAGAACTCCACGCCGGCATAGAGGTCCTCCGTGTTCTCCCGGAAGACCACCAGGTCGATCCCGTCCTTGTAGTTGAGCGGATTGCCCGGATACGCCTTGCACGGCCGCAGGCAGACGTAGAGGTCGAACATCTGGCGCATGCGGACGATGGGCGACCGGTAGCTCAGCCCCTTGTCGCGGAGCGCGGGCGCCAGCTCGGTGGCGGCGGTCTTCGCGGGCTTGGACGTGATGGCGCCGAACATGGCCGCGTCCACGTTCTTCAGCAGGTCGACGGTGCGCGCCGGCAGCGCGTCACCCTCGTTGCACCAGAAGTCCCAGCCGATGTCGCCATGGACGTACTCCGCGTCCAGGTCGAGGCGGTCGAGGACGGTCTTCGTCGCGTTCAGGACGTCCACGCCGACCCCGTCTCCGGGGAGCCAGGCGATCCTGTAGTTGGCCATCGAGGTGCTCCAGGTAGCGCCGGCCGGGAGGTGACGGCGTTGGATTCGACACGACGCCCCGGGCGTGGGGCTACCGGCCCCGCGCCGCGCGGCGGCTCATCACCAGAAACGATGACCGGCGGCCCTGGAGGCAGAAAGCGGGAGAAGCCCTACAGCGAGTGTAGGAACTATCTCTACGACCCCGCCTGCCCCTGCCGCCCGCGTTCCCCGGCCGGGAGAAGCTCCACCGGGGTCCCAACCAACGCATCGGGCCGGGCATCCAAACGGACGAGCCGAGTCGACCCTCCCCCGAACGTGCCGAATCCCCCTCCGCCGAGAACGTCCACAAGGGGAGCGTCCATGAGAGCGCCACTGCCCACATCCCGTGCCGCCGGTATCCTCACGGCCCTCCTGGTCACCCATGCCGGCGCCGTGGCCCAGGCCACCGGTGACCTCGGCGTCGCAACGACGCGGCTGGAGTTGACCCTCGACCTGGACTATGGCGACGGGTCGTTGGCGGGGTCGGCGCTGTACGAGATCACCAACCTGTCCGACGCGGGCGTCACCCGGATCCCCTTCAACGTGGGCCGCCTCATGGCCGTCCGTGCCGCCCGCGGAGCCGGAGGAGACACGCTGGACTTCACCCAGGACGTGGCCGTGTTCACGGACTCGCCGCGGCGTCAGGTCGATCACGTGGTGGTGACGCTGCCCGCCCCCCTGGCACCAGGTGCGGCGACCCGTCTGGAGCTCGAGTACAGCGGCTACCTGGTGGGCTATACCGAGACGGGATCGCTCTACATCCAGGACCGGGTGGACGAGGCCTTCTCCATCCTCCGGGAAGACGCCTTCGCGTGGCCCGCCGTGGGCACCCTCAGCCGGCGGACGAACCGCATGGCGCCGCGGCCGGACTTCGACTTCACGGCCCGCATCACGGTGCCGGAGCCCTACACCGTCGCCAGCGGCGGGCGGCTCGTGGAGCGGAGCACCCGAGGAGGGCGGACCACGTTCGTGTACGAGAGCATCGCGCCGGTGCCCTTTCTCAACCTCCCCGTCGCCGAGTACGGCCTCATGGAGCGGGGAGGCGTGCGCCTCTACCACTTCCCGGCGGACTCCGCCGGCGCGCTCCGGGTGCTGGGCAGCGCGACCCGGGGGCTGGAGTTGCTCCAGGAGTGGTTCGGACCTCTCGGCACCGAGCCCGAGTTGGCCGTGATGGAGATCCCCGAGATGTGGGGGTCCCAGGCCAGCCTCACGGGCGGCATCATCCAAACCGCCGACGCGTTCCGGGATACCGGCCCCATGACGGCGCTCTATCACGAGCTCACCCATCTGTGGAACGCGCCGGACCTCGATCAACCGTCTGCGCGGTGGAACGAGGGCCTGGCTTCCTTTCTGGCCCGCCGCATGGCCGGCGAGCTTGACGGGTGGCAGGGCATGGAGGACGACGTCCTCAGGACGAGCTCGCGCATCCTTTCCGCCGCCGCAAACACGCCCGACCTCGGCCAGGTTCCGTTCATCCGTTACGGGGAAGCCGGCGCCACCGATCTCTCGTACCAGGTGGGTCTCCTCATGTTCTACGCCCTCTACCGGGCCATGGGCGACGAGAGGTTCGACGCCGCCGTGGGGGGCTACTACCAGGACCATCGGGAGCGGGGCGGAACGTTCGAGGAGCTCCTGGAGGGCCTTCAGGCCCACTCCCCCAAGGACCTGACCGGGTTCTTCCACGACTGGGTCTACACCACCGCCTGGCTGGACCAGTTGCGCGCGGGTACGCCGGCGGAGGAGATCGGCTTCGGGCCCGAGGGGTAGGGCGCCCATCCCTCGCTCGTCACCGGGACGTCCCACCGCAACCGCCTCGGGCGTCGGGGCCGCGCCCGCCCTCGCTCGCTACTCCGCGTTCAGCGCCTCCACCGGGCTCTTCCGGGCAGCCCGCCAGGCGGGCAGCGCCGCCGCCACGACCGCCACCGCGACCATGGTCGCCAGCACGCCCCCGAACGTCACCGGATCGGTCGGCGCCACGCCGAAGAGGAATCGGCGCAGCACGCCGCTGCCGAGCGCCGCGGCCACGCCGCCCAGGACCAGCCCCAAGCCCACCAGGCGCAGGGCGCTGGCAATCACCGAGCCGGCCACCGCCCCCGCCCGCGCACCGAGCGCGCGGCGGAGCGCGATCTCCGGGGTCCGCTGGCCCACGCTGAACGCCAGCACGCCGTAGATGCCCACCCCCGACAGCACCAGCGCGAGCAAGCTGAACAGCCCCATCAGGAACGCCGCGAATCGCGGCGTCGCCGTCAGGCTCCGGTAGGCGTGCTCCAGGGAGTCCATGGCGAAGATGGGAATGGCCGGGTCGATTCCCGCCACCGCGCTCCGTACGCTGGGGAGCACCGAGGCGAGGTCGCGCCGTACGCGGAACGACACTTCGAGCGTCCGCGACGGGATCTGGTCCATGGAGAAGAAGAGGTCCGGGCTGTTGGCCTCGGCCATCATGTCCTGTGTGAGGTCGCGGTAGCGGACGTTCGCCACCACGCCGACGATCTCGACGAGGTTGTCCGGGTCGCGCGGATCTCCGATGGCGATCGTGCGGCCGACGCCGCTCGGATCGTCGGGGAAGACCCGGTCCACGAGGGCCTGCGTCACCACGGCCACGCCCCGCGCGTCCGCACGGTCCTGCTCCTCGATCGCACGGCCGCGCAGGACGCGGACGCCCAGCTTCTCGAAGTAGCCGGGCGTCACGCTGTGTCGGTGGTACCGGATCAGATGCTCGGGGTCCTCGGGCCGAACGATGTAGGAGCCGCTACTGCGGCCCCGGAAGGGGAAGTCCGAGCTGGCAGCCACAGCCGAGACCCCTGGGACGGCCTCGAGACGCCGCACGAGCTCGTGGGTGAAGAGCCGCAGCGACGCGGCGTCGGGATAGCGCTCCCGGGGCGGCTGGACGCGGAAGACGTGCATCCCCCGCATGTCCATCCCGGGGTCCACGGCGAGCTGCGCCCGGAAGCTGCGCGTGAGCAAGCCGGCTCCGACGAGGAGAAGGAGCGCGAGGCCCACTTGTGCCACGACGAAGCCCTGCTGCGCCCGCGCGCGTCGCCCGGTCGCACCCCACCCGCCCGTACGCAGCGCGCCGGCCAGGTCCGCACGGGCGCCGGAGGCCGCGGGCGCCGTCCCCGCCACCAGGCCGGCGAGGCCCACCACCGCGAAGGAGAAGAGAAAGACCCTCACGCTCAACTCCGGAACCACGAAGTCCGGGAGGACCCCGGTGGGAATCGACGGGACGATTCCCCGGATCGCGATCCAGGCGAGTCCGAGGCCCAACACACCCCCGACGGCGGCCAGCACGAGGCTCTCGGTGAAGAGCTGCCCGACGACACGGCTCCCGTCGGCGCCCACCGCCCGGCGCACGGCCAGCTCCCGGACCCGTGCATGCGCACGAACGAGCAGGAGGTTGGCCACGTTGGCCGACGCGATCAGCAGCAGGAGGACGCCCGCCCCCACCAGGATCCACAGGAGCCGGCCCGTCGTACCCAGGTACTCCTCGCGGAAGGACTGCACCCGCGCCCAGCGGTCCGCGTGGGCGTCGGGATATTCCGCCTGGAGATCCCGCGCGATGGCGTCCAGCTCGTCCTGCGCCCGTCCCACGTCCACGCCCGGTGCCAGGCGTCCGATCACACCGAGGAAGCGAGTTCCGCGGCTGTCCAGGACGTCGGCCGACCCCACCAGGGACATCATCCCCAGCGGGAGCCACGCGTCCACGTCCGGCGAGACGCCGCGAAAGCCTGGCGGCATGACTCCCACCACGGTCACCGACCGATCGTTGAGCTGGATGGTACGACCCACGATCGCGGGATCCGCCCCGAAGCGTCGTCGCCAGAGCCCGTCCGACAGGACCACCAGCGGAGCGCCGTCCGGCGTCTCCGCCTCCTCCGGCGTGAACGTGCGACCCAGCGCGGCCTCGCCGCCCATGAGCTCGAAGAAGCCGCGGCTCACGAGCTCGCCCGTGATGCGCTCCGCCTCCCCCTCGCCACTCAGCGTCAGGCCGTTCGGATCGACCGCCACCATCCGCGACACGGTGTGCGAGCGCTCCCGCCAGTCCCGGAACTCCGGGACGGAGGCGTACCGGATCGCCTTCTCGCCGTCCGCCAGGTGGTATCCGTCGACGAAGACCAGGCGATCGGCGTCCGGGAACGGAAGGGCTTCGAGCACGGCCGCGTCCAGCACGCTGAAGACCGCGGTGTTGCCGGCGACCGCCAGCGCGAGGGTGAGCGCCCCGACCACGAAGAACAGCGGATTGCGGCGAAACGTCCGCAGCGCGTAGCCCACGTCCAGCCTCAGCGTCTCCATCATCCTCCTCCCCCCCTCCCGTCGTCCACGTCCGCCCTCACGACGCGCCTCGGCCTCGATGCGCGCCACGTCTCCGAAGCGCTCCTCCGCGATGCGCCGTGCCTCCGCGGGCGCGTGGCCCTCGCGCACCAGCTCCTCCGTGCGCAGGTCCAGATAGAGCTCGATCTCCTCGCGCAGCTCCGCGTCGGCGGACCGCACGGCACCCGGCCGGAGCACGCGCCTGAAGGGCCAGCCGGACATCTCCCGCTACCGCCCTCCCCCCGCGAGGATGGAGGCGACCGCACCGGAGTAGTCGGCCCAGCGGCTCGCCTCCGACGCGAGGTGCTCCGCGCCCACCGGGGTGATCCGGTAGAATTTCGCGCGGCGTCCCGTCTCGGTATGACCCCACTCGGACTCGAGCAGGCTCCGGCGCTCCAGCCGATGGAGCGCGGGGTAGAGCGCACCCTCCTCCACGGACAGCACGCCCTCGCTCCCGTCGCGGATCGCGCGTCCGATGGCGTATCCGTGGAGCGGCGCCGCCTGGAGCGTCCTCAGGATCAGGATGTCCAGCGTTCCCGTGAAGAGATCGCTCCCGCTCACCAGCACACCTCCGCCACTGTTGGAATCGGCGTCGGCGCGACGCCTCGTTCACTTAGGTATAGTCGATGATGCCTAAGTGGACAAGGGGTGCGGAGGCCGCCCCGCGGGGCGACCGGACCCGCCCGGTCACGTCGAGGCCGGCTCCAGCACGGCGAGGAGCCGCCGGCCCTCGATCTTCTTCGAGACGTGCTCGACCTTCGCCAGGTCGGCGGTCGCCTCCAGCATCTTCTCGAGGGTGGCGACGCCCACCTCGGGGCGCCGGAGCTCCCGCCCGCGGTAGCGCATCACCACGCGCACCACGTTGCCCGCCTTCAGGAACTTGCGGGCGCGCTTGAGCTTGGTCTCGAAGTCGTGATCGTCGGTGCGGGGGCGGAGCTGCACCTCCTTCACCTCGGTGTGGTGCTGGTGCTTGCGGGCCTCCCGCTTCTTCTTCTGCAGCTCGTAGCGGTGCTTGCCCCAGTCCATGAGCCGCACGACGGGGGGACGAGCCTGGGGCGCGACCTCGACGAGGTCGAGCTCCTGCTCCTGCGCGGTCTCGCGGGCGTGGTCGAGGGAGACGACACCGAGCTGCTCGCCGTCGGCGTCGATGAGTCGGATGGGGCTGATGCGGATCTGGTCGTTGACGCGTGGATCGGAAATCTTGCCGACCTCCTGTCGTGGTGGATCGCCGGTGGCTCGGCCAGCCACGCGGGATTGGGGTATACAGGGACAGACACGGGATGACGCCTCTTGTTCCGTGCCGCTCCGGTTGCAGATTGTCGCAGACCCTCCCTCACTCGAAAGTGAGGAATCGTGTCCGCGCCCCAGGACTACGTCACCAGAGAGCTCGCGAGCTTCCACGACGACTTCGCCGAGCTCATCGCCATCCCGAGCATCTCCACGGACCCCGCCCGCGCCGAGGACGTCCAGAAGGCGGCCGGCTGGGTACGGCGTCGGATGGAGCAGGCCGGGCTCGACGCCTCGATCGAGCAGACGGACGGCCACCCCCTCGTGGTCGGGCGCCACGACGCCGGCCCCGACGCCCCGACGCTCCTGGTCTACGCCCACTACGACGTGCAGCCGGCCGACCCCCTCGGCGAGTGGCGCTCGCCGCCCTTCGAGCTGACCCGCGAAGACGGCAATTTCGTGGCGCGCGGTGCCGCGGACGACAAGGCACAGGTGGTGCTGCAGATCGCCGCCGCCGAAGCGGCCCTGCGGTCCGGGGGGCTGCCGGTGAGCCTCGTCCTGCTCTTCGAGGGAGAGGAGGAGGTGGGATCTCCGAACCTGCGGCGGTGGGTCGCCGAGCATCGCGACGAGCTGCGGGTCGACCACGCGGTCATCGCCGACTCGATGATGTTCGCGCCCGGCCGCCCCTCGCTGATCTTCGGCATGCGCGGCATGGCGTACGTCGAGGTCGACGTGCGCACCGGCACCCACGACCTGCACTCGGGGCAATACGGCGGCGCCGTCCCCAACCCGGCGCACATCCTCTCGCGGATCGTCGCTTCCTTCCACCACCCGGACGGGCGCGTGGCGGTGGATGGCTTCTACGACGAGGTGCTCGAGGTCCCGGAAGCGCTGCGGTCCGGGTGGGCCGCCCTCGGATACGACGAGGCCGCCTTCCAGCGCTCGGCCGGCGGTGCGGCGCTGACCGGGGAGCCGGGGTGGGCGACGCACGAGCGGCTGTGGGTCCGTCCCTGCCTCGACGTGAACGGGATGATCTCCGGCTACACCGGGCCGGGGAAGAAGACCGTGCTCCCGGCCGTGGCCACCGCGAAGGTGAGCTGCCGCCTGGTCCCGGATCAGGACCCCGAGCGGATCGCGCGGCTCCTGGAGGAGCACGTGCGCACCCGCGTGCCGGACGGTGTGGAAGCGACCGTCCATCGGCGTCAGACCAATCACCCGTGGCGGGCCGCTCCCGAGGGCCCCCTGTACCGGGCCGCGGCGGCCGCGCTCGCGGACGTCTACGGCGTGGAGCCGGTCAGGGTGGCCCACGGCGGCACGCTGCCCATCGCCCGCGACTTCTCGGAGATCCTCACGCCGAGCGTGGCGGTCATGGGCTTCGCGCTCCCCGGCGCGAACATGCACGCGCCGAACGAGTGGATCGCCGTCGAGCAGCTCGAGAAGGGGATGCGCTCGATGGTGCGGCTCTACGAGGAGCTGGCGGCGGGGCGCTAAGCCCGGCGGCGCAGCACCGCGAAGCCGAAGTCCGGGCCGTTGCCGAGTCCGTAGGCCAGCGTCACCCAGAGCATCGCCATCGGCTCCAGCCAGCGCGCGGACGTCAGCGGTCCGGAGTCGATCACCTCGAATCCGAGTGCCGCCGCCAGCTCCGTGGCGACGCCCTTCGCTCCGGCGTCGTCCCCGCACACGAACATCGCGAGCCGGCCGCCTTCGTAGACCGGGTCCTCCATGTTGGTCGAGCCCGTGGTGTTGAAGGCCTTGACCACGCGCGCGCCGGGCGCCGCGCGGGCGATCCGCTCCGCCGCCGAGTCGTCCGTGCCCACCGAGAGTCCGGCGAGACCGGGCAGGATCGGGTTGGTGCAGTCGATCAGCACCTTCCCGTCCAGGTCCCCGAGGTCGGAGACCACCGCTTCCGCGGCGTTCCCTGGCGTCGCGAGCACGACCACGTCGGCGGCGGCCGCCGCTTCGGCGGGCGGCGATGCCGAAGCCGTCGACCCCGCCGACGCCACGAGCGCCCGCACGTCGTCCGTGTCGGGTCGCCTGCTGCCGAAGACGACCTGGTGGCCTGCCTCGGCCCAGCGGCGTCCCAGGACCGCTCCGACCCTCCCCGTACCGATCATGGCGATCTTCATAGCTTCACCTCCCCCCGATGTGGGCGACGACTGCGTCGAATATATTGCCGGATCAGACACCGCTGCCGCCCCTCCGCCGCCGTCGAGGGAGCCATGAGCGTCATCCGATCGCGCGAGCCCGTCCGGGAGCACCGGTGCAGGCGTGACGCTGTCGGCCTGTGTCTGCTCGTCTTCTTCGCGTTGGCCGAAACGTCGTGGCCGGAGCGGTTGCTCGCGCAGGACGCGGACGCGGGCGTCCCGCAGGCCCTTCCCGACACGCTGCGTGTGGCGGTCCTGCGCGACTGGCCTCCCCACTACCGCATGCTCCCCGACGGCACCGTGGCCGGCTTCGCGGTGGACGTGACCGAAGCGGTGGCCGGCCGGACGGGCTTCCACGTGCGCTTCGTTCCCTTCCCGTCGTTCACGGCGTCGATCCAGGCCCTGCGCGACGGCGAGGTCGACGTGATCCCGGATTTCGGCGTCACCCCGTCACGCGCCGAGGAGTTCGCGTTCACGCGGCCCTACGAGGCCTTCCGGGTGTCGATCTTCACGCGCCGCTCGGAGACGACGATCACGACCGCAGCCGACCTGGCCGGACGCCGCGTGGCCGTGGTGGCCAGCAACGTCGCGATCGACCTCGTTCCGGCGGTCCAGCCGGACGCGCGGACCGTTCTCTACCAGGACCCCCGGGAGGCCCTCTTCGACCTCCTGGCCGCGGGCGTCGACGCGATGGCCTATCCGGAGGAGGTGCTGAGCGCGCTGGCCCGTTCCGTCGGCGTCGAGGATCGCCTCCGCACGCTCCCCACGCCCCTCGTCGAGATACAGCGCGCCATGGGGATGCGCAGAGCGGATACACTGCTGACAGTGCGTTTGGACGCGGGCGTGCGCGATCTGGTCGGCTCGCCGGAGTACGCCGAGATCTATCGCCGCTGGCTCGGGCAGCCGGAGTCGTTCTGGACCGTCAGACGGGTGGCGTTCGCGGGGGGTCTCCTCCTCGGGCTCGTGCTCCTCGGCATGGCGGCGTGGCGCTACCGCAGCGTCTCGAAGCTGGCCCGGGCCCTCAGCCACAGCGTCCGGGAGCGTGATGCCGAGCACGAGGCCCGCCTTCGCGAGGCGGAGCGCTTCCGGCAGATCGCCGAGCGCATCCACGACGTCTTCTGGATCTCCGCGGCCGGGGAGCGACGGCTGGAGTACGTCAGCCCCGCCTTCGGCAGGATCTGGGGGATGCCGCGAGAGGATCTCTACGAAGACCAGGACCAGTGGATCGCCGCGGTCCACCCTGCGGACCGCCAGGCCGTCCTGGACTCTCTCCCGGCCCAGCTCCTGGGCGAGAGCGAGCGGGAGTACCGCATCGTCCGGTCCGACGGACAGGTGCGCTGGATCTGGGACCGGACGTACCCGGTCCGGGACCGAGGGCAGGTCGACCACGTCGTCGGCGTGGCACGGGACATCACCGACCGCGTCGCGGCCGAAGAGGCGGTCAAGACGAGCGAACGTCGATTTCGCGCGTTCGTCGAGAACGCCTCCGACCTCATCAGCACGCTCGACGCCGACGGGAACATGGGATACCAGAGCGCGCCCCTCCCCCGCCTCCTCGGCTACGGCCCGGGCGAGCTGGAGGGGTGCTCGATCTTCGAGTACGTGCACCCGGAGGACGTGGCGCCCGTCCGCGAGGCCTGGCGGTCCATGTTGGCGAGCCCGGGCGCCGCCGTGCGAGTCGGGGTGTTCCGTTTCCGGCACCGGAACGGATCGTGGAGGACCCTGGACGCCACGCTGACGAACCTCCTTCACGACCCGGCGGTGGGGGCCGTTCTGTCGAACGCCCGCGACGTCACGGAGCAGGAGGAGCTGGAGCGGCAGCTCCGCCAGGCGCAGAAGCTGGAGGCGGTGGGCCGTCTGGCGGGTGGCATCGCGCACGATTTCAACAACCTGCTGACCGTCATCCGCGCCCAAACCGACCTGATGCTCTCGGAGACCGGGGTACCCGAGGGGATCAGCGACGAGATCGAGCTCGTCCAGGCGGCGGCGAGTCGTGCGGCGGAGCTGACCGGGCAGCTGCTCGCTTTCAGCCGCGACCAGGTGCTCAGGCCGCGGGTCGTGGATCTGGCCTCGGTCCTGCGCAGGATCAGCAAGCTCCTCGCCCGCGTCATCGGTGAGGACGTGGAGATGGTGCTCGACCTCCCGGAGGGAGGCCCCTCGCTCGAGGTCGACCGCGCGCGGCTAGAGCAGGTCGTGATGAACCTCGCCGTCAACGCGCGCGACGCCATGCCCGGAGGCGGATCGCTCACGCTGCGCACCTACGAGGAGGAGGTCGACGCCCGGAAAGCGGAGGTGCTCGGGGGTCTGCCCGCGGGCCGATACGCCGTGCTCGAGGTCGCCGACACCGGCGTGGGCATGGACGAAGACACGCAGCGTCGCGTCTTCGAGCCCTTCTTCACGACGAAGCCGAAGGGCGAGGGAACGGGGCTGGGGCTGGCGATGGCCTACGGCTTCGTGACCCAGAGCGGCGGCCACATCCACCTGCATAGCGAGCCCGGAGCGGGGGCGACGTTCGTCCTCCGCTTCCCGGTCGTGGCGGCCGCTCCCGAGGCGGATGAGCCGTCACGGCCGCTATCCCCGCCGCCGCGCACGACCGCGTCCGGAACGGTCCTGTTGATCGAGGACGATCCCAGTGTGCGCCGGGTAACGGAAAAGCTGCTTGTCCGCGCAGGGTTCGAGGTGCGTGCGCACCCGGACGGGGAGTCCGCCTTCGCGGATCTGGAGTCGGGGCTGCGTGTCGACGTCGTCCTGACCGACCTCGTCCTTCCCGGGATCGGCGGACGCGCGGTCCTCGAACGGATCCGCGCGCGCTGGTCCGGTCTGCCGGTTGTCGTCATGTCCGGCTACGCGGGCACGTCGCCCGGGCATCCCGGCGGCCTCCCGCCCGAGGTCCCCTTCGTGCAGAAGCCGTTCGCCGCCGACGATCTGGTCGCGCTTCTCCGGAGCGTGCTGAAACGGCGCTGAGGGCGCGCGCCGGCTCGGCTCGAGGCTACTCCGTGTGGACGGCCGGCCCGCGCCCGCCTCGCTTGCTCGCCGTGGGCTTGCCCTGGCGGAACAGCAGGAGCAGCGGGAGCGCGCCGATCAGGAGCAGACCGCTGAGCAGGTAGATCTTCTCGAAGGCCAGGACGTTGGCCTGCAGAAGAATCTGTCCGTCGATGGCGCGCAACGCGGCCTGGTGGGCGTTCGCGGCGTCCATCCCCCGACCCATGAGGCCGGCCTCGATCTGCCCCAGTCGCTGCTGGGCCAGGGGCGAGTATGCCGACACCTGCGCGCTCAGGATGGAGTGCTCCTGCCCGACGAACCGGGTGAGCAGCGACGCCATCCCCGCGATGCTGAGCGACCCGCCCAGCTGGCGGAAGAAGTTGTTCAGCCCCGTGGCCTGCCCCAGGTCCTTCGGCGCGATCTGCAGCAGCGTCAGGTTGGTGAGGGGCACGAAGATCAGCCCCAGGCCCAGACCTCTCCAGATGAGGGGCCAGAACAGGTCGGTCGTGCCGGTCTGGGAGGTGATCGACCCGAGCTGCCACATGCCCAGGCCGAAGAAGACCGATCCCACGACGATGAGAAGGCGGTTGTCCACCACCGCGCTCAACCTGCCCACCACGGCCATCGAGAACGCCGACGCGATCGCGCCCGGCAGGATGATCAGCCCGGTCTGCCAGGCCGTCATGTGTAGCATGCCCTGCAGGAAGATCGGCAGGATGAACACCGACCCGAACAGTCCGGCCCCCAGCACGATGCCCATGGCCGAGCCCGCCGTGAACTGGGCCTGCTTGAGCAGGCGGAGGTCGATGGCGGGGTGCTCGGCGCGCAGCTCGTGGCAGACCAGCAGGATGGCGGCGACGACCGACGTGACCCCCAGGCCCGTCACCAGGTTCGAGTCGAACCAGTCGAGCCGCTCGCCGCGCTCGAGCATGAGCTGGACGGCGCCCACCGCGAGGATGAGCAGGCCGATGCCGATGCCGTCCACCTTCTTCGTGCGGACCTGCTCGGGGTGGTCGTGCACGTACGCTACGATCATCGCGACGGCCAGGATGCCCACCGGCACGTTGATGAAGAAGATCCAGGGCCACGAGTAGTTGTCGGTCAGCCACCCGCCCATGGTGGGACCCAGGGTGGGGCCCACCATGACGCCCATCCCGAAGAAGGCCATCCCGGTGCCCACCTCCTCTCGGGGGAAGGACTCCCACAGGATCGCCTGCGAGGTGGAGATGAGCGCTCCGCCCCCGACACCCTGCACGATGCGCCACAGCACGAGCTCGCCCAGCGTGCGCGAGGTGCCGCACAGGAACGACGCGATGGTGAACAGGATGATCGAGCCGACGAAATAGCGCTTGCGTCCGAAGAACCCCGCCAGCCACCCCGTGAGCGGGATGACGATCGCGGCCGCGATGATGTAGCCGGTGGACACCCACGAGATCTCCTCCACCGTGGCGCCCAGGTTCCCCATCATGTGGGGGATGGCGACGTTCACGATGGAGGTGTCGATGACCTGCATCATCGACGCGAGCGACACCGCCGCCGCGATGATATAGCGGTGCCGGTAGACCCGCTCCTCGGGCGTCTCGTTGCGGTGGGCCGCGGCGGCGCTCATGCGGACCTCATCGTTCGCGTGCCGTTCCTCAGCGGACCTCGATGTGCGCCAACACCGACATCCCGGGTCGGAGCGGCCTGTCCGCGCCGCATCCCTCGGTGACGCCGATGCGGACCGGCACGCGCTGCACGACCTTCGTGAAATTCCCCGTCGCGTTGTCGGGCGGAAGAAGGGCGAACTTCGAGCCGGTGGCCGGGCTGAGACTCTCGACCGTACCCCGCGCGGTGCACCCCGGATAGGCGTCCACCTCGATCGCCACGGGCTGACCCTCCCGCACGTCGGCCGTCTCGGTCTCCTTCAGGTTCGCCGTCACCCAGACGGCGGAATCGGACACCACGGCGGCCAGCGGCTGGCCGGGCTGGACCAGCTGACCCACTTCGACCTGTTTGCGGGAGATGGTGCCGGACACCGGCGAAGTGACCCGGGCGTAGCTCAGGTCGAGGCGCGCCCGCTCCAGCGCCGCGCGCGCGTGCTCGAGCCTGGCATCCGCGGCCCGGCCGGCCGCCCCCGCGGAGGCCTCGCCGGCGCGTGCCGCGGCGATGTCCCGCTCCAGCGCCACCACGTCCGCCTGGGCCGCGGTGGCGGCCGCCTGCGCGGCGTCGAGCTGCTGCCTCGAGGCGATCTGCTTGTCGGCCAGCTCCTGCACGCGCGCCAGGTCCTTTGCGGCCCTGTCGGCGTGCGCGCGGGCCGACTCCAGACGCGATTCCAGCGCCTGCCGGCGCGCGTGGCTGGCGGACGCCTCCGCCTCCACCTGCCCTTGCTGTCCATCCGTGCCCGCCGCCGCGAACGCGGCGGCCAGGTCGGCCTCGGCCTCGTGCAGCTTCACCTGGAGCTCCGCGTCGTCGATCGCCACCACGACGTCGCCACGCCCGACGGCCTCGTTGTCCTCGACGTCCACGGCCTGGACGTACCCGCCCACCTTCGCGATCACCGGCACGATGCGCCCGTCCACCTGGGCGTTGTCGGTGGAGACGTGCGTGCGCGCGTAGCTCCAGCGCCGGACCCCCCAGACGCCACCGGCCAGAATGGCGATGGCGCCGATCACCAGCAGCACGGCTCTCCGTGTGCGCGGGACCGGCGTCGCCACCGGGGGCGTGTTCTCCGACTGTTCGCTCACTTCGTCCTCACGGGTTGCGATTGTCTCAGGGAAGCTCCGACACCGTGCCCATCGCGGCGGCGAGCGCCACGCGCGCCGAATGCAGGGCGGTCAGGACGTCGAGGCGGGCGGTGCGCGCTTCGTTCAGGCGCATCGCCGCGCGCACCACGTCGGCGTTGCCCGACACGCCCGCGCGCACGCGCTCCTCCTCCTGGTCGACCTCGAGCTGCGCGAGCCTCAGGCGCTCGTCGGCCGCACCGACCTGCTCGCGTGCGGCGCTCAGGTTCAGGAGTGCCTGGCGCACCTGGAACGCGACCTCGGCCTGGAGGTCCTCGATGCGGAAGTCGAGCTCGTGGATGCGCGCCTCCTCCTCCTGCGCGTCCGCCGACCGCTTCAGCCCGTCGAAGACCGGCACGCTCAGGCGCAAGCTCCACGAGTAGGTGTTGAGCATGTAGCCGAAGCCCCTGCCGTAGTAGCCTTCGTCCGCCGACGCGCTCAGGCGTGGGAGACGTCCCGCCTTGACCGCGGACAGGCCCTCGGAAGCCGCCGTGCGGTACGCACGGGCCGTGGCAAGGTCGCTGCGCGACTGCATCGCCAGGGCCGTGGCCTCGTCCTCCGACGGGGCCGCACCGGCGCTGGACTCCAGGTCGTCTGCCAGCTCGAGGGTGGCCGCGTCAGGAAGGCGGAGGGCGCGGTGAAGCGCCAGATCGGCGATATCGGCTCGATGCCGGGCCGATAGGAGCTGGGCCTGGATGGTGACGACCTGCGCCTCCGCGCGCGTAACGTCCAGCGCCACCGCGACCCCGGCTTCGAGCTGCCCCTGCGCGACCGCCAGCAGCTCCCGCGCGAGTTGAAGGTCCTGCTCGCGCGCGTCGACCTCGGCCCGGGCTCGCAGGTCGGCCACGTAGGCCCCGGCCGCCTGGGCTCCGGACTGCTCCTGGATCGCGGCCTCCTCCTGGCGGGCCGCGTCCGCTCCCGCCATGGCGCTCCGACGGCGCCCCAGCGCCGCGAGGTCCAGGAGCGGTAGGTCGACGCGGGCGCGCACGTCCGCGCTCCGGACGGGGCCCACCACCTCGCCCCTGGGATCGAAGAGAGGCGCCTGTCCGGGCGCGGTCGGGAAGTCGAGCCCGAAGGAGGCGGTGTTGAAGGTGTGCGCGCCGCCGATCACGTCGGCGCTCAGGGACGGGAGCAGCGCCGACGTGCTCCCGCGCACGCGGGCCTCCGCACCTTCGATGCGACTGCGCGCCTCCAGGACCGGTGCGCTCCGCTCGGCGGCCAGGCGCGCGGCGTCGCCCAGCGACAGGCGATAGTGGTCGGCCTCCTGCGCCCGCACCGCCCGCGGGGCCGACGCCAGCGCCATCAGGCTCAGAAGCGCGATGGGCAGGCGCGTGGTCGCGCTCATGCGCCGCCCCCGGGCCGGGGCGCCGCGAGGGCGGAGAGGAGGAATTCCTTGATCTCGTTCACGAGCGTCTCGTCGCTCCGTTTTCCCAGGTGGGGGAATAGCTCGCGCCGGCTCGTCCACACGGCGTGTTGGGCCAGCAGGGCCACCATCATGCGTGCGGCGACCTTCGGGTCGACCTCACGGAAGGCGCCCGAGGCGACGCCGTCGGCGATGATCTCCGTCGACAGGTCCGTGATCCGCCCGGAGACCTCGTCGGCGTAGAACCGCGACAGCTCCGGGAACTGGTGCAGCTCGGCCAGCACGAGCCGGTAGAACTTCCCGAAGTCCTTCGTGCGCAAGTGCGCCCAGTAGGCATCGACGAACCGGGTCAGGCGCTCGACGGGCTCGCCGGGCGGCGCCGCGGACGTGAGCCCCTCCAGCGTGCGGCGCACCTGTGCGCGGATCGCTTCCCGGAAGAGCTCGTCCTTGCCGTGGAAATAGAGGTAGAGCGTGCCCTTCGACACCCCGGCGCGCGCCGCGATGTCTTCCACGCGAGCGCCGGCGAGCCCCTGGTCCGCGAAGACCTCTAGGGCGGCATGCAGGATCTCGTCGGGGCGCTCGGCGGGACGCCGGCGCCACCGGGGGGTGTTCTCCGATGGGCAGGTCACGAGAGAGTGGACGGGAGGATTATTAACTGACCGGTCGGTAAGTTAATGGCCCCGGCCGTCCTGTCCAGTCCCATCGCCCTGGCGATAGCCGCAGCGACGAGGGAGGAACGGAGCCTCCGCCCGTCGGCGTCGGGCGCGCCCTGCGTATCCTACTACCCCTCCTGGCGCTTCAGCACGTAGAAGCCGCCGCCCTGGTCCAGATGCAGCTCGACCACCCGGCCCTCCCGGCGCACGAAGGTGGCCCGCGTCATCCCCTCGCCCCAGGTCGTCCCCTCCCAATGGGCCGGGCGCAGCCCCTGGCGGGCGCCTTCCGGGGTGAAGACGAGCTGGTCGCCATCCCGGGTGACGTGCAGCGTCAGTGCCTGGCCCCGCGCGGGTCCGGCGTAGTCGCCCAGCAGGTCGTCGAGGTCTCCCGCGTAGGGCGTCGTGGCCGGCACGGGCGCCGGACCGAGCACGAGGTCGGCCAGCGCCTGGCTCAGCGCGGCGGGGCCCCGCGGGCCAGCCGAGTTCTGGAGCACGATCACGGTGAGGTCGGCGTCCGGGTAATAGCGGCCGTCGCTCAAGAAGCCGTTGATCCCGCCCCCGTGGGTGATGACGCGTCGACCGCCGGTGTCGTCGACCACCAGCCCCATCGCGTAGCGGATGGGTGTGCCGTCCGCCAGCGGCTCGGGCGTGACGAGCATCCGGTAGGACCCGGCGGGAAGCACCCCGCCGTGGTGGAGCGCCTGGTTCCAGCCCACGAGGTCGCCGACGGTGGAGCACAACGACCCCGCCGCGAACGGCCAGGTGTGGTCGAGGTACGCCTTCCGTTGCAGCCCGTTCGGCCCGGCGTCATAGCCGTGCGCCCGGTTCTTCCTGATGGCGCTCTCCGAGCAGTAGTAGGAGTGGTCCATCCGGGCGGGCGTGAACACGTGCTCGGCGATGTAGTCCGCGTACGGCTGGCCGGAGGCCTTCTCGATGATCAGGCCGAGGAGGAAGTACGCCGAGTTGTTGTAGATCTCGGCCGTGCCGGGCTCGAAGTCGAAGGGCTCTTCCTCGATGAGCGTGACCAGCGAGTCACGCGGGAGCTTCTTGACCGAGATGTCCCCGAAGACCGGCATCTCGGTGTAGCCCTTGATCCCCGAGGTGTGGTCCAAGAGCCTCCGCAGCGGCACGCGATGGCCCTGGGTGTCGAACTCCGGGAGGTACGTCGTCATGTCGGCGTCGAGGTCGAGCTTCCCCTCGTCGACGAGCTGCAGCACCGCCGTGGCGGTGAACTGCTTCGTCATCGAGCCGATCTCGTAGCTCGCGCGTCCGTCCGCCGGCGTGGGCACGTCCCACTCGAGGTCGGCATACCCGTAGCCGCGCATGAGCAGGGTATCCGCGCCGCGCACGACCGCCACGGACGCTCCCGCCACCATCGAGTCCGCGACGTGCGCGCGGGCCGCCGAGTCCAGCGCGGCGACCAGGCGAGCGCGGTCGGTGATCTGGGCGTGGAGGGCGGCAGGCGCGAGGAGGAGCGCGAGGAGGATGGCGCGGAGCGGGGATCGAGAGACGCTCAAGGCCACGACCCTACGCCCCGGTGGTGACCGAGACCGCCTGAGCGGTGTCCGCATACTGCTGGAGCCGCACGACCTTGCCGTCCTCCAGGTCCCAGACGTGCACGAACTGGGCGTCGAGCGGGCGGCCCGTCGCCTTGAAGGTACCGGTGTAGCGACCCTCCACGACCACGGTGCGGCCGGCATCGTGGACGCGCTTCGGGCTCACCGTGAAGCCGTCCCACTCGGTCATGAGCCGACCGAACACGCCCTCGGCGACGGCCTGGGGCCCGTGATACGGGTTCCTGTCGGCCAGGGGGAAGTGCTCGGCTTCGTTCCACACGATGTCGGGGGAGAAACCGGCGAGCACCGCCGCGGCGTCACCGCGGGCGAAGGCCTCGTACAGGGAGCAGATGGAGTCGGCGTTCGTGGGCATGGGGAGGGTCTCCTGGAGGGGGACGGACCGACGCGTGTCGCGCACACGATAGGCCCCGTGCGCCCACCGCACCACCATCCCGCGCTCCCCCTACCGCCACTCGTTCTGGAGCTCCTCCAGCTTCGTGCTCCCCGGACACAGCTTCACGAACGGCAGGTCCACCAGCGGCGTGTCGACCGTGTTCTCCACGGCGTGCATGTCGAGGCCGTTCTCCTCGAGGAAGAGGAGCCCGGTCGCAACCTCACCCTTCTCCCGGGAGGCGCGCAGGTACTCGAGCACCGTCCCGCGGTCGGTGGGATTGTAGTCGGCCGCGACCTTCCGGAAGCGCACCTCGCTACCGTCGTGCATCTTCACGGTTCGGACCGCGCCCTCGTCGTAGTCGGCCTTGATCTCGCGCCGGAGCGGCACGAAGTCCGTCTCGACGACCTCCTGCATGTGGAAGCGGGTGTGCGCGTAGCTCTTGGTCGAGCCCTTGTGGTCGTTGAACGTCACGCAGGGCGAGATCACGTCGACGAGGGCGAAGCCCCGATGTTTCATCCCCGCCTTCAGGATCGGGACGAGCTGGTGCTTGTCGCCGGAGAACGAGCGCGCGACGAAGGTCGCGCCCAGCGACAGCGCCAGGCTCACCGGGTCGATGGGGCCCTGACGGTTCTCCTCCCCGTACTTCGACCTCGAGCCCAGGTCCGCCGAGGCCGAGAACTGCCCCTTGGTGAGTCCGTACACGCCGTTGTTCTCCAGCACGTAGACCATGTCCACGTTGCGCCGGATCGCGTGGCACAGCTGACCCAATCCGATGGACAGCGAGTCTCCGTCGCCCGAGATGCCCACGTACAACAGGTCGCGGTTGGCGGCGTTCGCCCCGGTTGCGATCGAGGGCATGCGCCCATGTACCGAGTTGAAGCCGTGGGCTTCCTTCACGAAGTACGCCGGCGTCTTCGACGAGCACCCGATGCCCGAGAGCTTGGCCACCCGGTGCGGCTCCACGTCCAGCTCGAAGAAGGCCTGCACGAGCGCGGCGGTGACGGAGTCGTGTCCGCACCCCGCGCACAGGGTGGACATCGTGCCCTCGTAGTCCCGGGGCGTGAGGCCCAGGGCGTTGGTGCGCATCCTGGGATGCCGCGCCACCGGCTTGGCGATGTACGTCATGATGCGATCTCCGTGAGGACCGCCCGTAGCGCGGGCCGGACGGCGTCCAGCACGTGTCCCTTGCTCAGGGGTTGGCCGCCGTAGTAGCGGACCGGGATCAGCTTCGCCCGCGGGCACCCCGTCTCCATCGACAGCAGCATGCGCAGCTGGCCGTCCCGGTTCTGCTCGACGACGAACACCGTGTCGTGCTCCTCGAGGAAGCGGACGACGGCTTCGCCGAACGGGAAGCCGCGCACGCGCAGGTAGTCGATCTCCACGCCTTCGGCCAGAAGCTCGTCGCGGGCCTCCATCACCGCCCAGTGGCATCCGCCGATCGACACGATGCCGTGGCGCGCACCACCGTCGACGGCGTGCACCTCGGGCTCCGGCACGTGCTCGGCGGCCGATTGGATCTTGCGCGCGATCCGGTCGACCACCTCCAGGTAGGCGTCCGAATCCTCGGTGTACTTACCGTACTTGTCGTGCCCCGATCCGCGGGTGAAGTACGCGCCCTTGGGGTGGGCCCCGGGCAGCGTCCGGTACGGGACGCCGTCCCCGTCCACGTCCAGGTAGCGGTAGAACGACTTCGCCTCCTCGAGCTCCTCGGCGGTCAGCACCTTGCCGCGGTCCGGCCGGTAGTCGTCGTCCCACTCGAGCTTCGGGATCATCCAGTCGTTCATCCCGATGTCCAGGTCGGACAGGAGGAAGACCGGCGTCTGGAAGCGCTCGGCCAGGTCGAAGGCGGCCACCGCGAACTCGAAGCACTCGTTCGGATTCGCCGGATAGAGCGCGATGTGCTTCGTGTCGCCGTGCGACGCGTAGGCGGTCAGCAGCAGGTCCCCCTGCTGCGTGCGCGTGGGCATCCCGGTGGACGGCCCGGTGCGCTGCACGTCCACGAAGACGGAAGGCACCTCCGCGTAGTAGGCCAGCCCGATGAACTCGCTCATGAGCGAGATGCCGGCGCCCGAGGTCGGTGTGAAAGCGCGGGCGCCCATCCAGTTCGCGCCGATCACCATCCCGGCCGCGGCCAGCTCGTCCTCCGCCTGCACGATGCAGTAGTCGTGCTTCCCGGTATCGGGATCCACGCGGAAGCGCTGGCACCACTCCTTGAAGCCGTCCATAACCGAGGTGGCGGGCGTGATCGGGTACCACGCGCCGACGGTCGCACCGGCGTAGACGCACCCGAGCGCGGTCGCGGCGTTGCCCGTCACCATCACGTGGTCCCCCGTGGCGTCCATGCGTCGGACCCGGATGGGCAGCGGGCAGTCCCAATGCTCACGCGCGTAGTCGGCGCCCATGCGGATCGCGGTGAAGTTGGAGTCGATGAGGCTCGGCTTGTGGCTGAACTTCTCCTCGAGCATTCCCTTCACCACGTCCATCTCGATGTCGAGCAGGGCCACCAGCGCGCCGACGTATCCGATGTTCTTCATCAGGATCCGCTCGCGGGCACGCTCGAAGCGCTCGGCGCACATGCGCGCGAGGGGGATCCCCAGGAAGGTGACGTCGTCGCGCAGGATCTCGTCGTCGAGCTCCTTGGTCGAGTCGTACAGCACCCAGCCTCCCGACAACACCTCGTCGATGTCCCGCTCGTAGCTCTGCGGGTTCATCGCCACGATCAGGTGGAAGTCGGGGCTACGGGCGGTGTAGCCGTCCCGGTTCACCCGGATCTCGTACCAGGTGGGGAGTCCCTGGATGTTGGACGGGAAGACGTTCTTCCCGGACACCGGGATCCCCATGCGGAACAGCGCCTGCAGGAGCAGGCTGTTCGCGCTGGCGGACCCCGTGCCGTTTACCGTGCCGACCTTCAGCGCGAAGTCGTTGAGGCGGTCGCGTGCGTCGTGGGCCAAGATGTGGTTCCTGCGTAGGGGACGAGAAGCTCGAACTGGCGCATGTCCCACGCCGCGGTGGGGCAGCGCTCCGCGCACAGCCCGCAGTGCACGCACAGGTCCTCGTCCTTGACCATGATACGCCCCGTCTGCGGGAGGTCCTCGGAAGCGAAGATCGCCTGCGACAGGTTCTCCGCGGGCGCAGTCAGCCGGGTGCGCAGATCTTCCTCGGCGCCGTTCGTGGTGATCGTCAGGCACTGCAGCGGGCACACGTCGATGCAGGCGTCGCACTCGATGCACAGGTTCGCCGTGAAGTCCGTCTGGATATCGCAATTGAGGCAGCGCTGCACTTCCTGCGCCGTCTCCTCGATGTTGAAGCCGAGCTCGGCCTCGGTCCCGATGTTGCGCAGCCGGTCCTCGAGGTCGACATACCGCATGGGCGTGCGCGACGCCGGGTTGTAGTCGTTGGAGTAGGCCCACTCGTGGATACCCATCTTGGTCGACAGCAGGTTCGACCCGTACGGCGGCCGGTCGTCCAGGGGGACACCCTGGCAGTGGTTGTGGATGGAGATGGCGGCCTGGTGGCCGTGCTCCACCGCCCAGATGATGTTCTCCGGGCCCCACGCCGCGTCGCCCCCGAAGAAGACCCCGGGCAGCGAGCACTGCATCGTGCCGCGATCGACGATGGGCATGTCCCAGTCGTTGAACTCGATGCCGATGTCGCGCTCCATCCACGGGAACGCGTTGTCCTGCCCGATGGCGAGGATGACGTCATCGCAGGGGATGAACACCTCCTCCACGGGCCGGGCGCGCTGCTTCCCCTTGTCGTCCGCGTACCACTCGACGATGTCGAACATCATCCCCTTCAGAACTCCGCCCTCCACCACGTAGCTCTTGGGGGAGTGGTACTCGAGCACCTCCACCTGCTCACCCTCGGCGTCCTCGAGCTCCCACTCGGAGGCCTTGAAGTCCTTGCGGCCACGGCGGGCCATGACCTTCACGTCCTCCCCACCCAGACGCTTGGCCGCGCGGCAGCAGTCCATGGCCGTGTTGCCCACGCCGATGACCAGGACCCGCTCGCCCACGGTGTCGATGTGCTGGAAGGCGACGCTCTCCAGCCAGTCGATCCCGATGTGGATGCGGCCGGTCTCGTAGCGGCCGGGCAGCTCCAGGTTCTTCCCTCTGGGTGCACCCACCCCCACGAACACCGCGTCGTACCCCTCGTCCATGAGGGCCTTCATGCTCGACACCGCCGTGTTCAGGCGCACGTCCACGCCCATGTCGACGATGAAGCCGATCTCCTCCTGAAGCACGCGCTGGGGGAGGCGGAAGGCCGGGATGTTCGTGAGCATGAGGCCGCCCAGCTTGTCCAGCTTCTCGTACAGCACGCACTCGTAGCCCAGCGGCATGAGGTCGTTGGCGACGGTGAGCGATGCGGGGCCGCCTCCGATGAGCGCCACGCGCTTGCCGTTCTTTTCCTCGGGGATCTTCGGAAGTCGGTGGTGGACCGACTCGCGCAAGTCCGCCGCGACCCGCTTGAGCCGGCAGATGGCCACGGGCTTGCCGTCGACGCGCTCGCGCCGGCACGCCGGCTCGCAGGGGCGGTCGCACGTGCGGCCCAGGATCCCCGGAAAGACGTTCGACTCCCGGTTCAGCATGTAGGCGTCGGTGTAGCGCCCTTCCGCGATGAGCCGGATGTATTCGGGGACGTTCGTATGGGCGGGGCACGCCCACTGGCAGTCCACCACCTTGTGGTAGTACTGCGGGTCCCGGGTGTTCGTCGGTTGCATCAACTGATTCATCCCCCTGTGTCGTCCACGCACTCCGGTACCGTGCTACGGTCGGGAGCGCCGGGAGGGTCCCTCCAAGGACCGGCTTGCGCCATGATGCCGGCCCCCCGAGGGGCTACGCAAGGCGCCCCGGACCGTCCGCGTTGCGTCGAGCAGCGGCACGGCGGTTCATTCCTGCATGCTCCGCGCCAGGCGGTCGACGAGGTGGAAGCGTGGACGACGGGCGTGAGCCGCAAGATCTGGCAGAAGATCGTGATCCTGTGCGAGCCGAACGCGGCCCGCACCCGTGGCTGTCTCGACCCCTACCCGTTGATCTCGAAGACCGTCTTGTCCACCACCTCCAGGTAGGACAGGGCCCGGTCCGCCTTGTAGGCGTTGCAGGAGTGGTAGTCGTACACGCCCGACTGCAGGGTGACGTCCGGGTTGGCGCCGTTCAGGCCGCCGATCAGCATCCCGCGGATGTGCGGAGGCGAGCCGTAGGAGGAACCGACGTCGCCCAGCGTCCCGGCCAGGATGATCCCGTCCCACTGGAAGTCGTAGCCGGGCACGAACGTCCCATTGACGAGCAGGACGCCCCGGCCGTGGGTGTAATCCTCGGTCAGGCTGCCGTTGAAGCGGACGATGGGAAACGAGTCGGCGGGGAGGGTCGTGAAATCCGGCATCACGTCCTCGAAGTCCACGGGAAAGCTCGGGCTCGTCAGCACGTCCCATCGAACCCCGACCGTGTCGTAGACCGCGTCGAACCCCGCATAGCCGACGGAGGGCGGGTTGCCGACGTAGCTGCCACCACCGTTCGCGGTGACGGTGCCGCCGCGCACCACCCCCGCGGCTCCCGCCGTTCCGCCGCCCGCACAGTCGAACGCCGTGGCGTGATCATAGCCGTCGGCGTGCGCGACGGTGCTGAAGTACGAGGAGTAGGAGATCTGCAGGGCTCCGCCGCTCACCCACAGAGCGCCCTTCAGGGGAATCGGGGCGAGCCGCTGCCAGGCGTAGGTGCCGACCTCCCGGCGAGCAGGGTTGGAAGGTCTCCGCGGATCCGCGACGGTCCCGCTCGAGCGGATGTAGTAGAGGTGGTTCAGGGAGTCCTTTGCGACGACCCTCCGGGTCGTGACCGTGGCGATCCCGTCCCCGATGGCGTAGCTGACCGAGTCCCCCACGTCGCCTACCTGCTCCCCGAGAAAGCGCTGCAGTCCCGCGCGCGCCACGGACAGGGCCTTGGCGGCGTCACGGTTCTGCCTGGACATCACCAGCTCCGTGCTCACCACCTGGTAGCCGGTGATCCCGGCCACGGCGATGGCGAACAGCATGAGCACGACCAGCGCCAGCGCGAAGCCCCCGCGGGGGTCCTCCTTACGACCGCCCCTCATCCGCCGTTCCTCAGGATCACGTTCACCGCCCAACCGTACACGACGTCGTCCACCCCGCCCGTGCGCGGCGCCTCGCGCGCCTCGGCGACGATCCGGATCGCGTCGATGGCCCACAGCCCGCTCCCGGCCACCGCGTTCGCGTAGCTGCTCCCCCCGGTCCGGTACTGGAACCGCGCGGACGGATCCAGGCCGGTCGCGGACTCCACGGGCGTTCCCCCGCCCACGCTGCGGAAGAGCGCGAGCGCCACGGGTCGCATGTCCGACACCTCGATCGTGTACTCGACCTCCCGGTACAGCATGAGCAGCTGGCCGACCGCGGGAAGGGACCCGTGATAGCTGGCGAGCTGGCGCAGCTCGGTGAAGTCGCCGGAGGCACCGGTCGTGTCCGCTCCGTTGGCGGCGCAGGCGCTCGCGGGCGTACCGCTGGGCTGGACGATGTTGCTCCACGATCCGCCGTCGTAGTAGCTCCAGTCGTCCGTGATCGTGTCCCCCACCGCGAAGCCGGTCACCTCGCCGGTGTCGATGCCCGACGGACCGCCGTCGAACTGCACCGCCACCTCGTCGGACCCCGTCTGGGCGCACACGACCGCGAGGACGATGGGAGAGCGCACCACCAGCCGACTGCTCTCGGCGACTTTGACGCCACCCTTCGCGACCGAGCGAAGCTCGCTCGCCATTCCCTCGGTCATCGTGCGTGCGCCGTCGTGCGCGGCGCTCCTGGCGACCTGGATCTCGTAGTACCTGTTCTGCACCAGGAAGACCGTGCTCACCAGGACGACCACCACCGCGGACAGCGTGAGCGCGACGACCGCCTCGACCAGGGTGAAGCCCTCGTTACCGCCGCCTACCAATGCGCCGCGGAGTAGGATGTGGCCGCGTAGGAAGGGCCTTCTCCCGCGGTCACGGGAGACACGGTGACGTCGAGCTGGTAGAGAAGACCGGTCACCGAGCTGATGATGACCGTGCGCTGGTACTCCACGCCCTCGATCGTCAGCGTGTCGTCGGCCGTCCCGACCGTGAGGGAATCGAAGCTCAGAGACTCCAGGGAGTCCAGGCGCTCCTGCGCGCGTACGACCAGCTCTGAAGTGGTGGCCGCGTAGCGCATCTCCCTCGATAGCGAGCGGGTGAGGTCGAGGACCATGAGCACTCCCACCGAGAAGATCACCAGGGCCGCGATGACCTCGATCAGCGTGAACCCCCGAGGGGCGGAGCCGACGGCGCGACATGGTTCGGCGTTCACCTCTCCTCGACCTTCGAGGCTCCCATGCTGTTGAAGTACACGCTGTACTCCTCCGACCCGGATGCGAATCGCGCCTCCCCCAGCGAGCCGGTGCCCACGATGCCGGACAGGTCCACGACGCCCCTCGAATCGACCACGACGCTGTCTCCTTCCATGCGCAGGTCGAGCGCGCCGAGCGCGACATCCGCGTTCGACCCGAAGCGCCGTCTCACCAGCTCGGTCCCGTCGTCCTGCATGGCGATCTGGTACCAGCGGCTGCTCTCGTCGAAGCGAATCACCACCCCTTCATGAGACCGCAGGGCCGAGGAGCGGGCGAAGGACAGATCCCTCGCGAACACCTGTGCCGCCCGTCGCGCCGACGACCGGTCAAAGTAGTCGGTGAACGTCAGCACCGCGACGCCGAGCATGAGTGACACGACTACGAGCACGATCGTGAGCTCGATGAGCGTGAACCCCATCCGCCCCGGGCGTGGGGCGGCCGCACCGGTTCCCGCGGACAGTTCGACCTCCTTGATGTTTCAAAGATCCTATGGGTCGTGCGCCGCCACAACAGTGACGTGCCCGGAGCGGGCGCGCGAGGTCAGGTACCCCCCGGATATCCCCGTCTCTATCTTACAGCCTGAAGTCCAAATGGAAGGATCGGCAGCGAGGAGAACGAATATGATCGAGCGTGCTCGCCCGGGAGCGATGGTCGTCCTGGCAGCGGCGGCCTTTCCGATGGTGGTGACGGCGCAACAGGTCGCCGTGGAGGACCCGGTCATCACCCATATGTGGACGGAAGGGATGGAGCACTCCCAGGTCGAGCCACTGGCGCAGACGCTCCTCGATTCCCTGGGGCCGCGGCTCACCGGCTCGCCGGAGGAGTTGGCCGCCTCGGACTGGGTCATCCGGACGTACCGTTCGTGGGGCATCGAAGCGCGCCGTGAGAACTACGGCACATGGGAAGGCTGGCGCCGCGGCGTCACCCACGTCGATCTCGTCGAGCCCCGCGTACGCACCCTCGAAGCGACCATGCTCGCCTGGAGCCCGGGCACGGACGGGACGGTCCATGGGCAGGTGGTGCTCCTTCCCGAGATCACGGGAGCCGCGGACTTCGAACGGTTCCTGGCCGGTGTGAAGGGTCGCTTCGTGCTTCTGTCCGCCCCGCAACCCACGTGTCGGCCGGACTCGAACTGGGAGGAGTACGCCACCCCAGAATCGTGGGAGCGCATGAGGACCGCCCGCGACGAGGAAGAACGGGATTGGAACGAGCGCATCCGCGCGACGGGTCTCCAGACCACCAATGACGTGGCACGCCGCCTCGAAGAGGCCGGCGCCGCGGGGATCTTCACGTCGCGCTGGTCCCAGGGCTGGGGCGTGCAGAAGATCTTCTCCGCGGCCACCGAGAAGGTCCCGACCATCGACGTGTCGTGCGAGGACTACGGCCTCCTCGCGCGTCTGGCCGCCAACGACCAGGGTCCGGTGGTCGAGGTGCGGGCGGACGCCGAGTTCCTCGGCGAGGTCCCGACCTGGAACACGGTCGCGGTCCTTCCCGGGCATGAGCTACCGCAGGAGTACGTGATCCTGTCCGCCCACTTCGACTCCTGGGACGGCGGCTCCGGCGCGACCGACAATGGCACGGGGACGGTCACGATGATGGAGGCGATGCGCATCCTGAAGGCCGCCTATCCCAACCCCAAGCGCACGATCCTCGTGGGTCACTGGAACAGCGAGGAACAGGGACTGAACGGCTCGCGCGCGTTCGTCGCAGACCACCCCGAGATCGTCGACAACGTGCAGGCCGTGTTCAACCAGGACAACGGCACCGGCAGGGTCGCAAACATCTCGATGCAGGGCTTCAGCGGGGCCGCCCCCTACTTCGCGACGTGGTTCGCCAAGATCCCCCAGGAGATCACGGGCGACATCGAACTGCGCATCCCCGGCACGCCGGGAGGCGGTGGGAGCGACTATGCATCGTTCGTGTGCGCCGACGCGCCGGCCTTCGGGCTCAGCTCCCTGAGCTGGGACTACGGCACGTACACCTGGCACACCAATCGCGACACGTTCGACAAGCTGGTGATGGACGACGTGAAGAACAACGCGACCCTGACGGCGATGCTGGCCTATCTGGCGTCGGAGGACCAGGACCGGCTGCCGCGCGACAAGGCGATCCTCCCCCTCAACCCGCGCACCGGGCAGCAGATGACCTGGCCGGTGTGCCGGGACGGCGCGCGGAGCCGCAACTGATCCGGCGCGCGGCGGTCCTGCTGCTGCTGCTGTCGCTCGCGGGCCCCGGCGCCCTGCACGCGCAGGACGCCAGGGCCTCCGCGAGTGTCGAGACGGCGCTGCGCATCGGCGCGCTGCGCGGCAGCGCGAAGGCCTTCGCCGGCGGTGTCGGGCTCCTCGACCTCGGTCGGCGGGTCGCATTCGGCGGTGGGGGCTGGATCCTTCTCGGCACCTCGAGGATCTACGCGGGCAGTGCCGACTCGGATCGCGACCTACGCGTAGCCTACGGTGGGGTGGTCGTGGCCGTGGAGCTCGTGCGTGACGCCCGCTGGGACCTGCGTGCGCGCGCGTTGGTGGGCGCCGGCAACGGCAAGATCTCCCTTCGTCTCGCCGGGGTGCAGCTCGCCGCAGACAACTTCGGGGTCATCGAGCCCGAGCTGTGCGGTTCCTGGCATATGTCCCCGAACGCGAGCCTGGTCGGGAGCGTGGCGTATCGTTATGCCTACGGCGTCGACGATCTCCCGAGCGTTTCCGAGGACAACCTCCGTGGAATGTCGCTCGGCGTGGGACTCTCGGTTCGCGGCTTCTGAATTTCGCGGGTCGGTCACTCCATACGCGCGTCCGGACTTTCGACTTTGCGCGTACAGTCGCGCCATTATCGCCCGCGAATATCACCGGCTCCCTTGACAGCCATGTGTGGCTGTGCCATTTCCCAAGAACAACTTGACTCTTTATTCAAGGCGTGCTGCGCGCACTCACTGGGGAGCAGCCAACTGTGGCGAAAGTCGACGACAAGGTCATGGCGGCCGTCGAGGCCGCGCTGAAGAAGAACCCGCAGGCATCCGTGGACGAGCTCTTCGCGTTGGCGAAGGGCGTAAATTCGGGCGTAGGCAGGCTGTCGAAGCGCCAGTTCCATGCGCGCTATCCCCTGCAGGTGAAGCGCAGGACGGGCGGAGCCAAGCCGCGGAAGGTGAGCCGCAAGAAGGCTGGAGCCCGCCGCGCGCCGACGCGGGCCGTCGCTGCCACGTCGACGCGCGACTCCGTGCGCGGAATATTCCTCAAGTTCGCGTCCGATCTGGCCGCGGCCGAGGCGCGCAAAGACGTCGTGAAAGTCGTGGCCGGTATCGACCGCTATGTCGACGAGGTGCTGAAGGCCGCCGGCTCGGTCACGTAGCGCCGCCCCGCACGACGGGAAGCGCACGTTCGCCGAAGGCCGCGAGCTCCCGGACCGCCACCGCGGCGCCGGCGAGCCCTGCGGTCTCTTCCCCACGCAGCTCCGCCACCACGCCGTGGTAGCGCTCGACGTTGCGTGCCCCGGACGCGAGTAGCGCTCTGGCCGCGCGGGTGACATCCCCGTCGGACGCCTTCGCCAGCACGGCGAGGGTGAGCTTCCTGTGCGCGCGCGACAGGTCCTCGGCCAGAGCTTGCGCGGCCCGCTGCTCCCATTGCCCGCCTCCGGCGGAGGCGAAGGACATGCGTCGGAGCCAGGGGATATCCAGGGCCTGCGAGACCGCGTAGTACGCCTTGCCGGTGGCGGTCTCGTGGGCGCCCGTGGCCCGGGCGATCTGCAGGATCTCGAGGAGCTGGTCCAGGAACCGCAGCGTGATGAGGTTGCGCGAGAACCCGTCATCCGCGCCCAGCGCCTTGATCTCCTCGACGCGCTCCTCGAAGACCTCGCGCTCCTCTCCCGCGACGACCGCGTCGAAGTCGGCGCGGAGCTGTGCCAGACCGCTGACGTTCTCGCCCACGATCCGTGCCGGAGACGCCGTCGGATCGACGTTCTGAAGCACCCAGCGCGTCGAGCGCTCGAGCACGCGCGCGAGCCCCAGCAGCCAACGGTAGGATACGCGCATATCGAGCGCGTTCCGTTGTGCGGCCATTTCGTGCAGGATCGCCCGATGCTCCGCCAGGCGCGCGGCCACCAGCCAGGCGCGCACGACCTCTTCGGCGGAGCGGCCCGTGTCCCGAGCCACGCGGTTGACGAAGGTGGCGCCCATGAGGTCCACCAGGTCGTTCGTCACCTGCCCCGCGATGATCTCACGGCGCAGGCGATGGCTCGCGAGGGCTTCGTTTCCGGCGTCTCGGATCGCTTCCCCCGGAAAGTAGCCGAGCAGGTAGCTCTCGGTGATCGGGTCGTCGGGCACCCGTCCACGCAGAAGGTGCATCTTCAGGGAGAGCTTCGCGTACGCCAGCAGGACGCAGAGCTCCGGGCGCGTGAGGGAGCGACCCCGCTCCCGCCGCTCCACCAGGACGTCCGTGCTCGGGAGTCCCTCGGCGGCGCGGTCGAGCTCCCCGGACTTCTCCAGCGAAACCATGAGCTCGCGGAAGTCGTCCGCGGACTCCTTCGCCCGCAACTCGTCCAGGGAGACTGCGAGGCTCTGGGACCGGTTGTCCTCGAGGACCAGCCGCGCCACGTCCTCGGTCAGCCGCTGGAGCAGGGCGTTGCGCGCGTCCTGATCCATCCGGCCCATGGCGACCACAGGAGCCAGGAGGATCTTGAGGTTCACCTCGTGGTCCGACATGTCCACGCCGCCGGAGTTGTCCAGCGCGTCGGTGTTCACCTTTCCGCCGTGCATGGAGAACTCGATGCGCGCGCGTTGGGTGAAGCCGAGGTTCCCTCCCTCGCCCACCGCCCGGCAGCGCAGCTCGTCGACGTTCACGCGCACCGCGTCGTTGGACGAGTCGCCGGCGTCGGCGTGCGACTCCGACGCCGACTTCACGTAAGTGCCGATCCCGCCGTTCCACAGCAGCTCCACCGGCGCCCGGAGCACGGCCCGGATGAGCGTCTCGCCGTCGATCACGTCGGGAACTTCGTCCGCGATCCCCAGCGCCTGGCGCGCGTGCGGCGAAAGCTCCACCTCCTTCGCCCCGCGCGGCAGGATCATCCCACCGTCGCTGAGAAGGCTCTGGTCGTAGTCCGCCCAGCTGGAGCGGCCCAGCGCGAACATCCGCTCGCGCTCCCTGTAGGTGGTGGCCGGGTCCGGGTCGGGATCGATGAAGATGTGGCGGTGGTCGAACGCCGCGATCAGCCGGATCTGGCGCGAAAGGAGCATCCCGTTTCCGAAGACATCCCCGCTCATGTCGCCGACGCCGACGACCGTGAACGGCTCCTCCTGGATGTCCTTTCCCATCTCGCGGAAGTGGCGCTTGACGCATTCCCACGCGCCACGGGCCGTGATGCCCACTGTCTTGTGGTCGTAGCCGTTGGAGCCCCCGGATGCGAAGGCGTCCGCCAGCCAGAAGCCGTATTCGGCGGACACCCCGTTGGCCACGTCGGAGAAGGTGGCCGTGCCCTTGTCGGCGGCGACAACCAGGTACGGATCCGGATCGTCGTAGCACACCACGGCCGGCGGCGGGACGGTGGCTCCCGACGGCTCGAGGTTGTCCGTGAGGTCCAGGAGGCCGCGCATGAGGGTGCGATACTGCTCGCGGCCCTCGTCCATGCGAGCTTCCGGGTCCTCGACGTGACGGCGCGTGACGAAGCCGCCCTTCGACCCGCCCGGCACGATCACGGCGTTCTTGACGACCTGCGTCTTCACCAGGCCGAGGATCTCCGTGCGGAAGTCGTCCGGGCGGTCGCTCCAGCGGATGCCGCCACGCGCGACGCGGGCACCTCGCAGGTGCACGCCCTCCATGCGGGAGGAATGGACCCACACCTCGTAGAGGAGCCGGCTCTGGCGGAGGAACTCGATCTCCCTGCAGGCGAACTTGAAGGAGACGAACGGGACCCCGCCCGAGCGCAGCGTGGGCGCGCATCCGCCGCGGCGGTAGAAGTTCGTGCGCAGCGTTCCCGAGATCAGCGTCTCGAGGCGCCGCAGCGCCCGATCGTCCGCCAGCGCGGTCACCCCCCTGAGCGAGCCGTGGAACGCCGACCGGATGTCGTCGGCCGCGGACGAGCGCGCATCCAACGTCGCCTCACCCTCCGGGTCGAAGCGCGTCTGGAACAGCTCGAGCAGCTCGCGCGCGATCCCCGGGTACTTCACGAGCGCCGACGGCAACGCCATCCGGCTGGGCACCGCGCCGGTCTGGAAGGCATACCCCGCGTAGGCGCGTAGCAGGTCCACCTCGCGCCAGTGCAGGCCGGCGCCCAGGACGAGCCTGTTGAGCGTGTCGTTGACCGCGTCCCCTGCCCGCACGGCCAGGATGGTCTCGGCCAGGCGCGCGCCGCGCAGCTCGATGCCGATGGGACCCCCCGCGGAGTCCTGCACCGCGAAGGCGTAGATCGTCGCCCCTCCCGGGCCGCCGCCGCGCACGTCGAACGGCGCGACCGCGATCACGCGCAATCCCGTGTTCTCCAGGATCGGCATGAAGTCCGACAGGATCAGACGCGTGCCGCGCAGGTAGACCTTCAGCTCCGTCACGCCGTCCAACCCCGGAGCCGCCACCGCGCTTCCGCGGTTGGCCAGGCCGATGGAGATCTTCCGCCCCTCGGCCTCCATCGCCTCGAGCTCGAGGATGTCCGTCACCGCGACGTCGGGATCCGTGGCCGCCTGGTATTCGGCGCTGAAGTCCTCTCCGTACGACCGCGCCAGGCGACGGGCCTCGTCCGACGGCCGAACGCGCTCGAGCCCTTCCCGAACGCGATCCGCCCACGAGCGGATCATCCGCTCGACGAGCTGCTCCACCTCGGTCGCCCGTACCTCGCGGAGCCGGTCGGGGCGCGTGGCCATGTAGAAGTGGAGCCGGGCCTGGTCCCCCGCACCGAGCGTCAGGTGGTAGTTGAGAATCTCGCCCTCGAACAGGCGCACCAACGCCGCCTCGAGGGCCTTGCGCGTCTCCCCCGAGAACCGGTCCTTCGGCAGGATCACCATGACGGAGGCGCCGCGGTGCAGCGGGTCCTCCCGCAGCGTCACCCTCACGCCCGCCGTGTGGTAGGACGTGAGCACCGTGCGGATGTCGGCGCCGACCTCCTCCGCCGATGCGAGGAACAGCTCCTCCTTCGGGAGGGAGTTGAAGATCGTGATGATCTCCTTGTAGTCGTGCGACCCCTCCCGGACGCCGGACTCCTCGAGGATCTGGTGCAGCTTGAGGCGCAGGATGGGGATGTTCTCCGCGTCCTCCGCGTAGGCCTTCGAGGTGAAGAGGCCGATGAAACGGTGCTCTCCCGCCACCCGACCGTCGGGACCCAGCTTCTTCACGCCGATGTAGTCCATGCGCGCCTTGCGGTGCACGGTGGATTCGGCGTTGGTCTTGCTGCTGATGAGGATGGGGCCCTGCTCGATGATCTCGCGCTGGCCTTCGTCGATGTCCTCGAGGGGAACCGGCGTCGCGAACGTGGACCGGGACTCGTCGCGCAGCACCCCGAGCCCCGAGCCCCGCTCCACCGCGATGCAGCGCCCCTTCCCCTCCACGTCGACGATGTCGTAGCCGCGATAGCCCAGGAAGACGAAGCCTCCGTCCCGCAGCCACCGCAGGAAGTCCTGGATCTCGTCGACCTCGGTGCGCCGGTCTTCGAGCACCCGCCCACGCTCCGCCAGCTCGGTGACCACCTCGTTGACCGCCTCGATCATCGAGGGGAAGTCGTCGGTCGCGGACACGACGTCGCCGAGCCGGCGCTCGAGCCCGGCGCGCAAGGCGGCGCGAGCCTCGGGGTCCGTGATCTGCGCGACCTCACAGTGCACGAGCGACTCCCGCATCTCCCCCTCGCGGGAGGGCCGAACCGCTACGGGGAGCCCGTCCTCGTCGCGCTCGACGTGGAGGACCGGGTAGATGATGTACTCGATGGCGAGCTCCTGCGCGTGCAGGAACTCCCGGATCGTGTCGACGATGAACGGACGCTCCGAGATGTCGGTGCGCACGACGGTCACCGGCGCGTACCACCCCTCGTCGTCGATGTCGGGGTTGGTCACCTCCACGTCGACGCGGTCGATGCGGGACCGCTGAAGGAAGCGGTAGGCTCCCAGCGCGAGGTGGGCGAGCGCGTCCGTGCTGCGCTCGTGGAGGAATTCCGGGGAAGCCTTCGAGAAGAAGATCTCCGCGAACTCGACGACCAGCTTCGCCTCGGCGGAGTCCACCTGGTGCTCGAGCTGACGGCAGACCGCGTCCACCGTCGGAGAATCCTGACGGAGGCGGCGTACCGCCGTTTCTGTGGTGTCGCTCATGGGATGGTAAGATATCGAATCCCCCCGCACGGTGAAGCGCGTCGATCCGAACCACCCACCCCAGGGCGAATTCCCTCGCCCCACGGCCGCCACTACCTTCGCTGCATGCGTTTCGTCCACGTGTCCGACGTCCACCTCGATACTTCCTTTTCCGGCCGTTCCGAGGCCGTCCGCCGCCGCCTCCGCGAGGCCTCGCGCGAAGCCTTCCGCAGCGCCGTCGACCTCGCCATCCGCGAGGACGCCCAGGCGCTCCTGGTGGCGGGCGACCTCTTCGATTCCGAGCGGCTCTCCTTCTCCACGGAGCGCTTCCTCCTGGAGCAGGCACATCGACTCGGCGACCACGGCGTGACCCTGGTCTACGCGACCGGGAACCACGACCCGGGCGCGCCGGACGTGGGCCCCAGGCGGCTGGCCTGGCCCCCGAACGCCCGGGTCGCGACCGACCACACGCCGCAACGCATCGCCGTGCACGACCACGAGGGCCGGACGGTCGGATACGTCACTGCGGTGGGGCACGCGACCGCGCGGGAGATGGAGGATCTCTCCCGGGCCTTCCCCCGCCCCCGGGGCGAGCTTCCCGAAGTGGCGCTCCTGCACACGCAGGTCCACGCGTCCCTCGGCGCCGAGGCGCACCACGTGTATGCGCCCTCCGAGCTGGCCTTCCTTCGGCGGGCCGGATACGACTACTGGGCTCTCGGGCACGTGCACGTCCGGCAAATGCTGTGTGAGGACCCTCCCGTCGCCTACCCCGGGAGCCTGCAGGGACGGACCCACACGGACACGGGTGCGCGTGGGGCGCTGCTGGTCGACCTCGCGGATCGCGCCGCACCCGCCGTGTCGTTCCGTCCTCTCGCGCCCGTGCGCTGGGAGACGGTGCGTGTGGACGGGATCCAGGATGCCGACTCGCTGGACCGCCTCGAGCGCCACGTCGCCACCGCCTGGCAGGCCGCCCGGCACGCGGACCCTGCCGCTCCGGGCACGGACTGGATGATCCGGGTCGTGCTCCAGGGAGGCTGCCCGCTCTGGCGCGAGCTCCGGCGCGAGGAGGATCGGGAGACGCTCGCGGGTGAGCTGCGGGAGCTTCTGGGCGCCCTGGAGGTGGTAGTGTGGCCGGAATCCGTCCACCCGGTCGTGCCCGTCGAGGAGCACCGGCGCCGCTCCGACGTCCTCGGCGAGGCTCTGAGGTTGCTGGAGGGGGTGCGCGACGGGAGGGAGCGGATCGAGGATCTGGAGCCGGGGGAGCTCGCGGGCGTCACGTCCGAGGACCCTCCGGTGGTGGAGCGCTACGTCCGCCACCTGCTCGAGGGCCTCGACGGTGAGCTGGCGGCGCGGATGCTCGGCACGGAGGGGGGCGGGGCGTGAGGGTCGAGCGTCTCCGCCTCGAGGCGTTCGGGAGCCTCGCCGGGCTCGACACGGGGGAGGCGCCCCTCCCCGGCCTCGTGGTGGTCCTGGGTCCGAACGAGGCCGGGAAGTCGACGGTCTTCCACTTCCTGGTGTCCATGCTGTACGGCTTCTATCCGGCCTCGAGGGACAACAACCCGTACGCTCCGTGGGACGGCTCCGAGCCCGGTGGCGCCCTCGACCTGCGCCTCGACGGCGGCGGCTGCGCCGAGGTCGAGCGTCGGCTCCTGTCCCAGCCCACCGGGCGGCTCACCATCGGGGGCACCACCGAGGAGCTGCGCAACCGAACCCTCCCCTGGGCGGAGCACGTGCCGCGGGCGGTCTTCCGCCAGGTTTTCGCCCTCACGCTCGGTGACCTCGCGGGCCTGGACGACGAGACGTGGGGGCGGGTCCAGGACCGGATCGTCGGGTCCATGGGCGCCACGGACCTCCAGCCGGCGCGACGGGTGATCGCGGAGCTGGAGCAGGAGGCGGGAGAGCTGTGGCGCCCGACGCGACGGGGGAACCAGCGGATCCGGGACGTGCAGCGCTCGATCCTCTCCCTCCGCTCCCGACGGATGGAGGCCGCGGACCGGGACCGGCGCCTGCGCGAGCTCGTGGCCGAGGCCGAGGCCGCACGCGACCGGCTCCAGGAGGCACGCGGGGCGCGCCAGCTGGCGCGCATCGCCGTCGACCGCGTGCAGGAGCTGCTGCCCGTCCGGGCGCAGTTGGGTCGCATCGATTCGCTACGCGCGGAGGCCGGCCCCGCCGAGCAGCTCCGGGGCCTGCCGGACGACCCCGTGGGGGAGTTGGCGGAGCAGCGCGAGCACATCGCGCTCCTGGAGCGACGTCTCGACGAGCTGCGGGCGGAGCATTCCGACCCGGAAGCCGCCGTGGCCGCCTTCGGTCCACGGGAGCAGGCGCTCGTCCAGCGTGGCGACGAGGTCGCGCGCTTCCTCTCGCGCGCCGCCGGCCTCGGGCCGGATCGGGCCCGGCTGGCGGCGGTCGAGCAGGAGTCGAAGGACCTGGTCCGCCGCCTGGAAGTCGCGGCGGCTACGGTGCTCGCCGTACCGTGGAAGGATGCGCCCGAGGCGGCGGTGGCCGCGGTCTCCGTCGCCGAGCTGCGCGCGCGGCTGCGCCGGCTGGACGCCGTCCGGCAGGAACGGCGCGTCCTCGAAACCGCGGCGGGCTCCCATGCACGCCGCCGCTCGCCCATCGGAGGCCTGGTGGCCGGCGCCGCCACCCTCGCGGCCGGTGGGCTGGTCCTCGGCGTCGGGCTGACCGGGGGTGGGGCACGGGTCACGGCGGTCGGAGCGCTCGCCGCGGCGATCGGCCTGGCGCTCCTCGTGGCCTGGCTGCTGTCCCGGTCGCGGTCGAGCGAACCCTCCGGAACGGAAGCAGCGCTGCGCTCGGCCCTCGTGGCCGAAGAGGAAGCCCGGACGGCGGTCGCCGCCCTCCTGCACGACCTCTCGGTCCTCCCCTCCCTCCTCGACGATCCCCGCGACACGCTGGTAACGGGGCTGGAGCGCATCCAGGAGCTGCTGCGGGACCGGGCCGAGCGGACGCGGGCGGCCGAGGAGATGGCCCTGCGCATCGCCGACGTGGACACGCAGGCGCAGGCGCTGGCCGCGGCGCTCGCCCTCGAGGACGCCGACGGCGAAGCGGTGGCTTCGCTCGTGGAGCGCGAGGCCCGGCGTGCCGAGCGGGTCCGCGAGGCAGCACTCGCCGCCCGCCGCGAGCTGGGGCGCATCGAGCGCGAGGAGGCGCGCGTGCTCGAGCAGCTCGCCGAGCGACGGGCTGCCCTCGACCGCCTGGCCGAGCGTCTCCGCGCCGTAGGCGACGGGGACGTGGAGCAGGGAGCCATCCGGGCGCGCGGGCGGATCCGGTCGGCGGCGCGCGCCGACCAGCTGCAAGAGGAGCTGGAGCGTGCGCGTCCGGACCTGGAGGACGTCCGGCTCCGTATCGAGCGGGCGGAGGCCTCCGGGGAGGGCTGGACCGCCGCCGACGAAGATCTGGCCCGCCTCAAGGCTCGGGTCGAGGAGCTCACCGCGGCGGTGGAGGCCCTGGCACGTCGGGTGGAGGGTCTGGAACGCGACATCGCGCACCTCGGCGAGGCCGAGACCGTCGACGCCGTGGACGGCGAGATCGCCGCCCTGCAGGAGGAGGAGCAGGCGCTGCTCCTCGAGCGGGACCGGCGCTGGCTGCTCGCCCGTGTCCTCCGCCAGGCGGACCGCCGCTTCCGCGAGGAGCATCAACCCGACCTTCTGCGACGCGCGAGCGCTCACCTTTCGGTGCTGACGGACGGTCGCTACGACCGGGTCCTCGCGGACGAGACGTCCGGCAGCGGCTCGTTCCAGGTCCTCGGCCCCGGGCTGCCGGGCCCGATCCTCCTCGCCCCGCCGATGTCCACCGGGACGTTGGAGCAGGCGTACCTGGCGCTCCGTCTCGCGATCGTCGATCACCTCGATCAGGGGCTCGAGCGGCTTCCCCTCTTCGTGGACGAGGTGCTCGTCAACTGGGACCGGGAGCGCCGGACGCGGGGCATGAAGCTGCTGGCCGCGGTGGCGCGCCATCGGCAGGTCTTCGTCTTCACCTGCCATCCCGAGGTCGCGCATGGGCTCGAGACGCAGGGAGCGCGCGTCATCCCCGTCGGCCCGGCGGGCTGAGGCGGCGCGATGACCGACGACCTTCCGCTCCACGTCGATACCCTCGGGCGGCCACCCGGGGAAGGCGAGACCTTCGTCCTCCTGCACGGGTACGGGGCTTCCTCGTTCAGCTGGCGCACCTGGACCCCGACGCTGGCGACGCGGGGTCACGTGGTGCTGGTCGACCTCAAGGGCTTCGGCCGCGCGCCCCGGCCCGACGACGACCGCTACGGGCCCTTCGACCAGGCGGAGCTGGTCCATCGACTCGTCGTGGAGCGGGACCTGCGTGATGTCACGCTGGTCGGGCACTCCCTCGGCGGCGGTGTGGCGCTCATCACGGCGCTGCGCCTCCTCGACGGGGATCCGGGGCGACTGCGGAGCCTCGTGATCGTGGCGGGCGCGGCCTACCTGCAGCGCATGCCGCCCTTCGTGGCGCTCGCGCGCCGTCCCCGTCTGTCCGGCACCCTCCTGCGCCTCCTCGGACCGCGGTTCGTCGTGCGGGAGGTGCTCCGGTCGTGCGTCTACGACGTGACCACCGTGACGCGCGAGCAGGTGGAGGGGTACGCCGCCCCGTTACGCACACCCCATGCCGCCCGCGGGCTCATCCGCACGGCGCTCCACATCGTGCCGACCGACCTCGAAGCCCTCGCCGCCCGCTACCGCGAGATCGCCGTGCCCACCCTCCTCCTCTGGGGCCGTTACGATCGGGTGGTGCCGCTGGCGATCGGCCGACGGCTGGTCCGCGCGATGCCGAACGCCGATCTCGTCGTCCTCGAGGCCTGTGGTCACGTCCCGGCCGAAGAGCGGCCCCGGGCGTCCATACGGGTCCTGGAGGAATTCCTCGACGGACGCCCCACGCTGCGGTAGGCTCAGCGGCCCTGCGCCTCCTCGTGGATGTCGGCGCTCCAGGTCACCTCGACCGCACCCTCGATGCTCCGCGCCGTCGGGCATTTCGCCACGTGCGTGTCCAGCGCCCGATCCACCTTGTCGCGCGGCGTGCCCGACGGAAGCCGCAGCTCGTAGTGGACGTGCACCCGCCTCAGGAGCGGGATGCGGTCCACCATCTCGTTCGTGCCCTCGGCCGTCGCCGAGATCGCGTCGCTCGCCAGGGAGATCCCGCGCACCTCCAGTGCGCCGTTGAGTGTCCCGAGCAGTCAGCCCGCGGCCGCCGCCACCAGGTAGTCGACCGGGAGCGGCAGGTTCGGCTGCGACTCCAGCCCGTAGTGGAGCTTCACGGGTCCGTGCACGCCGAAATCGAGCACCGTCCCGTCGAAGAGCTCGGCTCTGCGGTGCACGCCCTCGACCCTCGAGACGCGGCACCTCGATACGTAGAACGGTCCGCCCCCCGCACCCCCTGCCTCGGCGACGCCCTCGCTCATCCGAACTCCTCCTCGAAAGGATCTCGACCACCGTCCTCGAACCCCGGGCATGCCAGCACCGGGAGCGGCGGATACTTCGCGTACGTCGGGTCCGTCCTGGACCGATGGCACATGTAGAAGATCGACCCCCTGCGATTGTTTACCACGCGGTGATGGCGGCAGAACCCGCACAGCCCCGCCCCGTGCCGGCTCGGCTCGGCACCCGAGGCTCGGGGTGCGCTCACGCCCGCATCCCGAGGAAGCCGACCTGGCGCTGCGCGTCACCCCCGCGGTGCGAGAAGAATCCCTCGCCGCAGCGCGTGCAATGCGCGGAGATCGTCACGTTGGCCGACGCCACGCCGGCCGCCGCCGCCCGGCGTGCCAGCGCCCCGCGCAGATCCAACGGCTCCGGTCCGGACGGCGCTTCGAGACCCAGAGCGAAGAACACCTCCGGTCCGACCTCGTAACACCGTCCGCAGATCGCCGGTCCGAGGTGAACGTGCAGGTCGCCGGGGTCAGACGCCACCCGCTCCGCCAACACCGCCACCCCGCGCTCCAGGATCCCGGCGGCCGCCCCCCGCCACCCCGCGTGGAGGAGGGCCACGGCGCGCCGCCGGGGATCCACCACGGAAACCGGCACGCAGTCCGCGGTGGTCACGGCCAGCAGCACGTCGGCGTCAGTGGTGGCGTGCCCGTCACACGGCTCGGCGAGGTGCAGCCCAGGCTCCCCACGCACGTGGAAGCGGACGGCCGCCCCGTGCACCTGGCGGGCGTGGAAGGCGCGCGTGAGGCCCGTGGCACGCAGCAGCTCCTCCCAGCGGCCCAGCACGGCGCGTGGCTCGGAGGCCCGCCCGAAGAGGGCGAGGTCGAAAGGCTCACCGGAACCGCCTTGCGTGGTGCAGCCCTGCACGAGCCACGGGAACTCCTCCCCCCACTCGGGGTGCACGACCAACGGGAGCCCGGAGGTCGGGATCTCCCTCACCCGGCGGAACGGGTCGGGGTCGGAAGTGGCGTGCTCGGTCACGGTCGATCTGCCGTCGGCGCGTTCGCGGGGATTGGTGTAGTATTATGGCTCTGCCTCCCGCCGGGGGGGCGCATATCCGCGACGGGACGATGGAAGAACCCCTCTTCGACAGTCAGAACTTCGCCTACGCTCAGGCGATGTTCGAGCAGTACGCCCGCAACCCCGAATCGGTCCCGGAGGCCTGGCGCAAGCTGTTCGCCGACGGAGGCGGCCGCGCGGTGGCCGAGGGCCTCTACGTACCCGACCAGCTCAACGGGCACAGGACCGTGGTGGAGACCCCGTCCGCCCCGGTAGCCGCGGTCTTGGCGGAAGAGGTCCCGCCGATGCTGGAGTCGGCGGCCAACAGCCATTCGCAGGCCGCGGAGCACCTCCGCCGGGTCCTCCCCGTCGTGTCCGCGGCGGCAGCGCTGGTGCAGGCCTTCCGCGACCACGGCCACCAGCTCGCGCACCTCGACCCGCTGGGCAGCGAGCCCCGCGGACACCCTCAGCTCTCCCCGGCGTTCTTCGGCACCTCCATGGAGGAGCTGGCCGGACTACCGTCGTCCCTCGTCATGGAGGACGACCAGGAGCGCTCGGTTGCGGATGCACTGCACGAGCTGCGGGACATCTACGCCCGCTCCGTCGGCTACGAGTTCGAGCACCTCGACGACCACCTGAAGGTCGATTGGCTGTGGGACCAGGTGGAGACCGCCACGCACTTCCCGGCGATGTCGCCGGAGCAGAGGCGGCGTCTCCTCCATCGACTGACGCAGGTGGAGGGGCTCGAGCAGTTCCTGCACCGCGCCTACCTGGGTCAGAAGCGCTTCTCCATCGAAGGCACCGACATGCTGGTGCCGATGCTCGACCTGGCCATGGAGGAGGCCCTGCGCGACGGAGCGCACGAGGCCGTGCTGGGGATGGCGCACCGCGGCAGGCTCAACGTGCTCACCCACATCGTCGGGGTCTCGTACGGGGAGCTGTTGGCCGAGTTCGAGGGGCCGAGCTTCAAGGGCGGCCAACTCGACGTCGGCGGGACCGGCGACGTGAAGTACCATCACGGCGCCCGGGGCGTCCGTTCGTTCGACGGCGTGGGCGAGCTCGGCGTGACGCTGATGCCGAACCCGAGCCACCTGGAGTTCGTGAACCCGGTCGTGGCCGGCTTTGCCCGCTCACGCCAGTTCGACGGCCCGGGCCGTGAGGCCAACCTCGACAGCCATCGCGTGGTGCCGATCCTCATCCACGGGGACGCCGCCTTCGCGGCGGAGGGCGTCGTGGCCGAGACGCTCAACATGGCGCGCCTGGCGGGTTACGACGTGGGCGGCACCGTCCACATCATCGCGAACAACCAGGTGGGCTTCACGACCGATCCGGTGGACAGCCGGTCGACCACGTATGCCAGCGACCTCGCCAAGGGATACGGGATCCCGATCGTCCACGTGAACGCTGACGATCCCGTCGCATGCCTGGCGACGGTGCGGCTGGCCATGGCCTACCGCAGGGAGTTCCAGGACGACTTCGTCATCGATCTGGTCGGCTACCGCCGGCACGGACACAACGAGGGCGACGAGCCGGCCTACACCCAGCCTCTGCTCTACGCTCGGATCGCCGACCACCCGACCGTGCGGGCGATCTTCGCGGATCAACTGCGCTCCGAGGCCGTCGTCTCGGACGACGACGTGCAGGCGATACTGGATGAGGTCGCCGGAGAGCTGCGGGCCGCGCAGGACAACGTGCGCGAGCACCGGCCCCCGGGCGACCACGAGCTGGACCCGGAGTACGAGGTGCCGGTCACCCCCGAGACGACCGGCGTCGAGCTTGCCCGCCTCGCCGCCGTCAACGACGCCCTCGTGCGGCTTCCGGAGGGGTTCGAGCCGCACCCGAAGCTGTGGCGCCAGCTGGAGCGGCGCTCCCACGACTTCGGGCCGGACCGGGCTCTCGACTGGGGGCACGCCGAATCGCTGGCGCTCGGCACGCTGCTCGAGGACGGGATCCCCATCCGCCTCACGGGGCAGGACACGCAGCGGGGGACGTTCAGCCACCGCCACCTGGTGCTCCACGACGTGGAGTCCGGCCGGGAGTGCATGCCGATCCAGCAGGTGTCCGAGACGCGGATCGAGATCTACAACTCACCCCTCACCGAGACGGCGGCGGTGGGCTTCGAGTACGGCTACTCGGTAGGCGCCGACGCGGACGTCGTCATGTGGGAGGCGCAGTTCGGTGATTTCGTGAACGTCGCCCAGGTCATGATCGACCAGTTCCTGTCGTCGGGGCTGACGAAGTGGGGGCAATACTCGAGGCTCACGCTCCTGCTGCCGCACGGTTACGAGGGCCAGGGACCGGAGCACTCGAGCGCGCGCCTGGAGCGCTTCCTCCAGCTGTGCGCCGAAGAGAACATGCGGGTCACCTACCCCACCACCCCGGCACAGTACTTCCACCTCCTGCGCAGGCAGGCGCTCAGGCGCCCCGAGCGGCCCATGGTGGTCATGACGCCCAAAAGCCTGCTCCGGCACCCGATGGCCACGTCCACCGTGGCCGAGCTCACGGAGGGCGGCAACTTCCTGCATGTGCTCGACGACCCGACCGTGGAGGATCCCGGCACCGTCGAACGGGTCGTCCTCTGTTCGGGCAAGGTCTACTACGACCTGCAGGGCAACGACAGGCGCAAGGAGGCCGCGAGCACCGCGGTCGCCCGCCTGGAGCTCCTGTACCCGTTCCCCGCCGAGGCCCTGCGGGAGATGCTCGCGCGCTACCCCAACGCGCGCGAGGTCGTGTGGACGCAGGAGGAGCCCAGGAACATGGGAGCGCTCACGTTCATCGGGCCGCGCCTGCGCGCCGTCGTGCCCCGGAAGATCCCCCTCTCGTACGTCGCGCGTCCCGAGCGGGCCAGCCCCGCGGAAGGGAAGGCGAAGAACCACGCGGTGGCGCAGAAGCACGTCGTTCTCGAGGCCCTCGGCCTGGAGGCGAGCGCGGAGTAGCCGGACCTACATGTGCGGGCCCAACGCCATCGTGACGACGGCGACGAGCAGGAGCACGGCCGTGATGCGCGTGGCCGTGCGCACCTTCCCTTGCAGCCGGGCCATCTCGGCCTGGTCTTCGGGGTTTGGCGGGGCTCCCGACGCCGCCACGCGTCCCCCGATCTCGGCGAGGCGGGTCACCGCCTTGCGAACCATGTGCACCCCGGTGCCCAGCGCCAGCAGCCCGGCGAGCATCCCGATGCTGAGGAGGATCCCCCTGCGCGAGCCCATGAAGCCGGACGAGAAGTGCCCGGAGAGGCGCCACATCAGCCACAGCCCGGTGAGCACGCTGACCAGCGCGACGACGCTGATGAACTTCGTGTAGCCGCGCCGGACCATCCCCCCCATCACGGCCCCGCCCGCCGGACCGGCCTCGCGGACCGTGGGCTCCAGGAAGAGGGCGATCATGAAGGTCGCCCCAGCCCAGAAGACGCCGAACAGCACGTGGATCACCCGCAGGGTCAGATGGATCGCCTCCATGGGCCCGCCTCTCGCTGAAGTTTCGGTCTGCCCACCGGGGCAGCGTGCGCGTCTCTACCGCCGCCGCATCTGGGAGGTCGGGAAGGCCACCACGCTCTCGTTCCCGTCCTTCCCCACCGAGGCGACGCCGAAGAGGTAGTTGTCGATCACGAGGTTCGCCAGCGTGTACTCCGTCACATCGCCCACGAACCTGGAGTGTTGCCACTGCGGCGCCGTGGTGTCCCGCCAGTAGACCTTGTAGCCCGCCAGGTTCAGGTCGTCCACCGGGTTCCAGGCCAGCGTGGTCGACGGCTGCACCGCCCCGCCGACGCGCACGCTGTCCGGCGCCGGCGGCGCCCAGGCCAGCGACGCGAGCACGGCGGCGTTCACCGCGGTGAGCTTCGCCGCGTAGTCGAAGTCCACGCCCGCGATCACGTCCCCGTACGCGACGCCGTTCTCCGTGCGCACGTTCTGGTGCTGGCGTACGTAGTTCTCGTGGGTTTCCATGATGCGCACCGCCGGGAAGCCCACGTCGTTGAACGGCCGGTGGTGGCCGCCGCGCCCGAATCGGTCGAGGCGGTAGATCATCAGCGCGTGCAGGTCGGTGAAGTACGTGTCGGTGATGCGGGCCACGTAGCGGGCGAGCTGACGCGACGGTCCGTCCACCTCTCCGCCGAACGTCCGGTAGGAACGGAGCTCCTGCTCGGTCGCGGTCGCGGGATAGGGCTCGGAGAAGACGCGGAAGGTGCCGTTGTCGATGCGACCGTCGATCCCTTCGACGTTGCCGATCATGTCGTCGTTCAGCACGGCGGCGATGTCCCACCCTTCGTCCTTCGCCACCTGGGCCATGTGCCGTCCGCCCCACAGGCCCTGTTCCTCACCGGACAGTCCCACGAGGACGACGGACGTCGGGAAGCGGTAGTGCGACAGCACGCGGGCGGCCTCGAGCACGCCGGCCATCCCCGAGGCGTTGTCGTTGGCACCCGGCGCGTCGCCTTCCACGTCGTAGCTGTCCGAGTTCCTCGAGTCGATGTCGCCGCTCATGACGAGGTAGCGGTTCGGATGGACCGTGCCCCGGATCACCGCCACGACGTTGACCACGTTCACGGGGTGGGGCAGGCGCGGGCCCTCCTCCAGGGACTCCTGGTAGAAGACGTCCATGCATCCCCCGCAGTCGGCGGAGATGCGGTCCATCTCCGCCTTGATCCAGCGGCGGGCGGCACCGATGCCGCGCGTGGAGGACAGCGTGTCCGACAGTGTGTTGCGCGTGCCGAAGCCGACCAGCGCTCGGACGTCCTGCTCGATGCGGTCGGCGGAGGGCGCGGCGGCGATGTCGTAGACGCGCGGATCGACGGGTGGCGGGACCTCTTGCGTTTGCCCGGCGAGAGCCGGGGCGTGCACGAAAGCGAACGCCGCGGCGACGAGGAGCTTCGAGCGGCTCAAGGTGCGACTCCTGCTGGATGGTCTATTCGACCCGCGGGGCCGGCGCGTCGAGGCGCGACGGGCACTCGGGCACATCAAGATCGCACCTACCACTTCAGCAGCAACTTTCCGAAGGTGTCGTTCGCCTCCATCAGCCGGTGCGCGTCGGCCGCCTCGTCGGCGGGGAAGACCCGGTCCACCACCGGGCGGACCGCGCCGGAGGCGAGCAGTGGAGACACCCGCTCCTCGAAGGCGCGGGCCAGCTCCGCCTTCTCCTCCGTCGAGCGGGCGCGCAACACGGTGCCGCGCAGGGAGGCGCGCTTGCCCATGAGCGCCCTCAGGTCGATCTTCGCCTGCGGACCTCCGGGCACGCCGATCACCACGTGCCGACCCCGCCGGGCGACCACCTTCTGGTTGCCCGTCAGGTACGGGCCTCCCACCAGGTCCACGATCACGTCCACGCCGCGACCCTCGGTGAGCGCCAGCACCCGGTCGGGCCACCCTTCGTCCGCGAGCACGGGGTGGTCCAGGCCGAGCTCCTCGGCGCGCTGGAGCTTGGCTGCCGTGCGCGACGTCCCGATGGTGCGCGCACCGGCGGCGCGGGCGAGCTGCAGCGCGGCCGTGCCCACGCCGCTTCCCACGGCATGGATCAGGACCGTCTCGCCTTCGGCGAGTCCTTCCTGGAGGAATGCCGCGTCGAAAGCGGTCATGAACACCTCGGGGATCGCGCCGCACGCCTCCAGTGGCACCCCCTCGGGCGCCGGCACCACGGTCGATGCGGGGGTGACCACGCGCTCGGCGTACCCGCCCCCACCGAGAAGGCCCATGACCGCGTCGCCCACCCGCCAGCGTCCCACGCCCTCCCCCACCCCGTCCACCACGCCGGCGAACTCCAGGCCCGGGATGTCCACGGGGGAGCCGGGGGGAGCAGGGTACGCGCCCTTCCGCTGCAGAAGGTCGGCCCGGTTCACACCCGACGTGGTGGTGCGCACGCGCACCTCACCTCTGCGTGGCTCCGGTACGGGCACGTCGCGCACGGCCAGGACCTCGGGTCCTCCGGGCTCGGTGATCACGACCGCGCGCATCCGCTCCATCGGTCCTCCTCGGGCGACCTGCAAGGCGTTGTCTTCCCACGACCGTCTCCTACCTTCCCACCCCGAAGGCCTGCATCCGATCCTGCCGGGAGGCGTCCCTTGTTCTATCAGCTCGTGTCCCTCGCCGGGGCGGTGCTCATCCTCCTGGCGTACGGCCTCAACCAGACGGGGCGCCTCGGCCCGTCCGACACGGCCTACATGCTGATGAACCTCGTCGGGGCGTCGCTCCTGGCCTGGGTGGCCGTGGTCGACCGCCGGGCGGGGTTCATCCTCCTGGAGGGCGCGTGGGCCGTGCTGTCGCTCCTCCCCCTGCTGCGCCGGGACCGCCGGGCCCCGCGCTGACCCATGCGCGCCCGCGCGGGGGTGGGTAGCTTGATCCCCTCGGAGCGTGGTGCGCTCCCATCAGCTCAGCCGCCTGCCGACGAGCCGCATGAAACTCCCATTTGCGCTGGATCGCCCCCTGGTCTTCTTCGACCTGGAGACGACGGGCCTCAACCCGAAGAACGACCGCATCATCGAGCTCGCGCTCATCAAGGTCACCCCCCAGGGGGACGTGCTGGAGCGGGTCCGCCGGTTCAGTCCGGGGATCCCGATCCCACCGGAGGCGACGGCCGTGCACGGCATCACCGACGCGGACGTGGCCGGCGAGGCACCCTTCGGCGCACGCGCGCGCGCCTTGCACGAGCTCCTCGAGGGCTGTGACCTGGCGGGCTTCAACATCCGGCGCTTCGACCTGGGCATGCTGGTGGCCGAGTTCTCCCGCTGCGGGATCCGCCTCGACCTCGAGGGGCGGCGCATCATCGACGTGCAGAACATCTTCCACCGGGAGGAGCCCCGCGACCTCACGGCCGCCGCACGCTTCTACCTCGGCCGCGAGCACGAGGAGGCCCACACCGCCCTCGGCGACATCCGCACGTCGGCGGCGGTGCTGGTCGCGCAGCTCCAGCGCTATGCGCACCTCCCGCGCGATCTCGACGGGCTGCACGCCTACTGCGAGGAGTACGCGCCCATCATGACCGAGGTCGACCGCTGGTTCAGCAGCGAGGCGGAGGGTCGTGTCTTCCGGCGGGGGAAGCACAAGGGGCGCCCCCTCAACGAGGTCGCGAGCCTCGAGCCCGACTACCTGGAATGGATGATCGGCGCGGAGGACATGGACGAGGACGTGCTGCGCATCGTCCACGAGGCGCTCCAGCGTCAAGCTCCGTCCCCCCCGCCGGTCCCCGCGGACGAACCCATCCCTGATCCTCTGGAGCCCTGATGATCGACGCACGCACGGGCAGCCGCGCCCTTTCCCTCCTCTTCGGCCTGGCGCTCCTGGCCCCCGCGCCCGGGAGAGCCCAGACCCCCATCACCACGCGCGACATGGCCGAGCTCCGTCCACGCTCGATCGGTCCCGCGACGACGGGAGGACGCATCCACGACGTCGAAGCCGTCCCCACCGACCCCTCCACCCTCTGGGTGGCGACCGCTTCGGGGGGTCTGTGGAAGAGCACGAACCGCGGGCAACAGTGGACGAACGTCTTCGACACGATGGCCGTGAGCACGTTCGGAGACGTCGCGCTGGCGCCGTCGGACCCGGACGTCGTCTACGCGGGCACCGGAGAGCAGAACAACCGCCAGAGCACGTCTTACGGGAACGGCGTCTACCGGACCGACGACGGCGGCGCGACCTGGCGGCACCTGGGGCTGGCGGAGACCCGCCACATCGGGCGGATCGTCGTCGATCCCGAGGACCCGGACCGCGCCTACGTGGCCGCCCTCGGCAACCTGTGGGCGCCGTCCCCGGAGCGGGGGGTGTTCCGCACGCAGGACGGGGGACGCACGTGGGAGAAGGTGCTGTTCGTCGACGAGAACACCGGGGCGGTCGACCTGGTCATGGACCCCGACCACCCCAGGACTCTCTACGCCGCCACGTACCAGCGCATGCGCCGCACGTGGGGCTTCAACGGAGGCGGTCCCGGCAGCGGCATCTACAAGACCACGAACGGCGGGAACACCTGGGCCCTGCTGGCCGGGGGCATCCCGGCCGGCGACAAGGGCCGCATAGGCCTCGCGATCTCGCGGTCCAACCCACGCGTGCTCATGGCGCTCATCGAGACCGCGGACCGGAACACCCAGGGCACCTACCGGTCGGAGGACGGAGGATCGAGCTGGACACGGGTCAGCCCGATGGACGGCCGCCCGATGTACTACTCCCACATCTTCATCGATCCCAACGACGCGAACCGCGTCTACACCCTCGCCACCAGCTCCTACGTCAGCGACGACGGCGGCCGGAACTGGACGGAGATCGGCCAGCCTCCCACGTACGACGTCGGCGTCCACTCCGACCACCACGCCCTTTGGATCGACCCCGGCGACCCGGATCACCTCTACCTGGGTGGGGACGGCGGCCTGTGGGAGTCCTACGACCGCGGCGCCGCCTTCCGGAAGGTGAACAACTTCGCCATCGGGCAGTTCTACGACATCGCCGTGGACATGCGCGATCCCTACTGGGTCTACGGCGGCCTGCAGGACAACCACTCCTTCATGGGCCCGTCGCGGACGCGGCGCTGGGCGGGCATCCTGAACGACGACTGGATGGAGACCGGCTTCAGCGACGGCACGGCGTGGGAGGCCGATCCGCGTAGCGCCCACTTCACCTACGGCAGCTCGAGCGGCGGCAACTACTTCCGTTACGACGCGTACACCGGCGACATCCTCGACATCAACCCCGTCCCGCCGGAGGGGGAGGAGTACCGCTTCGACTGGACGGCGCCCGCGCGCCTGTCGCAGCACGACCCGGACGTCCTGTACGTGGGCGGCAACCGCCTCTTCACCTCCCGCGACCGCGGGGAGACGTGGGCACGCACGGAGGACCTGAGCCGCCAGATCGACCGGGAGGAGCTGGAGATCATGGGCGTGTTGGGTCGCGACATCACGATCTCCAAGAACGACGGCACCAGCAGCTTCGGGGAGGCCACGACGATCGGCGAGTCCCCGCTCGATCCTGCGATCCTCTGGGTCGGCTTCGACGACGGGAACCTGCAGGTCAGCCGTGACGGCGGGCTCACCTGGACCGAGGTCTCCCGGAACGTGGCCGGCGTCCCGGACGGCACGTACGTGAGCCGCGTCATCGGCTCGGCGAAGGGCCCGGGCGTGGCCTACGCGACGTTCGACGCACACCGCGACGGTGACTTCCGTCCCTATATCTTCCGCACGGAGAACTTCGGCGCCACGTGGACGCCGCTCGCCACCGGCCTGCCCGCGATGGGGTCCGTGAACGTCATCGTCGAGCACCCGGACGAGCCGGACGTGCTCTTCCTCGGCACCGAGCACCACCTCTTCGCCAGCACCGACGCCGGAGCGACGTGGGCCCGGATCCCGAACCTCCCGACCACGCTCTACGACGACGTCCTCGTCCACCCGCGCGAGAAGGACCTGGTCATCGGCACGCACGGGCGCGCGATCTGGATCCTCGACGACACCCGCCCGTTCGTGGAGTGGAGCCGCGCCCGCGGCGCCGCCTTCCTCTTCGGGATCGCGCCGGCGACGATCGTCCAGTACAAGAAGGACACGTCGTATCGCGGCAACGCCGACTTCATCGGCGAGAACCCCGACGAGGGCGTCTACGTCACCTACAAGCTGGGTCCGGGCACCGGGGACGCCACGCTGAGGATCACGCGTGACGACGGTACCGCGGTGCGCACCATGCAGGTGCCGTCGGCCGAGGGCGTGCACCGCGTGAACTGGGACCTGCGCCACCCCCTCCCGGGCCGGCCCGACGTTTGGGAGCGCTTCCAGGATCCCGAGCTCGCCCACTCCCTCGCCCGCAGAGGGCCGTTCGTCTCGCCGGGGGGCTACACCGTGACCTTGGTCGCGCGGGGGACGGAGTCCAGCCGCCCGGTCGAGGTGCGCCCGGACCCGGAGATGCCGATCTCCGTGGCGGAGTACCAGGCGCGGGAGCGTTTCCTTCTCGATCTCCTGGATCTGAGCCAGCAGGTGTCCGAGACGATGCGCGCGATGGGCGTGACGGGCGGCGGCGGCTTCGGGCGGCCCACCGGCGACCCCGCCAGCCCGGCGAGCCGCATCCGGGCGGTGTCACGCACGATCGAAGGTATCTACGGCTCGTTGAACGGAGCGCAGGTCCGCGAGGGCTCCCTCTATCCCCCGACGAAGTCGATGCGGGACGCGGTGGACGCCGCGAGGAAAGAGTTGGCCGCGCTCAGGGCGGGCGCGGGGAGCTGAAACGGACGAGGGGGCGCCCCGGTCTCGGGCGCCCCCTCTACCCACCCTGGGTCGACCCGCTCACCGGAAGATCCCGAGCGGGATCCTGAAGATCGAGATCACGGCGTTGTCGATGCCCGAGCCCGGCTTGTCCGCGCCCGACTGGTTGTTCGAGGAGAGGACGAGGTACGTGCTGCTGGTCGCGGCGACGATTGCGCCCACCACGACGGCGGTCCGCCACTTGCTCAACGTACGGGTCTCGAGGGAGACGAGGTCGCTCACGTCGACTTCCACCCGATTGTGCAGAACCTCGTTCGAGACGCCCCCGCCCGCCCCGTAGATCGGGACCTCCAGCATGAGGTGGTCGGGGGTGCGCTCGATCAGCGTCCCCGTGACCTCGGGCGTCACGTTGCGCAACACCGGCTCGAGCTCGGCGGCCTTCTCGGGCGACACGGTCGCACGCACACGCGTGTCCAACATCGCGTCGTCCGGACGGACCGTGTGGTACTCGTAACAGCCCCCGGTCGAGACGAGCGCGGCTAGGAGCACGATGCGCTTCCAACCCATCGGATCCACCCTCCTGTGAGCCGGGGGGCTCTCCCCGGCGAAAAACGAGCAGGGGCGGCCGAAGCCGCCCCTGCCGTTCCAGCTTCGCTGCGTCTGCTACCCCGGATCAGCCCCTGAAGTTGTGGTTGGCCAGCTTCTCGGCCTTGCTGATCGGAATGCACGTCGCACGACCGTTGAGCGTGTCGTCGTGCGCCGGACCCGTCTCCGCGTACCAGCGGCGCAGGTCCTCCAGACGCCTTCCCTCCAGCCACAGCGTCGCACCGCGCTCGAAGCGCAGGTCCGCATACGCGGCCGCGAGGTCCGCCGCCTGGGGCAGCGGGTCCATGCCGTAGACGTCACGGGCCTGGTTCATGAAGGTGTAGGCTCCCGCGATGTCGCTCGAGTGCAGCGCCGCCTCGGCGCGGACCAGGAGCATCTCCGTCCCCTTGGAGAGGGCGACGTCGCTCCCGTTGTCCTCGTACTTCTGCTGCTGATAGTGCGGCGTCGAGCCGTTCGCTCCGTTCGCCACCGTGCCGTCGTTGTTCCTGGCGATGACCCACGGTGCCCGCGGGTCGTCCGGGTGGTCCGCCATGTACGTGTCGTACACGGTGTACTCGTACCGGTTGTGGGTCTCGTACGTCAGGACGTTGCGCAGCTCGATGTCGATCTCGGCGTAGAACTCGAAGCCCGCCGGGACCTGAGCGGCATCGGCCGCGGCACCCGACCAATCACCCATCAGCACCTTGGTCTGGGCCCGGCCCGCGTACGCGGCGTTCACCAGGTCGGTCTGGCCCGCGGCCTGCGCGATGGGGATCGCGGCCGTGAACTGGTCGACGGCACGCTGATAGTGGTCGGTGTTGGGAATCTCCGGGCCACCGTCGATGACGCTGGAGCACCAGTTCCCGCCGAGGATCCGGTTCGCGTACCCGCCGTAGATGTATGCGCGGGCCGCGTATGAGCTCTTCGCGAACTCGCCTTCGGTCAGGAGGTCCTGGATCTTCGGGACGCCGTTCTCGGCCACCCACCGAGCCTGCTGGGTGCTGTTCCAGCTCCCGCTCACCCCCGGGTCGTCGTCGATGATGACGCCCCGCGGGATGTCGGCCCAGTCGTAGCTGCCGCCGTGGAACAGCTCCTCGGATGCCAACGCCAGGATCTCGAGGTTGTTGTCCACCGCCTGGCTCAGGTCGTACTTCATTCCGGTGACCATCCCGGAGATCGCGTCCTTCGTCTGGAGGTCCGAGTCGGAGATCCGCCCCGGGCTCTCTACCTTGAGGAGGTCGTGGCACGCGCCCGACCCCACCAGGGCGGCCAGGGCGACGATCCGGAACGCTTTCGTCTTGGTCAGCATTGGATTCGCCTCCCTTACCAGCTTACGCGGATGGACAGGGTGTACGTGCGCGGGTTCGGAATCTGGTAGTAGTCCCGTCGTCCGAACTCGCCACCGCCGAGCTGGTTGCCCGTGGCGTCGGCGAAGTCCTGCACCTCCGGGTCCGTCCCCGTGTAGTCCGTGATCGTGAGCAGGTTGCGCGCGGCCAGCGTGACCGTCGCGTTCCGCCCCCAGTTCAGCAGGCTCTCGGGGAGGTCGTAGGACAGCGTGAGCGAGCGCAGGCGCCAGAAGTCGGCCTTCTCGATCCACCAATCCGAGTTGTAACCGTACCCGGCGTTGATCGTGCTGGTCGCGCTCTTGATGGAGCAGCGCGCCCGATCAACCGCGGTCACGTCGTTCAGCGCGGTGGCGTCACCGCGCCGGGCCGCGATCATCTTCTCCTGGATCGGGAAGCAGGGGAACCACGAGCCGCGGCGCGCGTTCTGGTAGCCCGTGTAGTTCGGCAGGTAGTGCCCGAACTGGCCTTCCATCAGGGCGTCCAGGTGCAGGCTGGTCCCGATGTCCACCGTGGTCCCGAGGCCGATCAGCCTGGTCGGGTAGGTGGGACCGACGATGGCGTCGTTCTCGAACACCGGGTCCGCGAACGCGTCCGGGTTCGTGATCTTCTTCGCCTTCAGGACGGGAATCTGCTCGCCCTCGCAGATGTTCGAGTACAGCCCGACGTAGATGCAGCTCGTCGGGTCGATGGCCGGGTCCTCGTCGACCTGGATCGCCTTCGAGTGCATGAACGACAGGTTCGCCCGCGCACGCCACTCGACGCTGCTCATGCGCAACAGGGCGCCGGTGAGCTGGAACTCGTATCCGGTGTTCTCGGTCGCGCCGACGTTCTCGAGACGGTTGCTCAGGAAGCCTTGCGACGACGGCAGGTCGATGAACACGAGCGCGTCGGACGTCTTGGCCCGGTAGTGCGTGGCCTCGATGCCGATGCGGCCGTCGAAGGCCGACATGTCGAAGCCGAACTCGGTCTCGCGCGTGCGCTCGGGACCGACGTCCGCGTTGCCCGGGGAGCCCGGTGAGAAGCCCGGGGAGCCCTCGAGGCTGACCGAGGACCACGTGCGCAGGCTGGCGAACGGAGTCGGCGCCTTGCCGGACTCACCCACCGCCGCGCGCAGCTTGAACGTCTCGATCATGTCGGACGGGAACCAGTCGTAGTCCGACAGGATCCAGGAGGCGCTGACCTTCGGGTACTTCTGCAGCCCATAGTTGTCACCGAAGGCACTGTTGCCGTCAACGCGCAGACCGACCGTCACGAACAGGCGGTCCTGATACCCCAGCATCTCCTGGAAGAAGAAGCCGGCGCTCGACTGGGCGATGTTCGTCTCCGAGCGGTATGTCACCTCGGCGCCCGACTCGATGGTCGGACGTCCCGGGCCGGCGAACTTCTCGACGTCCCACTCCGTCCAACGGTGCTTGTCCTTGAAGATCTGACCGCCCCACGAAAACGTCGAGGCGATGGCCGAGCCGAAGTTGTTCTGGTAAGAGCCGGCGTAGTCCAGCGACAGCTTGGTGTGCCGTGTGTTCTCGTCCCAGAAGTAGCCGTCGGGCGTGTACAGGTGCCCGAACGGACGGGTCGTCTCGCCCTTGAGGGCGAGGTAGTCCCACCCCACCGAGAAGCGGTTCGAGATCTGCTCGGTCGGGTTCCACTGCGTCGTGAAGCCCGTGATGAAGTGGTCCGTCTGCGAGTAGAGCTGCGTGTCGAACAGGTACCCGTTCGTGATGCAGGTCTTGTCCGAGGGAACGTTCGCGCAGTCGTCGCCCTTTCCACCCTTCAGGTAGTTCTGCGCGCCGCGGCCCACGTTCAGCAGGAAGCCGTCGGCGTTGTTGCCGTCCTCAACCCAGCGGCTGTTGCGGCGGGTGTAGGCGGAGTTGAGCGTGAAGTTCAGGTTCTCCAGGGGCGTGAAGCCGAAGTTGCCCCGGAAGCCACCGTCCTTCGACTCCGACGTCGGCAGCGTGCCGTTCACGTCGTTGAAGTTGCCCGACAGGTAGTACGTCACGTCCCCGAGGCCGCCGCGCACGCCCAGGCTGTAGTTCCCGATGGCGCCGAGCTTCTGCCACGTTCCGTCGGACGGGCAGGTCGGGTCCTGCATGTAGATCTTGTTCCCGAGGCTCGAGCTCGTCTCGGAGACCTGCAGGTTCAGAGAGTAGAGGTTGTCGAGGTTTCCGCACTTCGTATACAGGTCGGTCGGGTCCTGGTCGGGGTTCGCCAGGAACGAAGCCTGCTGGTTGAAGCCCTGGCTGATCTCGGCCGTCCAGATCGGTGCGCCGCTGATGCCGCGCTTCGTGAAGATCTGGATCACGCCCGCCGAGGCTTCGGTGCCGTACAGTGTGGTCGCGGCGGCACCCTTGACCACCTCGATCCGCTCGATGTCCTTCGCCGAGATGTCCTGCAGCGGCGTCGTCGCCGCACGGGCGCCCCAGTTGGCGCGCGAAGGCTCGTTGTAGATGCGCACGCCGTCCACGTAGATGAGCGGCTGCATCGTCTGCGAGATCGTGTTGATGCCGCGGATCTTGACCGTGCTGCCGGCCCCCGGCTGTCCGCTGTTGGTCATGACCGTGACGCCGGGTGCCCGGCCGGACAGGATGTCCTCGGTGTTCTTGAGGACCGGGATGTTCTCGATCTCGCGCGAGGTCACGCCGTCGACGGAGTTCCCGACCTCCTTCGCGCGCACCTCGGCCGCGGTGCCGGTGACGACGATCTCGTCCAGCGCGAGGGCCGTCTCGTCCAGCTGGAAGTCCGCGTTCGCGACCTGACCCGCCGCGACCGTGACCTGCTGCCGGGCGGTGCCGTAGCCGATCATGGTCACGCGGATCGTGTAGTTGCCCGCCGGGACGTTCAGCAGCAGGAACCGTCCCTGGGCGTTGGCCAGCCCGCCCATGCCGGTGCCCTCGATGGACACCTGCGCCCCCTCGAGGGGCCGCATGTTCTGGGCGGAAGTGACCTGTCCGGTGATCCGCCCGGTCTCCTGGGCGGCTGCGGTCTGCACCCACAACGCTCCGCAGAGCGCAAGGGCGCAGACCAGACCTGCCAACCTACGTACTGTGGCGTCTGGTCCCATCGTCTTTCCTCCCACTTCGTGTGAGCGGGGTATCGGCGCCTCGCCGACCATCCCCCCGGGACTGCATTCCACGCACCACACGAAGACCACGGGCACTGAGCAACCCCCCGGGCGGGCAGCTCCCTCGAGTCTTCTGACGCGGAATGTCGAATTTTTTTGCCAGGGTACGGCACCGGGGTCCGGGCGTCAAGCCCTTCGCCGCAGGTCGTGCAGGGGGCGTAAACCTCATTGACGAGGGCGTCTTACGCTCGTGAGGGGGACCGCCGGCGACTCTTCGAATGGAGCCTGAACCGGCGAATACCTCAGTTGCGCGGGCCGATCCCGGACTCCAGGCCGCCCGGCCAATCCCCGACGTCGCAGCGATCGGGGTGCGCGACGCCGTAACCGACGTCCCCCTTCCGCGTCACGACCTTGATGACGCCGCCGACCCCTCCGGTTCCGTAGGCCCATCCGCGGCTCGCGCCCTTCAGGATCTCGAGCGAGGACACGTCCTGCGGCTTGAAGTCGCGCAGCGCGCGCATGCCGTCCCCGACCTGGACACCGTCGAGGACGACGATCGGGGCGCTCACGCCCTGTGCCGTGCGGGTGCGCCCCTGCAGCGAGGCGCCCACGCCCGGCTGGCCCCCCTCCGGCCCCACCATGTCCGGGGCCACGCGGCGGAGCGCCTCCAGGAGGTTCCGGGCGTTCATTTCCATCAGCTCCTCCGAGCTGTAGTAGTCCCCTTCGGAGTGCTTCTTCAGCTCCTCGACGGTGGGTCCGTTTCCGACCATCTCGGACGGGACCGCGAAGGCGATCCGCTTGATCTCCCCGGCCGCGAGGTCGACCTCCCCGAAGGTCACGTTGCAGCGTCCCGTGACGATGGCCAGGCGATGGTGGCCCGGCATGACGTCTTCGATCACGTACCGTCCCGCTTCGTCGCTCGTGACGCGTTCGCCGGAGTCGAACCGGATCTGGACGTTGGGGAAGGGTAGCCCGGTCTGGGCGTCGACGGTCAGGCCTTCCATCACGGTGGGGAGGGGGCGCTCGGCGCCCACCTGCGCCCCGAGCGGCCCCCCCTGGAGGAGTGCGGCGGACAGTCCGAGGGCGAAATGGATCGTATGGTTCATGGGGCATCGGAGGCAAAAGGGTCGTCTGCGGCAATCTACGCCCATCGAGAGGCACGGTTACCCGATCTCGGGCCGGCGAGCGACGGGGCTGGGACCTCCGGTCGTGACACGCCTCGTGACACGCCGCTACACTTCCACGATCCGAACGACTTGGACCGCACCCGTAGGAGGTTCCGTGGCGTCCCGCGCCCGCCGAACGGCAGTCCGCCGATCCCTGCTCTTCTGCTTCCTGTTCGTGGTGGGCGGCGCCGTTCCGGCCGCCTCGCAGAACCGCTTCGGCGTCGCCGAGGCACCCGGCTACGGCCGCTGGTCCGCCGCCGTGGACAGCGCCCGGAGCCTCGTCCGTGCCCACATGGAGCGCCTGGGCGTTCCCGGGGCCTCGGTGGCGGTCGCCGTGGACGGCGACCTGGTGTGGGCCGAGGGCTTCGGATGGGCCGACGTGGAGAACCGGGTAGCAGTCACGCCGGCCAGCCGCTTCCGTATCGCTTCGATCTCGAAGGCGGTGACGGCCGCGGGCGTGGCCAAGCTCGTGGAAGCCGGCCGCCTGGACCTGGACGCGCCCGTGCAGCGCTACGTTCCGGGCTTCCCGGAGAAGGCGGAGGGAACCATCACCACCCGGCTGCTGGCGGGGCATCTCGCTGGGATCCGGCACTACCGGGACCTGGAGTTCCAGAGCCGAAGACACTACGACGACGTCGTGGACGCGCTGGAGATCTTCGAGAACGACCCTCTCCTCTCTCCGCCCGGCGAGAGGTACTCGTACTCGACGTACGGGTGGAACCTCATCAGCGCGGTGGTGCAGGGCGCCTCGGGCGAGAAGTTCCTCACCTTCATGCGCCGGGAGGTCCTGGATCCGCTGGGCCTGAGGGAGACGGTGGCCGAGTACGCGGACAGCATCATCGTGGGCCGCGGCCGTCAGTACGTGCGTTCCGAGGACGGCAACCTCCTGAACGCACCCTGGGTGGACAACAGCAACAAGTGGGCGGGCGGCGGCTACCTGTCCACGGCCTCCGACCTGGTCCGCTACGGCTCGGCCTACCTTGCGCCCGGGTTCCTGAAACCGGCGACGGTCCGGCTCATGTGGACCTCGCAACGCACGAGCGGGGGGGAGGAGACCGGGTACGGGATCGGCTGGTTCACGCGCACGGTGGACGGCCGACGCCAGGTCTGGCACACCGGCGGCGCGGTCGGCGGCAGCACCATCCTCCTGATCTGGCCGGAGGAGCGGGTCGTCGTCTCGATCCTGACCAACCTGGAGAGCGCCCGCCCGATCCAGCCGGCGCGGGACGTGGCTGCGCTGTTCGCTGCCTCCTCCTCCGGATCGTGAGGGGGATCGGACGATGAGCCTCTTCCTGCACAGGAACGCCGCCGCGCTGGCCGCGCTGGTCGGAATCGCGGTGATCGTGTACGCGCTCTGGGGAACCGCGAAGAAACGCCCCCATGACAAGGTCATGAAGCGTCTGGCCATCGGATACCGCAGCCTGATGGATCTGACCCTCTTCCTGGGCCTGGTCGTCATCATGACCCACCACGGCGGCTTCTCGACCGACCTCGGGATGCACGTCGTGATGATGCTGCTGGCCACCGCCGTCGCCCACGTGGTGCCCGCGGTCATGCGCAAGCGGCCGCAGGAGCAGCGCACGCTGGTCCCCTACGCGGTGGCGACGGCTGTCTCCCTCGGCATCATGGCCTTCGGGATCGTCGTGATCGTGCCGTAGGGTCGGAGGATCAGAAGGACAGCAGCTTCGTGACCTTCGCGGTCAGCGCGCGCTCCACGACGCCGGCGTTCGTGCCGAGCTGCCGACGCTCGGTGAGCACCACGAAGAGGTCGGAGAGGGGACCGTAGATCACGTTGAAGCGCGCGTAGCTGATCAGCTGGTCGACGTCCTCGTTGTACTGGACGTTGAGGGTCAGGAAGGCCCGGGTGGAGAAGGCGTACTTGAGCCGACCCGCGTAGACGGCGGACGTGAACCTGCCCTCGGGCAGCTCCAGGCGGTTGTAGTCGGCCGATCCGGTCACCGCGAACTGATGGCTGGCCAGCCAGCGGAAGCCGCCGCCCACGGAGCGTCGATCCCCGTCGTAGTATCCCCCGCCGCTCACCGAGACGTTGGCCGAGAACGGGCGGCCGGCCGAGGACTGGAAGCTCACCGCCGCCTCGTCGAAGTCGTATCCGCCCGTGGGGATCGTGCCGCCGCTCACGTCGAAGGGCTCCTCGACCAGCTCGAAGTTGCGCGTCACCGTACCGGTCAGGGTGGCGCCCGACGTGAAGTCGACGGCCAGGCCTCCCTGGATCGCTCGGCTCACGAGCGTGTCCCCGAGGTTCGTGTAGTGGTGGATCTCGACGTACGGATTCAGCTCCTGGATGAAGGGGATGCCCGGGCGCGGGTGTACACCGACGGTGGCGTAGCGATGCCGGATGTTGGTGCGCCGGACGAACCCGACGGCCGGGTTGAAGTCGTCGCCGATGCGCCGCCACAGCGCGGAGACGTCCCAGAAACGGTCCCGCCAGGCCGCCCCCAGGCGTGCCGCGCTCTGGTCGCCGGTCGCCCCGGGTGTCTCCGTGCGCGCCAGGTAGGAGCTCAGGATCAGCCCGCCCAGGACGTGGACGTTGGCGTCCACGCCGTAGCTCCGGTTGCCAAGCGCGTCGCTCCCGCCCGCCGAGGCGCGATCGATGAACATGGCGCCCACGTCCGAGCCCTCCGCCACCTTCCGGCGCAGGCGCAGCACGGCGAAGTTCTCGGCCGGCAGGCCCTCGGACGACTGGGTGCGCATGTCCAGCATCCCCACGTCCCACGCTCCGACGCTCCCGCTCAGCCGCCCACCCCCCAGGATCGGCACCGGCCTGCCTCCCTCCAGGCCGATGGCGCGCGAGTGGAACAGCGTGAAGTCGCGCAGGGACGCACCCAGGCGGTACTCGCGCTCGTTCAGGTCGCCGAAGTTGAACTTTCCGGAGTTCTCGACGAAGAAGTCGCGCTGCTCGGGAAAGAACAGCGGGAAGCGCGTCAGGTTCACGCGCTCCTGGTCGACCTCGACCTGGGAGAAGTCGGTGTTGTAGGTGAGGTCCAGCGTGAGTCCCGGCGTCACGCCGTACTTCACGTCGAAGCCGGCGTCGGCGCTGCCACCAGCCCGCTCCGCCGCCAGGCTGCTCCCGCTCTGGTCGGCGGCGACCACGTAGGGCTTCGCCGTCAGGTTCCGGACCGCGGGGATGCCCCGGATGCCGTGGAGCGTCCCCGCCTTCGACATGCGGTGCGCCGGGTCACGCCGCTGGAGCGGCGCCCAGTAGGAGTCCTCGTTGATGCGCCGGACGCGGCGCAGGAGGTTCATGCCGAACACCTGTTCCTGACGCCCGGCGTCGTAGCGCATGGCGGACCACGGCACACGCAGCTCGAGGCTCCAGCCGTCGTCCAGGAGGGCCGTCTTCACCTCGACGGGGACGTCGAACCCGAAGTCTTCGCTCCGGCTGTCGTCGAATGTCTGGCCGTCGCGGTACGCTCCGTATGGATTGACGAGGAACATGATCGAGTTTCTGCGGTCCAGGAACGTGTCCAGCGTGATGCCGAAGATGTCCGCGTCCCGCGTGGAGAGGGATGGGAAGTCCCGCTCGAGGCTCTGTACCACGTACTCGCCGGCGTGGGAGTCGTACAGCATCGCCCCGACGTACAGCGCCTGGTCGTCGTAGAGGATCCGCACCTCGGTGCGCTCCGTGGCCAGGCGGCCGGCTTCCGGTTGTGATTGGATGAAGTCCGTCAACACCTCGGCCCGCGACCATACCGCGTCGTCCAGACGGCCGTCGATGTGCGGGGCCTCCGGCGTGCGCGTCGCCTCACCGGCGGGGCGGGGGTACGCCTCCGGGTCGGTCAGCGATCCCCGCTCCGGGGAGGGGGCGCCGCCTTCGTCGGACCGCTGCGCGGCGGCGGGGATCGGCGCGAGGATGGTGGCCAGGGCGGCGAGGATGGTCGCGGCGCGGCGGCGCCGGGGCGGGGCGGGCAGAGCTTGGAACATCGCGATCTTCGGGTGGGCAGCCGGTGAGAAGCCGGCAAGAGAACGTATCGGGGGTGAGCACGCCAGCACCTGGCCGGGACGGCCTACCCCCGACGACGTTGACGGGCGCCCGCCCGGCCCCGAGGTTCGGGCGACCTGCCTGCCCGGCACCGGCCCCGATCCCGCATGCCATCTCCCCGAGACCTCGCTCCCCTGGAGGAGCTCGCAACGCCGATCAGCGCGCCCAGCCCCGGCGACATGGGACTGGTCATGGGCGGCGGCGGCGCGCGCGCCGCCTACCAGGTCGGCGTCCTCCGCTTTCTCGCACGCCAGTTCCCCGGCCTCCACGTCCCCTACATCACCGGCGTGTCGGCCGGGGCGATCAACGCGGCGCTCCTCGCCTCGCACCACGGTACCTTCCTCCAGGCGCTGACCGAGCTCACCGAGCTCTGGAGCCACCTCACGGTCGAGGACGTCTTCCGGGTCGACGGGCGCTCACTCGCGTGGAACCTCCTGCGGTGGGTCCGGCAGCTCGCATCCGGTGGCATGGGCGGACAACCACAGGTGCGGGGCCTCGTGGACACGCAGCCCCTGCGCGCATACCTGGCCGAAGTGCTCCACGCGATCGAAGGGGAGCTGACGGGCATCCGCTACAACCTGGAGAGCGGCCGCCTGAAGGCCGTGGCCATCAGCACGTCCAACTACTCCACCGGCCAGTCCGTGACCTGGGTGCAGGGCGAGGACATCCGGGAATGGGAGCGCCCGCAGCGCAGGGCGCGCACAACGACGCTCACCGTCGAGCACGTGATGGCCTCGGCCGCGCTTCCGCTCTTCTTCCCGGCGGTGCAGCTGGACCACGGGTGGTTCGGAGACGGCGGGATCCGTCTGACCGCGCCCCTCTCGCCCGCGTTGCACCTCGGGGCCGGACGGATCCTGGCGATCTCGACGCGCTACGCCCGCTCCTCGGCGGAAGCGGACCAGCCCGCCGTGTACGGGTATCCCCCGCCCGCGCAGGTGATGGGCGTGCTGATGAACGCGATCTTCCTGGACCTCCTCGACGCCGACGCGCTCCGCCTGGACCGCTTCAACCGGCTCATCGACGCGCTGCCCGAGGAACGGCGCAATGGGCTCCGGCCCGTCCGGCTGCTGGTGATCAGGCCGTCCGTCGACCTCGGCATCCTGGCCAACCACTACGAGGCGCGGCTGCCGCGGGCCTTCCGCTTCCTGACCCGCGGTCTGGGCACGCGCCAGACCCGCAGCCCCGACTTCCTCAGCCTGATCCTCTTCCAGCCCGACTACCTGAAGGCGCTCATGGAGATCGGCGAGTCCGACGCGCAGGCACGCGCGGAGGAGATCACGGACTTCCTCCGGGCGTGAGGCGCGGTCGAACCACGGTCAACCGGAGGGCATGCCGCGTGGCCTACACGCGGTCATCAGCGCCGGCATCGGGGACACTTCTCAGCGCGCGTACGCCACGGGGGCGGTGATCGAGACCTGTACCTGGCGGGTCAGCGGGCCTTCTGCCGCGTCCTCCAGGGTCCCGATCACCGTGTAGTCTCCCGCCACGTCGTATGCGTGCTTGCGGCGCCCCGAAGCGGACTGGGCTCCGTTCATCGGGATGGAGTCGCTCTTACCGTCGCCGTACTCGAGGATCACCCCGTTGAGGTAGGTTCCGGTTGCCTCGAAGTGGAATTCGATTTCCACGCCGGTCGGGGCGGACATGGGATCCGCGCTGAGCGTGAAGGAAAGTGGTTGAGGGCCCGAGACCTTGATGTCCGAGCAACCCCACGCCGCGAATGCCGCCAACACGACGGCCGCAGTTCCGGTCCTGGTCATGCTAATCGTCCGAGCAGGGAGAGAAGGTGGAAGGGAAGGTGCAGGGTCAGCTTCGGACCTCCGATCTCCGGGGAGGGCCAAGGTACGCGTCGAGAGCGTGCGGCGCCTCCCCAACCCGACACTCGACACGAGCGGGCTGTCACGAAATTGCCCTCCGGCGGTATAGATGATGTGCAGGCGTGCGCGACCGTGGAGGGACTCATGACAGGACGTGGCTGGCGTGTTCTGGCGGCGTTCGGAGCACTCGGGGCCTTGTCGCCCGTGAACCTCCGGGCGCAGGACGAGGGGCGACTGGTGGGCGTCGTGGTCACCGAGAACCGTGGAATCCCGATCCCCGGCGCCATGGTCGCGCTGGATGCGGGCCAGAGAACGACCGCGGACGACGAGGGCCTGTTCGTGCTCGACGAGGTGAGGGCGGGCCCCTACCGCATCGCTGCGGTGGCGCCCGGCTGCCACGTGGGGCTCGGTGAGGTCTACGTGGAGGCGGGTCGGGACACGCGGGTGCGTGTCTCCGTTTCGCTTCCGCCCGACGCCGAAGGGCTCCTCAGCGCCTGGACGCTCGGTACGCGGTCCCTCGGAGAGCAGGTGAAGGTCTTCACCGCCGAGGACATCCGGAAGCGTCACGTCCAGACGATCCAGGACGCACTGCGCATCATCGCCCCGGACATGGTTGCGGGAGAGACGAGCCAGGTGGGCGGCCGTCCGGCCCTGCGCAACCGGGGTGCGCCGACGGTGGGCGCCGACCCGTCGCCCCTCGTCATCGTGGACGGGATCCAGATTTCACAGCAGTCCATCGACGCCCTCGCCACCATCAGTCCCCAGGACATCGACCGGATCGAGGTGATGCGTGGGGGCGCCGGCGGGTGGCGCTACGGGATGATGGGAGTCAACGGCGTCGTGCGCATCACCACGCGCGATGCCTCAGGCGGTCACTCCGCCCAGACGCCACCGTCCCAGTGCGCCTTCGTCTTCCCTCGCTGAGCGTCGGCGTCACAGCCATCCCTTCCGCTTGAAGTACACGAGCATGCCCCCGGCGAGAACGGCCATGACGATGAGCAGCGTCGGGTAGGCCCAGCGCACATGCAGCTCGGGCATGTACTCGAAGTTCATCCCGTAGACGCCCGCCAGGAACGTGAGAGGAATGAAGATGCTGGCCATGATGGTCAGCACCTTCATCACTTCGTTCGTGCGGTAGCTCACGGTCGACAGGTAGAGGTCGACGGCGCCCGAGACCACGTCCCGTAGCGCCTCCACGGTCTCTACGACCTGCACGGTGTGGTCGTACACGTCGCGCGTGAAGACCAGGGTCTCCTTCGAGAAGTACTCCTCCTCGGACCGCAGGAGCTGGGCCAGCATCTCGCGCAGCGGCCAGACGGCGCGGCGCACCGAGATGAGCTCCCGCTTGAGCGTGTGCAGACGCTGCATCGTACGCTGGCTCGGCTCCAGGAGCACCTCCGCCTCGAGCTGCTCGGTCACGTCGCCCACGCCCTCGAGCACCGCGAAGAAGTGATCGACCACGGCGTCCATGAGCGCGTAGGCCAGGTAGTCCGCCCCCCGGCTCCGGATGCGGCCCCGCGCGTTGCGCAGCCGGTCGCGCACACCCTCGAACATGTCGCCGTAGCGTTCCTGGAAGGTGAAGACGTAGCGCTCACCAAGGATCAGGCTGAGCTGCTCCTCCGCCACCTGAGCGTGCTCGGCGTCCCAACTGAGCATGGGAAGGACGAGATAGACGTACCCCTCATAGGCCTCCATCTTCGGGCGCTGGCCGACGGAGACGATGTCCTCGAGCACCAGGGGATGCCAGCCGAATCTCTCTCCCACCTGCTCGATGAGGTCGACGTCGTGGAGCCCGTCCACGTTGATCCAGCTCACTGTGGGGGAGTCCTTGAACGGGAAGCACGTCCGGACGTCCTCGACCTCGGCCTCGTTGATCTGCCCGACGTCGTAGTCGAGGTAGCGGATGCGGGTCCGCTCCACCTTCCGGACGCCGGTGTGGACCAGAGTCCCGGGCGACGCCCCGGGCTTCTTCACGGTGCGGCGAACGAAGCGGCCGATGACCCTCATCTGATGGAGGGGGTTGATGGCTTTCGGGAGGATGTGGGGGCTCCGTTCTTCAGACATCTCCGCTCCTTGCACGTCCGGGCTCTCCGGCCGGAGGGGCGGCCGGAAGGGGTTTTGGGTACAATATGGTTCGGCCTGGCATCTGCCCAAGGCCACCTGGGATCTTCGAAACTCAGCAGGCGCCGACGCCCATGACCACGCTGCACCCCCGAGCGTTCACGGTGACGGTCGTGTGGACGCTGCTGCTCCTGTTTCTCGGCAGCGTCGTCCACGCCACCCACTCGAGCCTGGCTTGCCCCGACTGGCCCACCTGCTTCGGAACCATGGTGCCGGAGATGACGGGCGGGGTCTTCTGGGAGCACCTTCACCGGCTGGTGGCGGGCGGCCTGATCCTGATGTGGGGGCTGACCACCTGGATCGTCTGGAAGGAGCTGCGCACGGAGCGTCCCTGGATCTTCAAGGCGTGTCTCGCCGGCATGGGCCTGCTCCTGGTCCAGTCCGCCTTCGGCGGGATAACCGTGCTATTCAAGCTCCCGACCGCCGTATCGACGACGCACCTCGCGCTGGCGTTCCTGTTCCTTTGCCTCGCCACGGTCCTGGCCTCCTGGACGGGGTGGTCGCGGGGCGCCGACAACCTGGATCCGGAGGTCGCGGCGGGCGTGCGTCGGCTGGGACTCGCCGCCGCGGTGCTCGTCTTCGCCCAGTCGGTGCTCGGCGCACTCGTCCGGCACACGCAGGCGGGGATGGCCTGCCCGGACGCGCCGCTCTGCCTCGGACGTGTCGTGCCGCCGCTGGACAACCCCCTCGTGGCCATCCACTTCGCCCACCGGCTGCTGGCCCTGATCGCGGCCGCCTTCGTCATCTGGCTCGCGGCGTGGACCATGCGGGCCGGGGTGCCCCGCGTGGTGCGTGCCTGGGCGAGCTGGGCGGCGGTCCTCATCCTGATCCAGATCGCCCTCGGCTTCATCTCGGTGCTCACCGGCCTGGCGGTCGTCCCCGTATCCCTGCACACGTTGGTCGCTGCGAGCACTCTGGCGGTGTTGGTGCACGTAACGACGCTGGGGTGGGCGGCCCGCGCCGCGGCGGCGGCACAGCCGTCTCGGGCCGGCGCGGCCTCCCGCTGAGGCGGGCGGCGTAGGCGATGGACCGGACACAGATGGGGGACGCCCTCGCGCTGGTGAACGCAAGCCTGAACGCGACGAGCGCGCTCGCCCTCGCGGCCGGATGGGTCTTCATCCGCCGACGGAGGATCCGCCTCCACCGCGCGGCGATGCTGACGGCACTGACGGCGTCCGCGGTCTTCCTGGTCTTCTACCTCACGAGGGTGGCCTTCACGGGGACGCACCGCTTCGCGGGGGAGGGAGCGGCCAAGGCGGTCTACCTGACGATCCTGTTCTCGCACATGACGCTCGCCGTGGCCGTCGTGCCACTCGTCCTACGCCTGCTCTGGCTCGTCCGACACCGACGCTTCCGGGACCACGCGCGCCTGGCCCGATGGACGTTCCCCATCTGGGCATACGTCTCGGTGACCGGGCTGGTCGTCTACCTCCTCCTGTACCAGGTGTACGGCTACCTGTGAGCGCCGCCGCTGGCGTTCCTCAGGGGGAGGGGAACGACAGCTCCACCTCGGCCCCGCCGTCCGGGACGTTGCGCAGCTCGATGCGCCCGCCCATCCCCTCGATCGTCCGGCGGGCGTGTGGAAGACCGAGCCCCAGCCCGTCTTCCGCCGTGGAATAGAAGGGGTCGAAGGCCCGCTGGAAGGCCTCTTCGGTGAAGCCGGGCCCCCGGTCACGGACCTTCACGACGGCTCTGCCCCCGTCCTCCGCTACGGTGACGTCCACCGTAGCCGTGCCGCCGAAGCGGGTGGCGTTGTGGAGGATCAGGTAGATGGCGTCCATGAACGCCCTGCCGTTCACATTCGCTCGTACCGGGCGCCCGTCCATCCTAAGACGCACGCCCACCCCCTGGTCGCTCGCGAACTCGCGGGTCACCTGCTGTACCAACTTCGGCAGATCCTGGCTCTCGACGTCGCGGCCCGGCTCGACGAGGAAGAACTCGAGATCCTCGAGCGATCCGAGCGCACGCTCGACCCGTTCCCGGATCTCGCCCGCGTCCGAGGCGTCGCCGGCCCCGGCCAACGGCGCGCGTACGGCCTTGTCCAGAAACCCACTCACCCGGGAGACGGCTTCCCGCAGCGCGCGCTGACGCTCCTCCTCGCGGGGCGCCCACCCGGCTTCCAGGGCTCGGCGCAGCTCGGCCTCCGGGCTACCCGGAGACGCACCCTCGGGTAGCCGGCCTCGCGCCACCGCTTCGGCCAGGGTACCCAGCCGTCGCTCGTGCTCGACCCCGGCCTCTCGAAGGCCGGCTTCCTTGCCTTCCGAGAGCCCCTCCGCTCGCGCGTCATCGCGACCCGCTCCGCGGCCGGCGGCCCGCCCTGCGGCGTATCCCACGACCGCGAGCATCAGGCTCACGACGACCCAGATCGCTGTGCTCATGCTTCGCCTCTTCCGCCTTTTCATTCGAGGCCATCGGGTCGGACCGATCCCGGCGACGAGACGGATCTTCGCACGGGCACTTCCCCGGTGCAACCGAACCGTTGCACGCCCGGGCCCGCCGGGTCTATCCTCGCCGGCAATGGATCGTCTGGACACCCTCCGCCGGATCCTCGCCGAAAGCTCGGATCCCCACAATCCATCCGCGGAACAGCTCGACGACCTGTTCCACCGCCTGCACAGGCTCGCGGTGGTCGGGCTTTCGCGCGATCCCGCGAAGGCGGCACGCCGTGTCCCCTCCTACCTGGCCGCCAAGGGGTACGAAGTGATTCCGGTCAATCCCCATGCGGAGCGCATCCTGGGCCGGCCCGCCCGGGCCACCCTCGCCAAGGTCACCGAACCGCTCGACCTCGTCGTCGTCTTCCGGCCCTCCGCGCAGGCCGGGGTCTTCGTGGCCGAGGCCGCCGCGCGCGAGGATCGTCCGGCCATCTGGCTGCAGGAGGGGATCCGGGCGGACGCCGAGGCCGCCGCGGCCCGCGGGGCCGGACGGCTGGTGGTCCAGGACCTGTGCACCTACAAGGTCCACAGGGCCCTGTTCAGCTAGCCGATCGGGAAACGACCCACAACGCGGCTCAGATGCCGAGTGCTTCCGCCACCATCCCCGCGTGTCCCTTGGGCTTCACCTTCCGCCAGGCCTCGACGACGATCCCGTTCTGGTCGATGAGGAACGTGCTGCGTTCAATGCCCATGTACTTCCGGCCGTACATGCTCTTCTCTTTCCAGACTCCGTAGGCGCCCGCCACGCGGTGATCCTCGTCGGCCAGGAGAGGGAAGTTGAGGCCGTGCTTCTTCCGGAAGCGTGCGTGCGAGGCCACCGAGTCGGGGGACACGCCGAGGACGACGGCGTCGCCATCCTCGAAGCGGGGAAGCTCGTCGCGCAGCTCGCACGCCTGAGCCGTGCATCCGGAAGTGTCGTCCTTGGGATAGAAGTACAGGACCACCCGCCGGCCACGCAGGTCGGACAGCGTGACATCTCCATCCTGGTCGGACGGAAGGGTGAAGTCGGGTGCGCGGGCGCCCTTCTCGATCATGCTTGCCTCGCGGGTCGGGGTGAACGGTGCAGACGGCCCGCTACCCCACCCTCGGAGGGGGGTTTCAGCCCGCGAAGGCCTCCGCCGAGGGGGCGTCCCCAATCGAGGCGGGATCGTCGAGGAGCGTGCCTTCCCACCGGCAGAGCGCGTCCCCGCGAGACTGACACAGGACGTGCTCCACGCGCGCCCCGCGCCCCGTGGTGCGCTCCAGGATCGCCTGGCAGAGGCCCGACACGAGGAAGCAAGCGTCTCCGCCGGGGTCCGCCTCGATGAACAACAGCGAGCGGCCTTCCACCGAGAAGGCACCGCGCCCGAAACCCCCGACCCGTCGTCCGAAAAGCGCGTTGAGCCGTCTGCGCACGCGATTGCGGGCGAGGGCGAGGCCGAGGCGCCGGGGCATTCGGCGCCGCCACGATCCGCCCCCCTCGTTCCCGGCCAGCGTCCGGCCCGCTCGCACGAAGATCTCCTCCGCGTCCGGGCGGCGGATGACCAGCCGGAACAGATCACTCACCTCTGAATCGGTCAGACGCAGCCGTTTGCGCACGTCCTCCCGGTACGCCCGGATCTGCCGGTCCACCACGTCGCTGAGGCCGAGGCGCCGCGGCATGGTGACGGTGGGATCCTCGTCCTCGAGGAACTCGGGGGGGAGGTCGACCGCCCGCAGGGTCTCGAGGAGCCGCAAAGCTACGACCGCCTGCACGCGGCGGCGCGAGGTGTCGTCGGAGCGGGAGGGAGACGGGGTTGCCAAGGTGGAGGAGCGAGCGTCCGGGACGTGGTTGAAGCCGTAATCTCGGGGCACCACGGCGCCCGGGCAACGCATGCGGTATCGGCGCGACACCCCGTTGGACCGCTCCCACGACCTCGACGAGAGATTTGCGAAACGTGCCAATTTGAGAGTGACATGCTTCGATGGGCCACGTATATACGGGGAGCGTGGGCGCCGCGAGGCGCCGGACGCCGGAACGGGCGGAGTGTGAAGGGAACGTCTCGTGGCCCACCCTGGGGGGGCTGGTTCTTCAAGCCATCGAGACCCTTCGCCTCCCCCGTTTCTTCTTGTGGGGAAGCCGGGGTGATTCCGCAGCGGAGCGGCCTTCGGTAGGTTACGGGCCCATGAAGCGCTATCCCGCGTTCGACCCTCCCGAGTACGTCTCCTGGCGCGCGGACCCCGGACTCGTGGCCGAGTACCGGCACCGCCTGTCGTCGGATTCCGAGAGGACGCGGGAGGTAGCCGCCCTGGGCGACGACGCTTTGCTCGGCCTGTACCGCGACCTCCTCCGCACGCGCCTCCACGACATCGCGCTCAAGCGATGGGTCCGCACGGGCGTCATCTCGAAGGCCTGGCTCGGCACCGGGGAAGAGGCCGTCACGGTGGGCGCCGTCGCCGCCCTGGACCGGGGGCTGGACCTCGTGATCCCCATGATCCGCAACGCGGGAGCGTTGCACATGATGGGGATGCCGCTCGCGGATCTCTTCCGCGGTTACCTCGCGACAGCCGACTCTCCGACCCGCGGACGGGACCTCCACATCGGGGCCATGGACCTTGGCGTGATCCAACCCATCAGCCACATGGGCACGAGCGTGACAGTGGTCGCCGGCGCCGCGCTGGCTTTCCGCACGAGGGGAGAGCGTCGCGTAGCCCTCACCTGGGTGGGGGACGGCGCAACCCGCACCGCCGCTTGCCACGAGGGCATGAACCTTGCCGCAGTCCAGAACGTACCGGCGGTCTTCGTGATCCAGAACAACCAGGTGGCGCTGGGCACGCGCGTCGATCAGCACGGCGCGGGGGATCTGCGAAGGTGGCCGGAGATGTACGGCATCCCGGCATGGACGTGTGATGGCAATAACGTGCTCGACGTGTTCGCGGCGACCCGGCTGGCGGTTGCTCGTTGCCGCTCCGGACGGGGCCCCGCGGCGGTGGTCGCGGAAACGTTCCGCATGGGCGGCCACGCGACGCACGACGAGCGGGAGGCCAGGGAGACGTTTCCGGCCCAGCTGTTCGAGGCCTGGGGTCGGCGAGACCCTGTCGGTCTCTACGAGACGTATCTCTTGGAGCATGGCGTGAAGGGGGAGACGCTCGAAGTGATGGAAGAGGAGGTCACCGAAGAGATGCAGCGCGCCGCCGACGAGGCGTTGGCGTCACGAGAGCGGGCCCCGCACGCCGAAACCGCCCTCTACGAAGGATTTTCGGAGGGTCGGGTGCTGGTCGGGCTCGATCGGCGCCCGCTGTGAGTGGTCCGTGGCGCCTCGCGGGGAGGCAACGTAGGTTGAGAGCGCCTAAGCCGCATGAGGCTGCGGGGCGTTGCTTCGGCTCGAACCCCTTGACGTGCAGTACATATTTCAATCTGGAAACAAGAATGATTCCTAGTTTCAGAGCGGGCGGTTTCGGGGGTTGAGCCCTGCGAAGGCCGCCCTTTTCTGCCCCGCCGACCGCTCCTGAACGGATTCGACATGGTCAACGCAAACCCTGATAAGCTCGAGAAGCTGCTGGCAACCCGGCCGCTGGACGACCTTTCCGACGAGGAGCTGGTCACGGCCCATCTCGAGGGCCGTGCGGGAGCCTTCCAGGAACTGTACGACCGGTATCGGGACCGGCTCATCCACTTCATCACGCGGAAGACCGGAGATCCGGACCGGGCGCAAGATCTGGTGCAGGAAGCGTTCATCCGGGTCACCCGCCACCTGCACCGGTTCGACACGTCGAAGAAGTTCTCGACGTGGATCTACACGATTGCGAGCAACCTCTCGAAGAACGAGCTGAGGAATCGGTCCCGCAGCCCGCTGGTGCTCTTCCAGCGACTGACGGGCAATTGGGAGGACGACCACCGGCCGCTGCAGTTCGAGGACTACTCGATGCGCCCGGACGACCTCTATCGGAAACGCTATCTGCGCCGTCTGGTGGAAGACCTGGTGAAGGAGCTCCCCGAGCATCACCGACTGGTCTTCCGGCTTCGCGAGCTCGAGGGCAAGAGCTACGAGGAGATCGCGGAGATCACCGGCGTGAACCTCGGCACCGTGAAGAGCCGTCTGCACCGCGCGAGGAACTCCTTCGCCCAGCGCATCGAGCCCTTCTTGAACTAGCGGAGGCGGCCGGGCTACCCCGGCCCGCTGACGACGACCGACCCGTCGGTCGTACATGCCGGGTGTGGGGCGAATCCCACACCCGGCATTATTATGTCCGGCGGATGGCCGACGCGCGCAGCGCGAGGCAGGATCCCGAAGGCCCCGTGAGCGAGGCCTTCTTGAAGTGGCAGGTGCGGAGCCCGCGAGGCTTGGTCACGCATGGCGGAGGAGGCGCCGCCGCGCCTCTCGCATGCAGGGAGGATCGGCGCCGCGCCCTTGCAGGCGCGAGCGCCGCTAGCGAAGCAACAGAGACGGTCGAGTAGCTACCGGGTAGTAAGCGTAGCGCCCGAGTCGCAGGCGAGGGGCGCGGTGGCGCCGACCCAACCCAGATGCAGGCGAAACCATGTTCGAGAATCTCCGCAGCGCCTTCCGGGAGGCCGTCGAGAACTTCAACAAGGAGCTCGCTCGCGACCAGGTGCCCGAAACCGTGGACCGGCTCCTCAAGGGCATGCGCGACGAGGTCGCGGACGCGAAGGTCCAGATACGCGAGCTCGAGGACCAGATCGCACGCACGGACGCCGAGGTGGAGCGGGAGAAGGGCGAGGTGACCACCGCGCGCCGCCGCGGGAAGATGGCCCACGACATCGGCGATACCGAGACGGCGGAGATCGCAACGCAGTACGCGGCGCGACACGAGGAGCGGCACCGGGTGCTCGAGCAGAAGGCGGCCGCGCTCCGCCAGGAGCTCGAGCTCCGACGGAACGAGGTCGAGGAGATGGTGGAGAAGGTGAAGGAGGCGCAGACCAAGCGCGACTCCCTCGCCGCGACCACGGGCCGCAGCGGCGCTCGTGAGACACTCCATGCCGCCGACGATCTCTTCGCCGAGCTGGACCGCATGGCCGAGAAGATCGGGGCGGAGGACGCACGAGCGCACGCCGCCGAGGCGATGGACGATCTGGAGTTGGAGGGGGGTGGGGACTACGAACCGCCCCCACGTGCGCCGGAGCCCGACATCGACGAGAGACTCGCCGAGCTGAAGCGGCGGATGGGGAAGGAATAGGACGCCGCGACCCGTCTCGGAGCCGCTACTGCTCCTCCTCGCCGGAACCCGTGGCGAAGTCGCGCAGGAAGAGCAGTCCGGCGCACTCACCGGCGAGGAAGAGGACGTCCTCGCGGTCCCGCCCCGACAGCCCCTTCATCCGCTCAGGGGTCCCCACGATCACCAGGAACCATTTCTTCCCGTTGCGCTCGCCCAGGTGGATCGCCAGCGATCCCCTGGCTTCGCTGGAGGCCGGCGCCTCCGCGGCCTGAAGGGCCGCCACGGCCTCGACCGGAAACCCGGTGCGGGCCGGGTCGTGTGCGAGATCGAGGACGACGAACGGTCTCAGGTCGGCGGCCGGATCGATCTGCCAGACGATTCCTCCCCGCTCGCCCGACGCGAGGTAGATGCTGCGCCACAGGGGGAGCGCGAATCGCGAACGCTCGCCGTCGGCGCCCCAGAGTGCGAAGGTCGAGGCGGGCTCGTCCTCGCCGTCCCGACGGCGCAGGTATTCGCCGAGGTCGATGATGCCATCGCTCATTGGCTGAAGGTCCCGACGCCGGCCTCCCGCGTCAACGGCCGCCGGCCTTCGGCCTGGCCGCTACCATGCCGTTCGGGTAGATTGCGCCGGACTTTTTCCGAGGACCCTCAACGCCCCGCGGGATCGGGCAGAGCGCAAGATGCAGAACTGGATCGGCGTCGGGATCTGGATCGTCATGGGTGCCGTGATCGGGCTTTCCATGAAGGTGCTCGTCAAGCGCCCCGAGGAAACCCCCGGCCACACTCCGGTGCTGGCCGTGCTCGGGTCCTTCGCTGCCTGCATCGGCGGCATGCTGGGCGTCGGCATCTTCGACTTCTGGGAACACCAGGCGATCAGCGCGGGGGGCATGGGCGCGGCGTTCGTGTTCGCCGCCCTCATGACGTTCATCTACCGCTGGGGCATTCGCGGCCTGGTCTGACGCGTCGCGCCCGACAGCGTCGCGTGCAACGAGGCGCCGGTCCTCGCCGGACCGACGCCTCACGCACGTCACCGCGGACGAGTTGCCCGCCCTCCGCGGCTCCGTTCTATCGAGAGGCGCTCGGCCTCCCCGTCCGGAAAAGGCGCCGGACGTCGCGTGCACGCATGCGGGGCGTCCACTCACACCACCCATCCGCCTCCGCACGTATACTTAGAGGTCGTTCGACCCCGAAAAGGTTGCAGCCACCATGTCCGACGTCCTGAAGTTCGTCGATGAGAACCTCGGCCGCTTCCGCGCCGAGATGTACGATTTCCTCCGCATCCCTTCCATCAGCGCGAGAGCCGAGCACGACGGCGACATGAGGCGGGCTGCCGAGTGGCTGTCGGACCGCCTGCGCGATGCCGGGCTCGAGCCGAGCATCCACGAGACCCCGGGCCACCCGGTGGTCCTCGGAGAGTGGCGCGGCGCAGGCCCGGATGCTCCGACCGTCCTGATCTACGGCCACTACGACGTACAGCCGCCCGAACCCCTGGACGAGTGGGAATCACCGCCCTTCGAGCCCACCGAGCGCGACGGGAGGGTCTACGCGCGCGGCTCCGCCGACGACAAGGGCCAGCTCTACATGCACGTGAAGGCGCTCGAGGCGCACCTGAAGGTGAACGGCGCGCTGCCGATGAACGTGATCGTGCTCGCCGAGGGCGAGGAGGAGGTCGGCTCGGAGAACCTCGTGCCGTTCGTCGAGCAGAACGTCCAGCGCCTCGCGTGCGACCACGTCATCATCTCCGACTCGAACATGTTCGCGGAGGGGATGCCCTCGGTGCTGTTCTCCCTCCGGGGGCTCGCGTACTTCGAGATCCACGTGAAAGGGGCGCGCAGCGACCTGCACTCGGGGCAGTTCGGTGGCACCGTGGTGAACCCGGGCAATGCCCTGGCCAAGATCATCGCCTCACTGCACGACTCGAAGGGGCGCGTCGCCGTAAAGGGGTTCTACGACGACGTGGTCGAGTGGGACGAGGAGACGCGCGAGCAGATCCGCTCGCTCCCCTTCGACGAGAAGGCCTACCGGCAGGAACTCGGCGTGCGGGCCCTGGGTGGGGAGAAGGCGTTCTCCCCGCTCGAGCGGCTCTGGATCCGCCCCACGTGCGACGTGAACGGGATCCTGTGCGGCTACACCGCCGAAGGTGCCAAGACCGTGCTGCCCAACAAGGCGATGGCGAAGGTCAGCTTCCGGCTGGTCAAGAACCAGACGCCCGGGCGGGTGAAGGAGTTGGTCGAGGCGCACCTGAAGAAGGTGAAGCCCGCCGGCGTGACGGTGGAGCTCAAGGAGCTGCACGGCGGCCGACCGTGGCAGGCGAAGGTCGAGGGTAAGCTGATGGAGGCCGCGTCCGCCGCGCTCCAGGAGGCGTTCGGCGCACCCGCGGTGCTCCAGGGCGAGGGCGGCTCGATCCCGATCGTGGTCGACTTCGAGGAACAGCTGAAGGCCTCGGCACTGCTGGTGGGCTTCGCGCTCCCGGGGTGCAACCTGCACGCGCCCAACGAGTGGTTCGCGCTCGACGCCTACGACAAGGGCATCCGGGCGCTGACGATCCTGTACGACCGACTGGCCTGAGGGTCGGCGCGGCTCCGTAGCCCGATCAGCGACGGGCGGGGCGCCCCACCATGGCGGCGGCCCGCAGCAGCGCCCGAGCCTTGTTCAGCGTCTCCTCGTACTCCGTGGCGGGATCCGAATCCGCCACGATTCCGGCGCCGGCCTGGACGTACGCCTTCTCCCCGGTCACCAGCACGGTGCGGATGGTGATGGCCGTGTCCATGGTCACGCCACCGTAGCTGAAGTACCCCACCGCGCCGGCGTACGGCCCCCGTCGTACCGGCTCGAGCTCGTCGATGATCTCCATCGCGCGGATCTTGGGCGCGCCGCTCACCGTCCCCGCCGGGAAGCACGCCTTGAAGACGTCCACGGCACCCAGACCGGGTCGCAGCGTACCCTCCACCTGACTGACGATGTGCATGACGTGGGAGTAGCGCTCCACGACCATGAGGTCGGGAACGTGGA
>CAZPZU010000009.1:76686-103608 GCA_964591135.1 uncultured Gemmatimonadaceae bacterium | reverse complement strand
GGTGATCACCAAGGTCCCCCCCACCCTCCATACGCCCCTCATGTCGGGGGCGAACGCCATCTCGGGCATCTCCATCGTGGGTGCCTTGGTCGTTGCGGGACGTGCTGAGGGAACGCTCCAGATCGTGCTCGGCGTGGCGGCGATCGCCATGGGCACGATCAACGTGATCGGCGGCTTCATGGTCACCGATCGCATGCTCGCGATGTTCAAGAAGCGCTAGGAGGCTCGACATGAACCAGGAAATCCTCGTCGAGCTGACCTACCTCGTCTCCGCTATCCTCTTCGTCGTCGGCCTGAAGCGGCTCCAGTCCCCCGCCACGGCCCGACGCGGCAACGCCATCGCCGCCGTCGCCATGATGCTCGCCATCCTGGCGACCGTGGTGGACAACGAGATCCTCTCGTGGACCGAGATCTTCGTCGGCGTGGCCATCGGCGGCATCGCCGGCGGCGTGTCGGCCCGCATGGTCAAGATGACGGCCATGCCGGAGATGGTCGGCCTGTTCAACGGCTTCGGGGGCGGCGCCTCCGCGCTGGTGGCGATCGCCGAATACCTGAACTCCGGCGCGAACGTCGGGACCGGTACCTACGGCGTGAGCATCATGCTCGGCACGTTCATCGGCGGCGTGACGTTCTCCGGGTCGATGATCGCCTTCCTGAAGCTCCGGGAGTGGATGACCGGGAACCCGATCACCTACCCGTTCCAGAAGACGCTGAACGCGCTGATGTTCATCGCCGTGATCGTGCTCGCCGTCCTGGCCATGGGCGTCGGTACGGCCGGGCAGCCGCTCACCATGTTCTGGATCATGCTGGCGCTGTCGCTCGTCCTGGGCGTCACGCTCACGATCCCGATCGGCGGGGCGGACATGCCGGTGGTGATCTCGCTGCTCAACTCCTACTCGGGGTTGGCGGCGAGCGCGGCCGGCTTCGTCATCATGAACATGGTGCTGATCATCGCCGGTGCCCTGGTGGGCGCGTCCGGGCTGATCCTCACGATGATCATGTGCAAGGGGATGAATCGGTCGCTGACCAACGTCATGTTCGGCGCGTTCGGTGGCACGGCGCACGTGGACAAGTCGCAGATCGGCAAGCGCCCGGTGAAGCGTGCGGACGCCGAGACCGTGGCCATGGAGCTCGGGTACGCCCACTCCGTGATCATCGTGCCCGGGTACGGCCTGGCCGTGGCCCAGGCACAGCACGAGCTGCGCAAGGCCGGGGACCTGCTCGAGGCGCGCGGCGTGGACGTGAAGTACGCCGTGCACCCGGTGGCCGGGCGGATGCCGGGGCACATGAACGTCCTGCTGGCGGAGGCCGACGTCCCCTACGACCGGCTCTTCGACCTCGACGAGATCAACGACGACTTCGAGAACACGGACGCGGTGCTCATCGTGGGCGCCAACGACGTGTGCAACCCGGCCGCCCGCGACCCGAACAGCGTCATCGCCGGGATGCCGATCCTCAACGTGGACAAGGCGCGCCGCACCATCGTGATGAAGCGTTCGCTGTCGCCGGGCTTCGCCGGGATCGACAACGACCTCTTCTACAACGACAACAACCTGATGTTCTTCGGCGACGCGAAGCAGTCGATGTCCGACCTGGTGAAGGCGATCCGCGAGCTGGCCTGACCCGGCGGGATCGCTCGGCAGCGAAGGGCCGGGAGCTCAGGCTCCCGGCCCTTTCGTTCTTTCGCACCGGGTCGCGGAGTGGGCACCCGGGGCCGGCACCTTCCGATCCCGTGCCTCCCGGATGATCTTCCGGTGGAGAGGACGCCCCCTCATCGAGCGGCGAGCCATGACCGAACCGAGCCACGACGCCGATCCGCAACAGCTCCGCACCATGAGCGTGATCTGGCTGGCCCTGATGGCGGGCGTGGCCATCTACACGATCGTGACGTACGTGTTGGTCGAGGTGATGGACGTGCGCGTCCAGGGCGACGCCTCCGCCGTCTCCGGCATGCTGACCTGGGCGGCTTCCGCGGCCGCGCTGGTGCTCGGCGCCGGCCTTCTGGTGGCTCGACGCGCCGAGGAGCAGGTGGATCGCTCGCTGCCTCCGCAGCGTCGCGTGGCGCGCTATTTCACCACGAAGCTGATGGGTCTGGCGATCGAGGAGGGCGCCGGGTTCCTGGTGATCACGCTGAGCCTCATCGCGGCCGACGGGATCTGGGCCGCGGCCGCAGGCGTCGCAACCCTCGGCGTGATGTGGATCTCGGGGCCCCGCCGCGAGCACGTCGATAGGCTGCTGCAGGGCTGAGTCCGGGGACTCAGGGCGACGCCGACGCGGCGGCCTCCCGCAGCCGCTCCCACGCCCGAGCGACGTGCTCGCGCGTGGTCTTCAGGTTGCCGATCGCCAGGCGGATGACGAGGCGGCCGTTCAGGCGCGTCGGTCCCACGAACACCTCTCCCGAGGCGTTCACCCGGTCGATGATCGCCTCGTTGAGCCGGTCCGTCTCCTCTTCGTCCGCCCCGGGTGGGGCATAGCGGAAGACCACCAGGGCCAGCGGCACCGGCGCCATCCGCTCCCACCCCGCGGCCTGGTCCACCCACCCTGCGAGCAGGCGAGCGAGCTCGACGTGCGTCCGGATGCGGGCCACGATGCCCTCGCGGCCGAACGCGCGCATCACGAACCAGAGCTTGAGGGCCCTGAAGCGACGCCCGAGGGCGACCCCGTAGTCCATCAGGTCGCGGGCCTCTCCCTGTTCGGGCATGCGCAGGTACGCGGGCACCAGGGAGAAGGCCCGCACGAGGAGCTCCGGGTGCCGGCAGTAGAGCGCCGAGCAATCGACCGGCGTGAAGAGCCACTTGTGCGGGTTGATGACGATCGAGTCCGCCTCCTCCCACCCGGCGAAACCCTCGCGCAGCTCCGGCACGATCGCGGCGGGCCCTCCGTACGCGGCGTCGACGTGCACCCAGGCGCCGTGTTCGCGTGCGATGGGCATGATCTCGGCCACGGGATCCAGCGACGTGGTGGAGGTCGTACCGAGCGTCGGGACCACGGCTACGGGCACGATGCCGGCGGCGACGTCCTCCTCGATAGCGGTCCGGAGGGCGTCCGGACGCAAACGGAACGCCTCGTCGGTGGCGATCGCCCGGTACCCGACCTTGCCGAATCCGAGCGCCAGCGCCGACTTCTCCACCGAGGAGTGGGTGTGCTCCGAGGCGTAGATCCGTCCCGGGCGCTGGCCCCACAGGCCCTCCGCGCGGGAAGTCGGGTAGGCACGCTCACGGGCCGCCGCCAGCGCGTACATCGTCGACGTGGAGGCGGTGTCGTTGATCGTCCCGTCGAAGCCCTCGGGGAGCCCCACCAGCTGCCTGAGCCAGTCCAGGGTTACCTCCTCGAGCTCGGTCGCCGCGGGAGAGCTCCGCCACACCATCGCATTCACGTTCAGGGCAGCGGCGAGCATCTCCCCCAGGATCCCGGGCGCGGAGCCCGTGATCGCGAAGAACGCGAAGAACGACGGGTGGTTCCAGTGCGTGATGCCCGGCACGATGACGTTCCGGAAGTCCCCTAGCGCCCCCTCGAGGGGCTCGCCGCGCTCCGGCGCCGAGGCCGGCAGCGCACGGCGGATGTCGCCGGGTCGGAGATCCGAGGGGAAGACGGGAAGCTCGCCGACGCCGTCGAGGTAATCGGTGATCCAGTCGACCACCTCGAGCGCGAGTCTCCGAAACTCCTCGGGCGGCAGGTCCCCGACGCGGGGGGAGGCGTCCGTGCTCAGCCCTCCTCGGCCGACGCCATGCTCGGGCCCGTGCGCTCACCGGGGACGCGGCCCAGGATCTCCCGGAGCTCGGCGCGGACGCCGTCCAGCTGGGTGCGGAGCTCGGCCATGAGCTCATCCGTGGGCGGTGCGTCCGGAATCCCCGAACCCTCGAACAGCGAGAAGAACATCGCATCCGTGTGCCCCACGCTCGCATGCGTGACCCCCGTGTCGAGGGCGCGATTGAGGCGCAGGACCTCGCGCAGCGAGAGGCGGAGCCGACCTCCCAGGGGTGGATCCTGGTAGAGCAGCCGGATCACGGCCTCCCGCAGGATCTGCAGCTCCTCGATCACCTCTCCCGCCGCGAGCCCCCGGCGTGCGGCCACGGCACCGAACAGCTCCGAGGTTCGGATCCACACCGGCTCCACGTGATCGCGGTGCGGCCCCAGCAGCGCCGGCAGGAAGCTGGCGAGGAGGGTCAGGAACTCCTCCAGCAATCCGTTGACCCCCCGCGAGGACTGGTCGTAGCGGTTCTGGATCTCCCGATGCCAGCGCCCGACGAGCCGTGGAAGCCGCTCCTCCATCCAATCGGAGAATTCGGCGGGCGTCACCTTCCGATGGTGCCGGTCGGCGTGCAGGGACGATGGGAAGGGCGGTCTCGTCGGAGGCTCGGCCGCGATGTTCCTCATGTCCGCCTTGGTTGGGATTCGACGCTCTGGGGGGCCTTCGGGGGCACCCGGCGGAGAGCCGGGCCCGTCACCGGGCCGACTCGGCGGGTGATGAAAGATGCCCGAAAGCGCGGGGCGTCGCTACCCCCGCGTGCCCGGTTGGCCTGTCCATGCGCGCAGCTTCAGGGTCACGGCGGTGCCGACGCCCACCGAGCTCTCCAAAAGCACTTCCCCTCCCCACGATTGGACCAGCCGGCGCACGATCGGCAGCCCCAGCCCGGTGCCGGTGGAGCGCGTGCTGAAGTGGGGCTCAAACACCCTTCCCACCAGAGGGTCGGGGATCCCGGCGCCGTCGTCCACCACCTTCAGGAGGAGCCCCTGATCCCCGTCCCGTGCCACGTCGACCTGCACGCTCCCGCCCGCGGCGCAGGCCACGCGCGCGTTCTCGAGGAGGTTGACCAGAACCTCCTTGAGCTCGGGCACCCGCGCCTGGACGGCCGGAAGTCCCGGCTCGATCTCGCGCCGGAAGCGCACCGCCCCCTCCGACGTCTCGTACAGCGTCAGCACCTCGTCCACCACCGCGGCCAGATCGACGGCGGCCAACGGCACCGCGTCGTATTCCGACGGCGCCCCGAAGCGCGAGAACGTCTTCGCGATGGCCGCCAGTCGGTCGATCTCCTTCAGCATGGCGTCCGCGTTGCGGCCGAGGATGTCGCCGAAGTCGGGGCGCCGGTCCTCCCATGCGCGCCGTATGTGCTGTACGCTGAGCTTGATCGGCGTCAGCGGGTTCTTCACCTCGTGCGCCACCTGCCGTGCCATCTCCCCCCACGCCAGCACGCGCTCCGTGCGCAGCTCGTCGGTGACGTCCTCGAGGGCCACCACCGTTCCGCCCTGCGTCGCCGAGGTCCCGAGGCGCCGCGCGCGCACGCGCACGCGCTTCGACCCCGAGTGGAGCTCCGCGTCGGCCTCCTCGTCGTCGCCGTCCATGAACGTCCGCAGCCAGGAGGCCAGCTCCTCGCCCAGCATCCCGCTCGCTGGCAGGGGCCGGCCTACGTGCACGTCGACCTCGAGCAGGTCGACCGCACGTGGGTTCACGAGGGTGACCCGCCCCATCGGATCCAGCGCCACCATTCCGACGGCCGCCTCCTCCATGATGGCCTGCGTCCGCCGCGTGGTGCGCACCAGCTGGCGGCGTGCGCGCCGCAGACGCGCCACCATCCGGTTGAAGGCCCGGAACACCGCCCCGAACTCGTCCGCGCGATCCGAGGGGAGCCGCAGCCCCAGGTTGCCGCCGCCCACGCGCTCGGAGGCCACCTGCAGCGCGTGGATGGGGCGTGTGAGCGCCCGCCCGACCAGGAGGGCGAGCCCGAGCGACAGGGCGGCGCCGAGCACGACGACGAAGGCGAGCAGCTCCGCCACGTCGGCCGAGCGAATCGCCGTAGCGCCCGCCTGGAGCGGCACCTGCGCCGCGAGGATGTCGTCATCGGGCAGCCGCCGGTAGGAGGTGACGTACTGCCAGCCCCCCAGACGCGTCTCCGTCGATTCGCGCACGTCCTGCCGCCCTCCGAGAAGGCGGTACACCTCCATCGGGACCCACCCCTCGTACAGTCCGAGCTCCACGAGCTCCTCCACCGAGCCCTCCCTCAGCTCCCCACCCCGGTACTCCAGCAGCTCCACGCCGACCCGGCGTGACAGCGCCTGCATCCGTCCGCCCATCTCGAAGTACCAACCGGCGGCGTCCTCGGCGACGCGGTCGGCCAGGACCTGGGCGGTACGGTGCGACGCGTCGGCGATGCTCCGGTAGGCGAGCGTCCCGAAGATCGCGTTGGCGAGCACGAAGAACCCGAAGAGGCCCAGCGTGACCCTGGCCCGGAAGGAGATCATCAGACCGGTCCACCGCCGGTCCTTCGGAAGCGCGTCCCGCAGGAAGCTCCGTCCGGCGGCCCGGAAGGCGAGGAAGAGCAGCATGTCCGCAAGGAGGAGCAGCGTCGCCCTCGCCGTCGCCAGCCAGGCGCCCGGTAGCGGAACCCCATAGTGGGCGTGGTAGACCACCCCGTTCGAGAAGTGGAGGAGGCGTTCCGCCTGCCACCCGTCGCGACTCCGGACCCACTGCAGAGCGGTCGGACCCTCGGCCGCCCCGTCCTGAACCGGAATGAGCGTCAGCGGGGGCGGCTCGCGCGTCGCCCCTCCCGCCAGGAGCGGACTCAGCGGCGCACCCGCCAGGGGGTCGGCGAAGGGCGGGGCCGCCGCCGTGAGGATCTCGCCGGAGCCCAGCGTCACCCGCAGCACGTAGCGGGCGTCGTCGCGGTCGTACCGCAGGATCCGGAGCCCCGGCGCGGGCCCCGGGTCCTCCTGGACTTCGTTGGCCACCACCGGTCGCTCGGCCACCCCCACGCGAAGCTCTTCCTCGGGGATGCCCGCCGAGGACCAGAGCGTGAGCCACGCGGGCTCGCCGAGCTCGGCGAGGCCACTCTGGCGCCACGCCCCGTAGAGAAGGTCGATCCCTCGTTCTCCGGACCTGGACAGCGACCCGGCGGAATGGCCGAGTCGGAGAAGCGCCCGCTCTAAAGCGGGGTCCTCGGGGGCCGCCAGCCGGTCGAGGTACGCGCTCGCGCGATCGAGCCTCGCCTCCACCCGTTGGGCCCACGCCGCCGGAACGGCGGCCGTGAGCGCCACCGTGCCCGCCAGCATCCAGGACGCCAGCGAAGGCCGCCAGCCGGGCCTGGAGCCGATGGACGCCGCGCCCAGGGCCACGGGCAGACCCCAGAGGGCCGGCCACCATGCCGGGAGCGAGCCGCTCAGCCATACGAACGCCGCGCCCCCGAGGCCCAGCAGGCCGCCGAGAGCCACGGCGGCCACCCCGACGAAACGGCGTCCCGTCTTCCCGGCCGCCAGCACCACCAATGTCCCGACGAGGAGTGTCAGCAGGATGCCCGCCGTGGCCTGATAGACCACCCAGAACGCCTGGCCCCCGGCCAGCGCCCCCGGGAGGGCTCCCCGGGCCACCCAGGCGAGCAGGAGCGGCGCGGACACGGCCGCCGCGAGGCCCGCGACGAAGGGCGGCAGTCTGCGCCGCGGCCGCGGGACCACCGCCACGAGGGCCACTGCGGCGAGCGTCAGCGTGGTGAGGCGCCCGAGCGACAGCGGCACGGGTCCCGGCAGCCGGAAGCGCCCACCGTCGAAGAGGGGCGCCAACGGGCCGATCAGCTGGAACGGGAGAGCGGCCGCCAGAAACAGCAAGCCGGACGCCGCCACGCCGCCCGCGGCCGGCCGCGGCAGCCCGCCCGCCGCCAGAAGCACCCAGGAGCCGAGCGCCAGCGTTCCCACGATCAGCCTCCACCGATCGAGGATCTCGGCCGTGCGCACCGCGGGCTCGGGCGGCTCGAGCACCACGCTGAACAGCGTGCGGTCGCCCAGCGTGAGGTCCCACCCCCCCTCGCTTCCTCCGGATCCGGCCCGCACGATGCGTACGGACTCGCCGACCTCCTTCCGGAACTCCGCCGCGAAATCGCCGGCGTCGGCCCCCATGGGACCCGGGAGGTCGGTGCGGAGCAGGATCGCGGCCATGGCGGTCCCCTGGTCCATCGCGGAGGCCGTCACGTACAGGTAGCCGAAGAGCGGCAGGTCGCCGTACGAGTACCGGCGCAGGCCCCGCTGGACCTCCTCGGGCACCCGGCCACGGTGGGTGCCGTCCCACACCCTCAGATCGCCCGACGGGCCGAAGAGCGCCATCGCCGTGACGCCGTAGCGGCGGCGCAGCCTGCGGACGGTCTCCACCATTCCGTCGGGGTCCCCGAGTGCCGCCTGGCCCAGCGCGTCCGCCGCGACCTCCGCGGCCTGCAATCGGGACTCGAGCTCGTGGTTCAGGCGCTCGCCCACCACTGCTTCGCGGCCGCGCCAGTACGCGTCCCACTCCCCGGAGACCCGCGCCACCTGGCGGTGCGCGAAGAAACCCCCCAGGATCCCGCCCAGGAGCACCACGGAGCCCAGTGCCCCGACGAGGGTGCGGTCCCGCCTCCAAAGCACGCCGGCGAGGAAGCCGAGGGAGGCGACGCCGAGCGCCGCGCCGCCCGGCGAGGCGGCCCAGATCGCGAGCGCCGCCACGCCGAGCCAGGGCCCCAGCCAGCCAGCCGCGGCGGCCGCCTGGCTCCACGAACGAGAGGGTTGCGCGTGTGAGGTCATACGCCCTGGACGAGCTCAGCTGGCCGGAGGTGGGCAGGATCCTCGCGAGGGAGCCCCGCCTGCTGATGCCGGTCGGCGCCCTGGAGCAGCACGGCCCACACCTCCCGCTGGGAACCAACACCCTGCTCGCGAAGGAAGTGGTCGCCGAGCTCTCGCGCACACTCGAGATCCCCCGCGCTCCGCCGTTCTCTTACGGCGTGACCCAGGAAGGAGGTCCCTGGGCGGGGACGTCCGGCCTCCGGCGCAAGACGTTCCACAGGGCGTTGAACGAGCTGTTGGCACGGTGGGAGGACCACGGCGTGTCGGAATTCATCGTCGTCACCGCTCATCGGTACGAGCCGCACGTCGAGGCGATCCTCCTCTCGCTGACAGCCCGATCCGCCACGACCGTCTTCGACCTGCATCAGATCGACGTCTCCGACCTCCTGGAGGGCGACCCCGAGCGGGAGCACGGGGGTGAGCTGGAGACGTCGCTCGTCATGCATCTGGCTCCCCACCTGGTGCGGCCAGGTGAAGCGGTGGATTTCGTGCCGGAACGGCGCGCGCTGCGAAGATACACGGAGCGACGGATGCCCACACCCCCGCCGGAAGCACGCGGCCTGGTGGGGCGCCCGAGCCTCGCGAGCGCGGAGAAGGGCCGGGCGATCTTCGAGCGTTGGGTGGAGCGGCTGCGCGAGTCCCTGGAGGATCCTGCACGAACCGGGGGGGTCGGGCAGGGGTAGCACTCGTCATATCGATCCATCGGCCGTCGGCGGCCGACCGTATCCCCTCCCCCGAGGAGCGCGCATGCCCCGCCGCCAGCACGTCCTGCTCGCCGCCCTGGCCCTCGCGTCCGCTCCCCTCCCCACGGCCGCACAGAGCGTTCTCGTGGACGAGGGCACGTTCGCCGTGCGCCTCGGCGGCCGCGAGGCGGGAAGCGAAGAGTTCGCCATCCGCCGCGCCGGCATGGGCAACGACGCCACGGTGATCGCCAACGCGGTGGTGCAGCTCACGACGGACCAGGGCCACCTCGAGCTGCGTCCGCTCCTCGAGACCGTGCTCCCCGACGGCGCGGCCGCGAGCTACCAGCTCAAGGTGTCCGGCGCGGAAACGGCCGAGCTGAGCCTCGCCCTCGCCGGCCGCCGGTACGTATCCCGCATCCGCACCGACGCGGGAGAGGAGGAACGCGAGTTCCTCGCACGGCCGGAAACCAGGATCCTCGAGGAGGACGTGGCCCATCAGTACTATTTCCTGCGCAACGTCCGGGAGGGGTCGCGCGTCCCGGTCATCGAGCCCCGCACGCGCCGCCAGCTCCAACTCGTGGCGTCCGCGTGGACCGACGAGGAGGTGCGCGTGGGCGCGGCCCGTGTCCAGGCCCGCCGCGTCTCCTTCAGCGACGGGGAAGCCGAGCGTGTCGTATGGTTCGACCGTCAGGGGCGCGTTCTGCGGGTCGAGATCCCGGCCCGCGGATACGTCGCCGAGCGCCAGGATCTGGTCGGCTGATACGCCGTCCGCCTCGCCCATCTTGGTGGCGGGTACCGCTCGGTTAGTTTTTGTGCGGACGTTCCCCCTTTGAAGGGGACCGCTCCTCCGCCCGTATTGCGTGTCGAATCGCCGAAACACCCGCGCTCCGAAGGGCGTACGGGCGGGTGCGCCCCGGTCGTGAGTACCGCAATCCAGGGAGGTCGTGAGGATGAGGATCCGTGCAGGCGTATGGGCCTTGTTGGGGCTCTTGGCAGCCTCGCCACTCCTGGCCCAGGACGCCGTGCCCGACACGCTGTCGCTGGAGCGAGCGCTGGACATCGCCCGAAGCAACAACCCCACCTATCTCCAGTCGCGCAACGACCGGGAGCTGGCCGACTGGGACGTGCGGCAGGCGTACGGGCAGCTCCTCCCGACGGCGTCGGCGAACACCTCGGTCACGTGGCAGGGGGCGGGCGAGCAGACCTTCGGGTCGCTCACCCTGCAGGACCTGGGCATCGGCAATCTGCCCTCGTACTACTTGTCGACCTACGGCGTCTCGCTGGGACTGAACCTGGACTGGAGCACCCTGCGGGGCCCGGCGCTGGCGAAGGCGCGGCGGGAGGCCACCTCCGCCCAGATCCGCACTTCGGAAGCCGATCTGGTCACCCGGGTGACGGGAGCGTATCTCGAAGTTCTCCGGCAGGGGGAGGCGCTGCGCCTGGCGCGGCAGCAGCTCGAGAACAGCCAGTTCAACCTCCGTCTCGCCCAGGGTCGGCTGGAGGTGGGGGCGGCCACCCCCATCGACGTCGGCCAGGCGCAGGTCCAGGTTGGCCGCTCCCGCGTAGGGGTGCTGCAGGCGGAGAACGCCGTGGCGACGGCCCGGATACGCCTGCTCCAGCAGCTCGGCGTGTCCATCGACCGGAGCGTGCAGCTGTCGACGGCCTTCTCCCTGAGTGAGCCGACCTGGACCGAGGAGGAGCTCCTCGACCGCGCCCTCCAGCTGAACCCCGGCCTCGTGGCGAGCCGCAGCTCCAAGCGGGCCGCCGGGGTCGGCGTCAGCCAGGCGAGGGGCGCCTACTACCCTTCCCTGAACGTCTCGACGGGGTGGAGTGGCTTCACACGCGAGGCCAGCAGCGTCAGCTACCAGGTCGCCCAGGCGAAGGCGCAGGTCGCGGGACAGGTGTCGCAGTGCAACGCCGTCAACGAAATCTACAGCCGTCTGGCCGATCCGCTCCCGCTCCAGGACTGCACGCAGTACGCGTTCACGGACGCGCAGCAGCGGGCGATCGTAAACGGGAACGACCAGTTCCCCTTCGACTTCCAGCGGCAGCCGTTCAGCCTCCGCGTCGGCCTGAGCGTCCCGATCTTCCAGGGGCTGAGCCGCCAACGGAACCTCGAGCAGGCGCGGCTCCAGCAGGAGGACGCGACCGAGCAGGTCCGCGAGCAGGAGCTGGCGCTGCGCGCCAACCTCCGCATCGGCCTCGCCAACGTGCGCACGGCCTACCAGAGCGCCCTGCTGGAGGAGAGCAACCTGCAGCTCGCTCAGGAGCAGCTCCGCTTGGCCCGCGAGCGCTACCAGCTGGGCGCCATCACCTTCGTGGAGCTGGTCGACGCCCAGACGGTCGTCGCCCAGGCCGACCGCGATCGGACGGCCGCCATCTTCGCCTATCACGACACCGTCACGAACCTCGAGACGCTCGTCGGGGCTCCTCTCCGCAACTGACCGGACGACGAGAACATGCAGACCCGAACCAAGGTCCTGATCGGCATCGTCGTGGTGGCGGTGTTCGCGTCCGCGGCCGCTCTCAGTGTGGCCAAGTCCCGGGACAAGGGCGCCGAGGTGCGCCTCGAGGAAGTGGCGCGGCGCGACCTGGTCCAGATCGTCACCGCGAGCGGCAACATCCGGGCGCGCAAGGCCGTGGAGCTCAGCTCCGACATCTCCGCCAAGGTCTCCGAGATGCTGGTGGAGGAGGGCGAGGACGTCCGGCAGGGCCAGGTCCTCATGCGCCTGGATCCCGCCCAGTACCAGGCGGGCGTGTCCCGCGCCGAGGCGGCGCTCTCCCAGGCGAAGGCCACGCAGGCCCAACAGGACGCGAACCTCGTGCAGGCCCAACGCAACCTCGACCGGCTGCAGGCCCTGCGGGGGCGCGACTCCCTCCTGGTCAGCCCCCAGCAGCTGGACGACGCCGTGACGGCGCTGGACGTGGCCGAGGCCCAGATGCGCTCCGCGGAATTCGGGGTCTCCCAGGCACAGGCGTCACTGGACGAGGCACAGGACCGCCTCTCCAAGACGATCATCCGCGCGCCGATGGACGGGAAGATCACCCGCCTGAACGTCGAGCAGGGCGAGACCGTCATCATCGGGACGATGAACAACCCGGGGAGCCTCATCCTCACGATCTCGGACCTGTCCGTGATCGAGGCGGTGGTCCAGGTCGACGAGACGGACGTGCCCGAGATCTCCCTCGGGGACTCCGCCTCGGTCCGCATCGACGCGTTCCCGGACAGCACCTTCTCCGGGCGCGTCAGCGAGATCGGCAACTCGGCCATCCGGCCTCCGTCGCAGCAGACGTCCGGCCAGCAGGCGGCCATCGACTTCGAGGTGGTGATCACCCTCGACCCGACGGACGCGAACCTGCGGCCCGACCTCTCGGCCACGGCCGAGATCGTCACGGAGACGCGGAACGACGCGCTGGCCGTGCCGATCATCGCGCTGACGGTGCGCGAGAAGCCGGACTCGACCGCCGCGGACTCCGCCGCCATCGAGCAGGCACGCAAGAACGGCAAGCCCACGGACGAGGAAGGCGTCTTCGTCGTCCACGACGGAAAGGTGACGTTCGAGCCCGTGAAGGTGGGCATCGCCGGGCAGGAGTACTTCGAGGTGCTGTCCGGCCTCACCCAGGGCGACACGGTGGTCGCCGGACCCTACCAGCGCATCCGCCAGCTCAAGGACGGGGATGCGGTGAAGCAGTCCGAGGCCCCGGTCGTGCCGACGACCTGACGAGGGACGGAGGGGGCCCCCGATGCAGTTCTGGGAAGGCGTAACGCTCGCGTTCCATCAGATCCGCACGCAGAAGCTCAAGAGCTTCTTCAGCCTCCTGGGTGTGATCCTGGGCGTGATGTTCCTCATCGTGGTCGTCACGGTGGTGGAAGGCCTCGACCGCTACGTCCGGGAGGATTTCACCTCCGAGGTGTTCGGGGTGAACACGGTGACGTTGAGCCGCTCGCCGAGCGTCAACATCAACACGGACCTCGAGGAGTGGCGGGCGCGCATGCGTCGGCCACGGATCGACTACGCGGACGCCGACGCCATCCGCCGCCAGCTCACCGTGCCGGCGCGTGTGGCGGTGGAGAGCGGCACCTCGAGCGACGGCGTCGGCGACAACGGCCGTACCGCGACCGGGATCCGGGTGACCGGCGCCTCCCCCGAGCTCTTCGCCATTCGTGATCTGACGATCGAGCGGGGGCGCGCCTTCACCCCGCAGGAGGCCGAGGCGGGGGTGCCGGTGATCGTGATCGGATCCGAGACCGCAGAGGTCGTCTTCCCGGGCGTGGACCCCCTCGGGAGGACCCTCCGCATCCGCGGCTTCCCGTACCGCATCATCGGGGTGCTGGAGAAGCGTGGGTCCCTGTTCGGGCAATCCCTCGACAACCAGGTGATCGCGCCGGCCCGCTCCCCCATCCAGTCGATCACGAACCCGCATGGCGTCGTGGACGACATCATCATCCAGACGCTGGACCCGGACCAGCTGCGGGACGCGCAGGCGGAGGTCGAGGGCATCATGCGGGTGCGCCACCGGCTCCGGCCGAGCGAGGAGAACGACTTCGCGCTCGAGACCGCCGAGCAGGCGATCAGCTTCTGGAACAAGATCTCCAAGATCCTGTTCACCGCCCTGCCGATGCTGGTGGCGATCTCCGTGGTCGTGGGCGGCATCGTCATCATGAACATCATGCTCGTCTCGGTGATGGAGCGGACCCGCGAGATCGGCGTGCGCAAGGCCATCGGTGCCCGCCGGCGCGACATCCTGACGCAGGTGCTGATCGAGTCGGCGACGCTCTCCACCGTCGGCGGGGCGTTCGGCGTGGTGGTGGGCATCGCGATCGCGTTCTTCATCGCGGCCGTCTCGCCCCTCCCCGCCGCCGTCAGCCCGATGTGGGCCGGCGTTGGGGTCGCCCTCGGCCTGTCCGTCGGCGTAGTCGCCGGTGTCTACCCGGCCTGGCGAGCCTCCAAGCTCGATCCGGTGGACGCGCTGCGCTATGAGTGAGCGGGAGCCTGGCAACGGGAACGCGGGGCTGACCGCGATCGGCGAAGGGCTCCTGATCGCCGTCGAGGCGATCCGAACGAACAAGATCCGCTCGAGCCTCACGATCCTCGGCGTGGCCGTGGGTGTCTCGGTGGTGGTGGCGATGGCCGCGCTCATCACCGGCTTCCGCACCAGCATGATGCAGGCGTTCGAGTCGGCCGGTCCGAACAACTTCTACGTAACGCGTTTCGACTTCACGGCGGTCCGGTCGGCCGACGAGGGCAACGATCGACCACCGTGGTGGAACAAGCCGGAGATCGAGCCGCTGGAAGCGGAGCGTCTTTCGGCACTGCCGGGCATCGACGAGGCCCTGTTCAACTACGGCTTCTCCGTGGACTTCGACTTCGAGGGGCGGCGCGTCCGCAACGTCCAGTCCCAGGGCAACTCCGCCGGCTGGCCCGGGTTCAACCCGGGCGACTTCATTGCCGGCCGGGATTTCACGCCGGCCGAGGTGCGGCAGAACCGCGCGCTCGTGGTCGTGTCCGACTCACTGGCGATCGAGCTGTTCGGGCAGCGCGACCCCATCGGCCGCCGCGTGCGGGTGAGCAACGTATTCCGCGGCACGCAGGAGTCGTTCACGGTGGTGGGCGTGTTCGCGCCCGAGCCGAACATCTTCTCCAACTTCGTGAAGCACTTCGCCGTGTTCCCCTACACAGCGGCCGAGCGACGCCTCCGCCAGTCCGCGTGGCAGGCGCAGATCCTGGTGGTGCCGAAGGACTCCGTGACCATGGAGCAGGCCCAGGACGAGGTCATCGCCGCGCTGAGGGGCATGCGGGGCCTGGGGCCCCGCGAAGAGAACAACTTCGCGCTGATCGCATCCGGCCAGCTCCTGGAGCTTCTCGATCGACTCACTGGCGTGATCTTCCTCGTGATGCTGGCGCTGTCCTCCGCGGGGCTACTGGTCGGGGGCGTGGGCGTGATCGGGATCATGCTGATCAGCGTGACCGAGCGCACACGGGAGATCGGCGTACGCAAGGCCGTGGGGGCCACGCGCCGGGAGATCCTCTGGCAGTTCCTGGTGGAGGCCTCCGTGCTGACGGCCTTCGGCGCCGCTGGGGGGATGCTCATCGGGTGGGGGCTCGCCGAAGTCGTCGCTGCGCTGACGCCCCTGCCCGCGCGCATCCCCCTGTGGGCCGTGGGCACGGCGCTGGCGATGGCGGTGCTCACCGGCATGCTCTTCGGCCTCTTGCCCGCGTATCGCGCCAGCCGGCTCGACCCGGTGGTGGCGCTCCGCTTCGAATGAGCGCATGATGCCCGCCCGATGATCACCGCCCCTCTCGACGTCCTGGCCGTGTTCGCCCACCCCGACGACGCGGAGCTCCTGTGCGGCGGCGCCCTGGCCAAGAGCGCCGACGCGGGCCAGCGCGTGGGCATCCTCGATCTCACCGCCGGGGAGATGGGCAGCCAGGGCACGCCCGCGCTGCGCGCGGAGGAGGCGGAGCGTGCGGCGGCGGTCCTCGGCGTGTCCGTGCGGCGCTGCCTGGGGATGACGGACTCCCGGCTCGAGAACACGCACGAGGCCCGCATCGCCCTCGCCGCCGTCCTCAGGGAGCTCCGACCGCGCGTCGTGGTGACTCACTGGAAGGTCGGCCGGCACCGCGACCACCGCGTCGCGTCCGAGCTCGTGCGCGACGCCTGCTTCCTGTCCGCGCTGCGCAAGCTGGACGCCCCGGGCGATCCGTTCCGCCCGCTCACCCTCGCCTACGCGACGGCGTTCCGCGAGGACGCGGGCCCGCCTTCGTTCGTTGTGGACGTGACGGGCCAGATCGACCGGAAGGTCCGTGCGATCGAGGCCTACGCCTCGCAGTTCGAGGGGAAGACGCAGGCCGGCGAGGTCTTCCCCGGCGGGGATCGGCCGCTCCTCGAGCAGATCCGCGTCCGCGCCGCCTACGACGGCTCCCTGATCCGGGCCGCGTACGGGGAGCCCTTCCGGGTGGACGAGACCCTGAAGATCGAGACCCTCGCCGCGCTCGAGGTCTCGACGTTCTGACACGCGAGCGCGTGCGCTCCTAGCCGCTCATGCCCTCCACCGCGCCCGTCCGGCACACCACCTCCACGAGGAAGCGACGCCACGACGGCACGTCCTCACCATGCACCCGGACGGCGACCGCCTCCGCACGGCCCCCCCGGCTCATCCACGGCCAGAGCCAGTGTCCGATCTCGGGTGGGAGGTGTCCGATGGGCTCCCCGGATCGCAAGTGCACCCACACCTCTGGCGCGTCCTGGCACGGGGGATCGGGGACGAGGCGCACTTCGTCGCCCTCCCGCACGTCCTCCAGATGCCGCTCCCGGCCGGCGAACACGGTGCCGTGCACCGTGGATCGGAAACAGGCGGGGCGACCCTCGGGAAACGGCGGAGGAAGGTAGATCATGGCCGGGGGGGACCCGCACACGTGGGATTCGGTAAGAGAGCTTCGATCCGCCTGTTAACTTAACCAGCCCGCCCGACGCGCCACACCCGTCGCGGCGGCAGGCTTTCGACCCTCCATGCACCCGATCTACCTCGACCACGCCGCCACGACGCCCGTCCGGGAAGAAGTGCGCCTCGTCATGACGCCTTTCCTGGAGGGCGTGTTCGGCAACCCCTCCTCCGCGCACCGCTGGGGCCGGGAGGCGTCCGCCGCGCTCGAGGAGGCACGCGCCGACTGTGCGCGGACGCTCGGCGCCCGCTCGTCCGAGATCCACTTCGTGCGGGGCGGTACGGAGTCGGACAACCTGGCCCTGCTCGGCCGCGCCCGGTGGCTGCGCGCCCAGGGGGAGACGCCCACCGTCGTGGTGACGGCCGTCGAGCACAGCGCCGTGCTCGAGGCCGCCCATCACGCCACAGCCCGGGGCGCCGGCCGGCTGGTGAAGCTGGCCGTCGAATCGGACGGAAGGGTGGACATGGACGCCCTCGCCGGCGCGTTGGCCTCGGGTCCCTGCGTCGTCTCCATGATGTGGGTGAACAACGAGACCGGGATGGAGCTGCCCGTGGTCGACATGGCCGCGGGGGTCGCCGAGGCTGGTGCGACGATGCACACCGACGCGGTTCAGGCCGTGGGCAAGCGCCCGGTGCGCGTCGACGAGGTCCCCGTGGACCTCCTGACCCTGACCGGGCACAAGATCTACGGCCCCAAAGGCACCGGGCTGCTGTTCGTCCGCGCCGGCACCTCGCTTTCCGCCGTCCTGCACGGTGGCGGCCAGGAGCGGGGCCTCCGCCCCGGAACCGAGGACGTCGGGGGGGCCGTGGGCCTCGCGTGCGCCCTCCGCCTGGCGGTCGAGGAGCGCGAGGAGGAGAGCGCGCGCGTCGCCTCGCTGCGCGACGAGCTGGAGGCCACGCTCACCGCCCGGGTGGCGGATCTGCGCGTCAACGCCGGCGCCGCCCGTAGGGCACCCCACGTGAGCAGCGTGGCCGTCCCGGACGTGGACGGGCGCGCGCTGATCATGGCGCTGGACCTGGAGGGGATCGCGGTCTCGGGCGGATCGGCCTGCGCCAGCGGGGCGCAGGGAGGCAGCCACGTCATCGCCGCGCTCTATGGACAAGGCGACGCCCACGCCACCGTGCGCTTCTCCCTGGGACGGAGCACCTCGCGGGCCGACGTATCGCGCGCGGTGGACGTCACCGCCGGCGTGATCGAGCGGCTTCGGGGGTCCGCATGAGCCGCGTGCTCGTGGCAATGTCCGGGGGCGTGGACTCCTCGGTCGCGGCGGCCCTTCTGGTCGAGCAGGGCCACGAGGTGATCGGCGTCACCATGAAGACGTTCTGCTACTCGGACACCCCCGGCCACGGCCGCACCTGCTGCGGCCTCGACGGGATCGCCGACGCGCGGCGCGTGGCCGTCTCGTTGGGTGTCCCGCACTACGTCTTCGACGTCGAGAAGGAGTTCACGCGCGACGTGATCGACGACTTCGTGGGCGAGTACGCGCGGGGACGCACGCCCAACCCGTGCGTGCGGTGCAACAGCAACACGAAGTTCCGGGACCTGCTCGCCCGAGGGTGGGCGCTGGGCTGCGACGCGATCGCCTCCGGCCACTACGTGCGTACCCGACATGGCCCCGAGGGCTCGGCCCTCCTGCGCGGCCTCGACGCCGCCAAGGACCAGAGCTACTTCCTGTGGGGCCTGCCCCGGGAGATGCTCCCCGTCCTCCACTTCCCCCTCGGCGAGCTGACGAAGCCGGAGGTCCGTGCTCGTGCTCGGCGCCTCGAGCTCGCCACCGCGGACAAGCCCGAGTCCCAGGAGATCTGCTTCGTCCCGACCGGCGACTACCGCGACCTCCTGAGGAAGAAGCTCGGCAGCGTCCATCCCGCTCTGGAGCCGGGCCCGCTCGTGGACCGGTGGGGTACCGTGCTCGGCGAGCACGACGGCTACGCGGGGTTCACCATCGGCCAGCGCAAGGGTCTCGGCGGCGGCTTCACCGAACCGATGTTCGTGCTCGAGATCCGCCCGGAGACGCGCGAGGTGGTCGTCGGCACGCGGGAGGAGCTCTTCGCCAACGCGGTCGAGGTGGAAGAGCTGAACTGGCTCGGCGCACCGCCCTCGGCCGGCCAGCGGGTGAGGGTGCAGCTCCGCCATCGATCTCCGGACGTAGCGGCCCGGGTGGGCTCCTGCGGGGACGTCCTGCACCTCGAGCTCGAACGCGGGGTCGCCGCCGTCACGCCGGGACAGTCGGCCGTGGTCTATGAAGGGGACCGCGTGCTCGGGGGCGGCCGCATCGTGCGGGCGGGACGGGTCGCCGCGACCCGATAGCCGTCGTGAGGCCCCCCCCGGCTCCGGTCGGGCTCAGTGCCGGAGTCCGCTCGCCTCGGCGAACTCCTCCATCGCCCGGGCCTCCTCCTCGCTCAACTCGGACGGCACCTCGATCCGCACCTCGACGTACTGGTCGCCGACACGCTCGCCCTTCTCCACGCCCTGGCCGCGGATACGGAACTTCGTGCCGGTCTGCGTCCCGGCGGGGATCTTCAGCACCACCTTCTTCCCGTGGACCGTGCTCACGCGGATCTTCGAGCCGAGCGTCGCCTGGGCGATGTTGATCGGGACCGTGACGTGGATGTCCAGCCCCTCGCGCCGGAAGAAGCGGTGCGGCTGCACCTTGAACGTGATGACCAGGTCCCCGGCCGGCCCCCCCCCACGCCCCCGCTCGCCCTGACCGGAGAGCCGGACCTTGGATCCCGTCTCGACCCCCGGGGGCACGTTGATCTGGATCTTCCGCTTCTGACGCACCGTGCCCCGGCCGTCGCATGCCGGACAAGGCGACTCAGGGATCTTGCCGCGTCCGAAGCACGCCGGACAGGGCCGCTTGACGGCGAACCCGCCCTGACCGAACGAGACGTGTCCGGAACCGCCGCACTCGGAGCAGGTGCGCAGCTGCGTGCCCGGCTTGGCGCCCGAGCCGTGGCAGGTCGCGCACTCCTCGGTGATCGCCACGTCGACCGAGATCCTCCCCCCCCGCGCCGCGGACAGGAGGGGGACTTCCACCACGTACTCGACGTTCTGACCCTTCTCCGGCCCCTGCTTGCGCGTGCCCTGCTGCGCGCCGCCCTTCCGGCCGAGGTCGAAGAGCGAGCTGAAGAGGTCGGAGATGTTGCCGAAGCCGCCCTGCAGATCGTCGAAGGAGAAACCCGGCTCGGCCTGGAAGCCGCCGGTCCCGCGGGGCCGGGGCCCGGTGGACGGCCCTCCACGACCGAAGCCGCCGAAGGCGCCCAGCCGGCGCATCTGGTCGTATTGCTTGCGCTTGTCCGCGTTGGAGAGCACGGAGTACGCCTCGCCGATCTCCTTGAACCTGTCCGCAGCCTTGGGATCGTCGGGGTTGGCGTCCGGATGATACTGCTTCGCCAGCTTGCGGTATGCCTTCTTGATCTCGTCGGAGGTGGCTTTCTCCGACACCCCGAGGACCTCGTAGAAGTCCTTGTTGGCAGGCGCCATGGTCGTCGTCCGCCCGTCAGGCGTGCTTGTGGACGCTCACCCGGGCGGGTCGGATGAGGCTTCCGCCGATCACGTAGCCCTTCTGGAACACCTGCGACACGCGGTCGTCGTCCTCCTCCGACTCGGCAGGAACGCGCATCATGGCCTCCATCCGCTCCGGATCGAACGTCTCGCCCACGGGATCCACCACCTCGACCCCGAGGTCGGAGAGGGTCCGGAGGAACTTCCGCTCGACCAGGTCGATGCCCTCCATGATCGCCTCCACCGTCGCGTTCTCCAGATCCAGTCCGGCCACCCGCTGCAGGTCGTCGAGCACCTCGACGAACTTCCGCACCACTTCCGCCTGGGCACGCGACCAGACATCGAGGCGCTCGGCGTCGACACGACGTCGGTAGTTGTTGAACTCCGCCGCCAGGCGCAGGTGGCGGTCGTTCAGGCCCTCGAACTCCTCGCGGAGCTGGAGCAGCTCCTCGTCGAGGGCCTCCCCCGTCACGGCGTCCTCCCCACCTTCGCGCTCGTCTCCGACGTCGGCCGCCTCGTCCGTCGCGACATCGGCCGCAACCGCCTCCGTCTCCGCAGTCACCGCCTCGCCTACCTCCGCTGGAGTGTCCTCGACGGGATCGAGCTCGTCGGTGTTCGGTACGGGATCCGTCATGGCTCTTCTTCTATCCGAGTTTCATGGCGTGGCTCCGTGGGCGTCCCCACCGGCCGTTCAAGATACCACCCACTCCCGGGTTCGTTCAGTCCTGGGGGTTCCGGCGCTCATCCCACGGATCGTCCCTCGAGCAGCCCCAGGAGGAGGAAGAGGGCGGCCTGCGCCGCGCGCTCGCGGATCGATCTACGGTCTCCGGGGAAGCGCTCTTGACGCGCCACGACGTTCCCGTCGCACGCGGCCGCGAGCCAGACCGTCCCGACGGGCTTCTCCTCGGTTCCTCCCCCTGGGCCCGCGATTCCGGTGATTCCGACGCCGGCGTCCGCGCCGAAGCGGCGGGCCACGCCCTCCGCCATCGCGCGCGCCACGACCTCCGACACCGCTCCATGGGCCGCCAGCGCCGACGGGTCCACCCCGAGCTGACGGGTCTTCACGTCGTTCGCGTACGCGACCACCCCCCCGAGGAACACGTCCGAAGCGCCTTCCAGGTCGGTCATCCGCTTGGCGACGAGCCCCCCGGTGCAACTCTCGGCCACGGCGAGCGTCTTGCGGCCACTGCGTAGCGCCGCCGTCACGGCCTCGACCAGGTCCCCTTCCGCCGCCTCGAACCGCCACGGGGCGAGAATGTCGGCCAGAGCGTCTTCGATCTCGGCGAAGCGGCCCTCGGCTACGGCCCGGTCCATGTCGAAGGCGGTGAGCCGGAGGTCCACCCCCTTCTCGTCCGGGAGGAACGCCAGCCCGACGGGACCGGTGCCCTTCGCGAGTCGCTCTCCGATCCGCTGGCCGAGGAGCGATTCCGGGATCCCGGTCGTGCGTATCGTCCTCGTGTGCACCGGCTTCAGCCGCGCACGGAAGTGTCCCCGCAACACCCCGACGAGATCGGTCCGGAAGATGCCCTTCAGCTCCCGTGGCACCCCGGGGAGGAGCACGATCAGGCCGCCCTCGGCCTCCATGACCAGTCCCGGGGCGGTGCCGTGCGGGTTCGTCAGCTTCCGGGCCCCCTCCGGGACCTGGGCCACCCTCCGGTTAGGCTCCGGCAGCTCCTGGACCCCCCGATCCCTGAACCGCGCACGGATGCCCTCGAGCACCTCCGCGTCCTCCCTCAGGGGGCGGCCCAGGAGCGACGCGACCGCGTCGCGGGTGAGGTCGTCGGGCGTGGGCCCCAGGCCCCCCGTCACCACGACCAGGTCGGCCACCGCCAGGGCGTCGGAGACGGCGTGGTGGACCTCGGCAGTCTCGTCTCCCACGGTGTGGCGACGCACCACCGGGATCCCCAGGCCCGCGAGCTCGCGACCCAGCCACGCCGCATTGGTGTCAACGGTGCGGCCCAGGAGGAGCTCGTCGCCCACCGTGACCACTGCGGCGCGGGGGGACGGCATCGCGGACACGTCACCCAGGCTCAGCTTCGGATCCCCAGCAGGGACCGGTACCGCCACAGGTAGTCCAACATGGAGTAGACGGTCAGGAAGATCGCCAGAGCCAGCGTGATCGCCACCCAAGCACCGTGGAACGCGGCCCACCCCCGCCACACCGCGTCCTGCTCCCATCCGCGTCCCGCGGCCAGCATACGGAGTGGGTACCACAGCAGCAGCCCTCCCGCGAAGAGGGACTGGAGCAGCGTCTTACGTTTCCCCGAGTGACCCGCCGCGATGACCACGCCGCGCCGGGCCGCATAGCTGCGGAACACCGTGATCAGCAACTCGCGCCCGAAGATCACCAGCAGCACCCAGAGCGGCAGATGGCCCCACCACGGCACCAGGCCGAGCTCGGACCCGTAGTTGGACAGCAGGTAGAACGGGATCAGCGTCGCGGCGAGCAGGAGCTTGTCGGCGATGGGGTCGAGGAGCTTCCCCATGTCCGTGATCCAACCGTAGCGGCGTGCGAGGTAGCCGTCCCACACATCGGAGAGCCCGGCCGCGACGAACAGCACGAACGCCCAGAGCCGTGCGCCCACCCCTGGTGCCATCGCCAGGAAGAACAGCACCGGGCACGCGACGATCCGCGCGATGGTGATGACGTTCGGGAGGGTCAGGCGGCTCCCCGGCACGGAGTTCGACCCGCTAGGAAAGAGACTTGACGACCAGCTTGCTCACCGTGGAGAGGGTCTCGAACACGCCCTTCCCCTCGATCGCCACGGCCTCGAAATCCGGCACTCCCATGGGGTTGATCTGTGCCCTGAGCTCCTCGCCGGGAAGGATGTTCGTCATGTCCCGCTTGTTGTACTGGATGGCGAAGGGAATGGTCTGGAGATCGTACCCGTACGTCTCGAGGTTCTCGTACAGGTTGTGCATCGACTCGATGTTCGCCTCGGCCCGGGTGGCCTGGGAATCCGCCACGAACACGATCCCGTCGACTCCCTTGAGGATGAGGCGCCGGCTCGCATTGTAGTACACCTGGCCGGGGACGGTGTACAGGTGGAACCTGGTCTTGAAGCCGCGGATCTCCCCGAGGTCGATCGGGAGGAAGTCGAAGAAGAGCGTCCGCTCGGTCTCGGTGGCCAGGGAGATCATCTTCCCCTTGGTCTCCGGGTTCACCCGTGAATAGATGTACTCCAGGTTGGTCGTCTTCCCTCCGAGACCGGTCCCGTAGTAGACGATCTTGCAGTTGATCTCCCGGGAGGCGTAGTTGATCATCGACATGGGCCGACGCTATCTCCCGGATTCCGTGAGTTCAGGATTCACCACGATTCCTCGGACATTGAGACGCGCTCGGCCCCTTTCCGGCCCGGGGCGGAGCTCCGCGAATACGTCGGAACGGACGTCGAGCGGTCCATAAAGTCGGCTCGTGCACGTCGGGTGGCAAGATCGTGGCCGGCCTCGGCGTCCTCGTTCGGAGTCAGGCCGCTTCCGGCCCCGTGCGCAGCCCCGCCTGCAGGGCATCCGCCTCCATCCGGGAGATGATGTTTCGCGCCCGGTCGCGCAGCAGCTTTCGCGGCTCCCAGGCTATGAAATCCCGCAGGAGCCGGATGTTGTCCACCGAGGCCGGCGCCCGGTTCATGTGCCCGAGAGCGGCCAGCCGGCGGAGGACGTGGGGGCTGAAGAGATTGCGCTGATGACGCGAGATCTGGTCCCGGACGATGAGCGCGGCAAGGGCCCCGGCCGCCGCCGCGGCCAGGATCGTGATGCCTGCCGTCTTGAACTTCCTGTTCATCCTACATCTCCCGTCGTCCGGCCAACGCCTCTGCGATGGTCGTGCCGTCCACGTACTCGAGGTCGCTCCCTACCGGGATCCCGCGGGCCAGCCGCGTGACCCGCGCCCCCAGCGGACGTATCTGTTGTTCAAGGTACACCGCCGTGGCCTCACCTTCCACGCTCGCGTTCGTGGCGATGATCACCTCGCGGACCTCCCCGCCCGCCAGACGGAGGCGTTCGAGGAGCTGCCCCACGGCCAACTCCTCCGGGCCGACACCGTCGAGCGGTGACAGGCGGCCTCCCAGAACGTGGAAGAGACCCTGGAACCGGCCGGTGCGCTCAATGGCGCCCACCTCGAAGGCCTCCTCCACGACACAGAGGACACTCCGGTCCCGGCGCGGGTTCGCACACACCTCGCAGAGCTCGTGCTCGGAGAAGTTGCCGCACTCGCGGCAGGGTCGGATCCGCTCGGCCAGGTCGGTGAGGGCACGGGCCAGGCGACGCGTGTCGTCCCTGGTGCCCTTCATCAGGTGGTGGGCGAGACGGAGGGCCGTCTTCGGGCCGATGCCGGGGAGCCTGCCCAGCTCACCGGTGAGCTGGTCGATCACCGACATGGGCCGTGCTCAGAGGAGCCCCGGGAGCCCGGAAAGCCCCGGCAGCCCGCCAGAGACCTTCTTCATCTCCTCTTCGTAGTGCCTCTGGGCCTTCCCCTGGGCCTCGGAGAGCGCCGCGAGGACGAGATCCTCCAGCATCTCCACGTCGCGGGGGTCCACGCAGGTGGGGTCGATCTTCACCTGCTTCACCTGGCCCTTGCCGTCCACGGTGGCCGTGACCATCCCGCCGCCGGACGAAGCCGTGATCTTCTCGGCGTCCAGTGACTCCTGGAGCTTGGTCATCTTGGCCTGCAGCTGCTGGCCGAGCTGCATGATCTGCTGGAGATTCGGGTTCATTCGGTTCCGGCCGCTATTCCATGAGTTCCAGATCGAGTTCTTCTACCGCCCGTTGAAGGCGGGGTTCCTTGCGATACAGGGCTTTCAGCGTATCCGCACGGACCTCCTCCCGGCTGATCCTGCGATGAGCGCCCGCATCGGAATCACCGCCGTTGGCGACCGCCACGCGGACGCGGAGCGAGCGGCCCGCATAGGGCGCCAGCCCGTCGGAGATCTCCTCGCGCACCGTGGCGTCGCCGATACGCTCGACCGCCGGACCCGGGAGCACGGCGACGACGAGCGCCCCCCCCTCCTCGCGGACCGTGGCCGAGCGCAGGAAGGGAGACAGCCCCCTGGGAACGCCACGACCGGAGTCCAGCCATCGTCCCCACGCCTCGGCGACGGTGCCCGACGGCACGATGTCGTCCGGCGGGGCCGAGACATCCCCGGTTCCGGGGACCCCAACGGACGGCGGCGACCCGGTCGAGGCCCCGGAAACCGGTGCCAACCCCAGGGACGACTGTCCGCCGGCCTCGCGGCGCGGCGTGTCCGCCGTCGCCCGGCCGGCCGCTCCTCCGTCGCCGCCCGCGCCGCCCGCGGGCGACGGCGCGCCTCCCAGGGCGCGGATCAGCTCCTCGAGCTCCACCGTGCGGTCCAGGTAGCTCAGGCGCAGCAGCAGCATCTCGACGAGCACACGCGGGTTGGGGCTGCGACGGATGCTGCCGCTGCTCTCCAGCTCGGCGGCCGCGGAGAGCATGCGCACGAGATCGCCAGGCGCGAAACGGCCCGCGCGCTCGGCGAACGCCGCCCGCAGATCGTCCCGGAGATCGAGGCGCGCCTCGGGTGACAGCCGTAGCCGCAGGAGCGTCCGCAGCACGTCCATCAGGCCGTGGTAGAACTCGATGAGGTCGTACCCCTCGTCGAGCAGGCCCTCTACGAGCACGAACACGTCCCCGTGGCGCCCGTCGGCCAGCACGTCGAGGAGCTCCAGGTAGCGCTCCTCCTCCACGAGCCCGAGTACGCGGCGCACCGCCTCGATCTCGACCTCGCCCCCGGTCAGCGAGAGCACCTGATCGAGCAGTGACAGGGCGTCCCGCAACCCGCCGTCCGCCTTCCGGCCGATGATCCGGAGCGCCTCAGGCGGTGCCGACAGGCCCTCCTGGGCGAGAACCGTCTCGAGACGCGCGACGATGTCGGAGACGCCGATGCGTCTGAAGTCGAAGCGCTGGCAACGCGACAGGATCGGGGACGCGGCCTGCTGGATCTTCTGCGGCTCGGTCGTGGCGAACACGAAGATGACGCGGGGAGGCGGCTCCTCGAGGATCTTGAGGAGGGCGTTCCATGCCTCCCGCGTGAGCATGTGCGCCTCGTCCACGATGTAGATCTTGTAGCCCCCCTCCTCGGACGGCGCGTACATGGCGCGTTCGCGCAGCTCCCGTGCATCGTCGACCCCCCGGTTGGAGGCCGCGTCGATCTCCACCACGTCCAGCGCCGTGTGCCCGCCCCAGATGCGCGTGCAGCTCTGGCACACGCCACACGGCTCGCCCTCCGCCGTGCGGTCCGGGCAGTTGAGCGCCATCGCCAGGACCCGGGCGAGGGTCGTCTTCCCGACACCCCTTGGGCCGCAGAAGAGGTAGGCGTGGCCCACCCGCCCGCCCGCCACGGCCCTGCGCAGCGTCTCGGAGACGTGCTCCTGGACGGCCACGTCCCCGAAGGTGCGCGGACGGTAGCGGCGGGCGAGAGCGGTGTGCGACAAGGGTTTTCGATCCGTAGGAGTCGGCGTCACGAACGCCCGGCAGGCGGTTCCGGGGTCAAAAAAAATGCCCCAGGCAACCCGCAGCAACGATCACCACACTTACCGCTGCTACCTGCGGGGTCCTGACGGGATTCGTGGGTTTTCGTCCTACGGACCTGGGGCACAACCGAAGCTAGAGGTACCCCCCATGGAGGTCAACTGAGCGGCCGCTCGCTTCTGCCAACTCTTCCGGTTTCACCGCGAAGTGACTGAGGATGGCCGAAGGC
>CAZPZU010000009.1:0-76586 GCA_964591135.1 uncultured Gemmatimonadaceae bacterium | reverse complement strand
CGGTTTCACCGCGAAGTGACTGAGGATGGCCGAAGGCCACCGCAGGTCCACTGAGGAGGCCCTGCTCACGCCCACCCCGGCCTCCAGGCGTCCTCCAGGTGCACGATGTCCACCGCCTGCCCGGGCTGCCCCACGGTGATGGCCACGGCGTCGAAGCGGACGGCCACCTCCCCGAGCCCGTGTCGCGCGAGGTACTGCGCCGCGACGGCCTCGATCTCGCGCCGTTTGAGCGCGGTGATCGCGTCCTGCGGCCGTCCGAATCCCCCGCCGGCGCGCGTCTTGACCTCCACGAAGGCGACCAGGTCCCGGCGGCGCACCACCAGGTCCACCTCCTTGCGCCCGAAGCGGTAGTTGCGCGCCAGCACGGTCCAGCCCAGGCGCTCGAGGAAGCGGGCAGCGCGCTCTTCCCCCCAGCGCCCAAGGGCGTGCGCGGGGTTGCCGTCGGTGGGCTCCATGCCAGGACGGTGCCCTCCTCCCCGCCATCGGGGAATGACGTGATGGGACCCCTGCCGGAAGACGCGCGACGCCGTCAGCCCACGGCGACATCGGGAAGCGGTGCCGTGACCCTGCGCCCGATGGCATCGGCGATCACGCGGATCTGCTCCATCAGCTCCGCGAACTGCTCCGGATAGAGCGACTGGGCGCCGTCCGACATCGCCCGAGGCGGGTCCGGATGGACCTCGACGATGATCCCGTCGGCCCCGGCTGCCACCGCCGCGCGGGCCATGGGCGTCACCTTGGAGCGGACCCCGGTGCCGTGGCTCGGATCGGCGATGATGGGGAGGTGGGAAAGCGATTTCACCACCGGCACCGCCGTGAGGTCGAGCAGGTTGCGTGTGTGCGTGTCGAAGCTGCGCACGCCGCGCTCGCACAGGATGACGTCTTCGTTGCCCTCGGCCAGGACGTACTCGGCCGCCAGGAGCAGCTCGTCGATCGTGGCCGACATCCCGCGCTTGAGCAGAACGGGCTTGCCGAGGCGCCCCGCCCTCCGGAGGAGGGGGTAGTTCTGCATGTTGCGCGCGCCGATCTGCACGATGTCGGCGTACTCGGCCACGGCATCGGCGCTCTCGGGGTCCAGCGCCTCGGTAACGATCATCATCCCCGTCGCCTCGCGCGCCTGCGCGAGGTACTCGAGGCCCTTGAGTCCGAGTCCCTGGAAGGAGTAGGGCGACGTGCGCGGCTTGAAGGCACCCCCGCGCAGGACGGTGGCGCCCATGGCGCGCAGTCGGTGGGCGATGTCGAGGATCTCGGACTCCCCTTCCACCGCACACGGCCCCGCCATCACGACGACATCCTCGCCGCCCACGGCCGTGCCGTTGGGGAGACGTACCACCGTGTCCTCCTCCCGCCACTCGCGGGACACCTGCTTGTAGGGATGGGTGACGGGAATCACCTCGAGGACGCCCTCGAGGCCTTCGAGGCGGGCCGAATCGACACGCCCGTCGTTGCCGATGAGGCCGACGGCGGTGCGCTGACCTCCCGGGATGGGGCGGGCGTCGTAGCCCATCTCCTTGATGACTTCGACCACCCGCTGGATCTCGTCGGGGGCTGCGTTGTGCTTCATGACGACCAACATCGGAACCACGGCTCACTCGGAAGACGAGCGCCCGCGCACATCGCGCCGGCACGAAGCCCTAATGCTACGTCACTCGCCGCAAAGGGTCTACAGGAGCGGGATCACCAGCCCGTCCCGCGCCGCGAGCACGGTTCCTCCCCACGCGGCGGCGACGGTCGCGGCGGCTTCCTCAGGCACGGACGGGGGCGCTACGTGCGTGACGACGAGGACGCCCGGGCGGGCCGCGATGGACAGCTCCGCCAGGCCCGATGGGGAGAGGTGCGTCTCCATCGTGGGCGGGTCCGGCTGCGTGCACTCGGCCACCAGGACGTCGCACCCCGTCAGGAACGAGGCGACGGTCGGCGACGGGCCGGTGTCCCCCGTGTAGCCCACCGTCGCACCCGGCAGCTCCACCCGGTACGCCACGGACTCGGCGGTGTGCGGCGTGGACACGCAGGACACGCCCAGGTCGGCGTCCTCGGCTTGGTACGCATGCCCGGATTCCAACTCGACCACCCTCAGCTCGAAGCCCGGATCGAGCACGTGCGGGCCCATCGCCGCCGCGAGCCGCCCCAGGAAGGCTCCGAAGCCGACGGGACCGACCAGGTGGAGCGGACGGGTACGTCGGGGATGGGTGCCGTGCTTCAGCGCCTGGAGGAGCGCCGGCAGGTCGCCGACATGATCGGTGTGGTAGTGGGTAATGAGGACATGGGTTAGATGAGGCCACGCAACTCCATATCGGGCAAAGCTATGGATCGTCCCTGGTCCACAGTCCATGAGGACGAGGGCGGACCTGGTCCGGATCAGATGCGCAGCTCCGTGGCGCGCGTCGTCGGGAACGAGCGTGCCCGATCCGAGGACCGTGAGCGTCCGGGGTACCGAGGAGGCCGGGGCACCGCCCCCCTCCCGTTCCACCGAGCTACGCGGCGCCGGCCGCGTGCAGGGCTTCCTCGAGGCGGACCCCCACGATGGTGCTCACGCCCGGCTCCTCCATGGTCACGCCGTAAATCCAGTCGGCGGCCTCGATGGTGCGTGGATTGTGCGTGATGACGACGAACTGGGTCTGGCCCTTGAAGTCCTGAAGCAGCTTGATGAAGCGCCCGATGTTGTTCTCGTCCAGAGGCGCGTCCACCTCGTCCAGGACGCAGAACGGACTGGGCTTGACCAGGTAGATGCCGAAGAGGAGCGAGAGCGCCGTGAGGGCGCGCTCGCCGCCCGACAGCAGGTCGATGCGCTGCGTCTTCTTGCCGCGCGGCGACGCGTGGATCTCGATGGGCGATTCGAGGGGATCCTCCGGCTCCTGGAGCCACAGGTCCGCTTCACCGCCCTCGAAGAGCCTGAGGAAGGTGGCCCGGAAATTCTCCCGGATCGCCTCGAAGGTGCTCTCGAAGAGGTCGGTGGCGGTCTTGTTGATCTCCCGGATCGCGCTGCGCAGGTCGTTGCGCGCGGTCACCAGGTCGTCGCGCTGCTCGGTCAGGAACGTCAACCGCTTGCTCTCCTCCTCGTGCTCCTCCACCGCGAGCATGTTCACCGGCCCCAGACGATCGAGGGCGACAACGAGCTCCCGCAGCTCCTCCTGCAGCGCCTCCGGCTCTCCTTCCACCGGCTCGGCCTCCGCGAGCAGCGTCTCCAGCGCGCGACCCCACTCCCCCTCGAGGCGCTCCCGGATCCGGTCGATCCGGCCGCCCAACTCCTGCCGCTCGAGCTCCAGGGCGTGGCGGTGATCCGACGCCGCGCGCTCCGCCGTACGCGCGGTCCGCACGCGCTTCTCCGCCTCCGAGAGCGCCTCGGCCACCGCCGACAGGGCGAGCTCCTTCTCCCGGACATCGGCTTCGGCGCGCGTCCTGTCGGCGAAGAGGCGCTCGATGGCGGCGGCTCCTTCTTCGTGGGTCCGTCGCGCCTCGGCGAGCTCCTCGCGAAGCCCCTCCTCCTCCGCGTCCAGAGCGGCGACCCGCCCGTGTGCCTGGGCCCGACCGGCAATCACGCCCTCGAGCCGTTCCGACAGTCGCGTGACGTCTCCCTCCAGCCGTGCCACGTCCACGGCGAGACGTGCCTCCTCCGCGCGGGCCGTCTCCCACTCCTCCTGGACTTCTTCGAGCGCCTCCCGCGCGGCCTGCCGCTGCGCGTGGATCCCCTCTTCCTCGGCGAGGAGCACTTGTCGATCCTCTCGCGCCTCCCGCGCCCGCTCCACCGCGCGCGCCCGAGCGGCCCGCGTCCCCTCGACCTGCCGGCCGAGGTCGTCGCGATGCCGATCCATGCGGTTCCTCTGATCGGACTGAGCCTCCAGCTCGGCCGAGGTCCGCCGATGCAGGTCCTCGGCTTCCCGGTAGGCCGTGCGGGCTGCCTCCAGCGCCGTCTCGGCCCCGCGAAGGGCCTCCTCCGCGGCGCCGCGCTTCTCCCTGGCGTGTGCGGCCGAGGCGACCGCCTCGTCGTGCTCGTCGCGCACCTCCCGGAGCTGTTCCCTGCGCTCCAGCAGCCCGGAGGCGCCCACCGGGTTGCCCAGACGGACCACCCCGCGGCGCTCCACCACGGTGCCGGACGCCGACACCCTGTCTCTGGGACCCTCTAGCTCGAGGTCGTCCGAGAGATCCACCGGTCCCAACAGCGCGCGCACCCACGGTGCTCCAGCGCCCGTCCCATGCACGCGGGACAACATCGAGCCCCCCGAGGCCTCCTCTTCCGCGGGCACCCGATCGAGGGGCAGGAGAATGAGCCCTCCCCCACCCTGCCAGGACCCCGAGAACCACGCGTGCAGGCGGCGCACGGCGGCGGCGTCCCGCACCACCAGGGCGCGGGCCAGCGGCCCGAGCCAGGTCTCCACGGCGCCGGCGAGCTCCGCCTCGGCCACGATATAGTCCGCCAGCGTGCCCAGCACGCCCTCGTCTCCGAGCTCGAGGGCAGCCTTCACGGCGGGCTCGACCCCTTCACGGTCCCGCTCCAGGCGCTCCAGGGCGCCCCTGCGCGCCCCGAGGGATGCGGCGCGGTCCGTGGTGGCCAGCTCCCGCGTCCGGGCGTCCTCGAGCCTTCCACGGGCTTCCGCCACGGCGCCGGCACGCCGTTCCACTTCCCCTCGTGCGCCCTCCAACGTGCGGAGGAGGTCGCCCACCCGGGTCGAGAAGAGATCGCCCTGCGAGGCCATGTCCGAAAGCGCCACCGAGCACTCGCCCAGCTCGTGCGTGAGCCGCTCCAAGCGCCGCTCCAGCTCCCCGGCCTGCGCGTCGCACGCCTCGGCGTCTCCCTCGAGCTGCGCACCCCGGCGCGCGAGCTCCCGCTCCCTCGACTCGACGCCCTCCATGCGCTCCCTGGCGCCCTGCAGGCGGTCGCGCACCTCCTGGAGGGCCGCGAGGCGGGCGGTGGCCACCTCGCGCACGGCTGCGAGCTCCTCCTGGACCCGGTCACGGTCGGCCTCGAGCTCGGCCGCGTCCCGGTCCATCCGCTCCGCCCGCGTACGCGCCTCGGCCCGCTCCTCGTCGATCTGGGTGAGACGCCGCTCCGCGTATGCGGCGCGCTCGTCGGACACGGCCAGGTCGCGCTCCCAGCGCACGAGCTGCTCGCGCACACCCTCCAGCTTGCGCGAGGCTTCGATCCGCTCCTTCTCCGCGTCGACCTCGCGCAGACGCAGCGCCTCGTAGGTGGCCTCGGCCGCCCGCAGCTCGGCGATCATCCCCTCGCCACTCCGCTGATCCCCCTCCAACTCGCGCTCCACGCCGCGGAGCCGCTCCTTCAGGGTGTCGAGCTGATGGCGCACGACCGTCACCTCGACGTCCAGGCGACGCTTGCGGTATTCGATGTAGCGTTCCGCCTTCCCCTTTTGGCGGGCGAGCGAGCGAACCTTGGTCTGCACCTCGGCGATCACGTCTTCCAGGCGCTGCAGGTCGAGCTCGGCGCGCTCCAACCGCCGCGTCGCCGCCTTGCGACGGTCCTTGTACTTGCCGATGCCGGCCGCCTCCTCGAACAGGCCGCGCCGCTCGTCCGCACGATCGGAGAGGATCGCGTCGATCATTCGGTTCTCGATCATGCCGTACGCATTCGCGCCCAGCCCCGTGTCGCGATACAGGTCCACGACGTCACGCAAGCGCACGGAGCTCCGGTTGATCGAGTACTCGGAGCCTCCGTCGCGGAACACCTGACGCCCGATCTCGACTTCCTGGAACGGCACCGGGAGCGCCCCGTCCTCGTTGCTCACCGTCAGTGACACCGAGCCCCGGTTGACGGGCCGACGGTTCACCGTACCCTGGAAGATCGCCTCCTCCATCTTCCCGCCGCGAATGGCCGAGGGGCGCTGCTCGCCGAGCACCCACCGGATGGCGTCGCTGATGTTCGATTTGCCACAGCCGTTCGGACCCACGATCGCCGTGATCCCATCGTGGAATTCGATCTTCGTGGCGTCGGCGAACGACTTGAATCCGTGGACGCGGAGAGCGCGGAGCTTCATGGACAGGTGGTTGAGTGTTCGGAGCGGATCGCGCCGCGAAGGTGGACACGCCGATCGCTCGTCGGCGTGGCGTAGCCAAAACTACCTCCGGAGGGACCGATGGCGGAGGGGGTGTCGTCTCGTCGCACGCCGCTCCCTCAGCGACCCGCCCCGGGCGGGCCCACGGCGCCGAGGAGGTATCCGATGAGGACGATGGCGATCACCACGGCCAGCACGACGGCGAGGATCACCGTGCGGGACGGCCTGCGCGCGGCGTTCGCCGCCGCGCTCCGCGGTTTCCCGGCCGCCTCGCCCGCGCGGGGCTTCGGGCTCGGGACCTTCGAACCGGCCGAAGCGCTCGGCCCGGTCGATGCCGACCCGGCGCCGGCGGCGGTGGGTGGCCTCGACGCGACGCCGAGGGTCGCGCGCACCTTCTCCGTCCCATCCGCGAGGACGGCGGCGGCATCCTCTTCGGGGGCAACGAGCAACACCACGTCGGAAGCCTCCGCTACGATCGACGACGACCCGAGCTCGGAAGCCGGCGTCACCACCACGAGCGTGACGCCGGCTTCCCGAAAGCCGGCGCACAGCTCGCCCCAACGAGGAGTCGCCAGGGCCGCCGTCCCATCCGCGATCGGTGTGCCCGCGGTCACCACGAAGCCGCCCCGAACGTCGCGCCGGGCGACCCGCTGAAGGGAGTCGCCCCACAGAAGCATGTCGCTCAGGCCTTCCCCCGGCGGGAGGTCGGCGGCGTAGCGGATGCAGGGCGCCTGGAAGCCGGCGTCGGCGGTCACCACGCGGCCTCCCGTCGCCGTGCCCCAGGACGCGGCCAGGTCGAGCGCCACCTCCCCGACCCACCCGGCGCGCATCGCCTCCTCACCCACGACCAGGGCAACCACTCGGCCCGGGAGCGTTCCACCGTCGGAAAGCGCCGGAGGGGAGCCGGGGTCGAACGGGGTCCAGGCGGGAACGTGGGACGTCATCGGAAAGTCAGGCTCCGGCGGTGGATTCACGTCGACGCGCCGCCGGCTCCCTCGAGCCGGTGCGAGCCGGGATCGTCGTCCGGCCCCCTTCGCCGGACAGGGATCAAGTTAGAGTCCCCGCCCCCACCGGGCAAACGGGTGACGGACGCCCCAAAGGGCCCGTGGGACGTCGGGTTTCGGCCCTGTCTGCCATGCTCGGGATGCGCCTTCAGTCTTCCTGGTCGGCCGTCCACGACGGTGCGTCGCCCCAGAGGTTCTCCAACTGGTAGAACGCCCTCGCCTGGGGGTGGAACACGTGGACGACGAAGTCGATGTAGTCCAGCAGCGCCCACCGTCCCCCCTGGAGACCCTCCATGTGATTCGGCCGTTGGCCGTCGTCACGGAGCTCGTCCACGATGTGCTCGGCAATCGCCTTGACCTGCACGTCGGAGCGCCCCGTGGCCAGGAGGAAGAAGTCGGTGGCCGACGAAATGCCCCGCAGGTCCAGGACCATCACGTCCCGGGCCTTCCTTTCCTGCGCGAGCTGCGCGGCGCGTCGCACCACGTCGGGAAGATCCGACGGTGAGATCTCGGTCTTGGGCAAGCCTCAGCCCTCTTCGCGCTCGACGCTGACCTGGATGCGTCCCTCGACCTCGGCGTGCAGGTGCACGGGTACCTCGAACGAGCCCAGTGCCTTGAGTGGCTCGTCCATCACGACGATGCGCTTGTCGAGGTCGAAGTCCAGCGAGCCCGAGCCGTTCGCGCGGTCCGCGATGTCCGCGTTGGTCACGGATCCGAACAGCTTCCCATCCTCCCCCGCGCGGGCATGGAAGGTGAGCGACAGCCCCACGAGCTGGGCCGCGCGACGCCGCGCTTCCAGGTAGTCGCGGCGGGCATGCTCCTCGGCACGCCTCTGCTCCTCCTCCAGCCGACGCATGTTCGCCTCGCTGGCCTCGTACGCCAGCCCCTGCGGGATGAGGTAGTTCCGGCCGTACCCGGGCTTCACGTTCACGACCTCGCCCGCGTCGCCCAGGTTGTCGACGGCCTTCTTCAGGATCAGCTTCATTCTTCCTCCAGAGTGTCGTCAGGCGGCCCGGGATCCCGTCCTGCTCCGCACGTCCAGCCAGGTGTCTCCGATACCCACCACCAGGGCCCCCACGAGGACCAGGGGAGGGACGAAGAGGAGTCCGAGCCCCACCAGGACGTATCCGAACAGCGAGAGACCGCCACTCAAGAACATGATCACTGCCGCTCCGCGCAGCGCGTAGAGCGCACCCATGAACACCACAGCGTTCGCACCGACTCCGGCCAGGGCGTCTCCCCACCGGATCACCACCAGCAACAGGCCACCGATGAACAGCCACACCAGGTGGTCGTTGAAGCGGAAATCACGCAGCGGCCCCAGTCCCTGATCGCTCCCCGACGCCAGGCGCACGTACAGCCACCACGCCACGCCCAGGCTCGCCATGGAGGCGATCCCGAGGAGGGCCGGGAACACGGCCGCCTGCACCTCCACGGTGCGGTAGACGGCGCTCACCAGCGCCGGCGGCAGGGCCTCCCCACCACGCATCATCCGCCAGGCCTGCATGGCCGTCCCGACGCCGTCGCTCATCCGGTCGCGGATGGCCCACTGCACCGAGCCCCAGGCGTCGGAGCGAAGCGAGAGGAAGGCGGCCGCGGCTCCGGTCGCGCCGACGACGGCGCCGAGCGCCCTTCCGGAGAACGCCGCGTTCGGGTACCTCAGCGTGAGGGCCACGAAGACCCCTCCGGCGATGAGCGCCCACCCGCGCTCCACGTACCACACGCCGTCGCCCGGATTCCCGGACAACGCGAAGGCCATCCAGAGGGCCGACGCCAACACGACGCTCACCCGGCGTGCCCCCAACCCCAGCACCAGCGCCAGGAAGGGCACGCCGATCAGGACCGTGGGCCGCACGATCGACGTGGCCAGCGCGATGCCCAGCAGCCCCGCGGCCCGCGGCCAGCCCCGGAACCGTCGGGGTCCGGGTGACGGCACGGACGCGTCCGGCACGGACAGGCTCCTACCCCTCGTGACGGCGGGTGTAGGGGATCAGCGCGAGGTAGCGAGCCCGCTTCACAGCGGAGCCCAGCTGCCGCTGGAAGCCCGCACCCACCTTCGTGGTCCGTTTCGGCAGGATCTTGCCGGACTCGGTCAGGAAGCGGGAGAGGGTGCTGACGTCCTTGTAGTTCAGAAGCTGGATCGGAGGGCCCTCCATGCGGCGACGGCGGCCCCGGCCTCCCTGGAACTGGGGCGGGGAGTCGTCGTCCTCGTCCTCCTCCTCCTCCTCCTCGTCCTCGTCGTCCTTGTCGCTCGCCGGGCGGGTGACCTCGGCCATGATCGACATGCCCGAGGTGGGTTCGCCCTCGTTCAGGACCAGGAGGTAGCGCATGACCTCCTCGTCCAGCTTGAGGAGCCGTTCGAACTCCGGGAGCGCAGCGGGCGCCGCGTTGAACTGCGCGACGACGTAGTACCCCGACTTGTGACGCTCGATGGGGTAGGCGAGCTGGCGGATGCCCCAGTGGTCGACGGCAGAGACTTCGCCACCGTCGGAGGTGGCCAGCGCGTGGAACTTCTCCAGCTTGGCCGTGACGGCGCCCTCGTCGAGCGCCGGGTCGAGGATGTAGACGACCTCGTAGAGCCGCATCGGGTTTCCCTCGGTCCGTTGGGTTGCACGGGCCCCTCCGACCTACGGCGCCCGTCGCTGCGGCTGGGGCGCCCCGGAGGAGCGGGATGTGTTTTTCGAGCTTTTGAAGCTAACCGCGGAGGGACCGAACGGGAACCGACCTCAGACGATGAAGCGGAACAGGACGATGGCAGCTTCCTGCGCCTCGTAGTCCCCTACCCTCGGAGCGGAGCAGCCCACGATCCCTGGCCGTCTTCGCCTCACGCGAGCGCCCGCTGGATCGCCTCGATCAGGCCCGGATGCCTGGTGTATGCCCACCGCGCCTCCTCCACGTCCAGCCGTTCCTGATTGGTGTGCGCGTAACGCTCCTCGCCCGGTGCGAAGCCGATCGTCGGGATCCCGAAGACGCCGCAGGACCAACCCCCGTCGGTGGCGAACGCCCATGGACGCACGGTCGAGGGCGTGCCCGCGTCACCGCGCTTCCCCACCGCCCCGGCGGCGGCCCGCACGATCGGGTGATCGGGGTCCATCAGGAAGCCGGGGGTGAGCAGGTTCCGGTCTTCCTCGAGGCCGGTGTAGGCGACCTGCCGCTCGAACGCCATGCGCACCTCCAGGCCGAAGCCGTCGGGGACGGTCGGGAGGCGCTCGTCGATCGCGCCACGAACCCGCGCCATGAGCGAGGCGTCGTCGTCACCCGGTAGGATCCGCCAGTCCAGCGCCACCACGACCTTGTCGGGGATGACGTTCCGACTCTCCGGAAGCACGTCCACCATCGTCGCCGTCAGGGAGGAGGCTCCCAGGATCGGCGCCGAAGGCTGGCGATCGCCCAGGTCATGCACGGCCGCGAGCACGTCCCCGAGCAGGTCGAGCGCGTTGCGGGCACGGTCGGGTGCGCTCGCGTGCCCGGCCAGGCCGGTGACGACCACCTCGAGCTCCGCCCGCCCTCTGTGGCCGATGCAGATGTCGCCGTGCGTCGCTTCCCCTATCACGACCGCTCCGGGGGAGACCGTGCCCGAGCTCAGCAGATGCTTCATCCCCAACCCGCCCCGTTCCTCGAGCACCGTATGCGCCACGATGACGTCGCCCGGAGCCTCGCCGGCCAGCGAGGCGGCCACGTAGGTCTGCAGCGCGAGTGGCCCCTTGATGTCCATGGCCCCACGGCCGTGGAGAGAGCCGTCCCGGACCTCTCCGGAGAACGGGGGGACCTCCCACTCCGCGGGGTCGCCCTCGGCCACGACGTCCGTGTGGCAGTTGAGGAGCACCGCCGGCGCTTCGCCGAGGCCGCGCGCGATCCCGATCACGTTGCCGGCGTCGTCCACCCTGACGTCCACGAGGCCGAGCGCCTCCATCTCCTTGCGGACACGCCGTGCCACGTCCCCCTCGTGACCGGGAAGGCCCGGTATCCGGATGAGGTCCGAGGCGAACGCCAGCGCGTTGTCGAACGTCGGCTCCTTGGGGCTGCTCACGCTCCCTCCTGCGTCTCCGGTTCCCCTGCGCGAAGCGGGGCCGGACCCGGGAAGGGCCGGCCCCGCGACCAACGACCTCCTCGGCGCGGTCTCGGCGTCAGCCGAAGATCCCGTGCACGAGGTCCATCAGCCAGTGCATGGCCGTCGACTGCTCGACGTTCAGGTGATGCACCCGCACGAACCACGGCGCGAGCACCAGCGACACCACGCTCATCAGCTTGATGAGGATGTTCATCGACGGCCCGGACGTGTCCTTGAACGGGTCGCCCACGGTATCGCCCACGACCGCCGCCTTGTGGGGGTCGGAGCCCTTGCCGCCGTGCGCGCCGCCCTCGATGTATTTCTTGGCGTTGTCCCAGGCGCCACCGGCATTGGCCATGAACAGCGCCATGAGCACGCCCGTGACCGTCGCGCCGGCCAGCAGGCCGCCCAGCGCCTCGACGCCCAGGAAGTACCCGACGACCACCGGCGCCGCCACGGCCGTGATTCCCGGCAGGATCATCTCCCGGAGCGCCGCGCGCGTCGAGATGTCGATGCAGCGCGCGGAATCGGGCTTGCCGGTACCCTCCATGATCCCCGGGATCTCGCGGAACTGACGGCGTACCTCTTCCACCATGCCCTGAGCGGCCCGGCCCACCGCGGTCATCGTGAGCGCCGCAACGAAGAACGGGAGGATGCCCCCGAGGAAGAGGCCCATCACGACCCTGGGGTTCACCAGGTCGATGCCGGTCTGCTGGAGCCCCACCTTCGACGAATAGGCGCTGAACAGCGCCAGGGCGGTGAGCGCAGCCGACCCGATGGCGAAGCCCTTTCCGATGGCCGCCGTCGTGTTGCCGATGGCGTCCAGCGAATCGGTGATCTTGCGCACCTCGGGACCGAGGTGGGACATCTCGCTGATCCCACCCGCGTTGTCCGCGATCGGCCCGTAGGCGTCCACGGACATCGTCACGCCGACGGTGGCGAGCATGCCGACCGCGGCGATCCCGATCCCGTACAGTCCCGCGAACCAGTACGACACGCCGATGGCCACGCAGATCAGGATCACCGGAATCGCGGTGGATTCCATCCCGACGGCGAGCCCCGAGATGATGTTCGTGGCGGATCCGGTCTGGCTCGCGTCGGCGATCTTCCGGATCGGCCCGGCGGACGTGTAGTACTCCGTGACGAGCCCGATCGCGATCCCGACCAGCGTGCCCGCGAGGATCGCCACCCACGGCCCGAACGTCGGAAAGATCCGCCCGCTCTCGGCGTCGGCGAAGCTGATCCCCACGTTCTGGACGACGAAGTACATGGCGGCCAGGAAGAGCAGGGCCGCGACCAACGTCACGTTGCGCAGCGCTGCGGCGGGATTGGTGCGCTCCAGGATCTTCATCATGCCGATCCCGATGAGCGACGCGATCAGGCCGACCATCACGGTCAGCAAGGGCAACGCCACCGCCGCCGCCCGGTGGGACGCGAGCGCCGGTGCGGTGGCACCGATGGCGATGGTGGCTACGATCGAGCCGACGTACGACTCGAAGATGTCGGCGCCCATCCCGGCGACGTCGCCGACGTTGTCACCCACGTTGTCGGCGATGGTCGCCGGGTTGCGCGGATCGTCCTCCGGGATCCCCGCTTCGACCTTGCCCACGAGGTCCGCGCCCACGTCGGCGGCCTTCGTGTAGATGCCCCCACCCACGCGGGCGAACAACGCGATGGAGCTCGCGCCCATCGCGAAGCCCGACACGATCTCCGAGAACCGGGGGAACTCACCCGTGCCGGGGATCGCGTCGGCGGCGAAAGCGAGGTACAACACACCCAGCCCCAGCATCCCGAGGGCCGCCACCGCCAGCCCCATCACCGCCCCGCCGAAGAAGGCCACGCGGAGCGCCTTGCCCGCGCCACCATCCTTCGCGGCCGCCGAGGTGCGCGAGTTGGCCCGCGTCGCCGACTTCATCCCGAAGAAGCCGGCGCACACGGAGCTCAGCGCCCCACCTACGTACGCGATGGCCGGCCAGCCGCCGATGGCGAGGTTGAGGAGGATCGCCACCACGACGACGAACACGGCGAGCACCGTGTACTCCCGGCGCAGGAACGCCATCGCGCCGTCGTGGATCTGCTCCCCGAGCTCGATCATCAGCTCCGTACCGGGAGGCTGTTTCTTGACGTAGCCGTAAATGCCGAAGGCGATGAGCAGGCCCATCACCCCCAACGCCCACGCCCAATCTGTGAATACGACGAGGTCGGTCATTGGATCGGTATCCTTTTTCCTCGTGTCCCGTGCAGTTCAGCGATTGAAGCGGTTCATGGCCGCTTCGATGCCATCGGAAAGCCAGGCCTCGACGGCCTGGGTCAGTTCGGGCAGGAGCCTAACCACAACTTCCTCGTCCTTCTCCGGCATCGGGGACAGGACCCAGTCCGCCAGGTCCATCCCCCCCGGTTTGCGCCCCACGCCGATCCGCATGCGGGGATAGGCGTCGGAGCGCAGCGCCCCCGAGACCGACTTCAGCCCGTTGTGTCCGCCCGGACCGCCTTCGGGGCGGAGGCGCACCCGCCCCACATCGAGGGCCGCGTCGTCGACGACGACCAGGAGGTCCGCGGCCACATCGAACCCCTCCAGGTCCTCCAGGAACCGGAGCGCTTGTCCGCTCCGGTTCATGTACGTCATGGGTTTGACGAGGCGGACGGCATGACCCGACGCCGTCCCCTCCGTGGTCAGCGCACGACCGTCGCGGGCGAACGCTTCGAAGCCCCAGTCATGGGCCAACCTGTCCACCATCCACCATCCGACGTTGTGCCGGGTGGCGTCGTACTCGGGCCCCGGGTTGCCGAGCCCGATGACGACCTTCACGGGCGGCGACTCGGGGGAGGTCAGTCTTCTTCCTCGTCCTCGCCGACGACCTCGGGCTCGGGCGCCTCACCCGGCTCGAGGCCTTCCTCCCCCTCCGCCTCATCTTCGATGACGGCTCGTGGCGCCGAGACCAAGCACAGCGTGCGGTCGAGATCGATCGTCGCCTCCACACCTTCCGGAAGTGTGAGGTCCGACAGGTGCAGGGAGTCTTCGATGTCCAGCGCGCTCACGTCCACCTCGATGATCTCGGGGATCAGCGAGGGGAGGCAGCGCACCGGCAGCTCGTGGATGATCTGCTCCAGCACGCCTCCGTGCTGCTTCACGCCGAACGGGGTTCCCATCAGCTCGACGGGAACGTCCACGTCGACCGCCACGTCCTTCTGGATTCTCAGGAAGTCGATGTGCACGAGCTCGTAGCGGTGCGGATGGCTCTGGATCTCGCGCACCAGCGTCTGATGGGCGTCCTTCTCCCCTTCGATCCGGAGCTCGACGATGGTGTTCTCGGTGGAGATCACCTGGAAGAGGTGCTCGACCTCCATCGCGTCCAGCGAGATCGCCACCGCGTCCATGTCTTTCCCGTACAGCACCGCCGGCACGCGTCCGTCCCGCCGGAGCTTGCGCGCCGCCCCCTTGCCGGAGGCCTCCCGCTTGGAGGCCGTCAGGCTCTTCGTGATCGTCATTTCTTCCCGCCTGCTTCAGATGTCCGGAGTGATCTCGAAGAGCTGGCTGACAGACTCGTTCGAGTGGATGTGGTCGATCGCCTTCGCGAGCAGATCCGCCACCGAGAGGATGCGCAGCCCCGGGAAGCGTCGCTCCTCCGGGAGGTGGATCGTGTTCGTGACCACCATCTCCTCCAGCGGTGCGTCCGCCAGGCGCTCGGCCGCAGGCCCGGAGAGGAGTGGGTGGGTCGCGCATGCGTAGACGGCCCGGGCGCCCCGGTCACGGAGCGCGAGCACGGCATTCGCCAGCGTGCCGCCGGTGTCCACCATGTCGTCGGCGAGAAGACACGTTCGGCCGTCCACCTCGCCGACCACGTTCAGCACCTCCGCCACGTTCGCAGCGGGACGCCGCTTGTCGATGATGGCCAGGGTGGCGCCGAGACGTTTGGCGAACCCCCGCGCCATCTTCGCGGAGCCTACGTCCGGAGCCACCACGACGAGGTCCGGGAGATGGAGGTCGCGGAAGTACTTGGTGAGCACGGGCGCGGCGTACAGGTGGTCCACCGGGATGTCGAAGAAGCCCTGGATCTGGTGCTGATGGAAGTCGATGGACACGACGCGGTCCGCGCCGGCGGCCACCACGAGGTTGGCGGCCAGCTTCGCACCGATAGCCACCCGCGGCTGGTCCTTCCGGTCCTGACGGCCGTAGCCGAAATACGGGACCACCGCCGTCACCCTGGCCGCCGACGCCCGCTTGGCCGCGTCGATGAGGAGCAGCAGCTCCAGGATGTTGTCGGCCGGTGAAGGGGTGGGCTGGATTATGAAGACGTCCCTGCCGCGGGCGTTGCGGTCGATGCGCACGAAGATCTCGCCGTCCGCGAAGTTCCGGATCGTCACGCCGTCGGGCGACTTGCCGATGCGCTCCCCGATCTCGGCGGCGAGGGGCTTGTTGGCCCGGCCGGCGAGGAGGAGGAGCGGTCCGCGTCTGAAGGTGTCGTCCATGGATCCGGAGGCTTCCGGTCTGGTGATGTCGCCTGTCTCCCGCGCGAGACCCTGAGAGCCCGAAAACCTAGAAAAGGCGCGGCAAATCGTCAATGCGGAGCGCCGATCACGATCTCCGTCGTGGACTCAAGCGTCGCGCGGCCCGTGATGCGCGCGCGCAGCCGGAGTCGGTACGTCCCGGCCTCGACGTCCGGGAGATCGAGGGCGAGGTGGCGCAACATCGGTGCGGGCCGCTGCGGGCCAGCCTCGTCCCAACTCAGCGCGAGAGGCCGATCCCGGTCCACCAGCCCCAGCCCCTCGCCGATACGCCGGAAGAACCCCCGGTCGGCGGCCTCGAGTGAAAGATCGTACGTGAGGGTGGCCGGGGACCACCCCAGGCCCCTCACCTCCCAGACCACCCCCACGGACCCACCGGGGCGGGCGGCTCGGTGCACCAGCGCCCGCGCCGCCGCCGCGTCGAGGGATGCAGGTGCCGCCCCTCCCCCCTGGACGAGCAGGAGGCCCGACAGCGTCGCGACGTCGGGTGCCACCGTGTCGGCCCGCAGCCCCATGCGCGTCCGGCCCGCGACGCGCTTCGGCGGGCGCCACGCCTCCACGGACACCACGTAGTCGCCCGCGGGCGCGTCGAGGAGAAGGCTCGCCTCCCCCACCCCGGTACGCGCACGGCCGAGGATCGCGTCCCTGCCACCCACGGGCACGAGGAAGAGCCCCACGCGATCGGGCAGCCCCGCCTGGTCGCCCGCCTCCATCCAGGGGCGCGGCCAGTCGTCGCCGGGGTGCCGGGTGGTGTCCGCTGGCACGTAGGCCGTGGCCACCACCGTCTCCCGGTCGCCGCGGGGAAACACCACCACCTGCCCGTCCATCGGAAGTATCACGGGAGCGTAGGCGGGCGCGTACAGGCTGCGTGGCCGACGCAGTCCACCCGGCGCGAGGTCTTCCGGGCGGACCGTCGCGGGATCGCGCATCGCCTCGGCGGACGGCATGTACTCGCGGCCGGCGGCGTGCTGGTGGCCGACGACGACCGGGTCGTCGGTGATGTTCCAGGAGCGCGCCCGCTCCCACCCCACCTCCCATCCGAAGCGCACCAGGAGTTCCTCCAGATCGCGTCCCCAGCCGATCTGGTAGGGATTGCGCGCGCGCGCCCGGATGCGCGCCACCGTCCAGCGGGCGTAATGCTCGGTCCGGCGGTCGTTGCCAGGTACCAGATACGAGGGGTCGGCCAGGGTCCACAGCCACGACAGCGCATCCGGCCGCTCCTCTCCGTCCGCGTCGTCGACCACGTCCCAAACGCCGCCGTGGAGCGCGCGCCGGGGCTCCCGCCATCGTTGCGCCTGCTCGGGGTCCATCCCGCCCAGCGCCCGCTCGAAGGCCCGCTCGGCCGCCTCGTACCGTCCGAGGCCATGCAGCGCCAGCCCCTCGAGGGCGGCGCACCACCACGGCTCTGCGCCCCCACACGCGTGGGCGTCCCGGAGCGCGTCGGCCCACCACCCGCCTTCACCTCTGTACCAGACGCGCTGACCGAGCACCCACCCGTCGCCCGGCAACAGGGTCTGCACCGAGTCGAGGTACGCCACCAGCTCGAGGCGGAGCGAGTCGATGGCCGGGGGCTCGACCACGGGCTTGTCCTCGGTGTCGTCGAACCAGAGGCAGAACCGCCCCACGATCTCGTCGCAGTCCCCGCCGCTGGCCGCGGAGCGGCCGATGGGAAGGAGTCTCAGGCGACGCCGCTCGAAGCGCGCCTGCTCGCGGCGCGCGCGCCCCAGGACGTCGCTCGAGTCCACGGGCTCGGGAAGGGGCTCGTTCTCCCGTCCGACGACCTGGCCGCGCGCGGCCCCCTTGGGCCACCCCGTGACCACGACCAGGAGCGCCGCGACCCGGACGGCGGCGCGGGTCGGCGTTCGAGGTCGTGTCATCGGCTGGTCGGGAAGGAGGATTGGCCCGGGTGGATTCGAACCACCACCGCCGGTTCCAAAGACCGGTGTCCTGCCATTAGACGACGGGCCAGCAGGTCCTCGTCGAGAAGGTGAGCGTACCCCATGGTGGTAGCAAGATCCGCAGGGCCTACGGTGCAGGCGACCGAAGACGCGAAACGCGGGTACGTGGAAGGAGATCGACCCGGGCGGAGTCGACGGCGCGAGGAGGGGTCATGAACGGCGAGTGGGTCCACCTGAAGGTGGAGGATGGGACCACCATGCGAGCGTGGCTCGCGCGTCCGCCGCAAGGCGAAGCGGGCGCGGGGATGATCGTGCTCCACGACGCCCTGGGCGTCAGCCCGCACATCCGGGAGGTGGCGGGGCGCTTCGCCGCCGAGGGATACACGGCGCTGGCGCCGGAGCTCTTCCACCGCACGGGAGAGGGGTTCGAGGGATCGCCCGAGAGAATCCCGGACGCGCTGGAGCGCATCCGAGGCCTCACCCTGGAAGGTCAGGCTTCCGATCTGCGTGCCGCCTTCGCCCGCCTCGCCGCGGAGCCCTCGGTGGAACCGTCACGCATCGCGGCGGTCGGGTATTGCATGGGGGGACGGGCCGCCTTCCTGGCGAACGCGGTGAGCCCGCTGACCGCCTCGATCTCTTACTATGGAGGCGGAATCGCGGAGGGTCTGCTGGACCGGGTGGGGGACCTGTCCGGACCGCAGCTTCTCTTCTGGGCCGGACGGGACCAGCGGATCTTCCCGGAGCACGTGCACGCGGTCGAGGAAGCGCTGCGGGAGGCCGACAAGCGCTACGCCAGCGTGGTCTTCTCACAGGCGCAGCACTCCTTCTTCAACGAGCCGATGGGTCGCTACGACGCGCCCGCCGCGGCCCAGTCGTGGGCATTGGCGATGGCGTTCCTGCGAAGCTACGTCCTCGAGGCCTGACGGCAGTTCGCGCCTCGCCCGCGTTTCCCCCTTCCGCTACCTTGGCGCCCCACACCGAATCCGGGGAGGTGCCATGAGAGCCCGTCTGCCGTCCTCGCGCCCGAGCGGCCCGTTCGCCCTTGCGCTCCTGCTGACCGCGGCAGCCTGCAGCTCCGGCGCGTCCCCGTGGGTCGAGTTCCGTGTGTCCTTCCCGGATTCCGTCCACGACGGCCCCATCACGGGCCGGGTCTTCGTGATGGTGTCGCGCAACGCGCAGCCGGAGCCCCGCTTCCAGGCCGGAGGGTATCCCTTCTCGACGCCCTTCTTCGGCATAGACGTCAGCGCCCTCCCGGCGGGGCAACCCGTGCTCGTCGGGGACGACGCGCTCGGCTATCCGGTGGAGCGCGTGGCGGATCTCCCTCCCGGTGACTACGCCGTCCAGGCGGTGGTCAACGTCTACACCGAGTTCCACCGCTCGGACGGTCACATGATCTGGGCGCACATGGACCAATGGGAGGGCCAGCATTTCAACCGTTCGCCGGGCAACCTGTACAGCGACGTGGCCCAGGTGCACGTCGAGCCCGGGCGAACCACCCGTGTCGATCTGGTCGCGAGCCACCGCATCGCCCCCGTCGAGGTGCCGCCGGACACGAAGTGGGTCCAGCGGGTCAAGATCCAGAGCGAGAAGCTCAGCGAGTTCTGGGGCCACCCCTTCTACATCGGGGCGACGGTGCTGCTGCCGGCGGGCTACGACGAGCACCCGGACGTGAAGTATCCGGTGGTCTACCTGCAGGGTCACTTCAGCCTGCAGCCGCCCTTCGGCTTCACCCCGGACAGCACGCCCGTTCCGGACCAGCAACGGGCGGCGCTGGCGAGCCTCAACAGGGAGACGGGCTACGAGCTCTACCGAAGCTGGACGCGTCCGGACTTCCCGCGGATGATCGTCGTGACGTTCCAGCACCCCACGCCCTACTTCGACGACTCGTACGCGATGAACTCCGCCAACAACGGGCCGTACGGGGACGCGCTGCTGCAAGAGCTGGTGCCCTATCTGGAATCACACTTCCGCATGATCCCCCAGCCGTATGCCCGGGTTCTCACGGGTGGATCCACGGGCGGTTGGGAGTCCATCGCCCTGATGGTGCATCACCCGACGTTCTTCGCGGGGACGTGGACGCTCTATCCGGACCCGGTGGACTTCCGCCACTACGGCATGGTGAACGTCTACGAGGACAGCAGCGCGTTCACGATTCCGGGGACCGAGTGGCAACAGCCGGACCGGTTCGTGATGCGTGCCGCGGACGGACAGACGCTCCTCAGCATCCGGGACTTCAGTCGCATGGAGGCGGTCCTCGGCAGCCACGGCCGGTCCGGCGAGCAGCTCGAGGCATGGGAGTCCGTGTACGGGCCGGTGGGTGAGGACGGATACCCCAAGCCGGTGTGGGACAAGCTCACGGGTGTGGTCGACCACGATGTCGCAGGGTACATGCGCGACAACGGCTACGACCTGCGGGCCTACCTGGCCGCCCACTGGGACTCCGTCGGCGCCGACCTGGTGGACAAGATCCACGTGGACGTGGGCGACATGGACAACTTCTACCTCGATCTGGCCGTGTACGACCTGCAGGCCTTCCTGGACTCCACGACCGCTCCGAAGGCCAACGCCACCTTCCGCTACGGACGGCCGGAGAAGGGTCATGGCTGGCAGCACACGACCACCGCGGACTTGCTGAGGGAGATGGCCGACCACATCACCCGACACGCGCCAACCGGCGCGGACATGCGCACCTGGAAGTATCGGTAGGGGAGCCGCCCCGGACGCTCGCGCCGTCTGGGCTCAGCCCTCCACCACCATCGGCTCGGGGAATCGAGACAGCGTCCGCGTCGCGATCGCCGGGAATCCCAGGCGTGCGCGGAGGGTCTCCGCGACGGTCTCCGCGGTACCGGGATCCGCGAAGATCCCGAAGCAGGCGCCCCCGCTGCCGGAGAGCAGCGCCGGGGACGCGCCGGACGCACGCAGGGCGCCAAGCGCCCGGGAGATGCCGGCATGCTTCGCCGGCACGACCTCCTCGAAGTCGTTGCGCGCCGCCGCGGCCACCTCCTCCCACGTCGCGGGCGCGTCTCCGACGTGGGCGAAGCAGGGGGCCTCACCTCCCCCGGCACGAGCCTCGACGAGCGCGGCGTAGGCCGCCCCGGTCGCCACGTGGACGGGGGGCAGCACCAGGACCACTGGAGCCTCCGGCAGCGTCGGGAGCGCCTCGAGGCGCTCCCCGCGACCGGTCCCCCGCGCGAGCGCGCTCGACCCGAGGAAGAAGGGGACATCGGATCCGAGGGACGCACCCAGCGCCGAAAGCGTCTCCGGGCCGATCGGCTCCGGCAGGAGCGCGTTGGCCGCCTTCAGGACCGCCGCCGCGTCGGAGGACCCTCCACCCAACCCCGCCCCCGCGGGAATCCGTTTGCGCAGGCGCACGTGGAAGCCCGCCGTCGCACCGGTCTCGGCCAAGAGCGCCCGCGCCGCCCTGTGGGCCAGGTTCTCCTCCAGCGGCCCGAGGTCCGCGCCCAGAAGATCGAGCGCCACCCCGTCGTCCACACGGCGCACGGACACGTCGTCGCACAGGTCGACCGCCTGGAAGAGCGTCTCCAACTCGTGGAAGCCATCGGAGCGGCGGCCGAGCACACGCAGGAAGAGGTTGATCTTCGCCGGGGCACGGACCGAGAGCGCCGCGGGCGGGCTCGTCATGCCCTTCCCTCCGGAGCCTCCACCGGCGACTCCAGCGAGACCCCGTGCTCCCCCTCGATCATCCGCTCCACGCGCTCCTCGGCCGTTCGTACCTCCCCAACCGTGAGGCCGAGCTTCCAGGCGTAGCCGAGGCCGATCAGCGTGATGGGGATCCATCCGCCGAAGTGGTACCCGAACGCGAAGGCGAGGGAGCGCGCCGCGTCCACGCCGTACACCGAGGTGAGCGCGAACTCGGCCGACGCGTGGAAGGTCCCGAAGAACCCCGGTGCGGACGGGATCGCCACGCCGAAGCCCACGACGGCCTCGGTGAACCAGGCCGAGACCAGGCCGGTGTCGATACCGAAGGCCTTCATCCCCAGCCAGAAGGAGAGTCCGTGGAAGAGCCAGAAGAACACGGTCCACGCGAGGCCGAGTGAGAGCAGCCTCGGGGAGCGCAGCACCGCGATCGAATCGAGCAACGCCTCCAGGGCGCCCACCACGGGACGCGCGAGCGGGGGGGGCAGCCGGGTCGCCACCCGCTCGGCGGCGCGCACGAAGGCGCGGGGCCAGATGGCCATGGCCAGGAGCACCCCCAGAACCACCGACACCGCCGCGAGGCCTCCCCGCAGAACGGATGCACCCAGGCCTGTGGACAAGGCGCCGGTGGCGGGGAACCCCGGCGTGAGCACGGGCACGATGAGCAGGAGCAGGAGGACGAGCCCGTCCATGAAGCGCTCCACCACCAGCGAGCCGAAGGCCGCTCCGGCCGAGATCGGCTCCATGCGGCTGATCGCGTAGGCCCGCGCGAACTCCCCGACGCGAGCGGGGAGCAGGTTGTTCGCCATGAAACCGATGCTCACGGACGCGAAGCGTGAGCGCAGCTTCGTGTCCGCCTTCGCAGGCGCGAGCAGGACCTTCCAGCGCATGGCCCGCACCAGGTAGCCGACCGTGGCGACGAACACCGCAGCCGTGAGCAGCGCCAGGTTCCCTCGGCGGATGTCGTCCCAGATCTCGGCGATGCTCTCGCCGCGCAGCACCCACCAGAGCGCGAGAGCCGTGACGGCCAGCCCGAGGGAGGTTTTTCCCCAGTGCCTCCTCACCGCGGGGCCCGAGCCCGACGGATGAGCGTGGCCATCTCGCGCACCGCGGCCTCCATGCCGGTGAAGATCGCACGGGACACGATGCTGTGGCCGATGTTCAGCTCTTCGATCTCGGGGATCGCCGCGATGGGCGTGACGTTCTCGTAGGTGAGGCCGTGTCCCGCGTGCACGTCGAGGTTCAGCTTGCGCGCCAGCGAAGCGCCGGCGTTCACGCGTGCCAGCTGCTCGCGCCGCTCCTCCCCTCGGGTGTTGGCGTATTCGCCGGTGTGCAGCTCGACCGCATCGGCGCCGAGGTCCACGGCCGCGCGGATCGCGTCCTCCTCCGGGCCGATGAAGAGCGACGTGCGAATGCCGGCCCCCTCGAGCCGGCGGAGCGCGCCGCCCACGACCCCTCGCCGCTCCGCCGTCGCCAGGTCCAGCCCCCCTTCGGTCGTGATCTCCTGGCGCTTCTCCGGCACCAGCGTCGCCTGCAGGGGCGCCCACGAGCACGCCAGGTCGACGATCTCGCCGGACGCCGCCAACTCCAGGTTCAGCCCGGTGCGCAGCGTCTCCATGAGCAGGGCCACGTCGCGGTCCTGGATATGACGGCGGTCCTCGCGCAGGTGCACGGTGATGCCGTCCGCACCCGCCATCTCCACGAGCACGGCGGCCCGAACGGGGTCGGGCTCGTCGGTCTTGCGTGCCTGCCGGACCGTCGCGACGTGGTCGATGTTCACATACAGGCGCATGTTCATTCGCCGCTCTCGCTCTCGAAGATCTCCACGAGCTCCCGCCGCGTGTCCTCGTCGAGGCGTGGAGCGGAAAGACGCACGAGCGACCGACCGAGCAGCGCGTACAGGCGTCGATCAGCAGGGTCGAGCGCGCGCAGGTGCATCCCGACCGTCTCGACGTCGCCCCTGGGGATCGGGCCAGTCAGCGACGCCTCCAAGCCGCCCTCCTCGATGTTCGCCAGCGTTCCGCGCACGAGCGGGAGCAGCGCCGGGAGCGCCTCGTCGTGCGGAACACCGGCACGCTCGAGCATCCGGGTCGCGGCGTCGAGGAGCGGAGGGAGGAAGTTCGACGCCATCACCGCGGCCGCGTGGTAGAGCGGGCGTCGCGACTCGGGAACGGTGAGGATCGCGGATCCCAGCGCGATTGCGAGGCGGCGCGCCACGGCCAGCGCCTCGGGGGCCCCGGTGACGGCCAACCAGGAGCCGGCTATGCGCTCCGCGCCGGTGACCGGGTGGGCCACCGCCTGCAGCGGATGGAACGAGCCGATGGCGTAGCCCTGCGCGTGCAGCGGTGCCAGCACCTCGGTCGACAGCGCCCCCGACAGGTGGAACGCCGCACATCCCCCCGGGGCGGGTCCCTGCCCCGCCATGGCGTGCGCCATCTCCGGGACGACGTGATCGGGCACGGCCAGGAAGACGGCCTCCGTGTCGGGCCTGGGAGGCTCGAGACCGAAGCAGTACGAGGCGAGCCCCTGGACGAACAGGGGATGTGCGGGCGGCTCGGGACGCCGCCCGCACACGGTCAGCGAGCCGACGGCGTCGGCCTCCACCAGTGCGTACCCCAGCGCGAGGCCCATCCGCCCCGGCCCCACGATCATCGCGTGGCGCACCGCGCTCATGCCACCTCCCGGACGTTCGTCCCGGGCCTCTCGTTCAGGCCCCGCAGCAGCGCCCGGGGCAGGCGTACGGTGACCTCCACGGCTCCGTCCTCGTCCGCGCGACCGAGCACTTCGCCCTCCCGGTAGAGGCGCGCCAGGGTCTCCCCGTCCCACGCCGGAAGGCGCACGACGACGCACGCCAGGCGCGCCCGGATCCTCGCCTTGAGGGTCTCCCGGAGCGACCCGAGGGACTCTTTCTGGAGCGCCGACACGAACACCGACGGTGACGACTCCAGCGACCGCACCCGCTCGCGCAGCGCCTGCTCCTCCGCGTGCGTCAGCCGGTCCACCTTGTTGAAGACCATCAGCCTCTCGGAGTCGGCCAGCCCGAGGTCGTGTAGCACCTCGCGCACGACCTGCCGCTGCTCCTCCCAGTCCGGGTGCGACGCGTCGATGACGTGCATCAGGATATCCGCCTCACGGGCCTCTTCCAGCGTGGACCGGAACGACGCCACCAGGTGGTGCGGGAGCTTCCGGATGAACCCCACCGTGTCCGTGATCAGGGCCGCGTACCCCGAGCCGAGATCCACCGTCCGCGTGGCGGAATCGAGGGTGGCGAACAGGCGATCCTCGACGAACAGCTCCGAGCCGGACAGGGCGCGCAGCAGGGACGACTTCCCGGCGTTCGTGTACCCGACCAGCGCCGCCCGGAACCGGCCCCGGCGGGACTTCCGCTGCTGCTCGCGCGCCTTCGCCACCTCACCCATCTTCTCCTTCAGGTCCGAGATCCGCGTGCCGATCAGGCGCCGGTCCGTCTCCAGCTGCGTCTCGCCGGGTCCCCGCAGGCCGATGCCGCCGCGGATGCGCGACAGGTGGCTCCACATCCGCCGAAGCCGCGGTAGGAGGTACTCGAGCTGCGCGAGCTCCACCTGCATGCGCGCCTCGCGGGATCGGGCGCGGGTGGCGAAGATGTCGAGGATCAGCTCGGAGCGATCCATCACCCGCACGCCCAGCAGATCCTCGAGGTTCTTCCCCTGGGCGGGACTCAGCTCCTCGTCGAAGACCACGAGGTCGGCGCCACGCGCATCCACCAGCCCCTTCAGCTCCTCGGCCTTCCCCTCGCCGATGTAGAAGCGGGGGTGGGGATGGAGCAGGCGTTGACGCAGCTTGCCGACGACGCTTCCTCCCGCGGTGTCGGTGAGCCGGCCCAGCTCCTCGAGATGCTCGTCCGCCAGGCGCGGATCGAGGTCGCGCTCGGGCGCACCCACCAGGACGACCTTGTCGACCGGGGTGCGCATGTCGATGAGCTGGGTCGGAATCCTGCACCTCCTGAACGGGTGGCCGCCGGAGACCGGCGGCGGAAATCGGAGATCGGCGTCCTACGGACGAAAGACCCCCCGCTCGTCGAACGGCACCCGCACGCTCCTGGGCCGCGTGACGCGCAGCTCTCCGGTGAAACGATACTCAAGCTCTCCGCGGCGAAGAAGACGCTGCAGCGCGTCGCCGAGGGCGGAGAGGTCGAAGGGGACGTCGAGCTCCACGGAGGCCGTATCGCGGGCGGCAACCGACACCTTCTGGTCGTCCCGACCCTGGGCGAGCGTCACCCATTCCCCCTTCCCGTCGGCGCCGTCCGAGAACGCCAGCCGATACTGGAAACCCTCGCTCTCCAGCGTGTAGCCGTTGGGGTTGTCCACCTGCAGCGTCACCGCGACCGAGCCGCCCTGGAACCCGAGCGAGCCCAGCCTGACTTCGGCGACGCGCAGGGTGGGGCGTTCGAAGGCCAGGCACCCGGACGAGGCGAGCACCCCGAGCAGCGCCGCTCGCCCGAGCCACCGGTGGGTGACGCCGCGCACGCGTTCAGGGTTCGTCGCCATCCCGTTCCTCTTCACGGTTCCGTCCACGCTCCTCCCGTTCGGCTGCCTCGCGGCGCTTCCCCGCCCACCATTCGAGCCTGGCCGCGATCGTCTTCTCGTGCCCGAAGCGGCCCGGGACGTAGAATCGCTCGCCCGCCAGCCGGTCCGGCAGATACCGCTGCGCCGAGATGCCGTCCTGCTCGGCGGGGTCGTATCGGTACCCCGCTCCATACCCCAGATCCTTCATCAGGGATGTCGGGGCGTTGCGGATGTGGAGCGGTACGGGCTCCCCGGGGGTCTCGCGCGCCCGTGCCCGCGCGGCTCCCCAGGCCTGGTAGGCCCGGTTGGACTTCGGCGCGGTGGCGAGGTAGAGCGCGGCCTCCGCGAGCGCCAGCTCCCCCTCGGGTGAGCCGAGGAAGTGGAACGCGTCGCGCGCGGCGATCGTGACGGCGAGGGCCCCGGGGTCGGCGAGGCCGATGTCCTCCGTGGCCATCCGGACCATGCGGCGCGCGACATAGAGCGGGTCCTCTCCGCCCTCGATCATTCTCGCCAGCCAGTAGAGCGCGCCGTCCGGATCGCTCCCCCGGACCGCCTTGTGCAGCGCGGAGATGAGGTTGTAGTGCTCCTCCCCGCCCTTGTCGTACGTCGCGTAGCGGTGCTGCAGCGCCTCGCGTGCCTCGTCGATCCCGATGTGGCCACCCTCCCCCACCAGCCCTGCCGCCGCCTCCAGGACGCCCAGGGCGCGCCGTGCGTCGCCGTCGGCCGCCTCGGCCACGAACGCCAGCGCGTCCGCGTCGGCGCTCAGCCGCATCCCGGCCAGGCCGCGCTCCTCCGACGCCAGCGCTTCCTGCAGGATCGCGAGGATGTCTTCCGCGGAGAGCGGGTGGAGGACGTAGACCGGCGCGCGCGACAGGAGCGGCCGGACGACCTCGAAGGAGGGGTTCTCGGTCGTCGCCCCGATGAGGATGATCGTCCCCGCCTCCACGTGGGGAAGGAACGCGTCCTGCTGCGCCTTGTTGAAGCGGTGGATCTCGTCGCAGAACAGGATCGTCCGCCGCCCCGTCGCACGCAGCCGCTCCGCCGCCTCCTTCACGATCTCCCGAACCCGCGCGATCCCGTCGGACACCGCGCTGAACGCGACGAAGGTGACGTCGGTCTCGCGCGCGATGATGCGGGCGAGCGTCGTCTTCCCGCTCCCCGGAGGGCCCCACAGGATCATGCTCGCGGGCTGGTCGTTGTCGAGCATGGCCCGCACCGCCTTGCCCGGCCCGAGCAGGTGCTCCTGCCCGCGGAACTCACTCAGCGTGCGGGGGCGCATGCGCGCCGCCAGCGGCATGGCCGGATCGCTGCCCCCGTCCCCGCCTTCCCGCGGCGGCCGACGCTCGGCGGGGCCGCCGCCCCCGAAGAGGTCGAGCTCAGCCACGCGAAGCCCCTCCGCCGGCGGCCTCCTCGAGTGCCCGCTCCTCGAGGACGTCCCTCCGGTTCCGCGTCGGGTCCTCGAGCACCCATTCGAGGAGCCGTTCGAGGATGCGGCCGAACGCCGGTCCGGGGCGAAGTCCCAGCCGGATCAGGTCCCGACCGTCCAGCTCGAGATCCGCGACGCACAGGGGGGGGCGCGTCCGCAGCATCACCCGGGCCCGCCGCCACGCCGCGACCACCTCGGCCGGATCGCGGCGCCCGGCACCTCCCTCGGCGGTCCGGGCGGCGGCGAGCTCCAGCCGGGCCACCGCCCCGAGCCGTTCCGGTCCGACACCAGCGAGCCACCGGCGCACCTCGCCCTCCCCGGCTTCCGCGGCGGGCAGCGGCGGCGCCCCCGCCCGGCGCGCCGTCTCGTCCACCTGGGCGTTCGACAGGCGGAGGCGCATCAGGACCTGCGCCGTGGCCCGAGCTTCCAGCGGCCGGAGCAGCGCGGCCAGACGGAGCAGCGCTCGGCCGACCGGAAGGGCGTCTACAATGCGCAGTGTGGTGGCCCATCGGGCCGAATCGGCGAGGGCGACATCCTCCAGCTCGGGATACAGCACCGCGATCACCCCGGAGCTGCGGTAGAGGCCGAGCGCCGTCGACGGGCGTGCATCCGCGTCCAGCACCTTGATCAGCTCCTCGCGGATCCGCTCGGCCGACAACGCAGGCAGGTGCCGGGTCGCGGCGAGCAGCGCCGTCCACGTGCCGTCCTCGATCGTGAGCTCGAAGCGACCCGCGAAGCGGAGCGCGCGTAGCACGCGCAGGAAGTCCTCGGCGAAGCGACGCTTCGGCTCTCCGACCGCCCGCAGAACGCCCGCCTCCAGGTCGCGCACGCCATCGAAAGGATCGAGAAGCTCCTCTCGGAGAGGGTGCCAGGCGATGGCGTTCAGCGTGAAGTCCCGCCGCGCCAGGTCCTCCTCGACCCGGTCCGCGAAGGCAACCACCGCGTGGCGCCCGTCGGTCTCCACGTCACGCCGGAAGGTGGTCACCTCGAACATGACGCCGTCGTCGGTCAACACGCCCACCGTACCGTGCTCCACCCCGATGGGGACGGTACGCCGGAACAGCCTGCGAACGTCGTCCGGTCGCGCGCGGGTCGTCAGGTCCCAGTCCCCCGATGGGTGTCCCAGCAGCACGTCGCGGACGGCGCCGCCGACGGCCCAGGTCTCGAACCCCCCGCGCTCGAGCGTGTGCACGATCCAGCGCACGGCAGGAGGGGCGGATGGGCGGGCTCGGCTCACCCCACCAGGACGGCGCCGCCGTTCACGTTGAGGATCTCCCCGGTCACGTGGCGGCCGAGGTCGGAGCAGAGGAAGAGGATGGGGCCCGCCACGTCCTCGGCCGACGCCATACGCCGCAGGGGGATGCCGGACTCGATGCGCTCGCGGGCGCCGTCGCCCAGCACCGGCTGCGACATCTCGGTGTCGATCCACCCCGGCGCGACGCAGTTCACGGTGATGTCCCGCGGCCCGAGCTCCACGCAGAAGCCCTTCACCAGCGAGATCATCGCTCCCTTGGTCGCGGCATAGTCGCCGTGGTAGGCCTCGCCGCGCTGCCCGGCCGTGCTCCCCACGAGCACGAGTCGGCCATGGTCCCGCAGGCGACGGGCGGCCGCCCTGCCGGCGTAGAAGATCGCGTGCAGGTTGATCGCCACCGTCCGGTGCCATTGCTCGTCGGTCATGTCCGCGACGGCGACGTCCTCCGTCGGCCAGATGCCGTGGTTGCCCACGAAGATGTCCAGGCCGTCGAACGCCTCGTCGCCCCGCCGGAAGAGGGCCTCCACGTCCTCGGCCCTGGAGAGGTCCCCCGCCTCGGCCCACGCCTGCACACCCAGGTCGCGCAGCTCGCGGACCACGGCTTCCGCCTCCTCGTGGCGGGTACGGTAGCCGATCCCGACGTTCGCCCCCGCGCGGGCGAGCAGGATCGCGGTCGCGCGCCCAACCCCTCGCGAGCCTCCCGTCACGATGGCGTTTCTTCCCGTCAGGTCGATCAGGTCGTTCGTCATTCCCGTCATCCCTCGTCCTCGCTCTCTCCGGGCGCGGCGGACATCCACTTGCCCGCGAGCCGATGGTGGTGATGGCGTTCCGACGCGAGGATCTCGCGCAGGACGGCGACCGTGTCCCGGTCGTTCGCGCGCCGGATCGCCTCCTCGTACCAGGCTACCTCGTCGGCCTCGCGCCGGCGCGCCTCCTCCTCCCATCCACCCAGGGCCGGGATCTCCGCCGTGCCCGCGACGTCCTCCGGCCTCTCGCCCATCTCGAGGAGTCGGGCCGTGAGGCGCGAGACGTGGTGCTGCTCGTCGGCGAGCAGCTCGTTCAGCCGCTCCGCCGTGGCCGCGTCGTCCACGAGCTCGGCATCCCCGGCCAGGAAGCGGTAGAAGGCCGCCTGCTCGCGCTCGCGTCGGCGTCCCTCGTTCAACAGCGCGACGTCGGTGCTCATGGTCGGGACGCGACCTCGCGCTCCACGAGGTCGCACACGATGTGGCCGAGCGCGATGTGCAGCTCTTGCGCGCGTGCCGTGACGTCGGTGGCGATCACCAGGGGCAGGTCCACGAGCTCCCGCAGGCGCCCGCCGCCCCTCGCGAGCAGCGCCACGGTCGAAAGCCCCTCCTCGCGCGCCGCCACCGCCGCGGTGATCAGGTTGGCGGACTCGCCGCTCGTGGAGTGCAGGATCAGGATGTCCCCCGGCCGGCCGAGCGCGCGCACCTGCCGCTCGAAGATCGCGTCGAAGCCGTAGTCGTTGCCGCCGGCGGTGAGGATCGACGTATCCGTGGTGAGGGCGATGGCCGGGAGCGGACGTCGCCGACGGGCGAAGCGGACGACGTACTCGGCGGCCAGGTGCTGCGCATCGGCAGCCGATCCCCCGTTGCCGCAGAAAAGCAGCTTGCCCCCGGCATCGAAGGTCGCGAGCACCATCGCGGTGAGCTTCGCGGCCGATTCGGCGAGGGCGTCGGCCGTCCCGGACGCCAGCGTCGCCAACGCACCCAGCTGATCGCGGACCTCGCCCGCGAAACGCGCCGATTCGCTCACGCCGACTCCAGGTTGAGGATCTCCCTGACCTTCGCCCAGAACCCCCGCTCCGCCGGGAGTAGGGGCACCGGCAGGGGCGCTTCGTCCGTGAACACCCGCGCGGGGTTCGTCGCGGCCAGGCGCGCGAACGTCTCGTCCGCGCCGAGCGCCGCCAGCTTCTCCGCCGCCTCCCGCCGATAGATGCGACGCTCCGGCCGCGCATGGAAGTCCGAGGAGAAGTAGTCCACCCACCCGCGGCGCAGCAGCCGGAAGGAGAAGGCCCGCGCCTCGGCTCCGTAGCGACCCACCAACGAGCCGTAGTTGACCTGGAGGTGGGCGCCGGCCTCTCGCCACTGTCGCGCCAGCGTGAGATCGATCCCGATGTAGCGCTCCGGGTGCGCGACGATGGGCCGGTACCCCTCCCTGCGGATGCGGTGCAGCACCGCGGTCGTCCCCGGAGGGAGTTGCAGCCGCGGCCACTCCACCAGCGCGAAGCTCGACCCGTTCAATCGGGTGCGCGGATCGTCGAAGCGCACGTCGGGCACGTCGAGCATGACCTCGTGCCCCCGGCGGAACTCCACGTCGGGAAAGCGCTCGGCGACGGCTCGGGCCGCATCGTCGAAGGCGGTCGACACCTCGGAAAGCCGCTCGTCCAGAAGGTCGCGGTCCAGCGTGAGGCTCCCGTCGAGGTGCGGCGTGGTCAGGATCTTGCGGATACCCTCCTCCGTCATCCTCCCCACCGACTCGAGCGTGTCGTCCAGCGTGCGCGCGCCGTCGTCCACCCCGGGAACCAGGTGGTTGTGGAGGTCCGCCAGCGACGTCGGGTGGCGATCGGTCACGATCCGGGCGCCGCCACGAGCCCGAGGATCCGCTGTAGCTCGACGGCCGGGGCTTCGGTCTCGAGCGCGGCCTCGCATCCGTAGGTGATCAGTGCGTCGGCCGCGAGCAGGTGGAATGCGCTCTTCCGCACCCGCCCGGGCTCGGCCCGTGCACGCGAGAGCTCCCTGAGCCCACCGTACACGAGCGCCTCCGGCACCGTATCGCCGGAAAGCTCCACGCCGTCCAGCCACCGCGCCAGCGGCCCGGGCGGGGGTGGCCTCCGTTCCGCGAGCCAGCTCCGCACCTGCTTCATGCCGCCCCTTCCCCCAGCAATCGCCGCACGACATCGGCACCCGCGCGCAGGGCATCGTCGAGGCGCGCCGCGTCCTCCACCCCCGCCTGCGCCATGTGCGGCCTGCCTCCTCCCCGGCCGCCCACGATCGCCGCCACCTCCCGCACCACCGCGTCGGCCCGTACGCCGCGCGAGATCATGTCGTCGGTGACGAAGGTGAAGAGCGTCCGCTTGTCACCCGGAAGCTCGGCGCCGACGACGGCGACGCCGCTCCGTCCGGATGCGAGAAAGGCGTCGCCCCACTTGCGCGCGTCGTCGGGGCCACGGGAGCGCAGCCGCACGGCCCGGTACGTCGCTCCCGGTGCGACGCCATCCAGCGATTCCGAAGCCACCTCGCTCTCCCCGGCGCCGCCCCCGCTGCGCAGCTCGTCGAGCAGGCTCTCGAGGTCCGCCCGCTCCTCCAGCAGCTGCTCCGCGCGGTGGGCCACGTTCCCGGGCTGGGTCTTGAGGGATCGCGCGGCTTCCTCGAGGAGCTTCTCCTGTTCCTTCATGTACGCGTAGGCCTCCGGCCCCGTGAGCGCCTCGATGCGGCGCACACCCGCAGCGACGCCACTCTCGCTCACCAGGCGCAGCAGGCCGATCTCGCCGGTGTGACGAACGTGCGTTCCCCCGCACAGCTCCATGCTCACACCCGGGATGCGCACGACACGCACCTCGTCTCCGTACTTCTCCCCGAACAGCGCCATAGCGCCGGCCTTCACGGCGTCGTCGTAACTCCGGTGGCCGATCTCCACGGGATGGTCGGCCCAGATCCCCTCGTTCACGATCGACTCCACCCGCTCGCGCTCCTCGAGCGTCATCGGGGCCGTGTGCGCGAAGTCGAAGCGCAGGCGGTCCGGCGCCACGAGCGAGCCCCGCTGGACCACGTGCTCTCCGAGGACCGAGCGGAGCGCGGCGTGAAGGAGGTGCGTCGCGGTGTGGTTGCGTTCGGTGTCGTGCCGCACGCTCACGGGCACGACACCCTCGGCCACGAGTGGCGCGGCGGGGTCTTCGGGGAAGGCGCCCTCCACGGTCCCGAAGACGGCCGTGCGTCCGGCCACCTTGCGCACATCCACGACGCGGAGCGTCCAGCCGTAGCCCCGCACCTCGCCCCCGTCGGAGACCTGTCCGCCGCTCTCCACGTAGAAGGGGTTCTCGCGGACGATCAATCCGAGCGCGTCGCCCTCACGGTGGAACGCCAACACCTCGGTCTCGACATCCGTTGCGTGGTATCCGACGAACTCCTGCTCTTCTCCGCTCAGCTCCGTCCAACCCTCGATGCCGACCTGCTCCTCCAGGGCGACGCCCGCGGCGGCGCGGTCCGCCCGCGAGCGGGCCCGCTGAGCCTCGAGGGCTTCCTCGAACCCATCGACGTCGACCCCGAGACCCCGCTCCTCCGCCATCAGCTCGGTCAGATCGAGGGGGAACCCGAAGGTGTCGTAGAGACGGAACGCCTCGTCCCCGGGGATCGTGCCTCCGGTGCCCGGAGCGTCTTCCGCCAGCTCCTCGAAGCGCTTCATCCCTCCCTCGATCGTGGACAGGAACCGCTCCTCTTCGGCGCGCGTCGTGCGCGCGAGGTGCTGCCGCCGGTGCCGCAGCTCCGGGTAGACGTCGCCCATGCTCTCGACGACCGCGTCGACTACGTGGACGAGCGCGGGCTCCCGGATCCCGAGCAGCCAGGCGTGGCGTACCGCGCGGCGCAGGATGCGCCGGAGCACGTAGCCGCGACCCTCGTTGGAGGGAAACACGCCGTCGGCCAGGAGAAAGGCGACCGCCCGCGCATGGTCCGCAAGGACACGGTAGCTGACGCTGTCCTCGTCGGCCGGATCGTAGGGGCGCCCCACGACGTCGCCCACGCACGCCAACAGCGGCGCGAACAGGTCGGTGTGGTAATTGGAGTCCGTCCCCTGCAGCACGGCCGCGAGCCGCTCCAGACCCGCGCCCGTATCGATGGAGGGAGCCGGCAGGGGGTGCATCTCCCCGGACTCGTCCCGGTCGTACTGCATGAAGACCAGATTCCACAACTCCACGATGTCGCCCCGGTCGCCCGCCGCCACGAACGCCTCCGTGGTCTGCCCGGCAGGAACCTCGTCGCGCACGTCGTAGTGGATCTCCGAGCATGGCCCGCACGGGCCCGTGTCCGCCATCTGCCAGAAGTTGTCCTTGTCGCCCAGGCGGAAGATCCGAGCCGGATCGAGCCCGACCTCCTTCTCCCACAGGTCGGCAGCTTGGTCGTCGGAGTGGTGCACCGTCGCGTAGATCCGCGCCGGGTCGAGGCCGTACACCCCGGTGACCAGCTCCCAGGCGTACCGGATCGCGTCCTTCTTGAAGTAGTCGCCGAACGAGAAGTTGCCGAGCATCTCGAAGAAGGTGTGGTGCCGCGCGGTCTTGCCCACCTCCTCCAGGTCGTTGTGCTTCCCTCCGGCTCGCACGCATTTCTGCGACGTGGTCGCACGGTCGTACGGCACCTTCTCCTGGCCCAGGAAGACGCGCTTGAACTGCACCATGCCCGCGTTGGTGAACAGCAGCGTCGGGTCGTCCGACGGCACGAGGGAGGAGCTGGGGCGCACTTCGTGTCCCCGTTCCCGGAAGTAGTCGAGGAACTTCTGTCGGATTTCGGCAGCCTTCATGGACGCCCGAGCGAAGTGGGGGGCCGGCCGGACTCCCTTCCCGGTGCACCGGCCCTTTCCGGCGATGTTTCGAACAGGGAAAGGTAATCGGACCGTCGGAGGGCGCTCAACGTGCCGGATCAGGCGTCGTCCGCGACCTCCTCGTCATCGGAGCCCGACGAATGCGTTGCGCCCGCCATCCCCAGGGCTGCTTTGAGACGGACCTCGATCTCCTGGGCGATGTCCGGGTTCTCGATCAAGAACTGTTTCGCGTTCTCCTTGCCCTGCCCGAGTCGGAGATCGCCGTAGGAGAACCAGGAGCCGGACTTGTCCACGATGTTCTGCTCGACGCCGAGGTCCACGAGGAGCCCGGTGTGGCTGATCCCCTCGTTGTAGTGGATGTCGAACTCGGCCTGACGGAACGGGGGCGCGCACTTGTTCTTCACCACCTTCACGCGCGTCCGGTTGCCGATGACCTCCTGGCCGTCCTTGATCGCGCCGATGCGCCGGATGTCGAGCCGCACGGACGCGTAGAACTTCAGCGCACGCCCACCCGACGTGGTCTCCGGGTTTCCGAACATCACCCCGACCTTCTCGCGGATCTGGTTCGTGAAGATCACCGCGGTGTTCGAGCGGCTCACCGCCCCGGTCAGCTTGCGCAGCGCCTGGCTCATCAGGCGGGCCTGCAGGCCGACGTGCGTGTCGCCCATCTCGCCCTCGATCTCGGCGCGCGGCACGAGCGCGGCGACGGAGTCGATGACCACGACGTCGATGGCGTTGCTGCGGATGAGTACCTCGGCGATCTCGAGCGCCTGCTCCCCTGTGTCCGGTTGGGAGACGAGGAGGTTGTCCACGTCGACGCCGAGCTTCTTGGAGTAGCCTACGTCGAGCGCGTGCTCGGCGTCGATGAACGCGGCTATCCCCCCCCCACGCTGCGCGTTGGCGATGATGTGGAGGCAGAGCGTGGTCTTTCCGGACGATTCCGGCCCGTACACCTCGCTGACGCGACCGCGCGGCATCCCGCCGATTCCGATGGCGGCGTCGAGGTTCAGCGCCCCCGTCGAGATTCCGTCGATGTGGACCTTCGCGCCCTCGGCCCCCATGCGCATGATCGCGCCCTTGCCGTAGGAGCGCTCGATCTGCGTGATGGCCGTGCTGAGGGCCTTCTGCTTCTGCTCGCCGACGTCCGTCGCCATCTCGTGCCTCTCGCTGGGGAACAGGGCTTCCGTGCAGCGGAAGCGATTCCAAGGTACTGGACCCGAAGAGAAAGCGAAAGTCCCCCCGGGCCCACCGATTCGCGTGCCCCAACCTAGGGCGCGGGCCCGGTCTCCGGAATGCCGCGGTGGGACGGGACTTGCCCGCAGGGCGCTCCCCACCCGAAGTTGGTCGAAATTTCCGCATCCGGAGCCGAGCCGCAGTTGGAGACCCAACGCCAGCGCCTGAGATTCGAGGAGCTCGTACACGAGTCCGCTCCGGACGTCCGCTGCCGGATCACCGTCCGCCTGGAGTGGCAGGGCCGGAAGATCCAGGGCCAGAGCGAGGGCCTCGAAACCCTCCAGGGCCGCCTCCGGGCCGCAGCCGAAGCCACCCTCCACGCCACGATCACCGCCATGACCACCCATCCGCATTTCGACGTGGTGGGCGTCAAGGCGATCCGTGCCTTCGACGGATGGGTCGTGGTGGTGCGCGTGAACGGCGCGGCGGAAGGACGCACCTACAAGCTGCTCGGGTCCGCTTCCTGCGAGGACGAAGACCGCCTCCCCCACACGGCCGCCCTCGCCGTCCTGGACGCGACGAACCGCCTCGTGGAGCGGCTCATGCAGCAGCAGCAGTAGGGTTTGCTGGCGGGCATGGAGCGGGGGCGCCCCTCGGGAGGAGGGGTTCGCGCCTATGGGTCGTTGCCGTTCGACTCGCTTCGTCCTGCGCTCACAAATCCTCCCGAGGGGGGCTTCCCCGCCCCGCTGCCCGGCATGCCGGCGGTCGCAGGAACCGTCCCCTTGCCTGCGCGAACCCTCGTGACACGCCCGACCGGCCAGGCAGCCGCCAGCGAAGCGACGCGGCCCCCACCCGGACCCGACCCGGTGGACAGCGGGACCGAAGCGACCCGCGCCCACTCGGAGCCATCCGGTCGACAGCGCGGAGCGAAGCGATCGCGCGCCCACCCCCACCCGTCCGGGCGCGGGACACGCGGTGATCCGACCCGCATGGTGGGCGCGGGCCCCAACCAGGCCCGGACCCGACCGCAGAACCTCCACCCGCACAGGGGGTGCGAACCACCGGGCCCCGCGGCCCCGACAGGCGCCGGCGGCGCGGCGCCGGGGCACCCCGGACCGGAGAAAGAGCGGCGCCGGCCGGACCCCTCGGGGGAGGATTGGTGACCGTCCGGAGGAGGGAAGAGGCCCGGGAAAGACGCTGTTGAGGGAGCCGCTCCTCCCCCGAGGGGTCCGGCCGGTGACGCCCCCCGAAGAAGTCGGAGCCCCGGTGCCGCGCCCCGGACGATCGCCGAGGCCCCTCGACCCCGCGCCGAACCGCACACCGCGCGGTCGCAGCGGGGCTCTACGCCGGAGGGCGCGGTCCGCGCCGATACTCCATCCAGATTCCCGGCCGCACCGGCACCCAGAGCACCTGGAACGGCCTTTCCTCCGCGCTGGGTGCGAACAGCGGCACGCTGGAGGTTTCGCCCACGCGTGCCACATCCCCGCAATCGATCCGGGTCTCGGCGCCCGACTTCTCGTAGCGACCGCCATCGAACGTCACGGCCGCGCCGCTGGTGAACCAGGTGGCACCGTCCGCGTAGGCCCCGGCGAAGGCGACCCCCGGACGCAGCGTGCGGATGGGGACGCGATCCGGCCCGACCAGCGTGTCTCCCCGGGCGCTCACCAGCACGCGGACGTTCTCTCCCGTGGAAAGACACACCACCGCGGGTGTGCCGTCGGGGAGCGGGCGCTCCACCACCCGCGTCACCACGACCGTGTCGGGGGGAGGAGCCGGAAGCTGCACGATCCCCCGCTGCGGCCGGGGCATGAGCCGGGGCTTGCACAGGAGCCCCCGCCCGCCCGGGCAGACGGCCAGGGAGGCGAGCACCCCGAGCCTGGGTCTCCGGTACTCGCTGTCCCATCCGCCGGATGGCTCGTCGTAGTTGATCCCGAGGTACTGCACGCCCAGGCGGATCCCGCCCAGGTCGACCTGGGTCCCGACGTTGAGGTCGAAGCCGTTGTACTCGCCCATGACGGTGAGGAGGGATCCGCTTCCGATGCCGACGTGCACCGCGGATCCGAAGAACCACCCCCCCGAGTCGCCCGCACCGTAGAAGGGAAGGTCGCCGCCGTCCTGGAACATCCCCGTCCCGTACCCCAGCGAGAAGGTGAAGTCGTGGCGGGGGACGAGGCCGCCGTCGCCCCCGCGCATGTGCGCCGTCGCGACGCCGTACAGGGAGAGGCCGGTCCCGACCTCCGCCCGCCCGGGGTAGCTTCGGAATCGCCGGTCCGGGAAGCCGAGGCGATTCGGTCGGTACGGCCGACCATCGCCGAAGTCCGGCGCCTTCACCCAACGCGCCCCCGCAGCGAGGCCGACGCCCTGGTTGGAGGGCTTCAGGAGCTGCAGGCGTCCGAACAAGCCCCAGACGTCGCCCCCGGACGCGGCGTCGCCGAACGACTGGAGCGTCGTGCCGACCTCGAACCGGTCGAACAGGCCCATCGCGAGGGACGCGTCCTGCCGGAAGTCGTCCACCGGTGGGCCGTAGCCTATCGTGTTCCCCGAGGCGTCGACCTGCACCGAGCGATCCAGCTTCACGAAGAAGCCCGAGTACGTGCCGGTGACGGCCAGGTGGGGGAGCACGCTGGCCACCGGGACGTCCAGGAGCCCCGTGCCGTAGCTGAGCGTGCTCGGCATCGTCGTTGTCTGGGCGCCGAGCGCCTCGGCGACGACGAGCACATGGGCGACGACGACCGCCGCGCGCCGCATCGACCTCATCCTCCCGACGGAGCGTCCAGCCTCACTCCTCGAGTCGTCGGGCCAGGTGCGAGAGCCGCCGTGCGACCGAGACGACCCAGCCGAACACCAGGATCCACGCGATCGCGTACGCGATGAAGACGAAGCGGTACGGGCGCATGGTCTGCGCGCCCAGGTCCTGCCCCGGCATCTGGGCCAGGGCGGGGGTGGCCGCGATCAGGAGCCCGAGGAGGGCCGTCGCGCAGCGTCGGAGAAGTCGCTTGGACAGGAGCATGACACCTCTCAGGGGGTTCCGTGAATTCATGGGCTCACACCCGGGCCTGCTGGTCGCGCACGTCCAGCGTTTGCTTCGCCACCTCGATCGTGTAGCGGATGAGGAAGATGCCCGCGAAGAGAAGCAGGAGCGACACGAGCCCAACCATGATCGTAGTCATCATCTGCGGCGCCAGCGTCGGCCCCTCCGGCTTGATCACGACGGGGCCGGGGTGGAGCGACCGGAACCACCGCACGCTCAGGTGGATGAGCGGGATGTCGAGGGCGCCCACGATGCCGACGACCGCCGCGAAGCGCTTGCCCCGATCCGGGTTCTCCGTGGAGGCGCGCACCAGGAAGTAGCCGAGGTAGATGAACCAGAGGAGCAGCGTGAGGGTGAGGCGGGGCTCCCACGTCCAGTACGTGCCCCACGCGATGCGACCCCAGAGGGGCCCCGTCAGGAGAACGATCGTGGTGAAGACGATGCCCCCTTCGGCCGCGGCCACCGCGGCCTGGTCCAGGTGGTCGTCGCCCAGCCAGAGGTAGAGGGCGCTGCAGATGGCGACGATGCCGAAGGCGAGGAAGGCCACGACGGCCGACGGCATGTGGATGTAGAAGATCCGCTGAATGATCCCCTGGTTGGCTTCGGTGGGAGTCCAGAAGAACACCATCCAGTGCAGGACGAGCACCCCGACGACTCCGAGCATCGCCATCACCCCACCGGCGGTGCGAACGTTCTTCGACGGCATCATTCCTCCACGACGTATCGGAACAGGCCCGCCCCCGCGAACACGGCGAGAACGGCGAACGCGGCCAGCATGCGCAGGTTTCCGGCGACCTCCGCCACCGGCCGGCCCACCAGGAGGCGGCTGGTGGCCGAGACCCCGTAGATGACCATCGGCACGAGGAGCGGAAAGACCAGGATCGGCAGGAGCGTCTCGCCCATGTGGGTCCCCGACGAGACCGCGCTGAACAGCGTGCCCAGCGCCACGAAGCCGAGGGCGCCCAGCGCGAGGACCAGCGCGAGCAGCGCGGGGCTGGTGCCGAGGTGGAGCCCGAAGAAGAGCGTGAACACCGCGACGACGAGGAGCGCGACGACGTAGAGCAGGACGAAGTTGGCGGCGGTCTTCCCGAGGAAGATCGCGTCTTTCGGCGCGGGGCTGGTCAGGATGCCCTGGAAGGCGCCGTCCTGCGCCTCCAGATAGAACGTACGCCCGATGCCCAGCAGCCCTCCGAAGACGAGCGTCATCCAGATGAGCCCGGCGGCGATGTCCTGGGGCCGCACGATCGTCGCGTCGATGGAATAGTTGAACAGCACCCCGGCGAGGACCGCGAACGCGCCCATGGCCGCGATGCGCTCGCGTGTCCGCAGCTCCAGGAGAAGGTCCTTCCACACGATTGCGTAGACCTGGCCGAGGTAGGTCATGCGCGTCCGCTCTCCACGACCTCGTGGTAGAAGTGCTCGAACGCGTCGGCGTCCACGTCGTCCCGCTCACCCGTCCAGGTGAAGCGGCCCCGCACCTGGATCGCGATGCGGTTGGCCAGCTCGAGACCCTGGGTGAGGTTGTGCGTGACCATGACCACGGTGCGCGCTCCGTCCTTCAGCGACGACAGCACCCCCCGCAGCACAGCTGCCGCGTGGGGATCGAGCCCGGTGTACGGCTCGTCCAGCAGTACCAGCTCGGGGTCGTGCAGGAGGGCCCGCGCCAGCGCCGCCCGCTGCCGCATGCCGTGCGACAGCTGACGCGCGAGGAAGTCCCCGCGGTTCGCGAGCCCCACCTGCTCGAGCCGCTCCGGGACGCGCTCGTCCAGGTCCTCGAGCCCGAAGAGCCTTCCGAAGAATCGCAGGTTCTCCGCCACCGTGAGGTGACCATAGAGGAAGCTCTGGTGCGACAGGACGCCGATGCGACCGCGCCATGAAGTCTCGCCGAAGTCGAGCCGCTGGCCCCCGACGTGGACGTCACCGTCGCTCGGCTTGAGCCGGCCCCCCAGGAGGCTCAGCAGCGACGTCTTTCCGGCTCCGTTGGGACCGAAGATCGTCAGGAAATCGCCGGCGGCGAGGTCGAGGTCGATCCCGTCGACCGCGACGACCGCGCCGTACCGACGCGTGAGGGCGCGCGCGGACAGGACCGCCGGCTCGACCCGGCGTGCCGTCACGAGAGCCGGGACGGTGGAGGCTTCCACGGGAAGGTCGAGGTCAACGCGCGGCGGTGGCCTGGAGGGCATGGCCGCACGACGAGCAGAATCGGCTCCCGGGCTCGTTGGCGAAGCCACACTCCGGGCAGAAGGCGCCCTCGCGCAGCCCCAGGCGGGCCTGGGCGATCTCGGCTTCGATGGCCGCCTCGTCCACCCCTCCGGCCACCCCGCTGCGAGCCCTCTCGTCGGCCTCCAGCGCCGCCAGCGCCTCGGCGGTCAGCTCGCCCTTGAGCGATCGGTAGTCCTCCTCGTCGAGCTTCCCGGCGAGGTAGTCGTACTCGACGTCGCGCAGGGCGAGCAGGGCCACCCGCTTCCTGGCCTCGGTCTCCGTCAGCTCGTCTTCCTCGCGCTCGAGGGATGCGTGCAGCCCCTTCGCCACCGGCTGCACGATGAAGAGGATGACCGCTGCCGCGACCAGCGCCGCTCCCAGGAAGAGCGCCATCTCAATCGGCTCCGACCGCCACGGACTCCCCGGTGGGGGCCGCCTCCGCCACGCGCCGTTTCTCGACGCTGGGCCACAGCGCGATCAGGCTGCCGACCGTGAGGACGAGGGCTCCGTACCAGATCCAGCCGACCAGCGGCTTCACCAGCACCTGGAGGTCGATGCCCTGCGCGGACGAGTCAGCGTTCAGCGCACCGTTCATGTCGTCCATGGCCGACAGGATCAGGTAGAGATCCTCCGCCGGCGTGGAGCGGATCCCCACCTCGGTCATCGGCTGCTGGCTCGTGACGTACTGGCGCTTCTCCGTGGTGAGGTTCGTCAGGTGCTTCCCGTCTTGCGCGACGGAGATCATGGCGATGGCCTGCCACATCAGGTTGCGCTGTCCCCGCCCGACCGAGGTCGACAGGCCCTCGTACGTGAGCGTGTACGTGTGGCCGAAGGGCGATTTCACCTGAACGGAGTCGCCCGGCATCACGTGCTGGCGGACGTCCACGTTGTAGGCCGCGCCCGCGAAGGCCACGAAGATCATGACGATGCCGGCGTGCACGATGTAGCCGCCCCACCGGCGCCTGTTCCGGGTCACCAGGTGGTAAAGCGCCACTGCGTAGCCTTCGCCCTCGATGCGGGCACGGGCGCGCGTGCCCTTCCAGAACTCCACGACGATGATGACGAGCACGAACGCGCTGAGGCCCCAGGTCGTCAGCGCCAGCGGATGGTGCACGCCGAGCCCGAAGAGCACGGCGACGACCGCCAGGCCCGCGATCACCGGCGTCAGGAAGTTCTTCTCCAGGTTGCGCCGGGTCGCACGCCGCCAAGCGATGACCGGGCCGATCCCGGACAGCGCCAGGAGAGCCAGGCCGATGGGGAAGTTCACCTTCTGGAAGAAAGGCGGCCCGACGCTGACCTTCTGGCCGGTCACACCCTCGCTCACCAGCGGGAACACCGTCCCCCAGATCACCGAGAACGCCGCGCCCAGCAGGATGAGGTTGTTGAAGAGGAACGCGGCCTCACGCGACAGGAACGACTCGATCCGGTTCTCGCTCTGCAGGTTGGGCAACCGGTACAGGATCAGCACGACGGATCCCGCCAGCACCGTCCCCATGAAGGTGAGGAAGATGTACGCGATCCTGAGCTCCTGCGCGAAGGCGTGCACCGACTCGATGAGCCCGGAGCGGGTCAGGAAGGTGGCGAAGATCGTCAGAATGAACGTCAGCACGACCAGGGACATGTTCCACACCTTCAACATGCCCCGGTTCTCCTGGATCTGGATCGAGTGGAGGAACGCGGTCGCGGTGAGCCACGGCAACAGCGACGCGTTCTCCACCGGGTCCCAGAACCAGTAGCCGCCCCATCCGAGCTCTTCGTAGGCCCACCGCATCCCGAAGACGATGCCGATGGAGAGGAAGAACCAGGAGAGCAGGATCCAGCGACGGGTCAGCGTGATCCAGCGGGAGTCCAGCCGGCCGTTGAGGAGCGCGGCGATGGCGAAGGCGAAGGGGATGGCGAAGGAGGTGAAGCCCAGGTAGAGCGTGGGCGGGTGGATCGTCATCCAGTAGTTCTGGAGCTGGGGGTTCAGCCCCTGGCCGTTCGCGGGCGCGAAGCCCAGACGCTCGAACGGATTCACCTTCGCGAACAGCAGCACGACGATGAAGAAGGTCAGGATGCCCTGGAGCACGCCCGCCACGTAGGGCATGAACTCCCGGTTCTTGCGCCGGTTCGTGAAGACCGTGATCGAAGAGAAGAAGCTGAGCAGCAGTGCCCAGAAGAGGAGCGAGCCGCGCTGGCCCGCCCACAGCCCCGCCACCTTGTAGAAGGTCTCGAGCTCGCGGTTCGAGTAGCTCGCCACGTACCAGTACTCGAACTTGTCGCCGAGGAAGGCCGCGATGACGCCCGCCGACGCCAGCATGAGCAGCAGCGTGACCGCGTAGATGGAGCGCTCGGCGCTGAGAACCAGATCGCCTCTCTGGCTGCGCCCTCCCGTGAAGCCGAGGGTCATGCCCCAGATCGCGACGGGAAGCGCGATCCACAGGGCGAATTCCCCGAGGACGGTCACCCTTTGAGATCCTCTGGAGCGGCCTCATAGCGGCTCCCGCACTTGGTGAGCAGGGTGTTGGCCTGGAAGACGCCGTTGGCGTCCATCCTGCCCTCAAGCACCACTTCCGTGTCGTCGGTGAAGGTGTCCGGGAGCGCGTCCCGATACTCCACCGGGAAGGTCACGGAGGGATCCTCCAGGTCACGGACCCGGAAGCGGTGCAGGAGCTGACCCTCGACACGCTCGTACGTGCCCGGGATGACCCTCCCGCTCACCTTCACGCCCACGTCCTTGAAGCTCGGATCGGTGGTGACCTTGGCCATGAGCTCGGCCGGGGTCAGGTAGTACACCATCGTTTCGCTCACCCCGGTCCAGATGAGGTAGGTGACGACGGCGGCCACCGCTACCAGGCCGACCAGGAAACGCGGGTGCTTCTTCATGACTGCTCCCCCTCTCTATCCGGCCCGAAGCGCGGCCGGGTGGGCAGATCCCGGATCCACGCTTGTTCACCGGATCCGGGTGGATGTTCCGGACATCGCACGGTCCAGAACATGGCCATTTACCGCAAGAAATCTAGGCGTTTCCCGCGCGTCGCGACCAGTCAGGAAAACCACCCATGTCCGCCTCCGTGACCTACCTGACCCCCGAGGGGGGTTTTCCCCACGCGCGGGCGTGGCGGACGGAGCTCAGGAGGCGCCGGCGTGCGCCCAGGAGACCGCGGTGCGGACCGCTCGCGCCCACTCCGCCAGGAGATCGGAGCGGAGCCGCTCGTCCATGCCGGGTTCGAACTGGTCCGCGGCGCCCTGGGACGCCAGGAACACTCCCGCGGACGGCCAGACCCCCCGGGCGATCCCCGCCAGTCCGGCCGCCCCGAGGGCGGTGGTCTCCACCAGCGCCGGCCGGCGGACCGGGAGGTCCAGGACGTCGGCCTGGAACTGCATCAGCCAGTCGTTCAGGGCCGCGCCCCCGTCGACGCGCAGCTCCCGCGCCGCCACCCCGGAATCCTTCTCCATCGCACGGAGGACCTCCTCCGTCGCGTAGGCCATGGCCTCCAGTGCCGCCCGCACCACGTGCGCCCGCCCCGTGCCACGCGTCAGCCCCATCAGCATGCCGCGGGCGTCCGGCTCCCAGTGCGGCGCTCCCAGCCCAACGAACGCCGGGACGAAGTAGACGCCGTCGTTCCCGTCCAGCGACCGGGCCAGGTCCTCGGACTCCTCGGCGTGCCGGAGGACCCCCATCGCGTCGCGGAGCCACTGGATGGCCGCCCCCGCGATGAACACCGAGCCCTCGAGGGCGTAGGCGAGCCCCCCCTCCGCGTCGCACGCGGCCGTCGTCAGAAGACCGTGTTCCGATGTCACCGGAGACGCTCCGGTGTGCAGCAGCAGGAAGGCACCGGTCCCGTACGTGTTCTTGGCCAGTCCGGGCGCCCAGCATCCCTGGCCGAAGAGCGCGGCCTGCTGGTCGCCCGCGACCCCCGCGATGGGGAGCTCGACGCCCAGGTGGCCCCCGGAGGCAACCCCGAAGTCACCGGCGGAGGGTCGGATCTCGCCCAACAGCGACCGGGGCACCTCCAGGAGGTCGAGCAGCCACGGGTCCCACGAGGCGGCCTCAAGCCCCATCAGCAGCGTCCGTGAGGCGTTCGTGGGATCGGTGGCGTGCACCGCGCCGTCCGTCAGCCGCGCAATGAGCCAGGCGTCCACGGTCCCCGCGGCCAGCTCCCCCGCCTCCGCGCGACGCCGCAACTCCGGCCGCTCGCGCAGGAGCCAGGTGATCTTGGTGCCCGAGAAGTAGGGATCGGCCACAAGGCCCGTGCGGCGCCGCAGCTCCGCCTCGTACCCCGCCTCGCGCAGCTCCCGGCACAGCGCGGTCGTGCGCCGATCCTGCCACACGATCGCCCGATGGACGGGCTCGAGCGTCTCTCGATCCCAGAGGACGACCGTTTCCCTCTGGTTGGTGATCCCGAGGGCCCGAACATCGGCATCGGGGCTGGACGCGAGCGCTTCGCGCGCCACCTTCCGCGTCACCTCCCAGATCTCCGCGGCGTCGTGCTCCACCCACCCCGGCCGCGGGAAGTGCTGCGTGAACTCCGAGTACGCGCGACCCAGGATCCGGCCGTCTTGCCCCACGACGAGGGCGGTCGAGCCGGTGGTGCCCTGGTCGATGGCGAGGACGGCGGGAGTGCTCATGGGACCGGGTCGCTCACGGGCGGAGCGGGCTCGAGGGATCCGAACGCGTAGCGCCAGCCCGCCCGCCCCAGGAGATCGACGAGCAGGCCGATGGGCAGGCCGACCACGCTATAGTAGTCGCCCCGGATCTCGTCCACCAACGCGGCGCCCATCCCCTGGATCCCGTACGCGCCGGCCTTGTCCCGCGGCTCCCCGGTCGCCGTGTATGCGCGCGCCTCCCCGCTCCCGAAATCCCGGAAACGGACCTCCGCCCGGCCGACGGCGCTCAGCGCGCCGTGCGGCCCTGCGAACGCGACGCCGCTGAACACCTCGTGGGTCCGCCCCGCCAGCGCCAGCAGCGTGGAGACGGCCGCCTCGTCGTCCTCCGGCTTGCCCACGATGCGCCCGTCCAGCACCACCACGGTGTCCCCACCCACGACGAGCGCGCCCGGTGCGTCCCGGGCGATGGTCTCCGCCTTGAGGCGGGCGAGCCGTTCGACGTGCGTCTCCGGAGATTCGCCGGGGAGGTACGCCTCGTCGACGTGCGCGGGCACGACCTCGGGCTCGAGACCGAGCCGGCGTAGGAGCTCCGCCCTTCTCGGCGACGCCGAGGCGAGGATCAGGCGCACACCGCTCATCGCGCAGCCCCGGCAGCGCGCATTCAGTCTCGCTCCAGCACGAGCGTGACCGGTCCGTCGTTGACGAGCTCCACCGCCATCATCGCGCCGAACTCGCCCGTCTCCACCCGGCCCGGCGCCCGCTCGCGCAGCAGCGCGACGAAGCGGTCGTACAGCCGCGTCGCGAGCTCCGGCGGCGCGGCGTCCACGAAGCTGGGTCGCCGCCCCTTGCGGGCATCGCCGTAGAGGGTGAACTGGCTCACGACCAGGAGATCTCCCCCCACCCCGTCCAGGCCGAGGTTCATGCGGCCCTCCGGGTCGGAGAACACGCGCAGCCCGACGACCTTGTCGGCCATCCAGGCCATCTGGTCCTCTCCGTCCCCCTCCCTGAAGCCCACCAGCAGGAGGTGGCCGGCACCGATCTCGCCCACGGTGTGTCCCTCCACGCGGACCCGGGCGCCCGACACGCGCTGGAGCACCACCCTCATGGCGTGCACCCCCGGGCGGGCCGGAAGCTCACTCGACGGTTACGGACTTGGCGAGGTTCCGGGGTTGATCGACGTCGGCGCCGCGCAGCACGGCGGTGTGGTACGCCAGCAGCTGGAGCGGAACCGTCGTGAGGACCGGCAGGAGGCACGGGATGGTTTGAGGGACCCGGATGAGGTGGTCCACCTTCCCCTCGAGCTCGGGCGCCTCGTCGCTCACCACCGCGATGATGCGGCCTCCACGCGCCTTCAACTCCTCGATGTTGGACACGACCTTGCCGTAGACCGGATCCCGGGGGGCCAGCACCACGACCGGCATGTCGTCGTCGATGAGCGCGATGGGCCCGTGCTTCATCTCGGCGGCCGGGTAGCCCTCGGCGTGAATGTAGCTCACCTCCTTGAGCTTCAGCGCGCCCTCGAGCGCCACCGGGAACTGGTAGCCACGCCCCAGATAGAGGAAGTTGCGCGCATCCGAATACGCCATCGCGAGGGCGCGCAGGGAGTCGCTCAGCTCGAGCACCTGGGCGACCTGGTCGGGCAGCTTCTGGAGGGCGTGGACGATCTCCCGCCCCTGCAGCACGGAGAGGTGCCGCCGGCGGCCCAGGTAGAGCGTGAAGAGTGCGAGCGCCACCATCTGGCTCGTGAAGGCCTTGGTCGACGCGACACCGATCTCGGGGCCCGCGTGCAGGTAGGTGCCGAAGTCCGTGTCGCGGGCGATCGACGAGCCGACCGCGTTCACGATCCCCATCGTCGTCGCCCCGCGGCGCCTCGCCTCCCGAAGTCCCGCGAGCGTGTCGGCGGTCTCGCCGGACTGGCTGATGGCGAGCACCAGCGTGCCCTCCTCGAGCACCGGGCTCCGGTAGCGGAACTCCGAGGCGTACTCCACCTCGACCGGGATCTGGGCGAGCTCCTCCATCATGTACTCGCCCACCAGACCGGCATGCCAGCTGGTGCCGCACGCCGTGATGACGATCCGGCGCACGCGCCCCAGGTCGTACTGGTGGCGGGCGATCCCGCCCAGGCGTGCCTCCCCCTCCTCCTCCAGGAGACGGCCGCGCATGACGTCGCGCAGGCTGTGGGGCTGCTCGAAGATCTCCTTGAGCATGAAGTGGTCGTAGCCGCCCTTCTCGATGGCGGCGACGTCCCACGTCACCTGGTGCACCGACCGACGCACCTCGCCGTGGTCGAGGTGGTACGTCCGGTATCCGTCCGGCGTGAGCGCCGCGTAGTCGCCGTCGTCCAGGTAGACCACGTCACGCGTGTGGGAGACGACCGCCGCCGCGTCGGAGCCTGCGAGCATCTCCCCGTTCCTCCCCACCCCGATGAGCAGCGGGCTGCCCAGCCGCGCCACCACGATCTTCTCGGGCTCGCGCGAAGAGACCACCGCGAGGCCGTAGGTCCCCTCGACCATGGCCAGCGCCTCGGCGACGGCCTCCTCGAAGGCCATGCCGTCCTTCCACAGGAAGTCGATGAGGTGGACGACCGTCTCGGTGTCCGTCTCGGACGAGAAGCCGTAGCCCTCGTCCTTCAGCCTCGTGCGCAGCACTTCGGCGTTCTCGATGATCCCGTTGTGGACCAGCGCGATGTCCGTCCTCGCGGTCACGTGCGGATGCGCGTTCGGCTCGGTGGGGGCGCCGTGGGTCGCCCAGCGAGTGTGCGCGATCCCGCACGTCCCGGCCGGGGGAGCGGCCGTGACGGCCGCCTCGAGAGCGGCGATCTTCCCCGCCCTCTTGACGACGCGCAGGCAGCCGTCCCCGTCCACGACCGCCAGGCCGGCGGAGTCGTAGCCGCGGTACTCGAGCCGCTTCAGGCCGTCCAGCAGGATGGGCGTCGCCTCGCGCCCCCCGACGTATCCCACGATGCCGCACATCGCATGCTCTCCGTTGGTCGTTCGGCCGGGGACGCCTCAGGCGACCCCGTCCAGCACCTGCTCCGCCCGCCTCACCAGCTGCTCGGCCGTCGCCGCGTCCGGCGCCTCGGCGATGAGGCGTACGACCGGCTCCGTTCCCGAGGGTCGCACGTGGAGCCAGCTCGATCGGCCGGGCCACGCCATCCTGAGCCCGTCGGACAGGTCCGTCTCCTCCGCCCCGAGGTCCTGCGCCAGCGCCTCGTAGGCACCGGACAGCGCCTCCCTGGGGAAGCCGACCTTCCGCTTCACGATCTCGTACGAGGGCCACTGCGCCACGGCCTCCGCGAGCGACAGCTCCTCGTCGACCAGATGCTGGAGGACGAGCGCGACCGCCAGCGGCGCGTCCCGCGTGTAGTGGAGCGCGGGCAGGATCACGCCACCGTTGCCCTCTCCACCCACGACCGCGCGCTCCGCCTGCATCCGGCGGGCCACGTTGACTTCGCCGACCGGCGCTCGGACCACTGAACAACCATATGCACGGGCCACGTCGTCGACCAAGAGGCTCGTGGAGAGGTTGGTCACCACCGTGCCGGGCGTGCGCCGCAGGACCGCCGCGGTGGCGAGCGCGAGGGTGACGTCCTCCCCGACCGGCCGACCGCCCCCGTCAACGAGGGCGAGCCTGTCGGCATCGGGGTCGATCGCCAGGCCGAGCGCCGCCCCGGTTTCACGGACCAATCGCCCCAGCTCCCCGAGGTTCGCCGCGGTGGGCTCGGGGTCCCGCGGGAAGCGTCCATCGGGCTCCATGCCGATCCCCGTGTACGTGCAGCCGAGCTCGTGCAGGAGGTTGCCGATGGGAGGACCGCCGGCGCCGCGCACGCAGTCCACGGCCACGTACATCCGGGCTCTCTGGATCGCCGCGACGTCGATGTGCGGGAGGGCCACGATCCGCTCGAGGTGGCGCGCCCACGCCCCCACGTCCTCGCGTACCATGCCCAACCGGTCCCACGTCGCGCGCGGCGGGTCGACCTCCGCCAGGTAGCTGCGGAAGCGCGCCGACATCGCGGCGTCGAGGAAGATCCCCTCCCCTGAAACCAGCTTGAGGGCGTTCCATTCGGCCGGGTTGTGGCTCGCGGTGATCCCGATCCCCCCCGCGCCGCCTCCGTCCTCCACCGCGAGCAGGAGCGTCGGTGTGGGAACGATGCTCAACGCCACGACGTCGCAGCCCACCGAGAGCAGGCCGGCGATCGCCGCGCGCACGAACATGGGACCCGACGTGCGGGAATCACGGGCCACGTACACCGGCCCGGTGGCGCCTTCGGAGCGCAGAAAGGCGCCGAACGCCGCGGTGATGGCCGAGACCAGCTCGGGCGTGAGCGGGTCCCCGACGCGGCCACGCACGCCGGAGACGCTGACCATCAGGTCGGAGGGGAGGTGGACGGGCATCGATTTCGTCCGGGCGGGAGGATGGGGGAACGCAGCAGGGAAGTTTGCCAAAATCGCCACCGCAGGTCCACCGAGCGGCCGGGACGCCACGGTGGCGTGGTCCTTCCGCGGGCCGGTACATTCCACCCTCACCTCGAGCGTCCCCTTTCCAGGATCTCCAACGCATGAGCGACCCGGGCCCCGCGGGCCTCGGCTTCGGAACCCGCGCGATCCACGCGGGCGTGACCCCCGAGCCGGTCACCGGCGCCATCATGACGCCCATCTTCCAGACCTCCACGTACGTGCAGCCGGCGGTGGGGGAGCCGAAGGGCCACTACGACTACGGGCGCACGGCAAACCCGACGCGCGAGGCCCTCGAGGCGAACCTCGCCGCGCTCGAATCCGGGACGCACGCCGTCGCCTTCGCGTCCGGCCTCGCGGCCATCGAGGCGATCGTCAAGCGTCTTTCGGCCGGCGACCACGTCGTGAGCGAGGAGAACACCTACGGCGGGACCACCCGCATGTTCGACCGGGTGCTCTCCCGCCTGGGGATCGCGTTCAGCTACGTCGACTCCAGCGACACCGCCGCGGTGGCCGCCGCCCTCCGACCGAACACGCGCCTCGTGCACGTCGAGACGCCGACGAACCCGATGATGCGGGTCTCCGACATCCGGGCGCTGGCCGACGTCACACACGCGGCGGGAGCCCTGCTGTCGGTCGACAACACCTTCGCGTCGCCCTACAACCAGCGCCCACTCGAGCTGGGCGCGGACTTTTCCGTCCACTCGTCGACCAAGTACGTGAACGGCCACTCCGATGTCATCGGCGGAATCGTGGCGGTCTGCGACGAGGCGCTGGCCGAGGAGCTCTCCTTCCTGCGCAAGTCGACGGGGGCCGTCCCCGGCCCGATGGACTGCTGGCTCACCCTTCGCGGGCTCAAGACGCTCCACGTACGCATGCGCCAGCACAACGCCAACGGGCTCGCCGTGGCCCGGTACCTGGAGGCGCACCCCGGCGTGGACCGGGTGCTGTACCCCGGGCTCCCCTCCCACCCCCAGCACGAGCTCGCGGCGCGGCAGATGGAGGGCTTCACCGGCATGGTCTCCGTGGACGTGGGGACGCTCGAGCGAGCGCGCGCTCTCACGGAGCACTGTCGCGTTTTCGCCCTGGCGGAGAGCCTGGGGGGGATCGAATCGCTCATCAGCGTCCCCGCGCTCATGACGCACGCTTCCGTGCCGGAGGAACGTCGTGCGTGCATGGGGATCACGCCCGGGCTGGTGCGGCTCTCCGTCGGCATCGAGGACGAGGCGGACCTTCTGGAGGATCTGGAGCGCGTCCTGGGGTAAGAAGGGTGAACCATGAAACCCGGGATTCGGTGCCCGCGTAGTCAGGGCAAAGAGCACCCCGGCCCCGTCTCGCCGATGGCGCGGGGGCACTCACGAACGAGGATCGGAACATGGCCGACGATCAGGAACGGACGGAAGGACAGACGGGCGGAGAGGCGAAGGCTCGCCGCATCCTGACCGACATCGCACCGCGCTCCTGGGAGCATCCGGCCGACAAGGCCGCGCTCCAGGCGCTCCGGCGCATCCCGGTCTTCGACGAGGTGCTCAAGAAGCTCTTCGGCTTCTTCGGCGAGAAGCCGGTGCGTCTGGCATTCCAGGCGAACGCCGTGCGCGTGAGCTCGAAGCAGTTCCCCCGCCTCAAGGGACTGTACGAGGACGTCCTGCGGACCCTGGACTCGCCGAAGGACTACCCGCTCTTCGTGTCGCAGACGCCGATCGTCAACGCCGGCGCGTGGGGGATGGACGAGCCGTTCATCGTCCTCAACTCGGGCACGGTCGCGCTCCTGGACGACCAGCAGCTGGCCTACATCATGGGCCACGAGCTCGGCCACATCCTGAGCGACCACGTGCTGTACAAGACGATGACGGCGCTCCTGCTCCAGCTCGCGCAGATGGGCTTCCCCATCGTCGGTCTCGCGGCGCGGGTGGTGCTGGTGGCGCTGCTGGAGTGGTCGCGCAAGAGCGAGCTGTCGTGTGACCGGGCCGGGCTCCTCTCCGTCCAGGACCCCGAGATCGTCATGCGCACGATGCTCAAGATGGCCGGCGGCGGGGAGGACGAGGAGACGAACCTTCAGGAGTTCATCGTTCAGGCCGAGGAATACCAGGTGGGTGGTGACGTGGCCGACCAGGTGTTCAAGATCCTGAACCTCATCGGCGCCACGCATCCGTTCTGGACGCTGCGGGTGAGCGAGCTCCGCGCCTGGATCGAGGGCGGCGACTACGACCGGATCGTGCGCGGCGAGTATCCCCGCCGCGGCGAGCCGGACCCCGCCTACCAGGACGACCTGAAGGAAGCCGCCAACGCATACGCGGAGGGCGCGCGCGACTTCCTCGACACGATGACGGCGGCGGCCCGGAAGATGGGCGAGACCTTCATGGGCGGGATGAAGCGCTGACGCAGGGACGAGCGGCGATCCAGGGGCGTCCGGGCGGGTGGCCCGGGCGCCCCTGATTCGTATCTTCACGCCATGCGCATCCTCATCGTCGGCAACGGGGGGCGGGAGCACGCGCTCCTCTGGAAGCTTCGCAGGGACGCCCCCTCCGCGGAGTTCCACGTGACGCAGCCCAATGGGGGCATGGCGCCCCTCTGCCAGCCGCTCCCGATCGCGCCCACGGACACCGAGGCGCTCTCGGGGTGGGCCGCCTCGCAGCGGATCGACCTCACCGTGGTCGGACCGGAGGCGCCGCTCGCCGGGGGGATCGTCGACCGCTTCCAGGCGAAGGGCCTGCCCGTCTTCGGACCGACGCGTGACGCGGCGCGCATCGAGGCGAGCAAAGCGTGGGCCAAGGACCTGATGCGCGGCGCGGGCATCCCGACCGCGGAGCACCGCACCTTCCGCGACCGGGGAGCCGCAGAAGCGTGGGTGCGCGAGCGCGGGGCGCCGATCGTCGTGAAGGCGTCCGGACTGGCCGCGGGCAAGGGCGCCGTGGTGTGCGACACGGTCGAGGAGGCGGTGGCGGCGGTCGCCTCGATGCTCGACGACCTCACATTCGGGGAGGCCGGGCGCGAGGTCGTCGTCGAGGACTTCCTCGAGGGCGAGGAGCTCTCGATCTTCGCCCTCGCCGACGGGGAGCGGGCCCTGATGCTCCTCCCTTCCCAGGACCACAAGCGCGTCGGCGAGAAGGACACCGGGCCGAACACGGGCGGGATGGGCGCCTACGCCCCGGTGTCGATCGCCACGCCCGGCGTCCTGGCGGAGGCCCGTACCCGCGTCTTCGAGCCGACGCTGCGTGCCATGGCGGCCGAGGGCTGCCCCTTCCGCGGCCTCCTCTACGCCGGGCTCATGAAGACCGATGACGGACTCTCGGTCGTCGAGTTCAACTGTCGCTTCGGCGATCCGGAGACGCAGGCCGTCCTCCCCCTGATGGAGTCCTCCCTGCACGATCTGCTGGCCACTGTCGCCGAAGGCGGCTCGCTGACCGGCCGCGCGGTGCGCTGGAGCGATGCGTCCGCCGTCACGACGGTGGTCGCGTCCGCGGGTTATCCCGGCGCCTACGAGAAGGGGAAGGAGATCCGCATCCCCGGCGGACTGGAGGGCGAAGGACTCACGGTCTTCCACGCTGGAACGCGACGGGACGACCATCGGCTCACGACGTCGGGCGGTCGGGTGCTCGCCGTGACGGCCCTGGGCGCAACCTTCCCGGAGGCGGCCGACCGAAGCCGTGAGGGCGCAGCGGCGATCGAGTTCGACGGGGCGTTCTTCCGGACCGAAATCGGCTGGCGCGAGCGTGCGCGCATCGCCGCCGCGACGGCCTGAGGGGGACCGGACGGTCGATGCCCGAGCTTCCGGAGGCGGAGACGATCGTCCGCGGGCTCCGGCGGACCGTCGTAGGGGAGCGCATACGCCGCGTGGAAGTCGTCCACGCGGACGTCCTCCGGCAGCCTCGGAGGCGCGTGTCCGCGGCCCTGCGCGATCGCACCCTCACCGCGATCGGCCGCCGCGGGAAGAACGTCGTGATCGAATTGGACGGAGGCCTGGTCCTGGCCGTCAACCTCGGGATGACCGGCCGCCTCCTCCCCTTCCCGTCGAATCCCCGCCCCGCCGTGCGTCCCACGCACCCGGCCGTGCGCTTCCGCTTCGCCTCCGGCGGCCTGCTGGTCTTCGACGACCAGCGACGTTTCGGCACCGTGGAGGTGCTCGGGCCGGAGGCCTGGGCCGAGCGCTCCGCTCGCATGGGGCCGGAGCCCCTCGATCCCGGGTTCACGGCGGCGCGCCTGTACCGCGACCTGCAGCGCTCCCGCTCGCCCGTGCGGTCATGGCTCCTGGACCAACGACGTATTGCAGGTGTCGGGAACATCTACGCGGCCGAGGCGCTCCACCAGGCAGGGGTGCACCCCGGTCGCCGTTCAGCCGACGTATCGCGGGAAGAGGCGGAGCGCCTGCACGGCGCGCTACGATCGGTCCTGCGCAACGCTATCCACCACGGCGGAACCACGATCCGTGACTACCGAAATGTCGAAGGCGGCGAGGGAGCGTACGGCCGCAGCCTCCACGTCTACGGCCGTGAAGGGGAGGCCTGTGCGCGGTGCGGTAGCACGATCCGGCGCGTCGTGTTCTCCAACCGCTCGGCGTTCTACTGTCCCTCCTGCCAGCCGGTGGGCGACGATCTCCGGTAGGCTGCGCCGGGGCGCCCGGATCGCCGCGGTGCTGACCGGGCTCGCCGTGCCCCTCGCGGGCGGTGCGCAGGAGCGGACCCCCGGCGAGCGGCTGCCGGTGCGCGAGAAGACGCTCGCCAACGGCATGCGTGTGCTGGCGCTGGAGCGACGCGGAGCGCCGACGGTCGCGTTCGTGGTCCAATACGACGTCGGCAGCCTCCAGGAGCATCTGGGCAACACGGGTACCGCCCACCTCCTGGAGCACCTCCTCTTCAAGGGCACCACGACCGTGGGTACACGCAACCTGCCGGCCGAGCTCGCGCTGTTCGCCCGCATGGACGCCGCGCACGACACGCTGGTCCGGGCGCGCGCGGCGGGCGACAGCGCCGACGTCACCCGGCTCGGGACCGTCATCGACGCCCTCGAGGACACGGCCCGCGTGTACGTCGTCCCCAACGAGTTCGACCGTATCCTGACGCGGGCGGGAGCCCAGGGGCTGAACGCGATCACCACCAACGAGTCCACCTCGTACTTCGTGGAGCTCCCCGCGAACCGCGCGGAGCTGTGGTTCGTCCTCGAGTCGGACCGTATGGCCAACCCCGTATTCCGGGAGTTCTACACGGAGCGGAAGGTCGTAATGGAGGAGAGGCGCACCCGCACGGAGACCGATCCGGGCGGCCTCCTGTACGAGGCCCAACTCGCCGCGGCGTTCACCATGCACCCGTACGGCGTTCCGGTCGTGGGATACATGTCCGACCTCGAGAACCTCGGCCGAAGGGAAGTGGAGCAGTACTACCGGAGGTTCTACGGGCCCAACCACGCCGTGGTCGTCGTGGTGGGCGACATCGACGCCAACCAGGTCCTCCGCTGGGCACAACGCTACTTCGGCCCGATCCCGCGCGGCGAAGACCCGCTGCCCGTGCTCGCCCGCGAGCCCGAGCAGCGCGGGGAGCGGCGGGTGGACATCGTGTGGGATGCCGAGCCTTCGGTACGGATGGGGTGGCACGTCCCTTCGGCGTTGGATGCCGACGCGCCCGCGATCACGATGCTCACGTCGCTCCTCACCGGCGGCCGGACGTCGAGGCTCTATCGCCGCCTCATCCTCGACGACCGGTCGGCGACGGGAGTGTACTCCTCGCTGGGGCCGGGTGAGCGGTTCCCCCAGCTCTTCCAGATCGAGGCGACGCCGCGCTCGCCCCACACGACGGCCGACGTGGAGCGTGCGGTGTACGAGGAGATCGGCCGTCTCGCCACGGAGGGTCCGACGGAGCAGGAGCTCGAGCGGGTGAGGAACCAGGTCGAAGCCGGCAACATCAGGCGTCTCCAGTCGAACCTCGGTCTCGCGTTCCAGATCGCCGAGTCCAACACGCTGACCGGCGACTGGAGGAACACCTTCCAACTCTCCGATCGCATCGAGAAGGTCACCCCGGCCGACGTGCGCAGGGTGGCCGCCGCGTACTTCACGCAGGAGAACCGCACGGTAGCGACGCTACGCCGCAGGGAGCCCGGGCCATGATGCGATTTTCGCGCTCGGCCCCGTGGATCCTCCTGCTCTCGGTGCTGGCGGCACGGCCGACGGCCGCGCAGGTCCCGGGGGGGAGGGCGGCGGCCGAGAGGCTCCGTTTCGCGCCGCTCCGCTTCCACGCGCCCGTGCCCGAGACCCACGAGGTGGAGGGGGTCCCGGTGCTCTATCTCGAGGACCACACCGTCCCGCTCGTGACCATGTTCGCGCGCTTCAAGGGCGGGTACAGCCTCTTCGATCGCAGCCTCTACGGCCCCGCTTCGGCGCTTCCCGCGCTTCTCCGGTATGGCGGTACCGAGGCGCTGGACCCGGATTCGGTCGATGCGGCACTGGAATACTACGCGCTCCAGACCAGCTTCGGCGGCGGTGGGGAGACCGTCTTCAGCAGCCTGAACACGCTCAGCGAACACCTGGGCGTCGCCCTGGACCTGTGGTTCGGGATGCTGCGCACCCCCCGGTTCGACTCGGCACAGGTCGAGGTGTGGCGGGGCCGTGAGATGGAGAACGTTCGCCGCCGTCCCGACGACCCGCAGCGGCTCGCGTTCTCGCAGTTCAACCGCCTCCTCTATGGCGACCACCCGGTCGGGTGGGAGATGTCGGCGGACGATCTGACGCCCGACAAGCTCACGCCGGAGCGGCTCCGGGAGGTACAGCGCAGGATCCTCTGCCCGGAGCACCTCATCCTGGGCGTGACCGGTGACGTCCCCTGGCCCGAGGTCGAGACGCGCCTGCGTGGATACCTGCACGGGTGGCCCTCGTGCTCCGACACGCTCCCGCCCTATCCCGAGCCCCACATCCGTGCCGAGCCGGCCGTCTTCCTGATCCCCCGGGACATCGAGCAGAGCATCCTGGTCATGGCCCACCCGACCTCCGTGCACCTCGGGGACGGCCCGGAGTACTTCGCGGCGCAGATCGGCAATGCGATCCTCGGCGCGGGCGGCTTCAGCTCGCGGATCATGGAGAAGGTGCGGACCGAGGAAGGCTATGCGTACGCCGCTTCCTCGATCTGGACGATGCCCCACCGCTACGAGGGCATCGTGGGTGCGGTCACGCGGACACGACCCGAGAACACGGTCCCCGCGCTCAGGCTGATCCTCGACATCATGGCAGAGATGAGCCGCGAGGATCCGACCCGCGACGAGGTCGGCACGGCCGTCGACCAGATCGTGAACGGGTTCGTCTTCAACTTCGAGACGATGGCCCAGATCGTCTCGCGACGGATGTTCTATCTGGCCCAGGACCTTCCGCCGAACTGGCTGGAGCGGTACGTGGCCGGGGTGGAGGCCGTGACGCCCGCCTCGGTCCACCGTGTCCTTCGCCAAAACCTCCGGCCGGATGATATGATCATCCTCGTCGTGGGCGATCCCGACCGCATCGGCCGCGAGGCGCTGGCGAGCCTCGGGCCCGTGACGGTGCTCGAGCCCACCGGAGTCCGCTGAGCCGGGCCGACCCTCCCAACCTGCCCAAGGAGCCACGCATGAGCGCGCATCCCTCCAACCGTCCCGGTCGCGGACGTGTGTACGACAGCATCGTCGACACGATCGGCGACACCCCCCTGGTCCGGGCCCCGAAGCTCTCCTCCCGGCACGGTGCGCGCGCCGACGTCCTTCTCAAGCTCGAGTTCTTCAACCCCGCTGCGAGCGTGAAGGATCGCATCGGCGTATCCATGATCGAGGCCCTCGAGAAGGACGGTACGCTGAAGCCGGACTCGACGGTCGTGGAGCCGACCTCGGGCAACACCGGCATCGCGCTGGCGATGGTGTGCGCCCAACGCGGCTACCGGTGCGTGCTCACGATGCCGGAGACGATGTCGATCGAGCGGCGAAAGATGCTCGCGCTCCTCGGAGCGGAGCTTCATCTCACGCCCAAGGAGCAGGGGATCCAGGGGGCCTTCGACAAGGCGGACGAGCTCCTCCGCGAGATCCCCGGCGCGGTGAGGGCGGGTCAGTTCACGAATCCCGCCAATCCGGCTGTCCATCGGCGCACGACCGCCGAAGAGATCTGGAACGACACCGAGGGCGCGGTGGACGTCGTGATCTCCGGGGTCGGGACGGGTGGCACGCTCACCGGGTGCGGCCAGGTGCTCAAGGAGCGCAAGCCGAGCGTGCGCATGGTGGCCGTCGAGCCGGAGGTCAGCCCGGTCCTGTCCGGCGGCGAGCCGGGACCCGGCAACATGATCCAGGGCATCGGCGCGGGTTTCGTGCCCGAGATCCTCGACACGTCCCTCATCGACGAGGTCGTGACCGTGTCCAACCAGGACGCCATCGACATGGCGCGCGAGGCCGCCCGCCTCGAGGGCGTACCCTGCGGCATCTCATCGGGGGCCGCGCTGGTCGCGGGCTACCGCGTCGCGGCACGCCCGGAGATGGAGGGAAAGACGATGGTCGTGGTGCTGCCCTCCTTCGCGGAGCGCTACATCTCCACGGTGCTCTTCGAGGGGCTCTGACCTGCGTCCCTGTGGCGGGATCAGGCCTTCACGCCCCAGTGGATCGCGGCGATCCCGAAGGTGAGCAGGCGGTAGCCGGCCTCGGCGAAGCCGACGCGCAGGAAGAGCGAGCGCAGATCCTGGGGCCCGGGGAAGGCACGGACGGAGGCCGGGAGGTACGTGTAGGCCCAGGGGTGGCCGGACACGATGCGCCCCACCACCGGGAGGACGCGGTGGAAGTAGAAGTGGTAGCCGGCGCGCACGAGGCGGTTGGGCGGCGTCGTGAACTCGAGCACCACGAGACGCGCCCCCGGACGCAGGACCCGATGCAGCTCGGCCAGGCCCCGACCGAGATCCGAGAGGTTGCGCACCCCGAACCCGACGGTGGCACCCTCGAAAGTGCCGTCGGGGAACGGCAGACGCAGCGAGTCCCCGCACACCGGGTGGACGGGCGCGCCGGCGAGCTTGTCCGCTCCGGTCACCAACATCGGCTGCGCGAAGTCCGCGGCCACGACGCGACCGTCGAACGACGGCCGTGTCGCGAGCTCCAGGGAGAGGTCGAAGGTGCCGGCACAGGCGTCGAGGAAGGTGCCGGTGGGTGCCCGCTCCCAGTCGAGTCGATCCACCGCCCGGCGGCGCCAGGCCCGATCGACGTTCATGCTCAGGACGTGGTTGAGCAGATCGTAGCGGGGAGCGATCTCCGAGAAGATCCGCTGTACCTGCGCCTCGCGCTCCGCCCCGGCCCGGGGGGCCGCAGGGTCGGTGCTCGTGGACGTGCGAGGTCTCCCTGGGGACGGCATGACAGACGAGCCTCTCCGGCGTAGGTTACCAGCGGCCCCGGGCATCACAGGTTCATGGGGGGCCGAAAGTTACGGGAAGCGGTGGAGGGCCTCAACGGCCGGCCCGAAACCGGCCGCACGACGGACACGTATTGCGCAACGATGCCTTCCGACACCGCCTCCCTGTCCCATGCCACCCCCCGGTGGCCTACACACCCTCGGACGGACACGACTGCGCTGCCCGCTCTGGACTACGCCCGCCTGGACGACCGGGAGCTGGCCACGCTGGCGGCCAGCGGCCGGGAGCGTGCGTTCCGGGAGCTTCTCGAGCGCTACGAGCGCCCCGTCTTCTCGCTGATCTACCGAATGGTGCGGGATCGGACCCTCGCGGAGGATCTCTCCCAGGAGGCATTCATCCGGGCCTTCAACGCCATCGGCTCGTACAACACGAGCTACAAGTTCAGCAACTGGATCTTCAAGATCGCGAACAACCACACGATCGACCATCTACGCAAGCGCAAGCTGGATACGGTATCGATCCACGGCTCGCCCCACGCCACGACGCAGGAGGAGCTGAGCCATACCCGGCTGGTCGTGGAATCGGAGGACGAAAGCCCCCACGAGCTGCTCGAGCACCGGGAGCTGGGGAGCCAGATCGAAGCCGCCATCGGGGAGCTGCGTGAGGAGTACCGAACGGTCATCCTCCTGCGGCACGTCGAGGGCTACGCGTACGAGGAGATCGCAGAGATCATGGACCTCCCCCTGGGGACGGTGAAGACATACCTGCATCGTGCCCGGAACGAGCTGAAGAAAAAGCTCGAGGACCTGGCATGAGGAACGCCCCGTGGATCGGCCGAACGTCGTTGCTCCATGCGGGAGAGCGGGCGACGTGCGGCCCGGGTCACGAATCGACGTTTTTCCTGAAACTCACCCCCGGGCGTCCCCGTAGGGGGCTGTGGAACGATTCACCAGGAGTACACCCGTGAGCGACACGCACATCCGCGAGCATCTGAGCGCCGAAGCCGTCCAGGCGCTCCTCGAGGGCGAGCTCTCCGTTTCGGAGCGCGCCCGCCTCGAGGAGCACGTGGCCGCCTGCGCGCGCTGCGCGGCGGAGGTCGACGGGTGGCGCGTCCTGTTCGAGGGCCTCCAGGATCTTCCTACGTTGGCGCCTCGCGAAGGCTTCACCGATCGCGTCCTGGCGGGGATCCAGGTGGCCGGACCGCTGCCGCTGGCCGCCCGTGTGCGGGCTCGGCTGGTTGCGCTGGTCGGGCCCCGGAACGGCCACGCGGAGGACGGGCGCCTGCAGGACCTGGCGGAAGGCCTCCTCCCGGACAGGCAGGCCGCGAGGATCCGGTCCCATCTGGACGCGTGTCCGACGTGTGCGTCCCGGGCGGAGTCCTGGCAGGCCGTGATGGATCGGCTCGGGGGGCTCGAGCGCCTGGCACCGTCGGAGGACTTCGCGGCGCAGGTCATGGCCCGGGTGCGGGCCCCGACCCCGGCGCCCGCGGTCCAACGGGTGCCCGAGTGGCGGCGTGCCCTGGCGCGGGCGGGGAAGCTCGTCCCGCAGTCCCGGAGGGCCTGGGCAGCGCTGTCGGGCGTCGCGGTGACGCCCGCGGCGACGCTGGGCCTCCTGCTGTGGACGATCTTCACGCATCCGGCGCTGACGCCCGGTGCGCTCGTGTCCTTCGCCTGGTGGAAGGCCTCGGAGCTCGCGTCGATCGGATGGGGGGCGATCGCTTCCCGTGCCATGGAGAGCGCCCAGCTCTTCGGCGTGTTCTCGTTCTTCCAGTCGCTCGCGCTGTCGCCGACGTCCCTCGTCGCGGCCTTCGTGGCCTTCTCGGCGGGCACGCTTCTGGCCGTGTGGGTCCTCTACAGAAACCTCGTCAACGTCCATCCCGCGGATGCTCGTTATGCGCATGCCTCACATCGGTAGCTTCCTTCTCGGCCTGACGCTGGGCGCCCTCGTCCTCCCCGTTTCCGGGCGGGCGCAGGAGCGGACCGTGGTGTCGAAGCAGGTTTCCGTCGGGCGCTCCGAGGCCGAGCTCCGCCTGGAGTTCGCCTCCGGCGATCCGCTCGACATCTCGCTCCACGACGGATCCGTCTTCATCGACGGCGAGGTCGTCGGTGCCTACCAGGCCGGTGACGACCTCGACGCCGCATGGCGCACCCTCCTGGGTGAGGCCGTGCGCCTGGACGACGGTCCGCTCGCGGAGACGCTGCGGGACTGGTCCCCTCCGTCCGACCTCGAGGGCGATCGCCTCGAGCTGGCGTCCCGGATCGACACCGCGCTCCAGGACGCGCTCACGCCCCGGAAAGCCCCGGAGGCACCGCCGGCCCCGTCCGTGCAGGTGTCGGTGGGCGGCGAGGGTGACGCCGCGCTGGTGCGTGCCCTCCTCGGCCATGCGGGACGGCTCTCGACCCTCGAGGAGGCGCTCAAGGACGCCGGTCCCAACGTCAAGCTCCACATCGGCGAGAACGTCGAGGTGGGCGCGGGCGAGACGATCGACGGCACGCTCGTCGTGGTGCAGGGTGACGCCCGCATCGATGGCGAGGTGCATGGAGACGTCGTGGTCATCGACGGAACCCTCGATCTCGGCGAAGGAAGCCGCGTGGAAGGCGACGTGCGCCTGGCGGACGCGACGCTCCACCGCGACGGTGGAACCGTGGAGGGCGAAGTCGTCAACGTGCAGCGTCAGGAGCGCGACCTGGAGCGCGAGATCCGCGACCGGCTCCGCGAGGAGTTGCGCAGCGAGATGCGCAGTGAGCTCCGGAACGCGACGCGCACGAGGAGCAGCGGGAGCAGCTTGTTCAGCCCGTTCCGCGCGCTGTTCCGCACGCTGGGTGGGCTCTTCGAGAACCTCGTGTCGGTGCTGGTGCTCGGCCTGATCGGGATGGGCATCGTGGCGTTCGCGCCTCGCAACCTGGACACGGTGGCCGAGACGGCACGCCGTGCGCCCGGTCGGGCCGCGATGGTCGGGGTGGCGGGGACGTTCCTCCTCATCCCGGTCTGGGTGCTCGGGGCGGTCGCGCTGGCCGTCTCGATCGTCGGGATCCCGGTCATGATCGCATGGCTCCCCCTCTTCCCGCTGGCCGCCGTGGCGGCCGCGCTCCTCGGCTATCTCGCGGTGGCGCGCAACGTGGGCGAGTGGCTGTCCGACAGCGGCTACCGATACACGGATCGGATCCGGAAGTCCAACCCGGTGCACACGATCTTCGCCGGGGTCCTGGGCCTCGCGGCGTTCTTCATCGTCGCGAACCTGCTCAGGGTCGTGCCCTTCTTCGGGTTCTTCCGCGGCCTGCTGACGTTCGCGGGGGTGATGTTCGGCATCGTCGCGATGCAGATCGGCTTCGGCGCCGTCCTCCTGACCCGCGCGGGGCGCCGCCGGGAGGCCGGACCGGTGGACTTCGACGAGGCATGGGAGCGGGCGGTGGACGTAGAGGTGGAGGTGGAGATGGAGACGACCGCGGGCGCCGACGGGCCGGCCCGGGAAGGGGCCGAGGGGGAGGAGGATGCGTAGTCGGTCGGCGCTCTCGACGCTCGCGGTCGCCGTGGGGGTCTTCGTGGCCCTGCCACACGCCCTCGGGGCACAGGACTGGCGCACCGTGACGATGTCCCGGCAGCGCTCGGGGGAGGACGACCTGCGCGTGCAGGTGACCTACGGCGCGGGCCGCTTCAAGGTGGGGCCGGCGGACCCGGGCCTGCTGTACCGGATGCAACTCCGCTACGACCAGGACGTCTTCGAGCCGCGGGTCGACTACGAGGGCAACCGGCTCCACCTCGGCGTCGAGAGCGTGGGAAGCTCGATCCACATCGGGAAGGACCGTGGAGGCGAGATGGACCTCCAGCTCGCCCGCGACGTGCCGATGGACCTGGACATGAAGTTCGGCGCGGTGCGCGCCGACGTGGATCTGGGGGGCCTGGCTCTCAGCCGCCTCGAGCTGAGCACCGGAGCGTCGGAGTCCACCGTGGACGTCTCCGAACCCAACAGCCTCGACATGCGCTCTGCATCCTTCGAGGTAGGGGCAGCGGACTTCACCGCACGCCATCTCGGCAACCTGAACGCCCGGCACATCGACGTGAGCGCGGGGGTAGGCGAGGTGACGCTCTGGTTCGACGGCGACTGGCGCCAGGACGCGTCGGTCTCGGTGTCCATGGGCCTCGGCTCGATGGAGCTGCGCTTCCCGGAGGGCGTGGGGGTGCGCCTTACGAAGGACAGCTTCCTCACGTCGCTCGACTCGCAGGGGCTGGTCAAGCGCGGGGACGCCTACTACTCCCTCGATTGGGAGCGTGCGAAGCGGAAGATCACGATCGATCTCGACGCCGCGTTCGGCAGCGTCAAGGTCGTCTGGGTGCGCTGAGCGCACCGGGACGGAGAACTGGAGGACTACGATGCTCGGAACATTGCTCACCTTCTTCGCCGTGGGTCTGCTGACCCTGATCGTGGCGGGGATCGTCCTGTCGATCGTGGGCACCGTCTTCTCCCTCACGTTCGGCCTGGCGACCTTCCTGCTCTTCAAGGTGGCGCCCATCCTCCTCGTGGGGTGGGTCGTCGTGAAGATCGTGCAGAAGGTGCGCGGCAAGGACTCGCTGTCCGCCTCCGACCGGAAATGGCTCGAAGGCGACTGAGCCTCCGCGAGCGACCATGAAGCGAGAGGGCCGGGGCGCCACGGGAGCGCCCCGGCCCTCTTCTCGTCCGACGGCCTAGGGCTCGGGGCCGTGGCGCTCCAGGGCACCCGTGCCTAGCACGGGTCGCGGGGTGCTATACCTGTGCAGAGCTTCCCTGGTGCGCCGCGAGCGCCCCCAGGGCTTCGGCAACCTCGCGGGCGACCGCCCTCAGCGCCGTCCCCGCCGCGGAATCCGGTGCCGACAGGACCGTGGGCCGCCCCTCGTCGCCGGCGGTCCGCACGGCGGGATCCAATGGCACCCGCCCGAGGAAGGGGAGGTTCATTTCCTGCGCGAGCCGCTCGCCCCCACCGCTGCCGAAGACGTCGACGAGCTCGCCGCAGTGCGGGCATGAGAGCCCGCTCATGTTCTCCACGACCCCTAGCACGCGTGTGTTGACGCGCTCGAACATCTTCACGCCGCGGCGCACGTCGCCCGTGGCGACCTCCTGCGGCGTGGTCACCATGACCGCACCGTCCAGGTCGATGGTCTGCACGAGGGAGAGCTGGGCGTCCCCCGTTCCCGGCGGCATGTCCACGACCATCACGTCGAGGGAACCCCACGCAACCTGCTCTAGGAACTGCTTGAGGATCCCGGAGATGAGCGGTCCTCGCATGATGGCCGGCTGCTCCTTGTCCAGGAGGAAGCCGAGGCTCATGAGCTTCACGCCGTGGGCCTCCAGGGGCTCGATCATCTCGCTCCCCTTCGCTCCCGTGACGCGCGGCCGCCGCACCTCGCCGAACATCAGCGGGATGTTCGGCCCGTAGATGTCCGCGTCCAGAAGGCCGACGGTGCGCCCCTCCATCGCGAAGGCCGCCGCGAGGTTCGCGGCCACCATCGACTTGCCCACGCCACCCTTCCCCGAGCTGACGGCCACCACGTGGCCCACGCTGGAAAGGATACCGGGCTTCGGCGTGGGTGCCGGGACGGATCCCGGCTTGAGGCCACCCTGACGGCCGCCACCCGAGCCGCCCATCTGGGGCAGCTGGACGTTCACCTTCACTGAGGTGACACCGGGAACCGCCTCCGCGGCCGCCCGGGCTTCCTTCACGAGGTTGCCCGGGTCGTCCGGGCGCATCAGGAAGGCGAAGTGGACCTCACCCTCGCCGTCGACATCGAGGTTCTGGACATGGCCGCTGGCCACCAGATCCCTGCCGCTGCCCGGATGCGGGACCCGGGCGAGGGCGGCCATCACCGAGCGTCGGAGCTCGTCGTTCGTCATGTTCATTCCGTGCCTGTCTGTAGTGCCGGTCCTTGCCCTACCCCGCCGAACCGCTACCGGTCATGCGGTCATACAGCCGTGACCTCGACCACACCCGGCACGGAGCTCTTCAGACGGCGCTCGATTCCTTCCTTGAGCGTCATGAGGGAGATGGGGCAGGACTCGCAGGCGCCCATGAGGCGCACCTCCACGACCCCCTCCTCCTCCCGGTACGCCAGAAGCTCCACGTCCCCTCCATCGGCCTGGATCGCAGGCCGGATGGAGTCGAGAACCTCGAGGATCTTGTCTTCGGCGTTCATCGACGTGAGTGCTCCGCGAAGGAGAACCCGCGCCCCGGGGAGGGACGGGAAACCGAGAAATCTACCCGGACGCGCCGGAAAGGGTCAACCGAAATACCCGGCGGAGCGCGGACTTCGCACAGCTCGTCACTATTGCATGATCGGCGGCCTTTTCCGACTTTTGGCCCCATGACGGGAACGTACCCGGAACGCCATCACTCTACGACCTGTCGTGGCAGGCGCGGAAGACACCCACTGCATCTGCCACTCCCGGACCCGGACTGCGCATGAGCACCGATCCGACCGCTCGGCCCTACGGAGACCTCGAGCCGGAGTCATTCGGAAGCACGCCCCACCTCTCGGATTACTGGCAGGTCATCGCTCGGCGCCTCTGGCTCGTGCTCGCCATCTTCACGGTGACCGCGGCGTCGGCGATCTGGGCCGTGTCCCGCCAGCGGGTGTTCTATCAGGGCTCGATGACGCTCCAGGTGAACGATCCCCTCGAGCGCCAACGGGGGCTGGTCGGCTCGTCACGCGTGTCCGGGATGGACATCTTCGTGGACCCGATCGAGTCCGAGATCCAGGTGCTGCGCTCCTCGGCGATCGGGTCCGTGGTCGTGGACTCGGTAGGCCTGCGCCTGCGGCGGGTGCCTTCCGACCAGCTCCGCTCCGAGCTGTTCCGCGACGCCCGGGTGGCGCCCGATGCCCCCAACGGCCCCTACCAGCTCGTCTACGAGCCCGACGGCCGGGAGGCGGTCCTGCGCGCCGTGGACGGCACGACGCTGGGCGCCGCCTTCGTGGGAGGGCGCCTCGACGCCGGACCCGTCGGCTTCGTCCTCCAGGGCCCTCCCTCGGAAAGCAGGACGTACGACCTCGAGATCGTGCCGGCGCAGGTGGTGCTGGGCGAGGTCTCCTTCTCCGCGGCCCCGCGCGAGAGCACGAACATCATCGACGTATCGCTCATCCATCCCGACCCGATGCTGGTGGCCCCCATCCTGAACCAGGCGGGCCGGGCGCTCAGGGAAAAGGGAGCCGAGCGGGTGCGCCAGGCGGCCCGTGCCGACATCGACTTCATCAACGAACGGCTCGACTCCGCCCAGGCGCAGCTGTCGAAGTCGATGCACGCCATCCGGGATTTCAAGAAGACCCAGGCGTTCACGAACCTGAGTGCGCGCGAGCGCTCGCTGGTGGACCGGACGGAGGCCCTGGCCACCCAGATCGAGCGGGTGAGCACGCAGAGGAAGGCGCTGGCGTCGCTCGTGTCGTCCCTGCGCGCGTCGGGCCTGCAGGAGGTCGACCTCCCTGCCCTGATCGCCCAACTTCCGGAGGGCTCCGCCCCCCAGGTACGGTCGCGGGTGGAGGACATCCAGAAGGAGCAGGCCGAGGAGCGCCGCCTCACCACCGAGGACCGGATGAGCCCGGGACACCCGCAGGTGGTTGCCGTCCGCGCGGAGATCGCCGAGCTGGGAAGGCAACTGGGAGACGCGGCCGCGGCCTCCCTCCAGGTCGTGGAGAACCGGCTCCAGGAGCTGAGCTCCGAGCAGTCCGAGCTCCGTGTCGAGCAGAGCCAGTTCCCGGACCTCGAGGGGGAGATGCAGGCGCTGGAGGCCCAGCGCACGCTGGACCGCGACTCCTACCAGTACCTCCTGTCGCAGCTTTACCAGGCGCAGATCACCGAGGCCGCGGCGTCACCCTACGTCGAGATCCTCGATCGGGCGGTGGGCGCCGCCCAGATCCAGGGTCGCGGACGCATCAACGTATTCCTGGGCGCCCTGCTCGGGCTCATCCTCGGGGTCGGCGCCGCCTTCTTCCTCGAGTATCTCGACCGTACCGTGCGCACGAGCTCCGACGTCGAGTCGCTCCTGGGGATCCCGGTGCTGGGCATCATCCCCCGACTCCGCCGGCTCGACGAGGCGGCCGCGGGCGCCCCGACGGCAGCTCCGGACGGTCGCGGCCTTCCGCTCATGGTGGCGATGGACCCGCTGGACCCCGCGGCGGAGGCGTACCGGAACCTGCGCATGAACCTGATGTTCATGAGCACGGAGGACGAGCAGATCCGGTCCATCCTCTTCTCGAGCCCCGGGCCCTCCGAGGGAAAGTCGACCACGGCGATCAACTTCGCGGTGATGCTGGCCCGTCAGGGGCAGCGGGTCCTGGTCGTCGACGCCGACCTCCGCCGGCCGACGCTGCACCGTGCCCTGGACGTACTGCGCGAGCCTGGCCTCACGAACCTCCTGATCGGCGACGCCGACGCCCGGGAGGCCGTGCGTCCGAACGTGCTCCCGCACCTCGACTTCCTCCCCTCCGGGCCCTTCCCGCCCAACCCCTCCGAGCTCCTGAACTCGAAGGCGATGGGACGACTCCTGGAGGAGTTCGAGGGCCGCTACGACCAGATCGTGATCGACTCGCCGCCGATGCTGGCGGTCACGGACGCCTCCGTCCTCGGCGTCCACACGGACGGCGTGGTCCTCGTGCTCCGCTACGGCGAGACGGAGCAACGCGTGGCCGAGCGCTCCGTGGAGCAGCTCCGCCGCCTGGGCGTGCGCGTTTTCGGGGCCGTGCTGAACGAAGTTGCGGCCGCGAGCCCGGACGAGAGCTACTATCTCCAGTACTACTACAACTACCAATCGGGAGGCGGCCGCAGGGGCCGGTGGAGCCGGTTGCGTGAGGGTCTCTCCAAGGTGAGATTCTTCGGGTAAGCCGACGCCGAACGAGGCCGCTACACACGCTTGCCGGGGGGCGGGAGAACGAGTGGTTCCCCCGCCCCTTCGCATTTGCGCACGCAGCCTTCCGGCTCCCCGACCCCACACCCGACACCGAAGAACATGAGCGGCAACGTAAAGGTACCCCCGCCCGTCAACGAGCCGGTCCTCTCCTACGCTCCGGGTACGCCCGAGCGTGCCGCGCTCAAGGCACGCCTCGACGAGATGGCCTCCGAGATCATCGAGATCCCCCTTCTCATCGGCGGTGAGGAGATCCGCACCGGCGATACCCTCGACGTCGTGATGCCGCACGACCACGGGCACGTCCTGGCGAAAGCGCACAAGGCCGGACCCGCGGAGGTCAAGAAGGCGGTCGCCGCAGCGATGGACGCCCACCACGACTGGTCCAGGATGCGATGGGAGGACCGGGCGGCGGTCTTCCTGACGGCGGCCGAGCTGCTGGCCGGTCCATGGCGCCAGACGCTGAACGCCTCCACCATGCTCGGGCAGAGCAAGACCGCGCACCAGGCGGAGATCGACGCCGCGTGCGAGATGATCGATTTCCTCCGCATCAACGTGCATTTCGCGGAGAAGATCTACGCCGAGCAGCCGATGTCGGACCGCGGCATGTGGAACCGCTCGGAGTACCGGGCCCTCGAAGGCTTCGTGTACGCGATCACGCCCTTCAACTTCACGTCCATCGGGGGCAACCTCCCGTCCTCCCCCGCCATCATGGGCAACACGGTGGTGTGGAAGCCAGCGCGGACGTCGCTGCTGTCGAACTACTACATGGCCCGGATGTTCGAGGACGCCGGCCTCCCGCCGGGAGTCATCAACTTCATCACCGGCAACTCGGCCCAGATCACGCAGGAGGTGCTCGGAAACCGCGACTTCGGCGGGATCCACTTCACCGGCTCTACCGCGGTCTTCAACTCCTTCTGGCGCGACATCGGCCAGAACGTGGGCAGCTACAAGACGTACCCGCGCATCGTGGGCGAGACCGGCGGCAAGGATTTCGTGGTGGCCCATCCCTCCGCGGATCCGGCGGCGCTGGTCACCGCCCTGGTCAGGGGCGCATTCGAGTACCAGGGCCAGAAGTGCAGCGCCGCCTCGCGCGCCTACGTGCCCGCGAGTCTGTGGAAGGAGATCCGCGAAACGCTCGTCGACGAGGTGAAGGGCATCGCGATGGGGGACGTGCGGGACTTCAGCAACTTCGTGGGCGCGGTGATCGACAAGCCGGCATTCGACAAGATCAAGGGCTACATCGACCGAGCGCGGGAGAGCGCCGACGCCGAGGTGATCGCCGGAGGCGAGTGCGACGGCTCGAAGGGGTGGTTCGTGCAGCCGACGGTGATCGTGGCGAAGGCGGGTGACTACGAGTCGATGTGCGAGGAGATCTTCGGGCCGGTGCTGACCATCCACGTCTACGAGGATGCGTCGTGGGCGAAGACGCTGGACCTCGTGGACGCCACCTCGCCGTACGCGCTCACCGGAGCCGTGTTCGCGAAGGACCGCCGGGCAGTACGCGAGGCGATGGACCGGCTGCGCGACGCCGCCGGGAACTTCTACGTGAACGACAAGCCCACGGGGGCCGTGGTCGGACAGCAGCCGTTCGGTGGCGCCAGGGCGTCGGGCACGAACGACAAGGCGGGCTCCGCGCTGAACCTCATGCGCTGGGTCAGCGCCCGCTCCATCAAGGAGACGTTCGTGCCTCCGACGGACTACCGCTATCCGTTCATGTCCGGGAAGTAGCCTCCAGCGCCCGAGCGAAGTCGGCCTGCAGGTCCTGCACGTTCTCGACGCCCACGCTGATCCGGACGAAGCCGTCGGAGATTCCCTGGGCCTCACGCTCTTCGGGCGTGAGGCCCACGTGGGACGTGTACCGGGGCTGGGACACCAGCGTCTCCACCCCGCCCAGGCTCGGCGCGGCCATCGCGAGCTCCAGGGCGGCCATGAACCGGTCCGCCGCCGCGCCCCCTCCCCGCAGCACCAGGCTGAGCATCCCGCCGTACCCGTCCATGAGCTCCTCGGCCAGGGCGTGGTCCGGATGGCTCTCCAGTCCGGGATGGATCGTCCGGGCGACCGCCGGTTGGCCTTCGAGCCAACGCGCCAGTGTGAGCGCGTTCTCGTTGTGGCGCCGCACGCGCACCTCGAGCGTGCGCAGCCCACGATCGAGCAGCCAGGCGGCGTGCGGGTCCATCGCCGGTCCGTACAGGCGTGACACCCGGATTACCTCGTCGATGATCTCCCTTGGGCCGGCGGCGACACCCGCGATCAGGTCGGAGTGGCCACCCATGTACTTCGTGGCGCTGTGGATCACGACGTCCACGCCCAACTCGGCGGGACGGAGGTTGACCGGCGACGCGAAGGTCGCGTCCATCACGACGCGGATCCCCCTGGCATGTGCAAGCGCCACGATCGGTCGGGGATCGACGATGCGCAGCGTCGGGTTGGTGGGCGTCTCCAGCATGACGACCCGCGTCTCCGGACGGAGCGCTGCAGCCCACCCACCTGCGGCCGGATCGACGAACGTGGTCTCGACGCCCCTTCGCGGCAGCTCGTCGCGCAGGAGGGCGTGGGTCGCGCCGTACAGCAGTGAAGACGCCACGATGTGGTCGCCCGCGTGGGTGAGCGCGAGCAGCACCATCGCGGTGGCGCCCATGCCGCTCGCCAGCGGGACGGCCGCCTCGGTGCCCTCCAGGGCGGCGAGCTTCCTGGCAAGGAGCGCCTGGCTCGGGTTGTTGCCATAGCGGCTGTAGAGCAACTCCCCGTCGTCGGGCTTGGCCCAGAAGAACGTCGCGCTCTGGACGATCGGCGGCACCACCGGGTCTCCGGGACGGCGCGGCCCCTCCCCGCCGTGGATCCCGAGGGTGGAAGGGCCGGGGCGGCGGGGGGCGTCGTCGTCGGACATGGCTGCGGCGGGGTGCGAGGGTCCTGGAGACTGGAAGCGCTGCAACGTAAGCGCCGGAGGCGGGGGGGCGCGAGACGGGTGCGCGGCGGTCCGGGTGGCCTACATGAGGTGCGCGACGAGGCGGCTGAGCGCGTGCACGCGCCCGGTGATCGGGCTCCGGTAGACCAGCCGACGCTGCACCAGCCGTTCCAACGCGTCCCGCAGCGCGGGGCTCGCCAACGCCTCTTCCACGTCGTCCCGCCCCAACAGGCCGCGCGTCTCGACGGTCCGCCAAGCGGCGTCCTCCTCCGCGGAGCGTGCCCCCAGCAGCTCGAATCTTCCCGGCGTCGTCTCCCCCACGGCGGCCAGCGACTGCCGCTCCAGCACGACCTCGATCTGATCCCTGTGCGGCTCGTGCACGCCGCGGAACACGAAGAAGGCTTCCTTGTTCTCCGCCGCGGCGTAGTGGCCGACGAGCTTCGCGACCACCTCGTCGGCGCAGGAGAAGTCGAGGACGGAGACCTCGGAGAGATCGATCAGGGAGAGCGAGCGGTCCCCCATCCCCTCGAGCTGCGTCTCGATGGCCATGCGCACGGCCCGGCCCGTCGGACGTGTCACGAGGTGCGCGTAGAGGGACGTGACGGTCCGATGCAGGAGATGTCCGACGTCGATCGCAACGGGATCCAGCGGGAGGTCGGTCATCGCTGGGAATCCCCCTCCTTCGCTGGCAGCACGATGCCGATCTGCGCCCCCGGGAAGGGCGCGAGCGCGTCGACCATGGGGGGCGCGTCGTCCCACTCGGGATACTGCCCGATGCGTGCCGAGCCGCTGCGGATCGTGATCGATCCGTTCCACCGCTGGACCTGGCGGCGGATCTGCTGGATGCCCTGGCCACGCCCCGAGTCCGGAAAGCGCGTCAGCCCGTGCAGGAAGGCGGCCTCGAGCGCGGTGGAGTCGCTCCAACGGTCGCCGTAGCGGGCGGCGTGCTCGTCGGTGAGCGATCCCCTGAAGCCTCGCCCCAGATCCATGACCGAGATGACCACGACCCACCGGCCCAGGCGCCGTGCCCAGTTGTACGCCTGCGCCGCGACCCACCCCGGGCCGTCGGCGTGCTCGATGACGTTCTGGCAGACCTCGGAGAGGATGACGCTGAAGGGTACCACCGCGGTCTGGGGATAGCCGAGCTTCGCGTCCAGGAGGACACCCGCCCTTCCCTGCACGCGGTCCACGACCGCGTGCACGTCGGCGTTCGCGCGGATGGGGGTGATCTCGAGGAGCACGTCGGACGGCCCCGAGCCCCGGCGGGGCGCCTTGTCGTCGAACTCGAGGATGCCCTGGGCCTCCTGGAAGAAGCCCATGCGGCTCAGGTACCCGAGCACGTCCATGCTCTCGGGGAGCTCCAGGCGCGGCAGCGTGCCCTGCCGCGCGCAGACGGCCGCTCCGGCCAGCAGCAGTGCCAGCATCCCGTTTGGGTCGACCCAACGCACGTGGCGGGCGTCCAGGAGACAGCGGGCGTTCTCCGCCGCGGCCACGCGATCGAGAAAGTCGTCCACGCTCTGCTGGTCGAGCGACCCGGGCACCGAGATGACCTGCACGATCACGCTCCTGGTGACTGGTGTTGCGGTCCGCTACTCTCGCACGTGGGACAGGCGTCCGGCCAGGTGCCGGAAGAGCCCGCGGGCGCCGCGGTGCGTGACGTTGCGCGCCGCGAGGCGGTTCGCATGCCCCATGGCCCCCTCCAGGTCGTCGCCCGACAGGAGCCGCGCGAAGAAGGTAGCGCCCCATACGTCTCCGCACCCGGTCGGGTCCCCCGCGAGCGGCACGGTCTCCATCGGCACGCGCGCCGATCGGGCGGAGCCCGCGACCTGGAGGGCCGGTCGCGAGCGCCAGGTGGCCGGGTCGGGGTCGAAGTCGGTGCCGGCGATGTACGCCGCCCCGCGCGGACCCAGCGTGACGGCGAGCAGCTTGAGCTCCGGACCGAGCGAGCCTGCGGCGAGCTGCCATGGATCGCCCGTCGCGCGCCCGAGGAGCGCGAATTCGTCCTCGTTCATCTGCACGCCGTCGAAGCAGCCGAGCCAGTCCGCCCACCCCTGCAGCGCACGGGGGACGCGGAGGCCACTCGGATTGACGCCGAGGAAGAGGGAGTGGAGGTCCGCGTACGTCGGACCCGCATACCCCGCCCTGAGCGCCCGCGCCGCCGGCAGCTCCATCTCGAACCCGGAGATGAAGTTCACGTAGAGGGCGTCGCACAGGTCGGTCACCGGCGCGAGCTCCGGCCACGTCCACGGGGGCACCCCGCCGCTCAGGCGCTCGGTGCGGCGCTCGGTGGAGGTGTAGCGCAGCTCGACGCGGTTGTTGGGCTCGGGCACGACGACCATGGCGGAGGGGTCCACGCCGGGGATCTCCCGCAGGAAGCGGTAGGCCTCTTCGGAGAGGTCTCGGCCGACCTTCAGGATCGGAAGGATCGTCCACTCCGCCGCGAGGGAGGCGCGCAGCGCGGACAGCGCGTAGGCGATGCCACCCCATTCCTCCACGGGCTCGGAGCGACCGTCCCGGTCGAGGATGCGGTCCCACACCATCGTGCCCACGACTCCGAGCGTACGACGGGCCACGGCGCCTACTCGCCTCCCCGACTCCGGCCCTGCAGGAACAGCCCGGCCGCGCCGATGACGCCGGCCGTCTCCGGCAAAGCGCCCGGCACGATCCGGCACGCCTGCTCCGCGCTCTTGAACGCCCGCCGTCGAACCTCGGAGCGGAGGGGTGCGAACAGGAAGTCGCCAGCACGGGTCACGCCGCCGACGATCACCACGACCTCGGGGTTCAGGATGTTGACGATGTTCGCGATACCGGCTCCGAGCAGCTTGGCGGTCTCGATCATCACCTCGGCCGCGTAGCCGTCCCCCTGGAGGATCGCCTCGTAGACCGTCACCGCGGTGATGCGCTCGGGATCCCCGTCCACCAATCTCAGCAGGAGCGACTCGGCTCCCGCCTCGATCCCCTCGCGCGCCCTCGCCGCGATGTTCGGGCCCGAAGCGTACGCCTCCAGACAGCCGTAGTTGCCGCACTTGCAGCGGCGCCCGGTGAAGTCGATGGTCATGTGGCCGATCTCGCCGGCCGACGCCGACGCACCGTGGACCAGGCGGCCGTCGAGGACGACGCCACCCCCGATCCCGGTGCCGAGCGTCACGCCCACCAGGCTCCTCGCCCCCTTCCCGGCGCCCTGCCAGAACTCTCCCCACGTGGCGCAGTTCGCGTCGTTGTCCAGGATCGCCGGGAGCCCGACAGCCTCCGACAGACCATCGCGAAGAGGGAAGTCCTTCCATCCGAGGTTGAAGGCGTCGAGCACCACGCCGGCCTCCAGGTCCAGCGGCCCGGGACTGCCGATTCCGATGCCCAGCACGTCGGCGCGGCTGCTCCCCGAGGCCCCCAGCCCGTCGTCGATCACCTCGTCGACGATCTGGGCGAGGTGCCCCACGACCGCGTCCGGCTCACCCAGGGAAGCGGTAGCGCACTTCCGCAGCGAGCACGGCCGGCCACCCTCCGTGGGAACCAGCCCGACCACGACGTTGGTACCGCCGACGTCGACCCCCACGACCCAGGGACCGCTCATGCCGGCGGGTCCTCCAGGACGCGGCGGGCCGACCGCAGCACCTCTTCCTCACTGACGAGTCGCATGCATTCCTCGTGGGCTTCGGGAAGCAACGTCCCCGGTCCGCTCCGCGGACACGCGTTCTTGAAACACGGCTTGCACGGGAGTGCCGCACCGGTCACACGCACGTCGCGCGCGCCTACCGGGCAGACCTCCGCAGGGTCCGACGGCCCCCACAGCGTGACGGTCGGCGTGCCCACCGCGCCCGCCAGGTGCATCGGCCCCGTGTCGTTCGTCACTACCAGTTGGCACATCGAGAGCAGAGCCGCCAGCCCTCGCAGGTCGGTGGCGCCTCCCACGTCCAGCGCGCCGGGCGCCGCGTCGACGACCATCCGGGTGATGTCGCGCTCGGCGGCGCCCCCCATCACGACCAGGCGGGCGCCGTCCGCGCCCAGCGCCCGCGCGACGGCGGCGAACCGCTCCGCCGGCCACCTGCGGGCGGGCGCGTTCGATCCCGGGAAGAGACCGACCACCGGGTCGGCGCCCCCGAGCCGCTCCCTCCATGAATCCGTTTCGGCGGCCGGCGCCACCAGGAGGTGGTTCCGCGCCTCGGTGTCCGGGTCCTGACCGAGCAGGAGCTTGTATTGGTTGATACGGTGCCGTCCCTTCAGCACCGCTCTCGGGATCGGCTCGGACAGCATCCATGTGCGCGCATCACCCGCGGTCCCGCGCAGACTGCGCACGCCGCCCCACCGGAACATCCACGCCGCGCTGAACGAAGGAGTCAGCAGCGTGCCCCGCTCGAAGCGCTCGCGTCGCAGCATCCGGACCACGCGTCGCCACCCCGCGAGGCCGCGGTCGAAGGGGAGGACGCGACCCGCAAGCGCCGCCATCTCCAGCACGGGAGCGAGCCAGCGTCGCACGACCACGTCCGAGCCGTCCGCCGCCAGGGCGGGAAGGGCCATGATCACGTCCCCGAGATGGTTCGGGGCCCGGATCACGTGCCTGCGCGCCTCCACCCCGGCGGGGGTGCGCGTCATTCTCCGCCCAGGTTCAGGACCGCGAGGAAGGCCTCCTGGGGGATCTCCACCGACCCCACCTGCTTCATGCGCTTCTTCCCCTCCTTCTGCTTCTCGAGGAGCTTGCGCTTCCGGGTGATGTCGCCGCCGTAGCACTTGGCCGTCACGTTCTTGCGCAGGGCCTTCACGTTCGTGCGCGCGATGACGTTGTTGCCGATCGTGGCCTGCAGGGCCACCTCGTACTGCTGACGGGGAATCAGCTCCTTGAGCTTGCGCACCAGATCGCGCCCGTACTCGTAGGCCTTGTCCTCGTGGATGATCACGCTGAACGCGTCCACCGGGTCGCCGTTCACCAGGATGTCGAGCTTGATCAGGTCGCCGGGGCGGTATTCGAGGAACTCGTAGTCGAGCGCGGCATACCCGCGCGTTCCGCTCTTCAACCGATCGTAGAAGTCCAGGACGATCTCCGACAGCGGCAGCTCGAAGTTGATCTCCACCCGCTGCGGGTCCAGGTAGCTCATCCCCTTGAACACGCCACGACGTTCGTGGCAGAGCTTCTGCACGTTGCCGATGTACTCGGCCGGGCACACGATGTGCGCCTTCACGATGGGCTCGCTGACGCTCTCGATCCGTCCGGCATCGGGGAGCGCCGTGGGGCTCTCCACCCTCAGCGCCTGCCCGTTCGTCATCGTAACGTGGTACTCCACGTTGGGGACCGTGGTGATGAGGTCCACGCCGAACTCGCGCTCGAGCCGCTCCTGCACGATCTCCATGTGCAACAGGCCCAGGAAGCCGCAGCGGAACCCGAAGCCGAGGGCGACGGAGGTCTCCGGCTCGAAGTGCAGGCTCGCGTCGTTGAGCTTCAGCTTCTCCAGGGCGTCGCGCAGGTCCTCGTAGTCGTCCGACGCCGTGGGATAGAGGCCGGCGAACACCATGGGCCGGGCCTCCTGGTAGCCCGGAAGGAGTCGGGTCGCCTTCCGGTTCGCGTCGACGATCGTGTCCCCGACGCGCGTGTCGGAGACCTCCTTGATCGCCGCGACCAGGTAGCCCACCTCGCCCGGCGTCAGCGCCGGCTGTGGCTGACGGCCGAGGCGGAGGTAGCCCACCTCGGTGACCTCGTAGCGTCGATCGACGTTGCCGAAGGTGATCTCCATCCCCGGCCTCACCTCGCCGTCCACCACCCGGATGGATGGGACGGCCCCCAGGTACTTGTCGTAGTACGAGTCGAAGATCAGCGCGCGCAGGGGGGCCTCGGGGTCGCCCTCGGGCGGCCGCACCCGCTCGACGATCGCCTCCAGGACGGCGTCGATCCCGATGCCCTCCTTGGCGCTGGCCTGGAGCACCGAGTCCGGGTCGACGCCCAGGAGGTCGGAGATCTCCTCCCTCCGGCGCTCGGGCTCGGCGCCGGGGAGATCGATCTTGTTGAGGACCGGGAGGATCTCCAGCCCCGCGTCCAACGCCAGGAAGAGGTTCGACAGCGTCTGGGCCTGCACGCCCTGCGTCGCATCGACGACCAGGAGCGCGCCCTCGCAGGCGGCCAGGGAGCGCGACACCTCGTAGGTGAAGT
>CAZPZU010000008.1:48859-115064 GCA_964591135.1 uncultured Gemmatimonadaceae bacterium | reverse complement strand
GACCCGCGGCCAGCCCGAGCACCAAACCCATCAGGACCGCAGCCGTGAGCGATCTCCGCATTCGGACCTCACCGGTGGAAGCAGCGGCGCAACGCGGGAGAAGGTAGGGGGTCCAGGGCACGCGGGCGACGGCGCCGTGGGTGGCGCCCGCGGCCTTCGTCCCGGCCGAGCCTCCACCGCACGGAATCGATTAGCTTCCTGCCGGGCCACGTAGCCCCCGACAAGACACGCCGCCCCATCCACACCGAAAGGGAGGTTCGCCCGATGTCCGCCCACTCCCCGGTCGACCCCGACGGCCTGCTCGAGTACTCCGTCGTCTTCACGGACCGGTCGCTCAATCACATGTCGCAGAAGTTCCAGAAGGTCATGCGCGACATATCCGCGACGCTCGAGCAGACGTACAACGCGGCGGCGGTCGCCCTGGTGCCCGGCGGCGGGACCTACGGCATGGAGGCCATTGCGCGGCAGTTCGCCGACGGTCGTAGGTGTCTGGTGATTCGCAACGGCTACTTCAGCTTCCGCTGGAGCCAGATCATCGAAGCCGGGGGGATCACTGACGACGTCTTCGTCCTGAAGGCCAGCCCGATCGCGCCCGGGCCGAAGCAGCCCTGGGCGCCCCCCGCGCTCGAGTCCGTGCTCGGGGCCATACGCGAGCACCGACCCGACGTGGTCTTCGCGCCGCACGTGGACACGTCGTCCGGGATGATCCTTCCGGCCGATTACATCCGGTCCGTGGGCGAGGCGGTGCAAGAATACGGCGGGATCTTCGTCATGGACTGCGTGGCGTCCGGGACCGTGTGGATCGACATGAAGGACTGCGCCGTCGACGTGCTGCTCAGCGCGCCGCAGAAGGGCTGGAGCGCGTCGCCCTGTGCCGCCCTCGTGATGCTCGGTGAAGCCGCGCTGGAGCGGATGCAGCAGACCCGCAGCAGCAGCTTCGCCTGCGACCTGAACAAGTGGCTCCAGATCATGCAGGCGTACGAGAAGGGCGGGCACGCCTACCACGCCACGCTGCCCACCGACACGCTGCTCGCGTTCCGGGACAGCATGAAGGAGACGGTGGCTCTGGGCCTCGAGGAGATGGAACGCCGGCAATGGGAGCTGGGCACGCGCGTGCGTGCGTTGCTGGCCGAGCACGGCTTCCCGAGTGTCGCGGCGTCCGGGTTCGAGGCCCCTGGGGTCGTGGTCGCCTACACCGATGATCCGCTGATCCAGAACGGCAAGAAGTTCGCCGCCGTTGGACTGCAGATCGCCGCGGGTGTGCCGCTGATGTGTGACGAGCCCGCGGAGTTCAGGAGCTTCCGTCTGGGTCTGTTCGGGCTCGACAAGTGGGCGGATATCGACCGCACGGTGGAGCGGCTGGAGGCCGCGCTGGAGCGCGTCGAGCACGGCGCCGGCGTTCCCAGCGCCTGACCCACGAGCAGGTCTCGCGGCCCCGACGGCTCCCGAGCGGAGCTCGCACCCATGCCACCGACCCGACGCGAAGCCCTCGCCCAGCTGGCTGCCCTCGCAGCCGCAGCCGCCCTGCCCCGGCGCGGGTGGGCATTCGCCGAAGTCGAACCGCTGGACGGTACCATCGCCAGCTTCCAGGAGGGGCTCCGTCGCGGCGCCTGGAGCGCTGCCGAGATCACCGACCGGGCGCTGGACCGTTGCCGCGCGGAGGGAATGGCGTGGCGGGCCATCGACGTGCTGTCCGACACGGCTACCGCGGAAGCACGTGCCGCCGACGCCGGCCGGCGCGCCGGCCGGCTGCGGGGTCCCCTCGACGGCGTCCCTGTCTTCGCCAAGGCCATCTACGACATGGACGGTCTGCCGACCACCGCCTCGAACGCGGAGTGGGCGGGGCTTTTCCCCAACGCGGTGCGGCGCGACGCCCTCGAGGTGGCACGGCTTCGCGCGGCGGGCGCCATCGTCCTCGGAAAGACCGCCGCGGACGACTTCGCCTATCACGGCAACGGCACGAGCAGCCACACCGGGCAGGTGCTCAATCCGCGCGACCCCACGGGGACGCGCACGCCGGGCGGGTCGAGCGCGGGCTCGGCCGTCGCGGTCGCGGGTGGGATGGCCTTCGCCGCTCTCGGCACCGACGACGGCGGCTCCAACCGGATCCCGGCGCAGTTCACGGGCGTCGTGGGGATGAAGCCGACCTTCGGGCTCGTTCCCCGCGCCGGGGTGATTCCGACCTGGCCCTGGCTCGACACCCACGGTCCGCTCGCGCGCACCGTGGCCGACGCGGCGCTTCTCCTCGCGGCCGTGGCGGGGGCTGACCCTTCGGACCCGCTCGCGCGCAGGGACCCATGGAACGGGGCTCCGCTCGCCGCCCTGCGCGACGATGCGCTCGCCGGCGTTCGGCTCGGCCTCGTCGAGGCGCACGTCCCGCGCGAGCAGATGTCGGCCGAGGCCCTCTCGGTGTGGGACCGGGCGGTGGGTGACCTGGGCGCCGCGGGAGGGACGGTCGATCCTTTCGTTCCCGCGGTCACCCTGTGGGACGTGCGCGACGCCTTCGCCGCCGCGGCCAGCGAACGCGGTGACGTACCCGTGGACCCGAGGTCACCTGCGCCGACGGCCAACGCCCTGTACCTCTACTTCGCCGGGCGCACCGACCAGCCGCGCGAAGCGGTGCGCCGGGGGTATGCGGCCTACCGGTCTTTCTATGACGTGCTCCCCGAGTCCTTCGAGGACTGCGAGCCCCTGCTCCATCAGCCCATGGCGGACGACGTGGCCGGGCGCTCCTTCGCACGCTCGCGGGCCCACGTGGTGGTGGCGCTAGCCGACTCCATGCGCGCGGCCGGGGTCGCGGCGATGGTCTATCCGACCATGCCCTTCAACGCACCCCGTGCCGTGGACTCGTGGCCGCCCATCCGCACCGCCCTGGGCTACGGGAATTGGCTCGGCCTCCCTGAGGTGTCGGTCCCGGCGGGCATCGGCGCGGACGGCATGCCCGCGCTCAACCTGTCCATCGTGGGGCTCCCGGGCGAGGATGCGCGCGTGCTGGCGCTGGCGCACGCATACGAACGGCAGTCGCGACGCTTTGTCGCGCCGCCGCGTCCGGCGGCGGGCGCGGCTTCGCGATAGAGGCGGCTCGCCCCACCCGAGCGGGGCCCGAAGCTCGCGTTCGTGCTGGTCCGCGAGCCCGGCGGGCGGCCGTCAGGCATCCCGTGCCGCGCCGTCCAGGAGGAAGCGGGCCAGAAAGAGAGCCGCAACGAGCCAGCAGACGGAGATGCCCAGGAAGGCGGCACGTATCCCCGGGGGGGTGCCCTCCTTCACGGGGTGGTCGGGGTGGATGTACAGCGGCGCCGTCCGCAGCGCCACGAAGGCCAGCGCCGCCGCGGCGCTCCACGTGAGGTTGCGCGCCCGGGCGGGGGCCAGCCAGCCGTCGACCGCCACGGCTACCAGGCCCACCGCCACCACACCCAGAGAGGCGCGCACGCGCGGCTCGGCCCAGAAGATGCCGCCCCAACTGATACGGGCCGACACCAGGCTCAGAAGGAAGCCCGCAACGAAGGCCGCCATGCCAGCGATCCACAGGGGGCGCAGCGCTCGCTCCACCCGCGGGACGGGCAGCACGGCCGTGGCCAGACCCAGGGCCCCAGCGCCGTAGAGACAGGCGAGTCCCGCCATGGTCGCCGACACATGGAGATAGACGACACGGATGGCGTCACCCAGGGTCCGTTCCGGCGGCGCCAGCAGCGCCCAGACGCAGGCAGCAGCCAGCGCGCCGAGGCAGCCCGACAGAGCCAGGGCACGGCCGGTGGGGCCTGGATACGGGGCGCGCTTCACGGGACCTCCATGTGGACCGGGGGTCGAGCTCGGCCGCCGGTGCGACAGGACGTCCGGGTCCGACGCAACCAGGCCGCCGGCCGCAGCGGGCCACGCGCGGCCGGCGTCACGCCTCCCTGTGCCGGGCGGAGAAGCGTCGCGCCTTGGCCCGGTTGCCACAGACCTTCATGTCGCACCAGCGTCGGCTCCGGTTTCGGCTCATGTCCAGGAAGAGCCAGTTGCAGTTGTCCGCTGCGCACTCCTTCACGCGTGATCGCTCTTCGGCCGAAGTGAGCAGCTCGGCGGCTGCCAGCGCGACCGGCCAGAGCGGCTGTTCGAGACGGTCGCTCTCCGGCCACGTGTACGCGTAGCCGTCCGCGGTGGCCGCGAGGCGCCGCTCCGCCGCTGCGCGCGCGGCCTCGTCCGCGAGGAGGTCGAGGTCGCCTCCCTCCGTGCCGGGCCGCGCGAAGATCCGGAACACCGCCTCCCGGAGGTCCCGCGCCCGCCGCAGCACCTGGTCCGCCTCTTCCGGGGAGCGATGCCCCGCCGTCCGCAGACGCCGGCCCTGCGCTTCGGTGATCACGCCCACACGCTCGGCCCAGGTCACGAGGTCGTCATAGGCATGCAGCTTCTCCCGGAGGGAGCCGGAGTCGCGCCTGCTCGCCGTGTTCACGAAGTCCAGGCTGATGTCTCCGCCGGACAGGTCCATGCTCTCGACCGGCTGGTAGTCGTCTTCCTCGTGCATAACCACCATATGGCTATTGACAGGTTATTATTCGTTCGGTAGTGTTCGTGCCGGACTAACTAGCAAACTCGATTTTGACGGTCATGCAGTCAAGGAGTTGGGGATGGGTGGGGTGCGGGGGATCGTGTTTCGGTGGGTGGAGCGCTGGGCGCGGGCGGTGGCGGTGAGTGGCGCCTGGAAGTCGATCCGATGAGGCGCCGCGAGGGATGATCGGGGTCCGCTGTGTGCCGGCCGGAGCCGTGCTCCACGGGTGGGCGCGACTGCGGCGCGGGGCCCGGCCCAGCGCGCAGGGCCGGCCACCGGGGACGGCCCGGGGACCGTCGGGTCCCCCGTCTGCGTTGCTCTACCGCACCGCCCGCACGGTCCAGGCGAACGCCGACTTCGGTTGATACGTGCGGCGACTCGGCGTCGGCGTCATTTCGTAGTAACGGATCGAAACATCCTGGCCGAAGCGATCGAGTGAGCGAAGGATGCTCGAGGTCTCGGCGTCGCTTCCCGTGTGCGCATGGATCTCGTCGCGGAGGGTCGGGTCGGACAGGACGGAGCACCGGGAGCGGGTGATCGAGAAGGAGTTGGGCACGGCTTGTCTCCGGAATGGGCACCCGCAGGGAGCCGACGATGCGTCGCTACCAAAACCTAGCGGGAAATCAGATGTCGCGCCGCGTTGGTGGGCCGCGCGCAGCGCGCGCGGGCCCCCCGCCGCTACATTCCGACCATGATCCTGACGCCGGCCGAGGAGATCGCCGTTCGCCGAGCCGTTTCGGCGTACCGCGAGATGAGGAACAAGGCCTCGAAGGGGGCATTCCGCGGGATAACCGCGGACCAGATCCTCGAGGAGTTGCACCCCACCCCGGTACGCTGGGTCGCACTCGCCTCCTTCGTGATCGCCAGGGCGGAGGGCGAGCCGGCGAGCGGCTGAGCTCAGGCGCGGCGCCTCCCAAAGCGGCGGCGCCGCGGCCCCCCACGCCCGGAAGTATCGGTGCCGACGACCGTTCGGCCCGGCCTGGCTGCGGCGCCCGCGCGGGGGAACTCGAGAGCCGAATCGGGCGTCGCCTCGTACGCGAAGCCCTCGAGTTGCCTGCGCGGGAGCGTCGACGACAGGACACGCTCGATGCGCCTGAGGTCGGCCTCTTCCTCTGGTGCCACCAGGGTGATCGCCTGCCCCGTGGCTCCCGCCCGGGCGGTACGGCCGACCCGATGGATGTAGTCCTCGGGCACGTTGGGGAGGTCGAAGTTCACCACGTGGCCCAGTGCCTGCACGTCGATGCCCCTCGCGGCGATGTCCGTCGCGACCAGGATCTGGAAATCGCCGGCCTTGAAGCCCTGAAGCGCTCTCGTGCGCTGCGCCTGCGATCTGTTTCCGTGGATGCGCTCGGCGGTGATCCCGTTTCGGGTCAGCAGCCGGGTCAGACGGTCGGCCCTGTGCTTGGTTCGGGTGAAGACGAGCGCGTCGTCCACGACGCCGCCTCCCCCCACCAGCGCCACCAGAAGCTGCCCCTTGAGGGTGGACGGCACCGGGTAGGCCGACTGTTCGACGCCATCGGCCGGGGCCGCCTTGGGCTGCAGCGCGATCCGGGCCGGTGACCGGAGGATCTCCCGGGTCAGCGCCTCGATGGGAGGCGGCATGGTCGCGCTGAACAGCAGCGTCTGCCGCGGCTTCGGGACGTGGCGGAGCACCCGCTTGATGTCCGGGAGGAAACCCATGTCCAGCATCCGGTCGGCTTCGTCCAACACGAGGTACTCGAGCCCCGACAGGGCGGCGTACGCGTGCTGGAAGTGATCGAGCAGCCGCCCGGGCGTGGCGACGATGACGTCGGTGCCGCGCCGGAGCGCCGTCTCCTGGGGCCGCATGCCCACGCCCCCGTAGACGGCGGCGGCGCGGACGCCGGTGTGCCGGGCGAGTCCCTCGAGGTCGCCCACGATCTGCAGGGCGAGCTCGCGGGTGGGCGCGAGGACCAGCGCGCGGGTGGTGCCCCGGGGCCGGTCCACGAGGTTGTGCAGGATGGGCAGCAGGAACGCTGCGGTCTTTCCGCTGCCGGTGGCGGCGCACGCCAGGAGGTCACGTCCCTGGAGGGCCGGGGTGATGGCATGGGACTGGATCGGGGTAGGGCTGGTGAAGCCGAGGTCCGCGATGCCCCGAAGGAGCGTCGGGTGCAACGCGAGGGCAGAAAACGCCAAAGGTGTGGTCCGGTCGGGAGGGTGCTCAGCCGGCCAGCCGGCATGTCCGGCTCGATGGGCTGTGCGACGTCGCGCGAGGAACGGCCCCCGGAACCGGGGGCTCGAGGTGGGAATCCCGCAGCGCGGAAGCTAGCGGGAAACCGATGTGGGCGTCAGGGGGGCAGTCGGTGGGCCACGATCGAATGGCTTCGTAGCCTTCCTTTCGAAGGCCGGACGCGCACGCTATGTTCGGAACCTGACATAGCGGGGAGGAGTGGAGGTGCGCTCCTCAGGAAAGGAACCACACCGCCTAACCACTGATGGTGCGCTGGCGCCGACGGCCGCCAACCCCGCAACGCACTGGACCTCGCAGCACGCTCGCCCCGGTGCGAGCGGGAGGTACCGTGCGTCGACTCCGCGTCACGGTCGTGGACCTCACGACCGAACGACCCACGCGCGCACTGTATGCGCGTCTCATGAACGCGAACCTCGCGAGCATCATGCCGCAGGTCATCGCGGTGTGGTGCGAGCAGGCCGGCCATCACGTTCGCTACGTCTGCTACACCGGCTTCGAAGACCTGGCGCGGGAGGTCCTCGGACCGGCCGACGTCGTCTTCATCGGCGCCTTCACGCAGGCGGCGCATACCGCCTACGCGATCAGCAACCTGCACCGACAACGGGGTGCGATCACGGTGCTCGGCGGGCCGCACGCGCGCTGCTACCCGCAGGACGCGGCGCGCCACTTCGACTACGTCCTCGGCTTCACCGATCGGACGACCGTCGAGGACCTGCTTCGCGATGGCGCGCCGCAACGTCCCGTCGGTATGCACGTCAGCGCCGCACGTCAGCCGCAGACGCTCCCAGGCGTTCGGGAGCGCTGGAAGTTCATCGAGGCCACGATCGCCAAGGCGCCGGTGCTCAAGGTCGTGCCCATGCTCGGGAGCCTGGGCTGCCCCTACTCCTGCTCCTTCTGCATCGACTCGACGGTACCCTATCAGCCGCTCGGATTCGACCAGATCCGCAGCGACCTCCGCTTTCTGCTCACCAAGATTCCCCACCCCAGGGTGGGCTGGCACGACCCCAACTTCGGCGTCCGCTTCGAGGACTACATGGGCGCGATCGAGGAGGCGGTGCCGCCCGGCCGGATCGACTTCTTCGCCGAGAGTAGTCTGTCGCTTCTCTCCGAGGCGCATCTCGAGCGCCTCGCGAAGAACGGCTTCAAAGTGAGCCTTCCGGGGGTGGAGTCGTGGTTCGCGCTGGGCAACAAGGCCAAGACGGGGCGGGACGTGGGTGCGGAGAAGGTCCGGCGCGTCGCCGAGCACATCAACATGATCCTGCGCTACATCCCGTACGTTCAGACCAACTTCGTGCTGGGCCTGGACACCGACGAGGGCGCCGAGCCGTTCGAGTTGACCAAGCGATTCATCGATCTCGCCCCGGGCGCCTTTCCCGTGTTCTCGCTTCTGTCCGCGTTCGGTCGCGCGGCCCCGCTCAACCTCGACCTTCAGCGCGCGGGACGTGTCCTCCCCTTCCCCTTCCACTTCCTCGACGCCAGCCAGGCGATGAACGTGGTCCCGAGGCACTACGGCTGGCGCTCGTTCTACGACAAGTTGGTCGACTTGGAGCGGTACGCGTTCTCCGCGCCGCGGATCGCGCGCCGATTCGTCGCGAACCGCATGGCGATCCCCAAGTGGATGAACGTGGTCCGCGGGCTCTCCTCCGAGCGCTTTGACCGCGTCAGGCACCACGCGCGAATCCGCGGGCTCCTCGACTCCGATCGGAGCGTGCACCGCTTCTTCAACCGTGAGACGGCGACGCTCCCTGAGTTCTACGCGAATCGGGTGCGACGCGACCTTGGCGTGCTCTGGGATGCGCTGCCGAGCGGCGGCCTGATGCACGATCACAACGCGTACCTCAGAAGCGAGCTGAGCGTGGCGGTCTGAGCGTTCCGGCACGCGCCGAGGCCACGGGCCCATGTCCACATCCGACGGGCGGCACGCGGAGCGAAACCATCTCCTGCTCGCCCTTTCGAGGGCGGAGTACGGACGACTCCTGCCGGGCCTGGAGGCCGTCTCGGTCCCGGCCGGGCGCGTCCTCCATCAGGCCCACGAAACGATCACCAGGATCTACTTTCCCCAGCGGTGTATCGTCTCGGTGCTCGTCGACGTGGAGGACGGCGAGCGGGTAGAGGTGCAGACGATCGGCAACGAGGGGGTGGTGGGCCTCGCCGCGTTCCTCGGTGGGGGTACCTCGATCGCGTGCACGGTCGCGCGCGTTCCCGACCACGCGATGCAGATGAGCGCGGCTGCCTTCCAGCGCGCCTTCCGGGAGAGTGCGCCGCTGCGCAGGGTCTTGCTCCGGTACACGCAGTCCGTTCTCGAGCAGTTGGCCCGGACCGTGCTGTGTCAACGCCTGCATCCGCTGGCGGCGCGCTGCGCCCACTGTCTCGTCACGACGCAGGATCGCGTGGGCACCGACCGGTTCCTGCTGACGCAGGCATCCCTCGCGCAGATGGTCGGCGTACGGCGACCGAGCATCACGAGCGCCGCCGCCGAGCTCCGTCGAGCCGGGCTCATTCGCTACAGCCGCGGCCGCATCACGATCACGGATCGCCCGGGACTGGAGGCCGCGGCGTGCCCCTGCTACGCCGCTCTTCGCGCCGACCATGAAGGCCTGGTTGGCCGGGACGGCGATCGGCCCCGGTAGTGGTGGGACCGAAGGTCCTCCCCGCGGATGGCACGAAGCCCCCCGGGCGCTCTCTCGGCGCCCGGGGGGCTTCGACCACTTCGCGGAGGGTCGTCAGACCTTGACGACGTTCTCCGCCGCGGGACCCTTCTGACCCTGGGTGACGTCGAACTCCACCTTGTCGCCCTCGCTCAGGGTCTTGAAACCCTGGGCCTGGATCGCCGAGTGGTGAACGAAGCAATCCTTGCTGCCGTCGTCCGGGGTGATGAATCCGAAGCCCTTCTGATCGTTGAACCACTTCACGGTGCCCGTGCTACGCATCTTCCTGCTCCTGTTTGTACTGCGGTCCTCGGTCGGAATCTTCGGAAGATCCGTAGCTACCGACTGCTGACCCACGTGGTTGCTCCCCCACGCTGGGTAGTGGCGACGTGCCACGAACTGAAAAGAATGAGATCCTCATCCAATGCCGCGGATGTCGGTGGTGCCAAGCGGCGCCGCATCGAAGGCGCCGACTTCGGGGTCCTCGGGCTCGCGTCGCTGGAGGACGTTGGACGCCGACGCGAAATACGGCGGCTTGGGTCGATCGAGCAGGCGGAGCTCGAGGAGCCTGCTCCCGTCGCTCGTCCGTCCGAGCACGCGAACGACCTCCGCAACACCGTCCACGGACCAGACGTCGTCGCCCACGCGGGGAACCCGCTCCACACGCTGGTCCCATCCGGGTCGGTCGACCGAGGCGATGCGGAGGGAGTCGCGACGCTTGGGGGCACCGTCGGAGGCCACCGGCTCAGCGTCTCCGCTTCCGGGGCGGCGGCGGAGCGTCGCCCGTCTTGTGACGATAGGTGATCCGGCCCCGCGACATGTCATAGGGTGACAGCTCCAGCGTGACCCTGTCCCCCACCAGCACACGGATGCGGAACTTGGACATCTTTCCCGCCGCGTAGGCGAGGACGACGTGGTCGTTCTGCAGGCGCACCCGGAAGTTCTGGTCGGGAAGAACCTCGGTGACCAGTCCCTCCACCTCCACCGCCTCCTGCTTGGCCATCGTTGCCTCGGACGGGTCCTGGACCCGGAAACAGAAGACGCCGGCAACGGCACCGCGGGAGTGCTCGCCGCCAGCGTCAGTCGCGGGAGACCACGCTCCCGTCAGAACACAAGCCTAACGGAATGGGAGGGCCGGTGTCGAGGGCGGCCGCGGTCGCTGGAGCCGCCACCTCGGCCGCCGGCCTCACACCCGCCGCATCGTCTTGCTCAGCGCCCCCACGGCCCGCTCGACGTCCGACTCGTCGTTGAAGATGTGCGTGGAGATGCGGATGGCGTTGTACGCCACGCTCCCGCGCTTCAGCACGATATCGTAGTCGTCGGCGAGGGTGGCCCGGACCTGCCCGGCGTCCCCCCGCCCCAGGGAGATGGTGAGGATCCCCCCACAGAGCGCCTCGTCCCGAGGGGTGATGACCTTCACCCCGTCCACCGTCGCCAGGGCCTCCCGCAGGTGGCGGCGCAACTCCCTGCACCGTGCCTCCACCTTCTCGCAGCCCAGCGTGTCGTGGAAGTCCATGGCCACCCCGTGGGCGAGGACGCCCGCGACGTTCCTCGTCCCGCCGGAGGCCGAGTAGACCTGATAGCTCGAGCGCAGGGAAAGGGGCTTCACCCGGTCCTGTACCTCCTTGCGGATGTACAGGAGTCCCGAGCCCTTCGGCGCCAGCATCCACTTGTGTGAGCTGGACGCGTAGGTGTCCACGCCCAGGGCATGCACGTCCACGTTCAGCATGCCCGGCGCCTGGGCGCCGTCGCACGCCAGCAGGATGTCCCGGGGTCGGGTCACCTCGGCGACGGCCGCCATGGGCATGACCAGCCCGGTGATCGTGCTCACGTGGCTGAACGAGCACACCCGGGTCCGCGGCGTGAGATGTCGCTTCACCAGAGCGACCACCTCGTCCGGCGAAGCGGCCGTGGCGGGCATCTCGATGCGCACGATCTCGGCGCCCGTGCGTTCGGCCAGCCACTCCCAGCACACGCTTCCCCCGGGGTGTTCGTGGTTCGTCGAGAGGATCTGGTCGCCGGGTTCCAGCTCCAGACCCTGGGCGACGTGGTTCATCCCCTCCGTGGTGTTGCGGGTGAGGGCCACCTCGTCCACGCCGGCGCCCAGGAACGCCGCCGCCCGGGCGCGCACGTCCTCCATGCGCTGCTCGCCGGCGGCCCCGAAGACCTCCTCCTGGGGGTCGCTCTCCACCTGCCAGAGGAAGTCGGTGAGGGCGCTCACCACCGGGCGCGGCGTCGCGCCGATGGTAGCGGAGTTCATGTGGACCAGCCCCGGACGGAGGAGGAACTGGCCGCGCACTCGTTTCCAGAACGCGGCGTCGTCGGGCGCCGAGAACAGGTCCTGCCGCAGGGCGACGAGATCGCGGCTCGCCCCGGCCAGCCACGGCATCATGGCCGCGGCGCTCATCCGGTGGAGGAAGGTGCGTCTGTGCATGAGGGCGCTCCCGTTGGACGCGGGTTGCGGAAGACCGATCATCGCGCCGACTCCCGAAGGAGCTCCGCGAGGTACTGCTTCCACAGCGATGCCTTGGTGTGCGAGCCGTGCCCGACCGACTCGGCACTTTCCGGGATCACCACCGCACGGCCGCGCTTCACCCGCGCGATCTCCTTCTCCAGGATGCCGAGGTCGGGCGGGTTGATCAGGTCGTCGGCCGTGTTCACCGCGATCATGGGCGCCTGGATCCTCTCCAGATCGGGCGAGGGGTCGTAGTCCTCGGAGGCGGCGAAGGCGTACATGACATCGTTGGCGTCGTGCGTCTGGACGAACCGGTCCACATACTCCTTCAGCTCCTTGTCCGCCGCGGCCAGTGTGGGCGCCTGCAGGTAGTGTAGCCGCGGGTTGCTCCCCATGAACAGCATCAGCCCCCCTGCGAACCGCAGGCCTTCGGGTTGGGTCGTGTAGTCGCCCCCGGCCCAACTCGGGTCCGTCCGGATGGCATCGATCAACAGCTTGCGCCAGATCCGGTTGCGCCCGCTGATGGGTCCCGGAAGGCTCGCCAGCGGCATCAGGGCGTCCATGAAGTCCGGATACATCTCACCCCACAGCCACGTGTGCATGCCGCCCATGGACGTTCCCATGACCAATCGGAGGTGGTTCACGCGCAGGCCGTCGGTGAGCATCTCGTGATCGGCACGGATCATGTCGCGATAGCCGTAGTTCGGGAACCTGGTGTGCAGGCCGTCGCTGGGCTTGCTGGAGTCGCCGTGGCCGATCCCGTCCGGCAGGATCACGTAGTACTTCGTGGTGTCGAGGAGCTGCCCAGCCCCGAACAGCTGCTCGGCGAACTGGGGCACGAGGAAGTTGGTCCCGCTGCCGGTCGTCCCGTGCATGATGTAGACCGCGTTGACGGTACCGCCGCCGGCATCCGTCCGGGGTCGGCCCATCGTCCGGTAGTGGAGCTTCAGCTCGGGCAGCGTCTGGCCGTTCTCGAACTGGAAGTCCTCGATGACGTAGTCGCCCTCGGTCACCCGCGGTTGTGCGGACCGGCCTCGACCCGTCGTCTGTGCCGAGGCCGGGACGCTGGTGGCGGCGAGCAGGGTGGAGATCCCGAGGATGATCGACGTCAGCTTCATGGTGGACGCACCTCACGAGTCGACGGTACCAGGAATGCGGATGCCCATGACATTCGCGCTGGCGACGGTCCCGGGCCAGAAGTGCGTCGTCGGACCTCCGGGCGGCTCGCCACGACGGGATGGTGCGGAGGGCTCGGAGTGGCCCAGGGCCCCCCGCGCGGGCAACCGTTGACGCTCGACCCCCGGGACGTGTCTCTTCCAGGGTATTGTCCCCACCCCGTACCGGACGAGGCGACCGTGGATTGGCGAAGAGTGTGTGTTGGTCTGGCGGTGGCGTGTTCAGCGGGCATCGCGGTCGCATGCGGATCGTCCGCCACGGCGGTGTCCACCTCGGGAACCGTCCGCCTGTCGGTCGCCGTTTCCGGCGAAGGCCGGGATACCGCCTTCTTCCTCAACTTCGACAGCGACACGACCGCCTACCGGATCTACGCGGACAGCGTCCAGAATTACGCCACGCAGGAGGGGACGCACGAGATCACCCTCGGCGACGTCGCCGACAACTGCTCCGTCGGGGGGGACAACCCGCGCCTGGTGCAGGTGGTCGCCGGCGAGGAGACCGACGTGACGTTCGCGGTGACGTGCTCCGCGAACGGCTACGCCAGGGTGACGATCGTCACGACGGGCGTGGACCTCGACGACATCTACACGCTGGATTTCAACGGCGGCTTCCGAAGCCTCCTGGTGGGCCCGAACCAGTTCGTCAGGCCGTCCCTGCCCGTGGGCCCCTATGTGGTGCAGCTGGGGGACGTCGCCGCCAACTGCTCGGTCCAGAGCGAGAACCCGATCTCACTGAACGTGTCGGCGGACAGCATAGCCACCGGCTCCTTCGGCGTGGTGTGCGTCGCGAAGTAGCGTCGCCTCAGTCCGCCCTCAGCGATCGGATGGGGTCCACGGCGGCCGCCCGCCGGGCCGGCAGTAGCGCGGCGAGCAGCGCGGTCGCGAGGAGCACCGCGCAAGCGCCCGCGACGCTGGAAGGATCGGCGGCGCGCACGCCGAAGAGGATCCCGCGCGCGAGGCCCGCCAGGGCCAGCGAGGCGGCCAGGCCGACGACGAGACCCAGACCCACCGAGGCGCCCGCACGCCGCATCACCAGACGCGCGATGTCGGCGCCCCGGGCCCCCACGGCCATGCGAAGGCCGATCTCACGCGTGCGCTGGCTCACCGCCAGGCTCATGACACCGAAGATGCCCGCCGCGGCCAGCACCAGGCCCAGGAAGGCCAGCGCCGAGAACATCTGGGCGTTCATGCGCTGCGCATACGTGGAGCCCCGCACGACCTCGGTGTACGGCAGGACGTTCACGATGGCGATGTGGCTCTCGTAGGCTCGCAGCCACTGGTACAGGCGAGGGACCGCGGCGGCGGCCTCGATGGTCGTCGCCACGGTCAATGCGCTCCCCGACGCGTACGACTGCTGAGGGTTGGCGAGGTACACCACCGGCTCCGGCTCGGCGAGAAAGTCCTGCACGCGGGCGTCGTTCACCACCCCCACGACCTCGAAGGCGCGCTCCGCCCCGCCGTCGGCTCCGGCCAACCACACCCGCCGGCCCAGGCCGTCGCTCCCCGGGAAATGGCGACGTACCAGCGCCTCGTTCACGATGGCGACGCCGGGCGCGCCCGCCGTGTCGGCCTCGGCGAAGTCCCGTCCTCGGAGGATCCGCATCCCCAGAGTCTCGAAATAGCCGGGGATGACCGTGGCATAGGTCAGATCCACATCGTCCCCGTCGTTCTCCAGGCGGAAGGCGCGGGCCCCGTGCGGCGAGAGTGGAGCCTGGTTGGAGATGGTCGCCGATCGCACCCACGGCTCCTCGGAGAGACGTTCCGCCAGGGTCCGGAACCACAGGTCCCGCTCCTCCACGGTGACACCGGTGCTGCTGGTGGAGATGTAGCTGGCCAGCAGCGGATCCACCTCGAACCCGGGGTCGATGGCTCCGACGTTGGCCAGGGTCCGCAGGGTGAGCGCGGCTACCGTGAGGAGCACCACCGACAGCCCCACCTGGGCGGAGACCATGAGGTCGCGCGCCTCGGGGAGACGAAAACGCCCGACCCGCCTCGTCGGGGGCCGGCCACCGGCCGTCTGCTCCTTCAGGGCTTCCGCCAGGTTGCGCCGGGACGACGTCAGGGCCGGAGGCAGGCCGGCCAGCAGGCTGGCGACCACGGCCAGGGCGAGGGCGCCCAGCACCACATAGCCATCCACGGCCGTCTGTCGCGCCACGTTCGCACCCCAGACGCTCGGGCGGGCGAAGTACGAGCCGAGGCGTGTCGCGACGGGGCCGGCCAAAGCCAGCGCGACGACCCCCGCCGCGCCCCCCAGTAGGAGACTCTCCAGGAGGAGCTGCCTGAGGAGCCCGCCCCGGGAAGCGCCCAGGGCCGCCCGCAGCGCCATCTCCCGTCGGCGGCCGGCGGCCACGGCGAGCAGCAGGTTGCCCACGTTTGCGCACACCAGGAGCAGGAAGGCCACTGCCGCAGCCGTCATGAGGCGGACCGTCCCCGATTCGGATACCCTGGCGCGAGGGTCGATCCAGGTGGCGCGTGCCAGGGTGGCGCGGCGGGCCCGTGCGTCCCGGAGGGGGTGGATCTCGTCCAACCCCGCAGCCACACGCTCCATCTCCCCGGTTGCCCGATCGATGTCCGCTCCTTCCTGGAGCCGGCCCAGGACGCGCACGAGGGGGACGTCACGGTCCTCGGAGGCGCGGGCCCAGCTGGTGTACCGTGCCTTGAACGGCTCGAAGGGAAGCCACGCGTCGGGGCGGTAGGACGCCAGCGACCCCAGGAAGCGCGGTGAGGCCACCCCGACCACGGTGTGGGGTCGGAAGTTGAAGTAGACCACCGACCCGATGATGGATGGGTCCCCGTTCCAGTGCCGTTGCCACCACGCGTAGGAGATGACGGCGACGGGCTCGGCGCCTGGCTGGTCGTCCTCGGGGGTGAGCTGCCGCCCCAGGCTCATCTCCACGCCCAGGACGGGGAAATAGCTCCCCGAAACCGCCTCGAGAAAGACGACCTCCGTGGACGCTTCGAAGCGCACGCTCGCGGCGTAGCCGGCCTGCGCGGCCGCCAGCCCACGGAAGGTGCCGCCGACCGCGGCTGCGTAGTCCAGGTAGTCCAGGTAGGAGACGTTGCCGAAGGGATCGGCCGGCGTGGCTTCGAACAGACGGACGAGCCCGTGGGCGTCGGCGCCGGGGAAAGGCTGGCGGAAGCCGTTGGCGTACGTGTACACGCCCATGCCCGCGGCGAGGCCGAGAGCCAGGATGACGACCGCGACGGTCGTGTGGAACGGCCGGCGGGTGATGCCCTTCATCGCCGCGCGCAACTCTCCCACGAGGTTTCTCCAGAACGGTGATCCGGCCGCCCGTGCGGCCTTGTCGTGTCGGAAGGCACGGTAGGCTGCGGGTGCGGGTGCGGCAAGAATGCCTGGCGCTACTTGGCCCTGAGCGCCTCCGACGGCCCGACCCTCACCGTCCGGCGCGCGGGCCACCAGCCATCCAACGCGCCAGTAGGTCAATCGGGTCGTCTCTTCATGGACCCGGGCGCCGGAGTCCCCGAGATTGAGGTTGCCTGCCCCGGGCACCTCAGGAGTCGCGCATGGCCGAACCCGCCTCCACCCCCCAAGCCCTCCTGGCAGGGCGATACGAGGTCCAGGCCGAGCTGGGCCGTGGCGGGATGGCGCGGCGCTCAACCACCCCCACATCCTCCCCCTCCTCGAGTCCGGCGATGCCGGGGGGCTTCTCTTCTACGTCATGCCGTACGTGGCCGGCGGCTCCCTCCGGCGCCTCCTGACCCCTGGAGAACGGATCCCCATGGGGGCGGCCCTCCGGATTACGCGAGAGGTTGCGTCGGCCCTCGACCACGCTCACGCCCAGGGTGTGATCCACCGGGACATCAAGCCGGAGAACATCCTGTTGAACGCCGGGCTCGCCGTGGTCGCGGACTTCGGCGTCGCCGTGGCCGTGAGCCTCGCGCCCCGCGATCACATGACCCGCACCGGCGTGGCGGTGGGCACGCTGGGGTATATGAGCCCGGAGCAGGCCATCGGCTCGGACGGCGTGGACGGGCGCACCGATGTCTTCAGCCTGGGGTGCGTCGTCTACGAGATGCTTACCGGGGGCACGCCGGCATCCTGGCCTCTTCCGGAGGATGTGCGGCTGGGGCGCCTCGGCGAGGTCCCGGTGGAGCACCGTACACGCCTGGACGAGTTCCCCGGCAGGGTGGAGCAGGTCCTGACCCGCGCCCTGGCGCTGAAGCCGTCCGACCGCTTCGCGACGGCGGGCGAGATGTCGGCGGCGCTGGTGGATGCCTCGGAGCACACCTCCGTGCTCACCGACGAGGAGGTGCGGCGCCTCTTGGACCGCGCTGCCGAGCTACAGGCCCTGGAGCCCCTGGACCCGGAGGGGGGGCTGACGTTGGGTGCCGTGGAGCAGGTGGCGGCCCAGGTCGGGATCCCGCCCCAGCACGTGCGGCAGGCCGCGCGAGAGTTGGCGGGCACCGAAGCGCACGCCGTCGTCCGGGCGCGCGGGGACCTGCTCGCCGACCGTTCACAGCGGCCATCCGCCCCGGAGGGGAAGTGGGACCACCTGGTGTTCTCCCGGATCGTAGACGGCGAGGTGCCGGAGTTGCCCCCGGCGCCTACTTCTGTCCTTACTGTCCGGCCGGCGCCTCCGGTGTCACCCCGAGGTTGTATAAGATGAACGAGTAGACATCGGCGTTGATCTCCAGCGACTTCTCCGTGGAGGACGCGCCGTGCGCCGAGTTGGTCTCGACGCGGATCAGGATCGGCGCGTCGCCCCCCTGCGCGGCCTGCATGGCGGCCGCGTACTTGAATGAGTGCGCCGGCACCACGCGGTCGTCGTGGTCTGCCGTCGTGATGAGCATCGCGGGGTAATGCGTGCCCTTCCGGACGTTGTGCACCGGCGAGTACGCATACAGCGCCTTGAACTGCTCCGGATCGTCGCTCGAGCCGTAGTCGGCGATCCAGTTCCAGCCGATCGTCCACTTCTGGAACCGGAGCATGTCCATCACGCCGGCCTGCGCCACCACCACGCTGGCCAGGTCCGGGCGTTGGTTCGTGACCGCGGCGACGAGCAGCCCGCCGTTCGACCCGCCCTGGAGCGCCAGCTTCTCCGTCGACGTGTACTTGTTGGCGACGAGCCACTCGGCGCAGGCGATGAAGTCATCGAAGACGTTCTGTTTGTTCAGCTTCATCCCGGCCTCGTGCCACGACTCCCCGTACTCGCCGCCGCCACGCAGGTTGGCCTGGGCGAACACGAAGCCGTTCTCCAGCAGCGCGACGCGCAGCGCCGAGAAGCTCGGTCCCAGGGAGATGTTGAACCCGCCGTAGCCGTAGAGCAGCGTCGGATTGCGGCCGTCGAGCTCGAGGCCCTTCCGGTAGGTGAGGAACATAGGGATGCGCGTGCCGTCCTTGCTCGTGGCGAAGACCTGCTTCACCTCGTAGTCGTCGGACGAGAAGCCCGGGACCTCGGCCCGCCGGAACTCCGAGGACGCGCCGGTCGCGATGTCGTACTTGAAGATCGTGGGCGGGTAGTTGAACGACGTGAACGTGTAGAAGACGAACGCGTCGTCCGAGAGACCGCCGAAGCCACTCGCGGTGCCGACGCCCGGCAGAGCGATCTCGCGTTGGTTGGTGCCGTCGGGATCGAACACGTACGCCTTGGTGGCCACGTCCTCGAGGTACGTTGCGAAGAGCTTGCCACCGGCGGTGCGCGCGCTCTGAAGCGCCTGCTCCCGCTCGGGCAGCACGTCCACCCAGCTCGACTCCTCGGGATGACGCGAATCGATGCGCACCACACGGCCGTTCGGTGCGCCGTGGTTCGTACGCACGAGAAATGCGTCGCCCTCGTGGTCGATCACGGAGTACTCGTCGTCGGTGATGTCGGCGACGAGCGGCGCGAACGTTCGGCCGGGCTTCGTGAGATCGCGGTAGAACACCGCGTTGCCCTTCTTGCCGGAACCGCGATCGGCCACGTCGAGCACGGCGTAGCGCTCGTCTTCCGTGGTGCTGAGGATGTGGAACCGCTGCGGGTGCGCCGCGTCCTCGAAGACGAGCTGGTCGTCCTCCTGCGCTGTGCCCAGGCGGTGGAAGTAGACCCGGTGGTTCTCGTTCTTGCTCGTCAGCTCCTCGCCCGGGGCGGGCTCCGGGTAGCGGCTGTAGAAGAACCCGCCCCCGGCCCAGGCGGCGTCAGAGACCTTCACCCACCGGACCACGTCCGGCAGGGTCCGCCGCGTCGCCACCTCCATGACGTGGTACTCGCTCCAGTCGGACCCGCCGACCGACTCGCCGTAGACCACGTACTTCCCGTCCCGCGACGGGGAGAAGGCGGACAGCGTCGTCGTGCCGTCGTCCGAGAAGGTGTTCGGGTCGATCAGCACCTCGGGCGTACCGTCGATGCCCTTCTGGACGTAGAGCACGCTCTGGTTCTGCAGCCCGTCGTTCTTGGAGAAGAAGTAGTACTCGCCGTGTCTCGAGGGCGCTCCGTACCGCGGGTAGTTCATGAGCTGCTTGAGGCGCTGTTTCAGCGACGCCCGGAAGGGAATGCGGTCGAGGTACGCGAACGTGGTCGCGTTCTCGGCCTTCACCCAGTCGATCACCTCGGGTGCGTTGTCGTCCTCGAGCCACCGGTAGGGGTCGGCGACGCTCACCCCGTGGTAGTCGTCCACCTGGTCGACGGTGCGCGTCGGCGGATACTCGACCGCCGGCGCACGGCTGCATCCCGAGATCGCCAAAACCGCCGCGAGCGCGGCGGCCGGCGCGAGCCTGTATCGCATCTTGGTGCCTCGAATGGTTAATGATCGCCCCCACGACGAGACCCAGCCTAGGGCACGACGGCGCGGAGTGCCAGCTCGGCCAACGACATCCAGAGCGACGACGAGGTCGGGGGCATCGGCGTCGCGCGCTCGCGGACGCCGGGCGGCCCGTTCGAGGACTACTACTTCATGTGGTCGGAGGGCGGGTGGACGGGGCCGGATCAAGCATCGAGCCGGTGAGGATCACGAAGGAGGGCGTGGCGCCGGACCCCATCGAGCGCTACGGCTTCTCGACCACGAACACCGCGAACGGCCACAGGGGGATCCCGATCTTCCGTTCGAGCCGGACCCGGCAGCCCGCCTCCTCCAACGCGGGAAGGACCTCCACGGATCGGCACCCCAACGAGATCGACGGGAAGTGCCACACCACGCTCTCGACCACGTCCGCCAGCCAGCGCGTCACGGCTCCGGTGGGCTCGGCCGAGTGCGCGATGCCCACGAGACCCCCGGGCCTCACGACACGCAACATCTCCAGCGCGCCCTTCCTGGGATCGCCCACGGGGCACAAGCTGTACGTGGAGAGCGCGACGTCGAAGCTCCCGTCGGCGTAGGGCAGGCGGAGGAGGTCACCGAGCTCGAACGTCATGCGGTTGGCGAGACCCGCGGCCTCGGCTCGCTCCCGTGCCACGCGCGACATCCCCGGACTCACGTCGACGCAGGCGACGCTCCCGCCATCGCCGACGTCGCTCGCCGCGAGCAGCGCCGTCGATCCCGTGCCCGCTCCGCAGTCCAGGACGCGATCTCCCGCCCTCACGGCCGTCTCGACGAGCAGGCGCCGACCGCGCTGGTCGCTGCGCGCCGTCAGCAGACCGTGTTGCGCATCGTAGCGGGGGGCTACGCGATCGTAGACGCGTAGAAGGTCCGGCCCGGGCAGCGCATTGCGCATGGCCTCTAGCTCCCTCCCGACAACCCCATCGCTTCAAGCGTCAGGCGACCCAACTCGTCCCGGAGGTCGGAGCGCACGCGCGCCAGCTCGGGCTGGTCCATGAGGTTGTCCATCTCGTAGGGATCGGCTCGCATGTCGTAGAGCTCGTCCAGGTCCGGGTGGTGGGTCCAGTGGATGTACTTGTACCCGTCGGTCCGGACCATGCGGTAGTCCATGTCCAGGAGCCAGGGCATGGGCTTCTCGTAGGTGTAGAACTCCACCATGATCGCCTTCCTCCAGTCGGCCGGCTCGGCGCCGGCCAGGAGCGGCACCAGCGACCGCCCCTGGATCTGGTCGCTGATGGGCACACCGGCCAGCTCCAGCACGGTGGGGGCGATGTCCACCGAGAGAGCGAGGCCGGAAGGGCGGGATCCGGCGCGTACGAGAGGCGGATAGCGGACGAGAAGAGGATTCCGGATGGACTCCTCGTAGGGTAGCCGCCGCTCCAGGCTCAAGCCGTGCTCCCCGAAGAAGAAGCCGTTGTCGCTGGTCAGGATGATCAGCGTGCGGTCCAGCGTGCCGCGCTCCTCGAGGGCGGCCATGATGCGCCCGAGGCTCTCGTCTACGGCCAGGAGCATCTCGGCGCGGCGGCGGATGGTCTCCTCGCTGGTCCCCGGGTCCAGGATCCCGCCGAACTGTTCGGTGATGTCGGGGCTGGCGCGATACGCCAGCGCGCGGCGCACGGCGGGCATCTCCCCCAGCTCGTCGAGGGACGAGACCACGTTCGGGCGGCGCGTGAAGACCTCGTTCTCGTAGCGGCCGCGGTGGCGCGGCGCGGGCACGTACCCGAGCGACGAGTTGGGGTCCACCGAGCCGTCGTCCCGCTGCTTCACGTCGGGGTGGACCGCCTTGTGGGCCAGGTAGACCAGGTAGGGCTCGTCGGGGCTGCGGGCCGCGATGAACTCGAGGGCCCGGTCGGTGAGGAGGTCGGTGGTGTATCCCGGCACCACGTGGAGAGCTCCGTCCTCGAAGAGCTCCGGGTCGGTCGATCGGCCCTGGCCCGGCAGGCCCGCCCAGTAGTCGAACCCCGGGCGGGGGGTGGGGTCGTTGCCCATGTGCCACTTCCCGAGAAAGGCCGTCGTATACCCGTCGGCCTGCATGGCCCGCGGGAACGTCTCCAGGGAATGGCTCAGCAGGTCACGCGCCACGTTGTCGATGATGCCGTGCCGCGACGGGTACTGGCCGGTGAGGATGCTGGCGCGGTTGGGGGAGCACAGCGGAACCGCGTGGAACGAGTTCGTGAAGAGGGCTCCTTCGGCGGCCAGGCGGTCGATGTTGGGCGTCTCGAGGTACGGGTGGCCCGCGGCGCCGAACTCGTCCCAGCGGAGGTCGTCCACGACGACGACGACCACGTCGGGAGGTGGTCCGCTACCAGCTGGCGTGGCCGCGGCATCCGGCGATCCCGCCTCCTCGGTCCGTGGGGTGCAGGCCCACCACACGAGCGTCAGGAACAGGGCGGCGGGCCGCAGCGTGCGCGCGACGATCATTGGGGTCTCCGGCGAGAGGCGAGCGGAGAGGATGGCTCACGGAGATAGTGCAGGGCAAGTGGCCGCGCCCGACGAGGGCCACCTCACATCGGTGCCGTGATCCTTGCGACGTGCGTGCCCGAGCGCACACCGTCGAACATGACCCTCCGAAAGCCGCTGCTCGCCCGGGCCGTGCTGTCGCTGTTGGTGGTCGCGGCGTCGTGCGCGCCGTCCCACCTCTCGGGCCAGTCCCCGGGTCGCTTCCAGGTCGGGCTCTACGCCGGCTCGCTGTCGCATTCGCTGCTAGGCCTGGTGAGCGGCACGATCTCCGGCATCGGCGGTCCGAGCGGCCTCGGCGTGGACGCCGACGTGGAGGCGGAGTCCTCGACGCTGGTGGGGGGACAGCTCGGAGGCCGCTTGTCGCCCGCGTTCCGGATACGCCTGCGCCTCGCCAGGGCGACGACGCACATGCGCCTGATCGCACGCACCGGACCGATCGGCGCGTTCGGCCCCCAGGTCTTCACGTTCGACGGGCTCGGGGACGTCGCGGTCTGGCTGGCCGACGTGGACGTCGCCTGGACGCCCCGGCGCTTCGACGTACCCGTGGCTCCCTATGTCTTCGCTGGCGTCGGCGCGAGCAACTGGGCCATCTCCGGCCTCGAAGACATCGGGGTGCTCCCGCCCCTTCTCGAGAGCCCGGTCAATCTGAGCCCGGTGAACACTCTCCTCCCGGGCGCCGTCGTCGGCGTCGGGCTCGAGCTGGGCTCGTTCGGCCCCCTGACCGCGGAGGTGGAGCTCGCCGACCATGTGACCGGCGATCCCCTCGCGGACGACGACTTCCGCATCGGCGCCGCCTTCGCCGGATTCGGGCGGGCCAAGGACCTCGTGCACAACTTCTTCGTCACGGTGGGAGCGCGGGTCGCGCTGGGGGGGTGAGCGCCGTCGTTCGGGTCGCTCCTCTCGGAGGTCGGGACTTCGTCACGCGCCGCTTGTGGGGCCGACGGCGTTGGACTAAGTACCAGACGAGGGCGGGTAGTCGCTGCATGGACGGACGTCGCGCGAGGTCGGCGACGCCCGAAGGAGGCCGCCATGAAGCTCGCCCAGACCGCGTACGACAACGCGGAGACGGGCTGCTGTGCCCGGCTGGACCCGGTCCAATGGGACGAACGGGAGCTGTTCTGGCACGAGAAGCCCTTCCTCACGGACCACATCCGGTCCTTCTTCCACGTACCGCTGAACTTCGGCTCGGTGATGGCCCGGGACCACGCCAGCATCGAGGCGGCCGAAGCCTACCCGGAGCAGCCCTTCTGGCTGAGCGACGAGGTGTCCTCCTGGGGCTCGGACGTCTTCGTGGCCGTGGACCGCAACGTCCCCGGAGCCCGCATGGTCCGACTCTCGGGGGCCTTCCTCACCAAGGTGTTCGAGGGGCCCTATCGAAACGCCCGCCAGTGGGTACGCGAGATGGACTCTTTCGTGCGCGACCGGGGCCGGACGATGGACAAGGTCTACTTCTTCTACGCCACCTGCCCGAAGTGCGCCAAGCGCTTCGGGAAGAACCAGGTGGTGTTGGTGGCGCAGGTGCACTGACGTCGTCGCACGCCGCGTGCTGTCGGATCGACTGAAGAAGGTCGGCGAGACGGCCGTATCCTGGAGAAAGGGAGGTCGCCGTGCTGTACGTACCCGTAGTTCCCCACGTGCCCCACGATCCGCCGTCTCCGCGTACCCGCGAGCTGGCCGGGCTCCTTTCCCGTGTGATCGAGGAGTACGAGAACCATCACCCCGCGGTCACGGGGAGCGAGGTGCGTGCGGCGCTCGCGATGGCCACACGCACCTCCCGGGGCGGCACCATGGAGGCCCGCGCGGTGGCGGGTATCCTGGCCGGGTTCTTCGTGCTCCTGGGCGGGGTTGCCTTCTTCGTCATGCGGGGGGGGAGCATCGACGTGGAGTCTCTTCCGATGGTGGCGGTGACGATCGCCATCATCGCGCTGCTGGGCGGCATCGTTCTGTTGAGGCGCGTGTCCGGGAGGTGAACCCGACCTGTTAGAGCCCGGCGGCCAGGCGCCGGTGGAGCTCGACGAGGCGCGGTGCGTCTTCCGGGCCCTTCCGGTCGAGGAACGCCAGCGCGTACAGCTCAAGCGCGTCGGCGGTCTCCGACGCCAGGCCCTGCTCCAGCTCCCACTGCCGGTGGCGGGCCAGGGCGACCCAGTCGGTCAGGCGGCAGCCACGATCGAACACGTGCCGCATGGTCGCCGAAGCCGTCGCGGGGTCGGCGGCGACCAACGCTTCGACCCGCTCGGTGAGATCGGCCAGCAGGGCGCGCCCCCGCTCCCGTACGTCGGCGACGTCGGGGTGCGAGAGTTCCCCCAGCTCGTCCCGGAGCCCCGCGAGCCACGGCTCCTGCAGCCCGCGGACGGCGAAGTCTCGGAGCACCTGCGCCGCCAGCGTGTTGTGCGTCCCCTCCCAGCTCTCCACCACGATCGCGTCGCGCCATAGACGCGGCAGAGACGAGAAGTCCTCGATGGTGCCGTTGCCGCCGAGCACCTCGATGCCGTCGCGCACGCCGGCCGTGCACGCCAACGCGGTCCAGCTCTTGTTGAGCATCACCGCTATGCGTCGCGCGGCAACCAGGCCCTCGTCTCCTCCGCCGGTGTCGATGCGGTCGCTGATCGCCAGGACGCGGAACGTGGTGGCGAGGGCCGCCATCGTGCGCACCTTCATGCGCGCGAGCAGCTCCTCGACCGCCGGGTACTCGAGGACGGGCTGTCCGAACGCCCGACGACGGGCGGCGAACGTCCGCGCCTCGACGAGCGCGCCGCGCAGCAGGGCGCAGGCCATGACGGCGTTGTGCACGCGCGAGGTGTCGAGGACGATCCCCACCAGGTTGCGGAAGCCGTCGCCCAGGGGGCCGATCGCCTCCCCCAGGGCGCCGTCGAGCTCGATCTCGCCGGTCGCCATCGAGCGGGTGCCGAGCTTCCACTTGAGCCTGCGCAGCCGGAACCCGTTGGGGGCGCCGTCGATGGTGCGGGGGACGAGGAACAGCCCGAGGCCGTGCGTGCCCTCGCCGGCGCCTTCCGGTCTCGCGCTCACCACGAACAGGCCGGCGTCGGCGACGGAGCAGAACCACTTCTCTCCGGAGATCCGGTACCAGCCGGGCCGGTCGGGCGCGGGGACCGCGACGCAGGCGTTCAGCCCGACGTCCGAGCCGCCCTGCACCTCGGTGACGAACTGCGCCGCGTGCAGGCGGCGCCCGTAGTCGCGCTCGAGGAGCGAGGGGAGGTAGCGCGCACGTTGCCCGTCGGTGCCGACCCGCTGGAGGAGCTTGATCGCTCCCGCCGTGCACGCCACCGGACAGGCGTGCCCGCCTTCACCGTGCTGGCCCAGGAGGTAGACCAGCGCGCCGCAGCGCACCTCGTGGCCCGGCTCGGCGAGCTCGGCGAGCACGCCGCTTCCCCAGAAGATCCTGCCGGCCTCGTGATAGGTGGGGTGGAAGAGGACCTCCTCCAGCGGACGTCCGTCGGCGTCGTGGCTCCGGAGCGCCGGGAGGTGCTCGTCGCGGCTCGACTCCTCGATCAGCGCAGCGAGGTGCTCGCCGGCCTCGTCGGCGACTGCGCGCAGCCTGGGCGCGATTCCCGCGAACGCGGCGCCCAGGTGAGACTCGAGGAGATTCTGGAAGAAGGGGTCGCCGTCGAAGCGGTTGGCGCCGAGCGCCTGTCGCCAGTCGGTGAGGTCGGCCCGGCCGGCCTCCTGCCCCACGATCGTTCGTGGCATGATGCCCCTCCAACGCACTGGACCGTTCTGACGGTCCTGCACCGCACTCCAGAAAGGTACCACGGGCCGGGAGGGTCGTCGCGTGGCGCCGGGGTCGGCCGCACCGAGGGCGTGAGGCCCCGCTTCAACGCCGGATCAGGAGGTTCTTCACGGAACGGAGGAACACCAGGAGGGCGGTGCGCAACCGCACCCTTCCGCGGTAGAAGTCGTCGATGGCGCGAACCTTCTTCTCCAGAAGGCGGGGATGCACCACGGGCAGGAGAGGAGGGCCGGCGTTCCCGTCCGAGCGGCGCGCGACGAACATGTTCTGGCGATACCACCAGTCCACGGAGTCGTTCTCCCAGAACGCCCACCGAATGGCGTCGTCGCAGGAGTATCCTCTCTCGGCGAACAGCCGCTGCCAGTGGGCCGGCCAACGCTCGTTGACATGATGATCGCCGCCCTGTCCCGGCACCGCCGCCGAGAACAAGATCACGTCGGACGTCGCGGCGAGGAGCTCCACCAGCCGCTCGCCCGCGGTCGGTGACAGATGCTCGGCCACCTCGAGGCAGAGCGCGAGATCGAACCGTCCCGGAGCACGCACGTCCGATTCCAGGTCGACGACATGGACGTACTCCCGCGGGATCTCCAGCAGGTCGTCCTCGACGAATTCCCCTTCCAGGCCGAGGACGTGGCAACCGTGGCCCCGGAAGACGGCCAGCCAGCTTCCCGTTCCACAGCCGAAATCCACCACACTCCCGGGCTCGAAGCGCCGCATGAGGTGCGGCACCATCTCGGCGGCCGCCCTTCGATTGTGCGTGGCGCGGTCGTGGACGTAGCGCGGTCGTCTCATCGCGAGCCCGTGGGTGCTCCGGAGCCCGTCCCCACCACCACCCACAGCCCTTGCCCGGCCGGCACGTGCACGGCGGACAGGTCCACGGCTCCGCTCTCCTGTAGCCCTGCGACGGCCGGCGCCGTTCCCACCGCGTCCGGGCCGATGCCCAGGGCGTCCCGGTCGATGTCCAGCGACACCACCTGGTCCCGGTCCGACCACGACGCGAGGGCGATCAACACCCGGTCTTCCCGCACGTAGGTCGTGGCCAGGACGTCGTCACGGCCGGTTTTGACCGGAGCGTCCTCCAGCCAGTACCCCAGCATGCGGCTGTCGGCGATGCCGAAGTCGCCCATCATCCTCCACACCGGGCGGGGATCGGTGTCGCCGTACTTCCGTGCCGTCATTCCGTACAGCATGCCGCGGTACGGACGGCCGCCGTCCTGGAGCATCTCGCCCATGAGCCCGAAGGGGAGGCCCGACACCTCGGTGATCCAGTAGTCGGGGCCCTGATCGTAGTCGAAGTACTCGCCGAACCAGAGGCGCGAGATGTAGGGAAAATGCTCCATGTACAGCATGGCGCTGTTGATGAAGCCGTCGCGCACGTTGAACTGGTTCGCGGAATGGAGGTCGATGACCACCTCGGGGCGCTCCTGGTGCAACACGTTCACCAACCGGCGCACCGTTCCGCGGCTGAAGGCGATGTCGTCCAGATAGAGGCCGTCGATGTGCTGGTTGTGGGCCAGCCAGCGTACGCCTTCGATGTAGTAGTTCGTCCAGCGCGACGTGCCCTTGTCGAGGATGGCCGCGTCGTCCACGCGCCAGGCGTGCCAGGCGGAGTGGTAGTGGTCCTCCAGGTGCTCCTGCAGCCAGGAATGGCCGCCACCCTCGCCGTCGTTGAAGACCTCGTCGCCCAGGCTCCGGAGCGCGAACAGCTCCCACGCCTTGTAGGTAAGCTCGCGGATGGTGTCGTAGAGCTTGACCTTCACGCCCTTCGCGTGCGCCTCGTCGATGTACGCCGACTGCGCGCCGAGGTTGAAGAAGGGGTAGTTGATGTAGGGGTTGATCTCGGTCGCGTGATGGATGTTCACGACGGTGCCGCCCCACGCCACGACCGAGTCCACAGGGACGTACTGGTGGACGAAGCGGGTGTCGAAGTGGGTACGGGTGTCGATGGGCTTGAACGGCGTGATGAGGAAGCGGACGTTGAAGTGGAGCGTATCGCCTGCGGTGAGCGTCCGCGGCCCCGAGTAGTTGCGGGCCACCACCGCGCCGTCCTCCTGGCGGATCCGAATCCCGCCCCGCCCCTCGTTGAACCACGACGGCGGCATGAGGAGCGGCTGGTTCCGGTAGAAGTTCGTGTTCAGGGGGCGGACGTAGTTCTCGTCCCGGAGCACGTATTGCAGCCCCCGGTTCATCCCACCGAGCCAGACGCCCTCCTGGTGGTTCTCGACGGCCCACTTCCAGTCCACCGACGCGGGCCGCCGTCCGCCCTTGCGCCCGAGTCCGAGCATGTACGTGGCGGCCCCGGGGTCGTAGCGGACGGGGAGGACGATGTCGTCCACCGCCACGTCCCGCTCCGCCACCAGCGACATGCGCACGTCCATCATCCCGTCGTATTCCAGCGTCCCGCGCACGTCCAGTGCGAGCCCGTCCGCGGCGCTGTGCGCCGTCCACGTCGCCCGTCCCGGCGAGGCGGAAGTCATCGTCGGGCCCTCGCCCTGGAACGTCAGTACCCTTCCGCCCGTCACGACGTCGAGCGTGAGCGGGGCCGCGAGGATCGGACGGGCCGCGTCGGACAGGCCGGTGAGCTCGGGGGTGAAGAAGCTCTCGATGGAAGCCGGCAGCCCGGTGGCACCGAGGGTCACCTGGCGACCGAGCACGCCGAGGGTGCGCCCCTCCACCGTCATGGGCACGAAGGGCGGGACGACGTAGTCGGGGTCGTCGCCCACGGTGGAGTCGAGCCACGCCAGGCGGGTCATGAGGTCGGGCTCGTCCTCGCCGCCCTTCACCGCAGCTGCGTCGCGTACCTGCAGGGACACCACCACCGACTGGCTTCCCCGGTCGGCCGTGGACACCGTGACGCTTCCCTCCACCGCTCCCGGCCGCTGATCGGCGGGGACCCGGACTCCCAGCCAGAGCGGCTGCACCTCGCCGGCGGGGACGTCCACCGTCTTCTCGAAGGCGACGCCGTTCTCGTCCACACCGCCGCAGTTGTAGCAGGTCCACGCCCATCCATCGGGGAACCCGTCGAACGTCACGCCCACGTCGTCCAGCGGTGCCGCGCCGCTCACCGCGGCCACCTGGAACGTGAACGCCTCGTCGCGGAGCACCTCGCTCGCGAAGGCGGCTGGGTCCGGGACCTCGGTCCAGTGACGGGGAATGAAGCGGCGCATCCGCACGGGGCGGTCGCGCGGCTCCGCCACCACGCGCCATCCGTCGGGCGCGTCGTTCATGAACGCGGCCTGCTCGGCCGGCGTGGCGACGACCTCCATGGGGAAGAACGAGTGGAACGCGTCCACCGACTGGATGTGCGTCGTCCGCGCACGTGGCAGCGTGTCCATGTCGGCGTTCCGCACGCGGGACGCCCAGGCCGGGTCAGGGGCAGGTGCGAGGTCGTCCGGGTAGGTCACCGTGGGGTAATACCCCCCGGTCGAGGTCCAGGGCAGGTAGTAGACGTGGTAGACGGCGCTCCCCGGATTCGGCTGGAAGACCAGGTCGCCGGAGGCGTTCTCCACGCGGAGCGCGACCACGTTCGTCACGGGCTCACCGGTCGCCGCGTCGAGCACGACGATCGACTTGTCCGCCGGATCGGCGTCGTGTCGGCGCCAGGGGATGGTCACCGCGACGGCCTCGGGCGCCCCGGCCTGGACGACGGCCGCATCCAGCTCCACCACCGCCCGGTGGTTGCCCCACGACGTCCCCTCCGAGCCGGCCGGCAGCCACGGCTCCCAGTCTCCCGCCTCCCAGGCCACGCCGTCCACGACCTTGGAGAGGGTGGGGGCGCGGTACAGGGGAGCGGTGTCGGGTGCGGCCTCGCCGCAGCTGGCGGCGAGTCCCGCCCAGAGGAGGGCGGTGGCCGCTCGGGCCGCGGGGGTGGCGTATCGACGGAGGGCGTTCATGGGGTCTCCCCGAGCGCCAACGCGCGGCGCAGGATGCGGCCGTCAAGGTCCTGGAAGAGGGTGTCGGCGGCCCTGTCGAGGGTCGTCGTGTCCGGCGTCCCACCGAGGGCGCGGCCGGCGGGGATGGCCAGGAGGTCGAGGCGTGTGCCCTGCGCGCCGTTGGCGGTGGCCGCCCGGGTGGCATCGACCACCCGACGGAACTGCTCGCGCGCCTCGTCGTCGTCGCCCGTGCGCCGCGCCGCCACCCCCAGGAGGAAGCGGACGACGCGCTCCTCGGGCTCGTAGGGGCGTCCCTGCCCCAGCGACTCGGGCCACGTCAGCGCGGTGGTGAGCTGCTCCCGGGCAGTGGCGGCGTCGCCGGCCTCGAGGGCGTCGAGGGCCAGCAGCGTGTGGGCCCACTCGAAGAGGCGGTGGCTCTCCCGGGCGTTCTCCGAAGGAAGCACCTGGACGCCCGCGAGGATGCGGGCAGCCTCGGCGGCGCGCCCGACCTCGACGAGCGCCCGGGTCTGGAGGAGCGCCAGGTTGAAGTCGTCGGGAAGGCGCGCCCGGGCGTCCGCGACCGCCGCGAGGGACGCGTCCCACGCGCCGCGCTCCTCGAGCTCCCGGACCAGCGCGACGTGGAGGATCCGGTTGTCGGCGTCGATCGTCACCGCCTGCCGCAGGTCGGGGATCGGATCGGCCCCCCGCGCCTCCTCCAGCAGGAGCGCGCGCGCGGCGTACGCCGGACCGTAGTCGGGCGCGTCGCCCATGTCCGCCATGAGGTCCGCCGCCTCGGCGGGCCGGTTCACCGCCCAGAGGTTCAGGGCGTGCAGGTACGTCCACCGCCAGTCGGCGGCGTGCTCGTCGGCCCAACCCAGCACCGGCAGCGACTCGCGCCGGTAGGGGAACTGGAAGGCGGGGGAGCCGGGATCGGTCAGGAGGGAAGCGTCCTTCAGGAGGTACGCCTTCCACGCGCGGTGCTCGGCGGGCACCGGCCGGCCGGTGGGGAGGTCCAGGAGCGACAGGGCGTCCCGGCGCAGGCCCAGCTCGGCGTAGCCCACGGCGAGCTCCAGCAGTGTCTGGTCGGGATACTCGCCGCCCAGAGCCTGGCGGAGCGCCTCGGCGGTGGCAGGCGTCGGACGCGTCAGGTGCTCTTCGGCGCGCGCCTGGTGCTCGAGGGGATCGAGGCGTCGGAGCTCGGCCAGGGCCTCCCGGGCCAGCACACGATCGCCCGACAGCCGACCGACGATCGCGAGCGCCCGCCATGCCGACATGTCCTGGCGGTCGTAGTCGATCGCCAGGCGCGCATACCGTGCGGCATCCTCCCAGCTTCGCTCCCCGATCATCATCTCTGCAAGTTGCGCATAGGCCACGGCCCGATAGGTGGTGCTGCGCGCCGCCCACCCGAAGGCGTCGCGGGCGTCAGCCGTGCGTCCCAGCGCCCGGTCGTGGATCCCGGCCAGGAAGTTGGCGCGGGCGTCGTACGCGTCGAGCTGCCGCGCCCGATCGGCCCGCTCCAGCCCTCCTTCGTAGCGCGCCGACCGGTAGTCGAGCTCGGAAAGGCCGAGGAGCGCTTCGCGGTTCCACGGCTCGGCGCCGAGCGCCTCTTCGAACAGGTCTCCGGCCTGGGCGTACCACCGCCCCTTCGCCAGCTCACGGGCCTGGAAGACCGCGCGGTCCGCGTCCGACATGGAGGGGAACGCCGCCGGGTCGGTCTCGAAGGGTCGGGAGAGGCGTCGGGACGAGGGGTCGGTGTCGTAGTCCAGCGCGAGCGCCGGCGCGCGTACACGCACCGGCAGGCCGGGCGTGACGTCCACCGTGGCGTGGAACGGCTCCAGGGGGCCGAGGGACAGCGGGAGCGCGGCGACGCGCTCCTCGCCGGACCATACGTCCAGGGTGTCGTCCACCGCGACGAAGGCGTTCACGCCGATGGTGGCGCGGCCGTCCTCCACGGACACGTACAGCGCGCCGCGGTCCGAGGCGTCGGAGAGCCCTCCGGTCCCCTCCAGCGGGAACCATGTCTCCGTCCAGCGCGACGACGACCCCGGGTCGAAGCCCGCCTGGGTGATGGGGTTCACCTCCGCCCCTGGCGAGTACTGCACGAACAGGCGTCCGGCCTGGAACTCCACGTACTGACCGTCGGTGTCGGTGAGGAGGTCCTCCCAGATGCCCCCTTCGCGGGACAGCGCCCACAGCCAGAGCTTCTGCCCCGGCATGTCCTCGTAGCGGGCCCAGTGGCCGAAGCCCCAGTCGTCGTCGTGGTAGTAGCCGCCGAAGAAGTCGTGGAGCTCGCCCACCACGTGGTACGACTTGTGGCCCCCGAAGGTGTTGTTGCGGTAGAGCGGGAGGTAGCGGCCGCTGTCGTCCACGGGCCAGGCGCGCACGCGTCCCGAGTGTTCCAGGTAGGCGTCTCCGGGGAGGGTCATCTCCAGGTCGTTGCGGGCGAACGCCGCGCCGGTCACCCAGTTGTAGTAGGGCTGCTCGAGGGGCGTCGGGTTGGACCAGAAGACGTTGGTCTGGAACGCTGCCTCGTCCGCCGGGAGTCGGACCTCCACACGCCAGGGCGTGCGCGAGGGAAGGTCCATGCCGCCCACCCAGCAGCTCACGCTCCCGTCGGGGTTCACCGCCAGTCGGTAGTCCACCGGGGTGGCGGTGGCCGGCGTGTGGCCGATGACGCCGAAGTTGAACTCGATGCCGCCGGAGGTCCACGGGCCGCGGAGCGCGATGTTGCGGAACTTCATCACCTCGTTCCGATAGACGAACTCGTGCCCGGTCGCCTTGACTACGGCGCCCCATACCTTCCCGCCCACCTCGGGAAGGACGAACACCTCGATCCAGTCGTTCTCGAGCTTCACCACGTTCCAGGGCCGCCGCTCGGCGGTGGCCGAGTATCCCTCGAAGGAGTGATAGGGGTAGAGGCGCGCGTCGCGGGCGAGGATCGGGATCGGGTTCGGCTCGCCGAACGGATAGGTGCGCAGCGTGCGCACCTCCTCGGAGATGTGCGCGACCTGGGCGGCGACGCCGGCGGGCGCCAGGAGGGGGAGCAATGCCGCGGCCGCGAGGCGCGTGGCGTGGGAAGCGCGCATGGTCATCCTCTCATGGACCCGGGGGACCCGCGGGTCCGAAGATGGCCCCGCCGGCCGCGTGCCCGCTAGCAGGTCGGCCCCGCCTCGGTCGTTGGCGCTCCTCGACGTAGCTATGGCTATGCCTTCGTCGCGCCGCCTACGAATCGGGGCCGTGGCGCTCCCAACGAGAAGCGACGAGCGTCCGTACCTGCACCTTCCCGGGACCCGCGTCCGTGAGGGAGCTGTGGATGCTCATCTCGATGCGGGATACGTTGGCGTACATCCCCGTGGGTCCCTGCCCGCAGCTCAGATAGCGCGACATCGGATGGCCGAGGAGCCTGCCCCGGGTCACGAACCGCGTGTTGCCCATCACGTGGCTGGCGGGATCCTGCTCCGTGACCTCGATGCCCGCTTCCTCGTACACCTGGAGGAGCGCGGCCCACACCCGCGCGGGGGTGGCCTCGAGGACGTCACCCACCGCTTCTGCGTCGGGAGCCATGTGCACTTCGGCGCCGGTCCCCGTTTGGGTGACGGTGGTGGGTGCGGAAGCCGGCTGCTCGAGGGGCGCGCGGCCGCCACAAGCAGCGAGGAGAAGCACCGAAACAGAGAGAGGCAGGTGGCGGAGGCTGCTACGAGCCGCCTTCATGGGATCCTCCGGGCGTGCTGCGGTGGCAGCGGGGCGCCGCCGCCTCGTGGGTGTCTTCACGGAGGGTCTGGCCTGTATACCGGAATAGGACGCGTCGAGATCCGTCGGGCCGTCGGGCTCGGGCGGCTCGCCTGCGCCTCAGCGCTCCAGGCTCTCGCGGTCCCACCCGCCGAGGTCCGCCACCGTCTCGTAGGTGCTCCGCGCGAACCCCGCGAGCATCGCGTCGGGATGCGGCGACCGGCGCACGGCCTCGTACGGGAGGATCCACTCCCGCATCTCGAGGTCATAGCCGGCGGCCGCGGGCCCGATCACGGCCTCGACGCAGCCCGCCGGCTCCGGATAGGCGTAGGCGTAGAACGCCGGCCGGCAGCACCTCTCGAACATGTCCACCAAGTGCTGTGCTCCCGTCGGATGGGAAGGGTCCCGAGGGGTCAGAGGATTCTTGACCTTTCCACAGACCGTGGGGGATCTTTCGAACGTACCGACGGACCACGTCCGCTGGGCTGCAGTTGGCATCCACGACAGCTCCCGAGGGCGGAATCGAGGGCTCTGCCCGAGAACCCGCGGGGAGACTGTATCCCCCCCAGAGACCACCGCATGACGCAACGCACCCGACGCCGAGTGCCTGCGGCGCCTTTGTCCCATGCGCTCTCGGTTCTCGGCGTGTTCGCACTCGGCGTCATCGGTTCGGGATGGCTGGCCCGATGGCTCGCCGACACCCCCGTCTCGTACCTCTTCCTGCCGGCGGGGTACGTCGCGGTCGTGCTCGTGCACGAGCTCGGACATGCCGCCGCCGGGCTGTTGCTGGAGTTCAGGGTGGTGTGCCTTCTCATGGGGCCTGCGCGCGTGGAGTGGTCCAAGGCAGGGCGGGTTGCGCTCCGACTGAACCGACGGCTCAGCCTGTGGGGAGGTGCGGTTGGTTTGGTCCCGCGGGTGCACCCGTCCGGCGAAGCCCTGGGCACCTTTCGCAGACGCATGATCGCAGTGCTGGCGGGAGGGGGCGGCGCGAGCGTGGCCGTCGGGGCCGTGGCGCTGGGGGTGTCCTTCATGAACCGTCACCCCGCCCCGCAGCCGTTCGGGGACGGTGCGTCGTGGCTCCAGTTCCTGGCTCTTTCCTCCGTGGTGATCGGTCTGGGACAGGCGGCTCCCATCAGGATCGGCACCCAGCGAAGCGACGGTCTGCGGATCCTGAGATTGCTTCGCGCACGCCCCGGTGCCGACCAGACACTCCTCGAAGCGATCGTCGTGGCCAATATGGACGGCGTGCGCCCCCGCGAGTGGCCTGTCCCCGAATCGCAGACATTCGCCGCGATCACGGATCTGCCCACCCTGATGCTGATCTACTACGGGCTGGTGGATCGTGGCCGCCACGCGGAAGCCTGGGATGTGCTCGATCTCGCCGCCAACGGTCAGGACGGAGGGAATGGGGGAACCTGGCAGGCGGTGAGGGATCTGGAGCGCACGTATCTGCGCGCCGTGTACTGTAAGGACGACGCCCGCGGCCTCTTCAGCGCGGACATCCCGAACTGCGACCCGAACGTATCCGCGCTCAGCCTCCTGCGAACACGTGCCGCCCTCATGGTCGCGCGGGGAGAAGTCCAGGAAGCGATCCGGTGCGTCGACTCTGTGCGCCACATGCGCTCGGCGTCGGGCACGTCGGGCCTCGCCCAGTTCAACCTGTCCGAGATCGACAGGATCCTCGCGTCCGCGGGCTGAACCACCACTTGCGCTTCCGCCGCCGTGACGGCGCGCCATTCCTCCTCGGCCCCCACATGCCATCGACACGCGCAAGTGGCGTGTGTCAGCGGTGGGGCACGGCGCTCGAACTCCGTCGGAACCGGTCATGGAGGTCGGGGTGGAATAGGACAGCAGTTCCGATGGCCGCACGCCGGCTTCGGACCCCTGAGAGACGATCTCCCGCCCCCTCGATCGGTTCGTCGCCGCACCCGGCCTCCCCATCCCGTGGGAGTGAGCCATGCCGCACAATCGAGGATCCCGGAGCCGCCCTGGGCTGGAAGCCCACGGCATCCGTAATGTCGGTAACGTCTGGTGGAATCTCCGCACCCCGGAGCTCTACGAGCACGCCGTTCAACGCCACGAGGGTCTGGTGGCCCACCTGGGTCCCCTGGTGGTGCGGACCGGCCAGTACACGGGCCGTTCCCCGAAGGACCGGTACGTCGTGCGGGAGCCCTCCAGTGAGGAGAACGTCTGGTGGGGAGAGGTGAACCAGGCCTTCGATCCCGCCCACTACGCATCGCTGAGGGCACGCCTCACCGCCTTCTACCAGGGCCGTGACCTGTACGTGCAGGACTGCTGGGCGGGGGCCGATCCCGCTTATCGCCTGCCCATCCGCGTCGTGACCGAGACCGCGTGGCACAACCTCTTCGCCCGGAACATGTTCATCCAGATCCGGGACCCGGAGACGCTGGCCGCCCACGAGCCCCAGTTCACGATCCTCCACGCCCCGGGGTTCACGGCGAGCCCGGAGGAGGACGGGACGAACTCGGAGGCCTTCATCCTGATCCATTTCGGGAAGAAGGAAGTGATCATCGGCGGGACGGCGTACGCCGGCGAGATCAAGAAGTCGATGTTCACGATCATGAACTTCCTCCTTCCGCCCCGCGGCGTGCTCACCATGCACTGCTCCGCGAACTACGGGAAGGACGAGGACGACGTGGCCCTCTTCTTCGGGCTCTCGGGCACCGGGAAGACGACCCTCTCCGCCGATCCCGGACGCACCCTCATCGGGGACGACGAGCACGGCTGGAGCGACGAGGGCGTCTTCAACTTCGAGGGGGGATGCTACGCGAAGGTGATCCGACTCTCCCCGACGGGGGAGCCGGAGATCTACCAGACCACGCGCCGCTTCGGGACGATCCTGGAGAACGTCAACATCGATGCCCGCACCCGGCACCTCGATCTCGACTCGGCCGCCTTCACGGAGAACACCCGCGCCTCCTATCCGATCTCGCACATCCCGAACGCCACCCGAAGCGGGATGGGTGGGCACCCGAACCACGTCGTCATGCTGACGGCGGACGCGTTCGGCGTGCTGCCTCCGGTCGCCCGCCTGAGCCCCGACCAGGCCATGTACCACTTCCTGTCCGGGTACACCGCGAAGGTGGCGGGGACGGAGCGGGGGGTGACGGAGCCGAAGGCCACGTTCAGCGCCTGCTTCGGTGCCCCCTTCATGGCCCTGAGACCTTCGGTCTACGCCGCGCTCCTCGGGAAGAAGACCGAACAGCGTGACGTGAAGGTCTGGCTGGTGAACACGGGCTGGAGCGGAGGCGCCTACGGCGAGGGGCACCGGATGGAGCTCGCCTACACCCGGGCCATGGTGCACGCCATCCTGGACGGCACGCTGGAGCGGGTGCCCACCCGGGAGGATGCCGTCTTCGGGCTCCGCGTCCCGGAGTCGTGCCCGGGCGTGCCGCCGGAGGTGCTGGACCCCCGAGCAACCTGGAAGGACGGGAGCGCATACGATGCGCAGGCGCGGAAGCTGGCCGGGATGTTTGCCCGGAACTTCGAGGCCTTCGCGCCCAACGTCCCGGAGGGCGTGCGGGCGGCGGGGCCGAGGAGCGGTTAGGAAACGGGGCCGGAACGGCGACGGCTGTCGCCGCCGCGAGCGGGCCCGAAGGCCGGGTTCCCTTCGGGCCTACTCGTCTCCCGCTGCGGCCAGGACCGGCGGGGCGGCCGAGGTCTTCCCTCCCGCCATCTCCTCGGCGTCACGCGCGATCGCATCGACCATGTCGCTGAAGATGAGGGCGTGGATCGGGTAGAGCGCCCACCAGTACAACCAGCCCAGGAAGCCGGTGGGCGCGAAGAACGCGGTCTGCACCAGGCGCGTGCCCCCGTCTTCTGGGATCGCCTCGAACTGGAGCCACGCCTTTCCGGGGACCTTCATCTCGGCGCGCAGCCGCAGGAGCGCGGGGCCGCGGACCTCTTCCACGCGCCAGAAGTCGATGGCCTCCCCGGGGTAGACCTCCTCGGGGTGCCTCCGTCCCCGGCGGAGCCCGGGACCACCGACGAGCTTGTCCAGGATCCCCCGTGTCTCCCACGCCCACGCCCACACACGCCATCCCCGGTCGCCACCGAGGGACGAGAAGCTCCGGAACACTGCCGCCGGGGGCGCCGCAACCCACCGTGTCCGCTGCTCCCGGAAGATCCCCTCGCGGTCCTCCAGGCGGACCCCCGGGGTACCCCCGGACAACGTCCAGCGCGTGGCCACGTTTCCCTCTTCGGTCCGCACGAGGGCGCGCTCCACCGCCTCCCGGTAGGGGCGAGGCTCGAGGTCCGGGAAGAGCGCGCGGGCGCGCGACGTGTCTCCGAGCACCGGCTCCACCACCCCTTCCACCAGCGGTACCGCCAGGGCGTTGGGGATCGGCGTCACCAGGCCCACCCAGAGGGCGGCGAGCCGCGGGGCCAGGACCGGAACGGCCAGGATGGCGCGCGGAAGCCCCCGAACGTGGGCGTAGGTCTTCATCATCCCCTTGAACGTCACCGGAGGCGCGCCGACGTCGATGACGCCGAGGGTGTCGAGACGCCCCAGCGCGCCCACCAGGTAGTCCAGGACGTCGCCGACCGCGATGGGCTGCACCTCGTTGAGGATCCAGCGGGGTGCGATCATGGCGGGCAGTCGCTCGGTCAGGTACCGGACCATCTCGAAGGACGCCGATCCGCTCCCGATGATGGGGCCCGCCCGGAACTCCGTGGTGGGCAGCCCCTCCCGGAGGATGCGTCCCACCTCGGCCCGGCTGGCGAGGTGGGCCGAGCGCCGCCGGATGCCCGAGTCCGCGGGGAGGATGCCCCCGAGGTAGACGACCTGGCGAAGGTGCCCGGCCGCCCGGACGAAGTTGTGCGCCGCGGACCGGTCCATCGCCTCGAAGTCGGAGCCCGCGTACATCGAGTGGACGAGGTAGTAGGCGACGTCCACGCCCTCGAGGGCCCTGACCAGCGTGTCCGGACGCTGGAGATCCCCCTCCACCACCTCCACGCGGTCGCCCCAGGGGCGGGCCATCGCACGCTCTCGATCCCGCACGAGGACGCGGACACGGTGCTGCCCGCCGGCCAGCAGCCGCTGGACGACCCTCCCGCCGATGTAGCCGGTGGCCCCCGTGACGAGAACGTTCATGCCTTGCCGTCGCCTATCGATTGTCGAGATCGTGGGTCCGTATGTTGTAAGATGTACAACTAATGTATAATATTTTGCTCCATTCTTACAGCCGGAGGCACATGGAGCTCATGAAGACGACGCACGATCCCGCGGACCTCCCGGCGCGCGCGGCTCCCGAGCGATGAGCGCCCGCTCCGAGGTGCTGGTCGTCGGAGCCGGGCTGAGCGGGCTCTCCTGCGCGCGCATCCTGGAGCAGGAGGGCGTGGACGTGCGCGTGCTCGAGGCCTCGGACGGGGTGGGTGGTCGCGTGCGCACGGACGTCGTCGAGGGCTTCAGGCTCGACCGGGGATTCCAGGTGCTCCTGACCGCGTACGAGGAGGTCCGCGCCCAGGTGGATCTCGGCGCCCTCGATCTCCAGCCGTTCAGGCCGGGCGGCATGGTGTGGACCGGACGGAGCCTGGAGCGGATCCGCGACCCGTTCCGGGAGCCGGGGAGCGCGTTGGCGTCGCTCGGAGCGCGGGTGGGAAGCCTGGCGGACAAGATGAAAGTGGCGGCGCTGCGCCGCGCGCTCGTCGCCCGGCCCGCCGAGGCGTGCTTCCGGGGACCGGAGCGCACCACCAGAGAAGAGCTCAAGGCCCACGGATTCTCCCACGGCTTCGTCGACACCTTCTTCCGCCCCTTCCTGGGGGGCGTCTTCCTGGAACGGGAGCTGGAGACCTCGTCGTCCCTCTTCCGCTACTACTTCCGCTGCTTCGCCGTCGGGGACGCCGCGCTCCCCGCCCAGGGGATGCAGAGTCTCCCGGAGCTCCTGGCGAAGAACCTGGGGGACCGGATCCGGTTGAGCGCACCGGTCGCCGAGGCGGCCCCCAACGGCGTACGCCTCGTGGACGGCACCCGGGTCTCCGCCGCGCAGGTGGTGCTGGCGGTGGACGGAGGGGAGGCCGCCCGCCTCCTCGGCACCCGCCCGCCGTCCTTCAAGGCCGCGGTGACCTCCTACTACGCGGCTCCCACCGCGCCCGTGGACGATCGCCTCCTCGTGCTCGACGGCGAGGGCTCGGGGCCCGTCAACCATATGGCCGTGGTGAGCAACGTGGCGCCCGCGTACGCGCCGGACGGCGCCCACCTGGTTTCGGTGTCCGGGGTGGACGCCGCCGCCGCCGACCCCGCAGCCTTCCGCGAGGCCGTGCCCGGTCAGCTGCGGCGGTGGTTCGGCGCGGCCGTGGACCGGTGGGAGCACCTGAGGACCTACCGGATCCCGCATGCGCTCCCCCACAACGGTCCCGGGAGCCTCGTCCCCGAAACGGCGGCGCGCAGGCCCGACGGGCTCGTGGTCGCCGGCGACTATACGGTGTTCGGCGCCATCCAGGGCGCCCTCCTCTCGGGAAGGCGGGCCGCCGAGGCGGTGCTGGACGCGGATCGGTAGCCCGCGGACGTCCCGCCCGACGGAACCGTTCGCTGTCCGACCGAAGCCATCGGAATCCAGTCGATCGCCGCGCCCGTGCTTCGGCGGCGCGGCGTCAGCGGGGTCGTCCCCCCAAGGAACCCGCGGCGTCCGGGCGGGTTCGCTCCTGCCATGGACCGCCACCCCATCGAGCCCCGCATCGATCTCCGCAGAGGAGAGGACGAAGAACGATCGGGGGTCGATCCGAACGTCTTCCGGGAGGCGCTCTCCCACTGGGCGACCACGGTCACGATCGTCGCCGTGCGCGACGGGACGGACGTCCACGCCACGACGGTCACCTCGTTCATTCCCGTGTCGGCCTATCCACCGTTGGTGGCCGTGGCCCTCGGAGCGAGCGCGCAGGTGCTCCCCTGGCTGGAGGTGGGGGCCCCCGTCGTGGTGAGTCTCCTGTCGGAGGGCCAGGGGCGGGTCGCGTCGACGTTCGCGGATTCGTTTCCCGTCGGACCTTCTCCCTTCACGCCCGCGGGGGATCCGGTGGTCGACGGTGCCGTGGCGTCGCTGGTGTGCACGGTGGTGGACGTCCACCCCGCCGGCGGCGGTAGCCGCCTGGTCGTGGCGCGTGTGGAGGCCGTACAGGAAGGAAGCGGCAACCACCCCCTCGTCTACCACCGCAGGGGATACCGGCCGCTGGGACCGTTGGAGGGTGAGGGCGCGTAGAGGGGCGGGCACAATCTGTCGGGCGGCGTCGCTCCGAGCCGGTCGCGGCCCGTGTCTCCCTCCCAGGCGCATCGCAACCCGGGGGCTCCTACGTCCATAAGCGCCAGTCCGACTATATGTTACACAGGCATGCCGACACTGTGCCCCTGGGGCACGTCCGGGGCACGGGGGTTGCAGCAGCGGAGACCTCGTGATCCGAAACGGAGACCGCCCCATGCATATCGCGAAACACCGCCGTCTCTTCGTCGGAGCCCTCTTCGCCGCGATCCTCCTCCTCGTCCCGGGACGGGCGCAGGCGCAGCGGCGCAACGTCTCGGCCATCGAGATCAGCGCGGGGGTCGCGCTGTCCGTCGGCCAGCGGGAGAGCATCCGGACCTACTACGCCGCGCACCCGCGGACGGACCTGGAGGCGCTGCCGCCGGGGATCCGCAAGAAGCTCTCGCGCGGCAAGCCCCTGCCCCCCGGCATCGCGAAGAAGGCGGCGCCGAGCGAGTTGGGGTCGATGATCGCGGTGCCCGCAGGATACCAGGTCGTCGAGGTCGGCCTGGACGTCCTGCTGGTGGAGGTGGCCACCGGCATCATCCACGACATCCTGATGGACGTGATCCGGTGACGCTCTCCTCCCCCGGCTGAGCTGCTCGGGGGAACCGAGGCGCCCGCAGGCTGGACGAACGCCGGGCTGCCGTGCCAGGTTCGGACATGACCCCCGACCCTGCCCCGGATCGGCCGGACCGCCCCGCCTCGCCCGCCGAGGTCACCGCGCTCCTCCGGCGCTGCACCGACGGGGACACGGGCGCGCTGGACCGACTGATGCCGCTGGTCTACGAAGAGCTCCGCCGCGTCGCCCACCGGCGCCTCGCCGGGGAGCGGACCGGCCACACGCTCCAGACCACGGCGCTGGTGCACGAGGCCTACGCCCGCATGGCGGAGGCCGACCTCCCCATGCAGAACCGCGCGCACTTCTTCGCGCTGGCCGCCCGCACCATGCGCCGGATCCTCGTGGACTACGCCCGCGCGAGGTTGGCCGACAAACGGGGAGGCGGCGCGCAGGCGGTGCCCCTCGACGATCTCACCGTCGAGCTCGCGGACGGCGGCGAGGACGCCGAGATTCTCGCGCTGCACGAGGCGCTCCAGGCGCTCGAGCGACAGGATGAGCGCAAGGCCCGCGTGATCGAGGCCCACATCTTCGGCGGCCTCACCTACGACGAGACGGCCGCGGCGCTGGGGATCTCGCCCGCCACGGTGGACCGGGACCTGCGCCTGGCCAAGGCGTGGCTGGCCCGCGAGCTCGGCTGAGGGAATCCGGACGCTCGCTCCGCTCTACGGGATGAGAGCAAGAACGACCGACCCCGGTCGGTCCATCCCAGGAGCGATCATGAACACGTTGAACCTGCCCCAACGGAATCACCTTCTCCGCGGCGCCGTCGTCCTCTGCCTGAGCGCCCTGGCCGCCTGCGGAGAGAGCCCCACAGGGCCGAGTGTGGACCCGGGGCCCGACGGTCCGCCCAAGAACCTCCCACCCACGAGCATCAGCCGCAGCGACTTGAAGCCGAGCGGCAACGTCACTCAGACCGACGACGGCTTCATCGTGGACGGCGAGCTCGCCATGGCCACCAGCGACAGCAGCCAGGTGGTCTTCCACAACGCCGACGTGCAGGTGCGCTTCGACGCCAGCGGTCGGGTCACCGGCCTCGAAGGCGAGGTCGAGATCCCGTCGCCCCACGAGCGCGTCTCCTTCGAGAACCCCGTGCGGGCACGGGTCGGCCTCTACACCGGCCGATACCTCAACGAGCAGGGAGATCTCGGGATCCTGCTCGAGGACGACACCGACTACTTCGTGTACGACATCGGCGTGAGCCTGCAGATGAACGTGGCCACGGGCGACACGGGAGACGATGCGGTGAAGCCGATCGCGGTCAGGGCGCCCCTCGGCGGCCGCATCCTGATGGTGGTCGACTACACCGATCCCATGTACTACACGTTCGGCAGCCAGGATCTGATCGGCTCGTCGGGGGTCGGCTGGTCGCTGCACCAGCGTATCCCCTTCCGGCCGGCGAACCCGGTGCGGGACCTGGGCGCCTTCGAGGGCGGCAGCACGCGCGTGGGCTCGTTCACGGTCCTCAAGGTCGTCTCGGTCGAGGGCCAGCTCGTGGACAACAACTACACGGAAGTCCACATGGTCGAGGAGGACCCCTTCTCCTCCGACCTGCGTCGGGGCTATCAGGCCGGCTTCAATGGCACGGCCAGCCTCGACCTCTTCATGAAGGACATCGCCGGGATCGACCTGCCGCTGGCCGCCGCGAGCGGCGGCGTGTGGGGTGAGCTGAGCACGGACGAAGTCTTCCAGGGTCATGCGTATGTGCGCGGCCGCACGACGCAGGACTACTCGTGGTGGCCCGCGTTCATCCCGGCGCGGCCGGTCACCGAGCTAGACGTCCACGGCTTCGTGAAGAGCGACGGGGACTTCGAGGTCGGGCTGCAGGGCGAGTACGGATGGGACTTCCCGGACGGGCGGCAGAGCATGGCGGGCTCGTTCGAGCTGCGGCCCGACGCGATGACGCTCCAGGGCAGCCTCCACGCGGCCGCCGACACGCTGGCCGTGGGCGGCGTGGTCACGCGCGACGCGACGACCCTCTACGTGCAGCCGCCGCAGTCGCTCCTCGACGCCGTCGCGGACCAGGTGAACCAGGAGGTGATGCCGCGCATCGACGAGGCGCAGAAGGCGTGGGAGAATCTGGAGAAGGCCACGCAGGACTACGAGTTCGAGTTGAGCTTGCGGGGACTGCGCTCCTCGCTGCCGGGCATCGCCGACCGCGCCAAGGCGGAGCTGCAGAAACAGGTCGCTTCCGCGATCGCGGGCCAGAAGGGCAAGGTGTGGTACGGCAGCTTCCGCAATCACATGAACGCGGCGGCGGCGCCATACTATCGGCAGCTCGACGCGCTGAAGGCCGCGGCGCAGGACATCCGCGACAACCAGCAGTCGCGCGACGCCATCGAGGCCGCGCTCCGGGGCGTGGCGGCGAAGAAGATCTTCAAGACGACCTACAAGTACACGGCGCCCATCGTCGGCACGCTGTACTCGCGTACGGTCACGATTCGCATCCTGTCGGACGCGCAGGCGGCCAAGCTCATCGAGGCGGCGAACAACGTGAAGTACATCGAAGAAACGTCGAACCGGCGGATCAGCATGAAGCAGATCTACGACCAGGTGGACGATAAGGCGCTCTTCGAGCAGGTGCGCGATGACATCAGGGACGGCGTCATCCAGATCCGTGGCATCGACGAGCTGGGTGTTGTGTGCCGGCACGACGCGGACCCCGCCGAGTTCGACCTGTACGTCACGATCGACGGACGGCGTCACGAGGCCGGGAGCATCCCGGCCCTGACGGTGGCCTCGCTTCTCGAGCGTCTGCCGGACATCATGATCGACGCGCTGAAGGTCGACTGACGACGAAGAAGAGGGCGTTCCACCGCTGGAGGAGGTTGCATGTCCAAGCCCATGGACCCTGACCGCTGGGCGCGGGTGGACGCCCTCTTCGACCAGGCCTCGAGGCGGCCCGCTCACGAGCGGGCCGCCTTCCTGGCCAGGGCCTGCGGAGAGGACGACGCGCTTCGGCGGGAGGTGGAGAGCCTCCTGGCGGCGGCCGATGCCGACATGTCCAGCCGCATCGGGGCGGTGGGCCGCGCCGCCGACCGGCTGTGGAGCGGTGGCAGCGCGACCGTCGGGCAGCGCCTCGGGGCCTACCGCCTTGTGGAGGTGATCGGGCGCGGTGGGATGGGTGTCGTCTACCGGGCGGTCCGTGACCGCGACGACTTCAAGCACACGGTGGCGGTCAAGGTCCTGCCCGGAGCGCTCTTCAGCCGCAAGGCGATGGCCCGCTTCCGCAACGAGCGGCGCATCCTGGCCGGCCTCGAACACCCGAACATCGCGCGTTTGCTGGACGGGGGCGCCACCTCGGACGGCGTCCCGTACGTGATCATGGAGTACGTGGACGGCATCCCCATCGATCGCTACTGCGAGGAGAACGGGCTCGGCCTCGAGGCGCGCATCCGGCTCTTCGTCACGCTGTGCGACGCCGTCCAGTACGCCCATCGCAACCTGGTGGTCCACCGCGACCTGAAGCCGTCGAACGTCCTGGTGACGGACGAGGGCGTGCTCAAGTTGCTGGACTTCGGCATCGCGAAGCTGGTGGATCCGGACGAGCTCGCGGAGAGCGAACCGACCGTGCTCACCCAGAGCCGGGTCATGACGCCCCGCTTCGCCTCGCCCGAGCAGCTCACGGGTGACCGGATCGCGACGCCGTCGGACGTCTACTCGCTGGGCGTCGTGCTCTACCGGCTCCTGACCGGCGTGTTCCCCCACGACGGACCCGACACCGGGGAGAGCGCCGATGCCGGTCCCGTCGACCTCATGCGCCGGGTGCTCTCAGGGGATCCCACGGCCCCCAGCGTCGCCTCGGGGGAAGGTCGCCTCAAGGGCGACCTGGACACGATCGTCCTCAAGGCGCTGCGTCGCGAGGTGCGCGAGCGGTACGACTCGGTGCAGGCGCTAGCCGAGGACCTGCGTCGATACCTCACCGGCCAGCCCGTCACGGCGCGGCCGCTCACGTGGCGCTACCGGACCGCCAAGTTCGTGGGCCGCAACCGGGCCGCGGTGCTGGGAGGTACGACGGTGGCGGTCCTCGTCCTTGGACAGACGGGGATCCTACTCGGCCGGTTGGCCGACGAGCGGGATCTCGCCCGCCAGGAGGCAGCCCGCGCCGCCGCCACGCTGAGCTTCATCACCGATGCCTTCCGTGTGCGTGAGCCGTCGGCGGTGAGCAGCGCGGGCCCGACCGCGCTCGAGGTGTTGGAGCGGGGAGCGGCGGGCCTGGGGGACGAGTTTGCCGATCAGCCCGAAGTGCGGGCCATGGTGCTCAGCACCGTCGGTGCGGCGTACGCGAACCTGGGCGCCACGGACAGCGCGCGGGCGGTCCTGGAGCGCGGCATGGCGCTCAGGGATTCGCTCTACGAGCCCGACGCCCTGGAAGTGGCCGCGAGCCTTCGAGACCTGGGTACCGTCCTGGCGCGGCAGGGCGAGATCGATCGGGCGGACTCGCTCCTTCAGCGGGCACTGACCATCCGGCGGCGGAAGCTCCCGGTGGACCATCCCGACGTCGTGAGCCTCGAGGACGAATTGGCACGGATCCGGAATCAGCGGGGCGACACGACGACGGCGAGGTAGGCACGCGGGTCGCCGCGTGCGCTCGTCCCGCTGGGAGCCTCGCCGCGTTCCATTCCCGGTCGCTTGCAACGTTCCAAGCCCCGGAATGGAACGCCCCCGTCGTCCGGAACCCGAATCCCGGGCGGGCCCGAGTCCGTTCTCCCACAACGACATCGGCGGATGCACGGCTCGCGGTGCGCCATCGGAACGCCGCTTGCGACTCCGGGACCTTCACATGTCCGGCTTGAGCCGGACAGACGAAGCGCTCACCCCCGACGGAGGATGACCCATGACCCGGAGAACCTCGTTCCTGCTCGCGCCGTTCGTGCTGCTGATGGCCTGTACCCAGGACACGGCGCAACCCCTCGCGCCGCTGCAGGCCACGCCGCCCGTGCAGCTCTCGAAGACCGCCAAGGGCGGACGTGCCGCCAGTCCGGGCGTGGTGTACGTCAGCGGCCAGGGGCTCTACTACGACACGTTCGTGTCGGCATCGAGCCTGCCCATGCACGGGCGGTTCCAGAAGCTCGAGCCCCAGGCCGACGGTAGTCCCAGCGTGACCGAGTTCGGCCCGGGCGATCCCGGCTATCTGGGCGGTCGTTGGTGGGTGGACGCCAACGGCGACGGCATCCAGAACGATGGCGACGCGTTCCTTCTCTGCCCCTTGCTTCCGCCGGGTCGTACCAGCCCGTGATGCGCGTCCCGCGCCGGCCGGAAGCGTCGGCCGGCGCGGGATCCCCTCCTCGTCCCACGGCGCGCTCCGCGACGGCGGCGTTCCCCCCCCGAAACGCCCCGACGTCCCACGGGGTACGGGGGCGCCCATGGACTCCGTGCCAGCCCTCCGCGTCCACGCGCTCAACGCCGCGCCCCTCCGGAAGGACGGTGCGCACGTCCTGTACTGGATGGTGTCGAGCCGCCGGTTGGGCTGGAACTTCGCCCTCGATCGCGCCGTCGACCACGCACGGGCGCTGCAACGCCCTCTGATCGTGCTGGAGGCGCTCCGCGCCGGCTACCCGTGGGCGTCCGACCGCCATCACGCCTTCGCGCTCGCGGGCATGCTCGAGCACGCAAGCGCCCTGCGGGGCAGCCCCGTCGCCTATCACCCCTACGTGGAGCCGGAGAAGGGGGCGGGGCGTGGGCTGGTGGAGGCTCTGGCCCGCGCCGCGTGCGTCGTGGTCACCGACGTCTACCCCACCTTCTTCATCCCCCGGATGCAGCGTGCGCTGGCCGGACGTCTTCCCGTCCGCCTCGAGTCCGTGGATTCCAACGGCCTCTTGCCCCTCGCCGCCGCCCCCGGCCCGTTCTCGGCCGCGTACCACTTCCGCAGGTTCCTGCAGAAGAACCTGGCCGCCCACCTGCTGGATCAACCCGCGCCGTCGCCGCTCGACGAGGGTGGGTTCCCCGCGTCGGAGGGGATGCCCGCGGACGCGGCGGCGCGCTGGCCGGCGGCTTCCGGGCCGCTGCTGGCCGGGACCGAAGAGGCGCTGGGACGCCTTCCCATCGACCACGACGTCCCACCCGTGGCCACGCCGGCGGGACCGTCGGCGGGTCGCGCGCGGCTCCGCGCCTTCCTCGACCACGGCCTCGACCGGTATGGCGAGGAGCGGAACCACCCCGACGCGGACGCGGCGAGCAGCCTGAGTCCCCATCTGCACTGGGGACACCTGTCCGCGCACGAAGTCGTGGACGCGGTGCTGCGCCGTGAGGGATGGAGCCCCGCGCGGCTCGGGCCGCGCACCGACGGGAGGCGCGAAGGATGGTGGGGCGCGTCCCCACAGGCCGAGGCCTTCCTGGACGAGTTGGTCACATGGAGGGAGCTCGGCTTCGGGTTCTGCTTTCACGTTCCCGACCACGAGCGCTACGAGACGCTCCCCGCGTGGGCGCGCGAGACGCTCGCGGAGCACGCCGCGGACCCCAGGGAGCACGTCTACACGTACGAGGAGCTCCGCGACGGGGCGACCCACGACGAGCTGTGGAACGCCGCCCAGCGCCAGCTCAGGACGGAGGGCGTCATCCACAACTACCTGCGGATGCTCTGGGGCAAGAAGATCCTCGAGTGGACCCAGCATCCACGGGAGGCGCTCGACGTGATGCTCGACCTCAACAACAGGTACGCCGTCGACGGACGGGATCCGAACTCGGTCAGCGGGATCTTCTGGGTGCTCGGCCGCTTCGATCGGGGGTGGCCGGAGCGCGCGGTGTACGGGAAGGTCCGATCCATGAGCTCGGCATCCACGCGGCGGAAGGTGCGCCTCGACCGCTACCTGGCGCGGTGGGCCGGGCCGTCGGGCGACCCGCCGCCGTCCGCCGGCACCTCGTAGTGCGCAGTGGCCTCGTCCGCTATTCTGTCCAGGCGACCCGCCTTGGTTTCCCGCCGATAGCCGGAGAGAAGCGCCATGAAGATCGAGACCCCCGCCGACGCGTTCGCAGCCCTGGCCGTCCTCGTGCTCGGGGCGGACAGGGTCGGCACGTTCGAGGAACGCAGGTTCCTGTTCGAGCGCCTGTCCGCCCACACCGTGTTCGGTGACCTGGACGGGGAGGCGTTCGCGACGCTGGTCAAGGAGACCACCGATCAGATGCATGATTCGTTTCCCATCGACGACGGCCGCGTCACGGACGAGGGGGTTTCCGAGGCCGTCGGGATGATCGCGGGAACGCTCTCGTCCGAGCTGCGCACGGACGCGTTCCGCATGGCGGTCGACCTGGCGCGGGTCGATGGGATGGTCCGTCAGGAGGAGGCGGTGTTGGAGCTCGTCCGGGACGGGCTCGGCATCGACCGCTCGACGGCGGCGGAACTCCTCGGCCCGAGCCAATAGCGCCCGGCTGCCCGGTCCCGGCGTGGGCCGGGGGGCGGACCGGCTTCGGTCCGACGCGGGGCCTCGAACGACACCCATGAGGGAATCCCGTCCGTTCTCACGCTCTTCCTCGTGAAGGGGCCGAAGACGCGCCCCACCAACGAGGAGATGGAACCATGAGGACGCTTACCCTCGGTCGTGCGCTCGGAGCTGCGCTGCTGGTGGCGGGAACGATCGCCTGCTCCGACTCCCCGACCGGTCCGTCCGGCCCCTCGGTGGGCGGGACCTGGAGCGGAGAGTGGAGCGGAACCGCCGTCCGCATGGTCCTCGATCAGGCCGGCTCGTCGGTCTCGGGTGAGCTCCGGGTCGGCAGCGTGACCTACCCGGTCTCGGGGGAGATCGACGACGCCGGCGAGTTCGTGTGGAGCACCGGGTTGCGGCAGGAGAACTGCACCGGCTTTTCCAGCTCGAGCTTCCAGCTCCAGGACGGCGGGGACGCCCTTGCGGGCGTGATGCTCCGGGCGCGGCGGGCGCTGCCCTGCGGCTCGGGCACCCGCACCGAGGTCACGCAGGGGATGGCTTCCCTCACCAGGGCGTTCTGAGCGCTCGCGGGGGCGCGACGGCGGATCCGCACGTCGCGCCCCCCGCTTCGGCGCCGAGCTCCGCCGTCTCTCGGAGCGGTCAGGCTCCGCCCAGCACCGAGGTGAGGAAGGCGTGGATATCGGTCGCCACGCGCTCGTAGGACGGGCCGTGCAGGTACATCATGTGTCCCGCCTCGTAATACCTGGTCGTCACGCGGACGAGGTCGATGCCGTGGCGGGCGAACGTATACTCGCCGTCGAAGAAGGGCGTGGCGTAGTCGTAGTATCCCGACGCGAGGAGGACGCGGAGCTTCGGATCGTAGCTCATCGCCCACGCCAGGTCCCCGGCCGTGTCCACGTACGACGGCTCCGCGTAGCCCCCACGGCCCCCACGATTCCACATCCACTGGATGTCCGGCCCGGACACCCAGTACGGCCGGTCGAGCGTGACGCCCAGATCCGTGGCGAGGTAGTGGTGGAACGCCGTGCTGTAGGGCGCGGAGATCGCCGCGCTCGCGGCGTCGAACGCTGGCCGGTCGGCTTCATCGTCGATGTCGTCCGCGACGTACCGCCCGTCGAGGCGCCCGATGGCCACCCCCCGGTCCCGCAGCAGCTCCTTGAGGAAGCGGCCGGCCGGTACGCGCAGGCGGGAGCGCAGCACGTAGTCGAGGTCGAGCCCGGTGTAGCCGGCGTACTTCTCGGCCACGGAGCGCACGGTGGCCGAGTCGAGCCGGCTTCCGCGGAAGAGGGCGGGGAGGTACGTGTCCACCGTGAACGCCCGCACCTCGTCCAGGAACTCCTCGAGGGTGCGGCCGGCCCGATCGACCTTCCCGTGGTACCAGGCCGTCGCGGCCATGGTGGGGAGGTACGTGACGAAGGACGTGAGGTTGTCGGCCGTGGGTGTGCTGCCCTGATAGTCCAGCGCCTGCGAGATCATCACCACGCCGCTCACCGCGATGGGCTCCGGCCCGTCCATCAGCTCCGGGAGCAGCGCGGCCGCCCGCGTCGTCCCGAAGCTCTCTCCCGCCAGGAACACCGGCGACGCCCATCGGTCGTTGCGGCGGATCCATTCCCGGATGAGCGTGGCGACGCTGCGCGCGTCTTCACGCAGCCCCCACACGTCCTCCGGCTTCCCGTCGCCCACCAGGCGGCTGAAGCCCGTTCCGGTCGGGTCGATGAACACCAGGTCGGTGAGGTCGAGCGGGCTGAGCTCGTTGTCGACCAGTGGGTAGGGCGGATTGCCGGGATGCTCGGCGTCGCTCGGCACCACCACGCGCTTGGGCCCGAACAGCCCCATGTGCAGCCAGATGGACGCCGAGCCGGGGCCGCCGTTGAACACGAACGTCACCGGTCGGGAGGCCTGATCCGTCACGTCCTCCCGCAGGTAGGCGGTCGTGAACAGGTCGGCGAAGGGCGAGCCGTCGTCCCGCTTCAGCCGGATGTCGCTCACCACCGCGCGGTAGGAGATGCGGCTGCCGTAGAAGACGCCGGAGTGACGGCTCTCGAACCGGACGGTGTCCGGGACCGGCAACGTGTCGCGTGCCGCCTGCCGGGCCTCAGCGGGGGAGGGAGCCACCGCGAGGTGGCTCGCGAACACGAAGGGGATGCACAGCGAAGCTCTGGACACGGCGCTCGTCTCCTCGATGGGTGGGACGGACGCCCCAGGGGTCTCTCACATCGCCGAGCTCTCTGGTCTCGGCTCGGCGGACCCCAGCGCTTCGGCGACCGCGCTCCGAAGGTCTTCGAGCGAGAATGGTTTGTCCAGGAACGGCGAGGCGTTAAGGAGCTCGAAGTGCTCGCTCGTCTCCGTCGGCCTGCACCCGGAAATGAAGAGCACCCTCAGCCCGGGGTGCTCGCGGCGGATCGCGGTCACGAGCTCCGGGCCGCTGACGTCCGGGAGGTTCACGTCGGAGATCACGAGGTCGACCTCTCCACGGGCGGCGAGGAGCGTGCTCTCTGCCTCCGCGGCCGTCGAGGCGACGAGCGCTCGGTGACCGACCCGTTTGAGGGCCGCGCTCATGACCTTCCGCACCGCGTCGTCGTCGTCGACGACCAGGATGGTGGCCGGCGGCGAGGCGAGGGCCGTCACCGTCGCGGCGGGCGTCGATCTCGAGCGCTCCGAGACCGCGCCGGCTGCGGCGGCGAAGCTCGCACGCACCGTGGTACCGCGGCCGGCTTCACTGTCCACGGCCAGGTGACCCCGGACCTCGTCCACGATCCCGCGGACGGTGGCGAGGCCCAGCCCGGTGCCTCGCTCCTTCGTCGTGAAGAACGGCTCGAAGATCCGCGACAGGTCCGAGGGCGGAATGCCCACACCGTCGTCGACCACCTCGAGGTGTACCTCCGGAAGAGCATCCGTGGCGCGGTCCGACCGCGTCCGGATCGTGATCGTCCCCTGGCTCCCCACAGCGTCCTTCGCGTTCACGAAGAGGTTCACCACGAGCTGATCCAGGGCCACCGGGTCGAGCACGACCGGCGGCAAGTCCTCCGCGAGGTCGAGCGCGAGCTTCTGGCCGCCCTGGCAGAGGCTCTGCAGGAACCCGGCCAGCTCCTGCAGGTGCCGGTTCGGATCGATGGGGCGGTGGTGGAAGACCCGCCCGCGGCCGAACGTCAGGAGCTGACCGGTCAGCGACGCGGCACGCGCCGCCGAGTCACGGACCAGCTCGAGGTTCGCGCGCAGCTCCGGCGACCCACCTGCGGGATCGGACAGCATGAGGTCCAGGTTCCCGAGGATTCCGGTCAGGAAGTTGTTGAAGTCGTGCGCGACCGCACCCGTGAGGTTCCCCAGAGCGTCCACGCGGGCCGCTTGGCGGAGCTTCTCCTCGAGCCGCACCCGCTCGGTCACGTCCAGGACGAGACCGGCCACCGCGCGCTTCCCGTCCCACTCCACGGCGCACCCGAAGACCTCGAGGTCGGCCGTGGATCCGTCGGCGCAGAGCCCCGTGAAGCGGTGTGTGGCGAGAAGCAGGCCGTCTCCCTCGTCCTCCAGCAGCGAACGGCGCAGCCGCTCACGATCCTCCTCGACCACCAGCTCGAGCGCCGGCATCTCCTCCAGCCGCCGCAGGGGGTGCCCGAAGATGTCGGCGAAACGCCCGTTGGCGTGGACCAGCCGGCCATCGACGATCACGTAGGTGCCCGCGATGCTCTGCTCCCCGAAGGCGGCCAGATGGGCCTCGGACCGCTGGAGGCGCCGCACCTCGCGTTGGACGAGCCACCAGATGAAGCCGGCGCTGGCGGCCACGAAGAACCAGCCCTTGAGCGTCTGCAGGTTGGACAGAAGTCCGGGGTCTTGAACCACGGCCGCCAGGACGCGGTCGGACAGCAGGATCCACGCGATGCCCGCGAGCAGGTAGCTGACACCTACCCTGAGCGCCGACGTGCGTACCGCGGCGTGGCCCCGGTCCGGGATGTCGTAGACCATAAGGTCTCTCTGGGGGGTGAGAGAGGAGGTATTTCAACGCTAGGCACGCCTCCCACCCCCGCACAACCTTTCTGATTCTTGCGTTTTTCTACGTTCCGGGGCGGTACATCACCACGTGCGCGCGCTCGAGCGTGACGAGCCCACCGCCCATCATCCCGTCGAGCACCGGGAGGATACGATGAAGGGTGGCGTCGTCGTCCACGACCTCCACGATGACCGGGAGGTCGCTGGACAGCCGCAGGACCTTCCCGGTGTGCAGGCGTGCGCTCAGACCGAAGCCCGCGATGGCCCGGACCACCGTCGCCCCGGCGCATCCCTCCTCCCTCAGCGTCAGGAGGATCGCTTCGTAGAGCGGCAGCCCCTTGTGCGGACCGGAGGGGCAGCGATCGCTCTCCCCCAGGAAGATGCGCATGAGCGTCCGCTCGCCCTCGAACCGCTCCGTCATGGCTCTATCCTCATCCGCTCCAGGTGCGAAGCACGCCCGAGGCGATGGCCGCCCCGGCCGCCACGGCTACCAGCCCGAGCGCCAGACTTCCCGCCGTGTAGCCCCCCGCGCGCCACCACTCCCCGTCGCGGAGCATGGCCATGGTCTCGTAGCTGAACGTGCTGAAGGTGGTGAACGAGCCCAGGAACCCGATCGTGACGAGCGCGCGTACTTCGGCGGAGGCCACGGTGCCCTGGAGCCAGACCAGGGCGAAGCCGAGCAGGAGGGACCCGGCGACGTTGACCCACAGGGTGCCCCAGGGGAAGAAGCTGCGGCTCGCGTCCTGGATCCACCCCGAGGCCAGGTAGCGCGCGACCGCGCCGAGCGCTCCGCCCAGGGCGACCGCGAGGACCGTCATCCGGCCGTCACCCGGGATGCGGACAGAAAGCCCGCGATGGCCTCCGAGATCTCGGCGGGCGCGTCCTCCTGGATGAAGTGCTTCGCGTCGAGGCGCCGGATCGTGCTGAGCCGGAAGTCCTCACGAAAACGCTCCATGAGGTGATGCGGGAACGCCACGTCCTCGATCCCCCACGTGAGGAGGAGCGGGACGTTGGACAGCCCGTCCCGCACCTCGTCCGCGAGGTCGCCCAGCCAGAGGCTCGCCGCCATCAGCTGACGGGAGAGCTCCGCCACGCCGACGCGGCTCGTCGGTGTCGGCAAGGCCTCGCGGTAGTGGTGCAGCACCTCCTCGGCCATGGGGTACTTCACGCCGAGGGGCATGAGCTTCTCGACGAAGAGGTTGCGCTTGAGGATCTGCGTCTGCATCGGAGCGCTGCTCAGCACGTAGCCCGCCACCTTGAGCTGCCAGGAGTCCACGGGCCAGTACCACGTGTTGCCCATCACCAGCGCGCGCAGGCGCGTGAGCTCGTCGAGCGCCACCCGCATGCCGATCGGGCCGCCCCAGTCGTGGCCCATGATCGTCAGGTTCTCGAGCCCCAGATGCCGGACGAGCGCCCCCACGACGTCTGCGTGCTCGGCGGGCGTGTACCCGTAGTCCTCCGGGTGGGTGGACAGGCCGAAGCCGGGATAGTCCACCGCGATGCACCGGAAGCTCTTGCGCAGCCGGATGACGATCCCGCGGTAGAGAAAGCTCCACGTCGGATTGCCGTGCAGGAAGAGTATGGGCGCACCGGCTCCCTCGTCCAGGTAATGCACGGGGCCGACGGGGCTCTCGAACCACCTCGACTCGAAGGGGAAGAGGCGTCGATCCGGACGGAAGGGAGGGACGTGGGTCACGTTGAATCCGCAGGGTCGTGGGGCTCCGGTGCCGGAACGATGCAGGATGCCGGGGCGGGGGGAAAGGGGGAGGGGGGCGGCGATCCGGCCGGTGGCCGCGGCGTGCACTCCAGCCTGCGGAGTGGCCGGGCCCTCGCGAAGGAGGACCCGGCCGTGCTGGACGCCTGCGTGGAGGGTGGCGACGGACTGCGCGAGCCGCGGCAGCACGTCCTGCTTTCAGAGCGAGTAGCTTCCGCCTCGGCTGCCGCCGTTGAACGCGGCCTCGGGCTCGAGGCCCGGGTACTTCGTGAATGCGCCCAGCTTGCGTCCGGCGAGGGTCAGGCTGAGCATGCGCGCGCCTATTCTGGCCGCCATGTCGTCCGGGAACGCCCCCGGCCGGCGGCCGGAGAGGCCCGTCGTCAGCGGGGCAGCGCCTCGTGACGGCGTGCCTGGGCCGACCCGCGGTGCTGGGCCCGAAGCGCGTCCTCGCCGCCCTTCACGGCGACGTATTCCCTGAGGCCCAGGCGCAGGGTGAACGCGTGCACGACCTCGAACGGCGCCAAAAGGCGTTCAACCTGGGCGGGGAGGAGCTGGCGTTGCGCGGGCTCGGGGCGGCCCACGGCGCGCTGGGTGATGCGGTCGACGTCGAGGAGGGTGTAGCGCAACGGCTGCGTGGTGGGCTCGCCCGAGGCATCGACGACGATGTAGAGGCGTGCGTCCGGCGCGGTGATCTCGGCGAGCCTTTCGATCAGCAGGGAGCGTTCCTCGAGGTCGAGTCGATCCAGGAGGTTCCATGCCAGCACGAGGTCGTAGGGAAGCCGGGGGTTGGGAGGGAGCGCCTTGAGCGCCGAGACGAGCGCGGCTCCCTTCGGCGGGTGCGGGAGCAGGTCCGCGAAGCGTATCTGGCGGGCGAAGCCACAGTACAGGCGCAGGTGGCTCTCGGCGGCCGGCCCCAGATCCAGCACCGAGTGGCCCTCGCCCGGCCCGAGCCCGGCGAAGAGCGCGGCCACGCCCGGAGCGGCCCGTTCCACGGGCGGCCGGGGGACGGGGAACGTCTCCGCGGGCTTCGGCTCCTCAGGGCGCGCGTGTCGGATGCGCTCCAGCCAGGACACTAGGGAGCCGCCCCCTCCACCGTGCTGGACGCGTCCTTGTCCTTTGCGGGGGTCGACTTCGCCGTTGCGGGGGATCCGTTCGCGTCGCGCGACGCCGTCGCCGGCTCCGTGGATGCCTTGGGCGCTTCCGGGTCGGGCTTTCCGACCGTCTCACCGCTGGCGGCGGTGGAGGTCCCGCTCGCTGTCGCTGCGCCCTTGGCGCCCTCACCCATGTCCACGAGACCGCGGAAGCGGGCGCCGTCCTCCAGCACGACCCGCGGCGCCGTGATGTCGCCCGTCACCCTGGCGGAGCTCCGCAGCACGACCTGCTCCTGCGCGTGCAGGTCGCCCTCGACCTCTCCCTCCACGGTGACGACGCGCCCGGTGACGTTCGCCTTCACCCGCCCATCGCTTCCCACGGTGACGGACTGCAGATGGAGCTCGACCGACCCCTCCACCCGCCCCTGGATGAGGAGGTCCTCGTCACCCGTCACCTCGCCCTTGATCGTGATCGAGGGACCGATGGTGGCCCGTTCGGCTCCGGCGGTCGCCCGTCTGGGGGACTCCGGGCGCGGTGCGGCCTCCGTCTGGCGCGCCGTGCCGGGCGCCGCCTCGTCCTTCTTCCACATGTCGCTCCCTCCCTGGCTGTGATTCGCCCGTCGTCCAACCGCACCCACCGGGCGCCGCGTTTCACCCGCAGGGCGACCCCCGTGCCACGGCGATGCGCCCGTAGGATGGGCGATCCGGCCGTGGTGGAAAAGGGGCGGACGGTCGGCAGACGGACTGATATCTTCGGGAACGGCAGGACGTTCCCCTTCCCCACGACGCTCCCCATGGGGCGAATCAGCCTCCGTCCCCGCGTATCCAGGTCCGCCGTTCTTCTCCTCGTGGCCGAAGGGCGGGGACCTCCACAGCCACATCTCGGGCGCCGTCTACGCGGGGAGCTTCCTCTCCTGGGCGGCCGAGGACGGGGCGTGCGTGTTCGGCCTCTTCGGGCTCCGCTGTGCCGGCGGCGACGACAGCGGCCCCGAGGCGGGCGTGCGGCGCGAGGGCGCCGCGATAGTGGTGGCGGTGAATGCGGGGTGGGGGGGACGAGGCTACTGAGATGCTCCAGCAGTTCGAAGGGCGAGAGGACGAGGGCGGTGCGGCCCTGGAGGTCGGGCCCCGAGAGGCGGTACCTCCACTCCGGCCCGGTCGGCACCCTCGACGCGCACGGAGCGATCGACGCTGAATCCTCCGCTGGCCTGCCAGGTGAGCATGTCTGCGGCGCTGTCCTCCTCCAGGAGTCCGCGTCGGCGGAACGCACGGAGGACGCGGCGCTGGACGGTCCGCTCCACTTCGCCCCAGTGCTCGGGCGTCAGTAGGGTAGCCTCATGGAAGCGTAGCTCGTCCGTGGGGTCCGCGGGGTCGGGCTGGCTGAAGACGCCATCGAGGGCGAGGACGTGGAATTGACAGGCGGGAGGCCGGGCGGTGGACGGGCTGGCAGAGCGCGTTGCACTTCAGAGGTTCATCTTGCGCAGCAGTGCGTGATAGCGCGGGTCGCCGCGCACCGGCTCCAGGTACGGATAGGTCTTGATCGGCATGACGAGCGGGTCGCGGCCGTCGATCGCCCGCCCGAGCCACTCGAACGCCGCATCCCAGTCGCACAGGCCGATGTGGCCGAATGCGAAGGTCGACGGTGGAACGTAGCCGGCCTTCGCGGCCTCGGCCGCGTGCTGCAGCAGCGCGCGCGTGGCGTGGGTGCGGCCGGCCCGCCCGTTGATGAGGCCGAGGAATCCGAGCGTGAACGGTGAGCCGCCCGACAACTCGTGCGCCTTCTCCAGTGCGGCAACGGCCTCCGTGTGCGCCCCCACCAGGTCCCGGTGGATGCCGAGCACCCAATGGCCCAGGAAGTGATGGGGATCGAGCGCGATCATGTGTCCCGCTTCGTCGTGCAGGCGGTCCACCCTCCCTGCCAGCAGGCACATCACGGCGAGCCACCAGCGGGCGGGGACTGAGAGCGGATCACTCCGCACGATGGCGTCGAGCTCGGCCATCCCCTCGGCGATGCGGCCGTGCGGCAGGAGGCCGCTGATGGCGTAGCGCAGCTTCACGACCGGCGACTCGCGGTTCAGCTCCAGCGCGCGGCTCAGCTCGCGGTCAACCTCGGGCCAGTCGTAGTCGAGCTCCTTTCGCAGCATGCCGAGGAGCGCGTGGGTCTCGGCCGACGTGTCGTCCAGCTCGATGGCCCGCAGCGCGTACCAGGTGCCGGCGGAGAACGCGTCGCGCGGTGGGACGTTGCCGAAGAACCCCAGGAACCAGTGCAGCTCCGCCATTGCGTCGTACGCGGCTGCGAACGCCGGATCCCGTTCGAGGGCGCGCGCGTAGCAGGCGTGCGCCTGCGCCAGGGCCTCCGAGGTCCCCCGCGCGAAGTGGTGTCGGCCCTCCAGGAATGCCGTGTAGGCCTCGCGATCCACGGCCGGGCGCCGTGGCTCGCCACCCTTCCCTTCCAGCTCCCCGCGCAAACGCTCGGCGACGGCCGCCGCGACCTCGTCCTCGAGGACGAGCAGGTCGGCCAGCTCGCGGTCATAGCGCTCGCTCCACAGGTGCGACCCGTCCCGGGTGGAGACGAGCTGTGTCGTTATGCGCACCCGGGAGCCACCCCGGCGCACGCTCCCCTCGAGGATGCTCTCGACGCCGAGCCGGGCTCCGGCCTCGCACACGTCGACGCCCAGGCGCCCCACCGCAAACGACGAGGTGCGCGCGATCACGCGCAGGCCGGAGATCTGCACGAGGGCGTTGATGATCTCCTCGGCCAGGCCCTCGCAGAGGAAGTCATCCTCGCGGGCACCGCTCATGTTCGCGAACGGCAGCACCGCGATCGAGGGCGTCGCGTCTGGGGGGCGCGTCGTAGCGCGCGTCGCTGCTGGATGCGCATCGGCCACGAGCGCCCCCGCGAACTCGGCCGTCGTCGCGAACCGGTCCGCTGGCGTCTTCGCGAGGCTCCGCGTCAGTGCCGCCGCCACCCAGCTCGGAACCGACGGCCGGATGTTGGTGATGGTCTGCGGCTCGACCGCGAGATGCTGATAGACGAGGCTTTTCGTCGTCCGCCCCGTGAACGGCGGCTGCCCGGCCAACATCTCGTACAAGACGCAGCCCAGCGAGTAGAGATCGGACCGACCGTCCAGGTCGCGATTCCCCACCGCTTGCTCGGGGGATATGTACACCGGGGTCCCCAGCGCCAACCCCGTCCCCGTGAGGTTGTCCCCACCCGCCTGGTCAATGGCCCGCGCAATCCCGAAATCGGCCACCACCGCGTGCCCCGACTGCAGCAAGATGTTCTCCGGCTTGATGTCGCGGTGGATCACCCCGCGGCTGTGCGCGTAGCTCAGCGCGTCAGCCACCTCGCGGCCGATCTGGAGGGCGTCATCCAGCGGGAGCTGCTTCTCGCGGGTGAGCCTCCGCCTGAGGGTTTCCCCTTCTACGTAGGGCATGACGTAGTAGAGAAACCCCGCTATTTCCCCGGAGTCGTGCAGCGGCAGGATGTGGGGATGGGCGAGGCCGGCGGTGACGTTGATCTCCCGGAGAAACCGCTCCGTTCCCAGAGACGCGGCCAACTCGGGGTGGAAGACCTTGATCGCGACGTTTCGATCGTGCTTGAGGTCTCGAGCCAGGAAGACCGTAGCCATCCCCCCGCCGCCGAGTTCTCGCTCGACGTCATACCGGCCGGAGAGGGCCGCCCTCAGGCGCTCGAAGGACGTGCTCACCACGGAACTCCACGGAGGGGCACCAACACCAGGGTACGCGCGGAGCTCGGGCCCGTCCAGGACCAGTCTGGTCTCCGGCCTGCCGGGTCAGGATGCCACCCACCCCGCGGCCGCCGAGGGATGACGGAACCTCGGTGTGCACGAGCGCGATCGAGCTCTTGCGTCGCTCGTATCTGATCGATGGGCTGGTGCCGCCCGAAGGGCTGCGCTTCCACATCCGGGAGGCCGTGGAGACCGCCGGGTCGCGGTGGAGGAGCAGGTGTCGACTACGCGACCCTGAAGGCCATGGCCCGCAACTCCCTCGAGTACGCCTTCGAGGCGCGGGTCGCCGGGGGAGGCTGGCCCATCCGGCCCTGAAGGGGGTGTGCGCGGGTCAGCCGAGCTGTTGCAGCTCGTCCATCTCCTCGTCCGACAGCTCGATCCACGTCGCCTCGACGTTCTCGCGCAGGTGCTGTGCGCCCGACGTGCCGGGGATGGGCAGGATCGCGGGCGAACGCTGGAGCAGCCAGGCGAGGGCCACCTGCGTCGGCGTGGCACGGTGCCGGGCTCCGATCGAGTGCGCGAGGAGCTCGTCGACGACGCCTCCGAGGATGGGTCGCCACGGCAGGAACCCGATCCCCCGCGCCTCGCACCAGTCGACGACCGGATCGGACTCGCGATCCGTCAGGTTGTACCGGTTCTGCACCGAGACCACGGGTGTGATCTCCAACGCCCGTTCCAGCTTCTTGACGTCGAAGTTCGAAACGCCGATGTGGCGGATCCTCCCCTCGTCCCGCAGACGGACCAGCTCGCCCAGCGAGTCCTCGAGGGGGACCTTCTCGTCGGGGGCGTGCAATTGATAGACGTCGATGCGTTCCTGGCGCAGCCTGCGCAGGCTGCCCTCGCAGGCCTCGCGCAGGTGTTCCGGATGGCCGTTTCGCCGCCACTGGCCAGGGGCGGGGCGCTCCAGCCCGCCCTTGGTGGCGATGACCACGTGGGCGGGATAAGGGTGGAGCGCCTCGGCGATGAGCTCCTCGGACACGAAGGGCCCGTAGGAATCCGCCGTGTCGATGAGGTTCACGCCGAGGTCGTGGACCGCCGTCCGGAGGACGCGGATCGCGTCCTGGCGGTCGGCCGGCGGGCCCCAGATCCCGCCGCCCGTCAGACGCATGGCGCCGAAGCCCATGCGGTGTACCTCGAGGTCGCCAAGCCGGAAGGTCCCAGCCGAGGCGGCCGTGGGAGTCGTGGTAGCCATGACGCTGCCTCCGTGCGTCGCGAGTCGTGCATGTCTCTGCACTATCCCCGTGCAAGAGCGGTACCGTGGGCCTCTACGACCCCTCCGGCCGCTCCTTCATCGCCGCCTTGATGTCGACGACCGGGGTGCCGTCGACGGCCTCGAGCGGCGCGACGCGCAGCCGGCACCCGTCCACCTCCAGCACCGTGACCGGATGGATGCCGATGGGGTTGGGCCTCACCGGAGCCCGCGTCGCGAAGACGCCACGCACCCGGTGTTCGGGATCGTGGTGCGGGCGCACCTGGAGGACGTCCCGCTCGGAGAGGTGCAGCCAGGTGACAAGGACGACGTCCGTGCCGGGCTCGATGCCCAGCAGACCGTCGCGATACTCGTCGTCGAGCTCGACCCACGCCTCGGGTGCGCCCGCCCACCCCTGTCGGGGCGCGTCTTCGCGCCGGGTGAGGGTGGAGCGCACGCGGCCGATCGGGCGGAGCTCGTAGGTGGCGAGGCGGGTTTCCACGGCCCTCGCCTCTACACCACCGCCAGCTTGCGCGGTCGGGCCGGCTCCGGCTTTTGTCCGGGGACCCACTGCGTCACGTAGCCGGCCACGGCCGACGCCGCCACCGAGTAGGGTGAGGCCAGATAGAGGTTCCCGGGCCCCGAGCGTCCGGGGAAGTTCCGGTTCTGGCTCGAGATCGACACCTCGTCGGGGGAGGCGGTCACCCCCGGTCCCGCGTTGATGCACGCCCCGCAGCCCGGCTCGATGAACTCGGCGCCCATGCGCTCGAACAGGCCGAGGTAGCCCTGCGCTCGGCAGTACTCCCGCACCTCGATGGATCCGCACTGGATGTAGCAGCGCACGTCGGGGTGGACACGGAGCCCGTTCGCGTCCGCCTCGGCGAACACGCGGGCGTACATGTCCATGTCCTCCTTCTTGCCCGCCGTGCACGAGCCCGCGTAGGCGATGTCGATGCGCACACGGTCACCCTCGAGCTCGTCGATGAAGACGCCGTTGCCCGGGTCGTTGGGGAGCGCGGCCATAGGGCGGATCTTCGACGCGTCGATCTCGATGACCTTCACATAACGGGCGCCGGGGTCGGAATGCATGTCCCTGACGAGCTCCTCCGCGCGGGCTCGTTCCATGCCGCGCTCGTTCACCAGGAACTCCACGGACTTGGCGTCCGCGGCGATGATGCCGGTGAACGCGCCCACCTCGGCAGCCATGTTCGTCATTGTAGCGCGCTCGTCGACGCCGAGCGCCTCCACGGCCGGACCCGCGTACTCGATGATCTGGCCGATCGCCTGCCCGTCGCGGATGTAGGGATGCCGGAGGATCTCCAGCATGTAGTCCTTGGCCGTCACGTTGGGCGCGGGCGTCCCGCTCACCACGACCTTGAACGACTCCGGCACGCGGACGCGCACGTCCTTGGTGATCCACGAGTTGAAGATCGCCGTGGTGCCGACCCCGAACGCCACCGCGCCGATGGCGCCGGCGTGGGGGGTGTGCGAATCCGAGCCGATCACGAGCATGCCCGGCTCGGCGTACTCCTCGAGGATCTTGGAGTGGCAGATCGCCTCGGAACCCTGGCGGTGGCCCATCTGCTCGCCGTAGAGACGGATGCCCTGACGCTGCGCGAACTCGCGCTGTTTGACCTCGAGCTGGTTCGCGACGTCGAGCAGCCCCTCCTCGATCCGCTCCTGCGTCATCGCCTTGGCGAGGAACGTGAGGTGGTCGCGGAAGAAGAGGACCGAGTCGGTGTCCACGACCCTGCCGTCGCCGCCCACCTTCTCCTCGAAGAAGATGGCGGACATGGGGGTCACGTACTCGTGGCTGAAGCGGACGTCCGTGCGGAAGAAGCCGGCCTCGCCGGGCTCGACCCACGGCACGCCCACCGCGTTCTCGGCGGCGCTCACCACGAGGTGGCGGGCGAAGATCTTCTCGGCCACGGTCATGGGCCTACTCGCGTCCGCCCCGTCGGCGCGGCTCGCGGGAACGGGCAGCGTGACCTTCCCCTGCAGGCGGGCCACGTTGAACTCGAACAGCCCGCCGTACTCGATGATCTGCCGGGTGATCTCGTCCTGCCCATCGGTGAACACCGAGAGCGGGATCTCCTCCCCGGCGTGGATCCGCTCGAGCACCGAGAAGTCGGTCGTGGTGAGCACGCCCAGGTTCTGGCAGTTCTCGTTGTAGATGCGCTCGATGCTCTCGGCCACCACGATCCGCACGCCCGCCATGAGCTCCGCGTAGGGGCTCTGCTCCCGGCTGCTTCCCTTCCCGCGCCTCTTGCCGGCCACGGAGCAGACGAAGCCGCCGTCCTTGACCGAGCTGCGCGTGACCGGATACTCGGTTTCGCCCGTGGCGCGGTTCGTGGTGCGCAGCCCCAGGTAGGGGAAGTCTCCCAGGGTCTCGTCGTAGAAGTAGCAGATGTAGGCGGGGGTGATCTCGTCGGTGGAGATCTGGTCCCGGAGCCGCGCCTTCAGCTCCTCCGTCAGCTCGACGTCCCGTCCCTCGAAGAGCTGCGCGCGCACCAGCTCGGCGTCGTCGAGGAGGAGGAGGATCCGGCCGTCGAACTTCAGCGTCGCCGGCCGCTTCTCGATGGGGCGGTCCAGGAGATCCTTGATCATCGGCTCTCGGTGTCGGGGTTCGCCTCGGCCAGAGCGGCCTCGAGGCGTCCGGGCTCGTCGAGCCCGAGGCCCAGCCTACGGACGGTCCGGCGGAGGCCGTAGATACCCTCCGCCCGCACGGGGCGGTCCAGCTCCAGCACCTTCCACGGCGCGCCCGGGAGCGCCAGCCTGAGGTCCACCGCCCGCCTGTTCGCCTTCTCCTCCGCGGTGGGCGGGCGTACGATGCGCACGGCGTCGAGCGGCACGTCGAGGCGCCACCTGAGCCCGAAGCCCACGCGCAGGATGCCGTTCCGGATCGTCACCGGCCGGAGGCGGCAGGCGCGCCAGTCGCCCCAGATCCACAGCGCCCCGTAGATGCCGAGGCCGCTCAGGATCCATGCGAGACGATGGCTCCACAGGCTCGCCAGGAAGTGGACGGCCGCCACCTCCACCGCGGTGGCCAGAAGCAGGGCGAAGACGATCGCGCCGTACGAGTTCCTGCGATGGTAGGTGAGCCCGTCGTCCGGTGCGGTCGCGTGCCTGGCGCCCAGCGCGTAGTAGAGGACGGACATCTCGTAGGCCATCACCTCGGCGACGCGTCCGGGCCCGAGCGCCTCCGCAGAGGCCTGCTGCAGGGCGGCCTGGGCGTCCCACGTGCCGTCCCGGGCCGGGTCGCTCCGGAAGGAGCGCCGTCCAAGGAGCACCTTGCGCACGAGGAACGCGAGGGTGAGGAGCTCGAGGGGGGCGGCGGCCAGATGGGCGACGCGCAACGCGCCGCGATGGCCCTCGGGGAGGGCCATCGCGGCCAGCGCCAGCGACGCGAAGAAGAGGGGCACCAGCGACCAGACCGGCCACCGGAAGTCCCGGCCCAGCACCCACCAGGAGAGCAACGAGGAGCCGACGGTCAGGTCCCACGTCGCGGCCGCCTCCACCAGCGCGGGATGCGAGGTGAGCGAGGCCGCGAGCACGGCCTGCCGGTCCACCAGGAAGATGGCGGTGAGCATGACGCCGCACAGCGCCACGGTCAGGCGCCGCGGCAGGGGCGCGAGGGCTTTGGCTCCCAGCGTGTCCATGGGCAGGTCCTGGGTCGAGCGGATCGCCGAGCCCCTCGACGTGGCGCCGGCCGCGTCGTGGTCGCTCGCCCCTCAAAGCTGCGCCGACCGGGGCCCTGGGCAACCCCCGGGCGGGAATCCATCATCTACACCTGTCGGATACACCTGTCGGGGACGGCGGGGCATGCGGCCCCGCGCCGAGCCGGCTCGGTAGCGGAGGTGGCGACGTGGGACCGGATCTCGTTCGACGTGTCTGGATGGCGTGGGTGCCGACGCTCCTGGCGGTGCCGGTCGCGGCCCAGCAGGTGGTGGACCTGCCCGCGGAGGATCGCATGCTGACGCCGGAGGTCCACGAGGTCTTCCGGGTCGGCTCGTACGACGGCGCCGACTGGGAGACCTTCGGCGATGTGCGCGGCGTGGCGTTCGACGCCGAGGGGAGGCTGTACGTCTTCGACCGGCAGAGCTCGCGCGTGGTCGTCGTCGACGAGGCGGGGAAGCTCGTCCGGGAGATCGGTCAACCCGGGGAAGGACCCGGAGAGCTCCGCCAGCCTGTCGACTTCACGGTGCTGAGGGACGGGACGGTCGTGATCGCCGATATGGGCCACCGCGCATACTCGCTCTTCGGGCCCGACGGGACGTTCCAGCGGCTCGTCTCCTTCGGGGGGGATGGGGACGTGATCCGGATCGGGGAGATCGATGCGGACGCCGTCGGCGTCGCGGTCTTCAGCGGCAGCGCCGCCGCGATCACGATGACCCGCGTCACGGCCGGCGGATCCGTCGAGATGCCGACGGGAAGGCCCATCGAGCGGATCGGCCTGACGGGCGAGACCGTCGAGGTGGATACCGTGCTCAGCGCCTGGCAGCCCCCGCGCGAGGAAGAACGGCCCCAGAGCGTGGACGCGGGTGGGATGCGGCTGCGCGTTGCGCTGCCGACCGACCGCGCCTTCGAGCCGGAGCTGGCCTTCGGCCCCCTGCCGGACGGGGGCCTGGCCTACAGCGACAGCAGCGCGTACGCCATCAAGGTCGCGGCCGCGGATGGAACCCTGCAGCGGGTCCTCCGCCGGCCCCTCGGGCCGCGACCCGTCACGGAGGCGATGCGGGAGGCGGAGAAGCAGCGACGCCTCGACGAGCTGGAGGAGGGCGGAGGCCCGCGCATGGTGATGTCCACCCGGGAAGGTCAGTCCCGCCCGATCGCCGGGGATGCGATCAAGGAGATGATGAAGGGCCGCGTCGAGCAGATGCAGTTCTACCCCGAGCTACCCGTGGTCATGGACCTGGCCACCGGGTGGAACGGCAGGATCTGGGTCGTGCGCAGGGGCGACCCGCCCTCGGAGCCCGGAGCGATCGACGTGCTGACGCCGACGGGCCAGTACGTGGGAACCCTCGCGGCCGGATCGCTTCCGTTGCCCTCGGCGTTCGGGCCGGACGGGCTCGTCGCCTTCATCGAGAAGGACGAGATGGACGTGCCCGTTGTCGTCGTGAAGCGGCTGCCGGCGATCCTGCGGTAGTGGGGCGTCTTGCGCGGGATCGGGGGGCGACGGCGTCCGCGCCGCCGCCCCCCGCGCGCATCAGCTGAAGTCGGCCCCGAAGAACAGCACGGCGATCAGGATGGCCGCCACCGCCGCCGGCGCGACGAAGCGGATGAAGAAGCGCCACACCCCGTAGCTGAACCATCCGGGCGTCTGGTCGTCGACCAACTCGTCCTCGGTCTGTTTGCGGGTCATGAACCAGCCGCACCCGATCGTGATGAACAGCCCGCCGATGGGGAGCTGGTAGTTCGAAGCGAAATGGTCGAGGGTCGCGAAGAAGCCCTGCTTGCCATGGACGAGCTCGAAGCTGGACAGCCAGGACACCTCGCCGAAGGAGAGCGCCGCCAGGATCGTGAACACGAAGATGGCCGCGCCGCTCACCAGCGTCGCCTTGGGGCGCGGCATGGCGCGCTCGTCGATGAAGTAGCTCACCACCACCTCGAGCAACGATATTGTCGACGTCAGGGCGGCCATCGCCACCAG
>CAZPZU010000008.1:0-48759 GCA_964591135.1 uncultured Gemmatimonadaceae bacterium | reverse complement strand
CCGTCCATCGTCAACGCGCTGAAGAGGAGGAGCAGGAGGATGGCGAACAGCACCGGCAGGAAGATGCGGCTGATCTTCTCGATGCCACCGTGCACGCCGAAGTACACCGTCGCCACCGTCCCCATCGAGAAGAGCCCCGAGAGGAGGATCTGGCGCCAGCCGTTGCTCACGACGGACGCGAAGATCGCACCGGTCTGCACGTCCGCGGGGAATCCCGTGAGGCTCCACCCCAGCGTCTTCACGAAGTAGAAGAGCGACCAGCCGGCGACCACGCTGTAGTAGCTCAGGATCGAGAACCCCGCCAACACGCCCCACGCGCCCACCAGCCCCCACGCCGGACCGATCGCCTCCTTGAGGGCGCCGACGGGGCTCTTCTGGGTGCTGCGACCGATGAGCAGCTCCGCCATCATGATCGGCAGGCCCACCCCGGCGATGCACATGAGGTAGACCAGCACGAAGGCGCCACCGTGGTTGTTCCACGTGATGAACGGGAACTTCCACAGGTTGCCGAGGCCGATCGCGCTGCCGGCGGCCGCGAGGACGAAGCCGACGTTCGAGGTCCACTGGTCGCGCTGCTGGCTCATGATCGGGGTGCTCCGGGTAGACGGAGGGCAGTCGCCGGGGGATACGCGCCCCGGCCCGGGCGAATTTCGGCCCCAAGATACCGGCCCCTTTGAACCGCGGACAGGCAGGCGCTTACCGTGTTGTCTCAGTTCGTTCGACCGACGGCATCCACCGGAGCGACGCCCGTGCTCTCCTCCCTCGGCCGGCTCACCCTCGCCGTCTGCCTGACCCTCGCGGCCGGGGCGTGCGGCGGCGCCGACCGGGAAGCCTCTGGCAGCGGCTCCGGCGGCGGGTCCACGCCGACCTTCCGTGCGGCGCTTCTCACCGCGGGGCCGGTGAGTGACGCCGGGTGGTACGCGGGCGCCTACGAGGGGCTGATGATGCTGCGCGACTCCCTCGGCGCCGAGGTGAGCCACCAGCAGACCCGCACCCCCGCCGAGTTCGACGAGGCCTTCCTGTCCTACGCCTCGTCTGGCTACGACCTGATCTTCGCCCACGGCTTCGAGTACCAGGACGCCGCGATGCGTGCGGGCGCGCGGTTCCCGAAGGTGACGATCGTGGTGAGCGGGGGAGGGAAGGTGGCACCCAACGTGGTGCCGCTGATCTTCACGCTGGAGGAGGGGACCTACCTCGCCGGGATGGTCGCGGCCGGGATGAGCGCCACCGGCACGCTGGGGATGGTCGGGGGCGTCGCGATCCCACCCGTGCAGGGGACCCTCCGCGCCTTCGAGGCGGGCGCGCGCGCCGTGGCTCCCGAGGTGCGGGTGTTGGAGTCCTACATCGGCAACTGGGACGACGTCGGCGCGGCGAAGGAGGCCGCGATCGCGCAGCTTCGGCGTGGGGCGGACATCCTCGTGCACAACACCGACGCGGCGTCGTTCGGCGTCTTCCAGGCCGTGCGCGAGGCGGTGGAGGCGGGCGACCGCGTGTGGGCGATCGGGATGAACAACGACCAGAACGACGTGGCCCCCGAGGTGACGCTCGGGAGCGCGGTGATCGACATCCCACGGGCCTTCCTCGAGACCGCGCGGGCGTGGCAGAAGGGGGAGCTGGGCGGGAAGCCGCGGTACGAGGGCGCGAGGGAAGGCGTGATCGACTTCGTCGTCAACCCGGCGGTCGCGGACCGGATCCCCGCGGAGCTGCTCCAGCGCGTCGACGAAGCGCGCGCACGGATCCGTTCGGGCGCGCTCCAGGTCCCCAGGGTGCCGTTCGTCGAGGGCGAGCCAGGTACGGAAGGCCCGTCCGGAGCCGAGGGCGGACCCGACCGGTCGTGACGCCGCTCCTCGCCCGCCTCGCGGGCATCCGCAAGCGCTTCGGCGCCGTCGAGGCGCTCCGGGGCGCCGACCTCGAGCTGGCGGCGGGTGAGGTGCACGGGGTGCTGGGAGAGAACGGCGCCGGGAAGACGACGCTCCTGAACGTGCTGGCGGGCATGCTGCGCCCGGACGGGGGCACGATCGAGGTCGGCGGCCTCGCGCGTGTCCTGCGCCGCCCCGGTGACGCCTGGGCGCTGGGCGTCGGCATGGTCCACCAGCACTTCACGCTCGTGCCCACCCTCACGGTGCTCGAGAACCTCGCGCTGGGGCGCCGCTCCGGGCGTGCCGGCTTCGCGCTGCCCCTGGCCAGGTTGCGTGCCGAGGCTGCCGAGCTGTCGGAGCGGACGGGCCTCGAGGTCCCCCTCGACGCCCCCGTCGACACGCTGGGGGTGGGGAGCCGCCAGCGGGTGGAGATCCTCAAGGTGCTCCTCCGGCGCCCGCGCCTCCTCGTCCTCGACGAGCCCACGGCGGTCCTCGCGCCTCCTGAGGTGGCGTCCCTCTTCCGGTTGCTCCGCTCGCTGGCGGACGAGGGGCAGGGTGTGGTGCTGGTGGCCCACAAGCTCGACGAGGTGATGGGTGTCGCGGACAGGGTGACCGTGCTCCGCGAGGGGCGCACGGTGTTGCGGGCCCCCGCCCGCGAGGTGGACGTGGCCGGGCTGGTCCAGGCGATGGTGGGCGGCGGCGTGGCCGACGCGGCCGCGGTGGGCGCGCCGCTGGGCCGGGGCGCGGCCGGGAGTGGGGCGAGCGACGGGGCAGTGGTGGCCAGCCTCGAGGCCGTGCGTGCACGGGGGCCCCGGGGAGAGTGGGCGATCGACGGTATCTCCCTCACCGTGCACCGCGGCGAGATCGTGGGCATCGCTGGCGTCGAGGGCAACGGCCAGCGGGAGCTCGCCGCAGTGCTCGCCGGACGCCGCGACGTGGACGGGGGAAGGGCCGTGCTCCCCCCGCGGAGCGGATTCATCTCTCAGGACCGGAGCCTCGAGGGCCTGATCGCCGACTTCGACCTCACCGCGAACGTGGCGCTGGCGCTCCACCGCGACCGTGCGTACCGGAGGGGTCCCTTCCTGCGCTGGCAGGCGATGCGCCGGCGCACGGGGGAGCTCATGCGACGCTTCGACGTGCGGGCGCCGTCGCCGGACGTCCCGGCCTCGGCCCTCTCGGGCGGCAACCAGCAGCGGGTGGTCGTCGCCCGTGAGCTGGCGATGGCTTCGGACCTTCTGGTGGCGGAGAACCCGACCCGGGGGCTCGACGTGGCCGCCTCGGCGTTCGTGCACCGCGAGCTCGCGTCGTTCGTGGGCACGGACCGCGCGCCCGCCGTGGTGCTGGTCTCCACCGACCTCGACGAGGTTCTCGCCCTGGCAAACCGGATCTTCGTGATCTCCCGCGGACGGCTGCACGAGATCCCCGCCGAGGCGCGGACGCGCGAGGGCGTCGGCGCCCGCATGGTCGCGGCGGCCCATGCCTGAGCCGGGCCGCGCCCGCTTCGTTCCGCTCGCGGTGCCCGCGGCGGCGCTGATGGTGACGGCGCTCGCGGCTGTCGCGGGGCTGTGGGCGGGCGGCTACGACGTGGGGCGCGCGGCCGGCGCCCTGGTGTCCGGCGCGTTCGGCAGTCGGGAGGCGTTCCTCTCGGTGACGCTCGTCCGCTCGGTGCCGCTGATCCTCACCGGCCTCGCGGTGGCGGTCGCGTTCCGGGCCGGGGTGTGGAACATCGGCGCGGAAGGGCAGCTCTACGCCGGCGCGATCGCGGCGACGTGGGTCGGGCTGCGCGGCGGCTCTCTCCCGGCCGGCGTCCTGGTCCCGGCCGTGCTGGGGGCGGCGGCGCTCGCCGGGGCGGCGTGGGCGTTCGTGCCCGCGCTCATGAAGCTCAGCCTGGGCGTCGGGGAGGTGATCACGACGATCCTGATGAACTTCGTCGCCATCGACCTGACCGCGTACGCCGTCCGCGGGCCGCTGCAGGAGGCCAGGCGGGTCTTTCCCCAGACCGATCCCATCGCCGAGGTGGCGAGGCTTCCCACGCTCCCCGGGGTGCGGCTCCATCTGGGATTCGCCGTGGCGGTGGCGCTGGCGTTGGCACTCTGGGGGGTCCTGAAGTGGACGCGTGCGGGATTCGCGATCCGAGCGGTGGGCGCCTCGCCGGAGGCGGCCCGGGTATCGGGGCGCATCGACGCCCGCCGCGTGACGTGGGCGGCGTTCCTCTCCTCGGGGGCCCTCGCCGGCCTGGCCGGCGGCGTCCAGGTGGCGGGGGTGACCTGGGCGCTCTACGAGGGGCTGTCGCCCGGGTGGGGTTACACGGCCATCGCCGTCGCGCTCCTCGCTGGGCTCCACCCGGGGGGCGTGCTTCTGGCGGGCGTGCTCTTCGGCGCGCTGGAGGGGGGCGCGGGCGCGATGCAGCGCTCGGCCGGGATCCCCGCGGCGTGGGTGAGCGCGGTGGAGGCCCTCGCGATCCTGTCCGTCCTGGCCGTGGACCAGGCGCGCCGCCGCGTCCGACCGGCGAAGCGCACCGCGACCCGGTCCCTCGGGGAGGTGGGCGATGCCTGAGTCCGCCCTGGCCGCGTTCCTGGAGGCCGCGGTGCGCCTCGGGGTTCCGCTCGCGCTCGCCGCCCTGGGCGAGACGGTCACCGAGCGCAGCGGCGTCATCAACATCGGCCTGGAAGGCTCGATGATCGCGGGGGCCCTCGGAGGAGCCATGGGCGCTCTGGCCCTCGGGTCCGCCGGTGGGGGCGTGGTGGCAGGGGCGGCGGCCGGGCTGTTTGTGGCCGCGGTGTTCGCCGCGTTCGCTGTGGGCCTCGGGACCGACCAGATCATCACGGGCACGGCCGTCACGCTGGGGGGCCTGGGCGTCACGGGAGCGGTGTACCAGGCCCGCTTCGGGGCGACCGGCACGGCGCTGTCGCTCCCGACGCTGGCGCCCCTGCCCATCCCCGGGCTCTCGGAGATCCCCTGGGTCGGACGCGCGCTGTTCGCCCAGGCGCCGACCGCCTACCTGGCCTACCTCCTCGCGCCGGCGCTCTGGTGGCTCCTCTTCCGCACCGGGTGGGGGCTGGCGCTGCGTGCCACCGGCGAAGAGCCCTCCGCCTCCGAGGCCGCGGGCGTGCGCGTCCGTTGGACCCGCTTCCTGGCCACCCTGTTCGGTGGGGCGATGGCAGGCGTGGCCGGCGCGCACCTGGCCCTGGCGCACGCCGGCACCTTCGCCGAGAACATGACGGCCGGCCGGGGCTTCGTCGCCATCGCCGTGGTCGTGCTGGGCCGGTGGAACCCGATCTGGGTGCTCATCGCCGCCCTCCTCTTCGGCGGCGCCTCCGCGCTGCAGTTCTTCCTCCAGGCGCTCGGCCTCGACCTGCCGTACCAGCTCTTCCTCGCGCTCCCCTATCTGCTCAGCCTGGCGGCGCTTGCCGGCTGGGTGGGGCGCGTGCGGGCACCCGCGGCGTTGGCGTTGCCCTGGCCCCGCCCTGGCGGAGGGGCGTAACCCGGAGGGCGCTGGCGGGTACCCCGGTCTCCGGACGGCGCGTAGGTTCGTCGGCTCCGGTGTGCGCCGCGGACCTGAGCGCCAAGAACTGCCCCAGCGGTTGAAGGAATCCCCATGACCCACCCCAAGCGCGCAGCTGTCGGCCTCCTCCTGCTCCTGTCGGTCCTGCTCCCGTCGCGCGCGACGGGGCAGTCCCTCGACGGGACCGGCGTGGTGGCCACCGGCCTCCTGCTGCGGAGGATGGACGGTGTCAAGCGCGTTCTGATGATCGGCGCCCACCCGGACGACGAGGACACCAGCCTCCTGGCGACGCTGTCGCGACGCTTCGGCGTGCAGACGGCCTACCTCTCCCTGACGCGCGGCGAGGGTGGCCAGAACCTCATCGGGCCGGAGCTGTGGGACGGCCTGGGGATCATCCGCACGGGCGAGCTGCAGGCGGCGCGCGCCCTCGACGGCGGTCAGCAGTTCTTCTCGCGGGCTTTCGACTACGGCTTCTCCAAGCGCGCCGACGAAGCCCTCACGTTCTGGCCCCGCGAGGAGCTGACGTCCGACGTGGTGTGGATCATCCGCAGGTTCCGTCCGCAGGTGGTCGTCGCGGTCTTCCATGGCACGCCCGTGGACGGCCACGGCCAGCACCAGGCCTCGGGGATCGTCGCGCGCGAGGCGTTCGCCGCGGCGGGCGACCCCACGCGCTTCCCCGAGCAGCTCTCCGAGGGCGTGGAGGCGTGGACGCCGCTCAAGCTCTTCGAGCTAGCGCGCAGGCGGCCCGACCAGGCCACCACCACGGTGGAGACCGGCGCGTTCGACCCGCTCCTCGGCCGCTCGGAGCTCATGCTCTCGATGGAGAGTCGGAGCTTCCACCGCTCCCAGGACATGGGTGCGCCCCGCCCCATGGGCCCGCGCACCTCGGGCGTCCGGCTGGAGAAGGACCTCACGGGCGCAGGCCCCGGCACCGGCATCTTCGGCGGCGTGGACACCACGCTGGTCGCTGCGACGGACGGTCTTGACGGGGCGGCGGGCGGTCCGACACGCGCCCACCTGGAGGCCTATCGGACCGCCCTGGAGGATGCCCACGAGCGCTTCGGCGGGGCCGATCTGTACGCCGTGGTGCCCCCCCTGGAAGAGGCGCTGGGTCATCTGCTGATGGCCAGGAAGACGGCCGGCGCCGCCGCCGGGACCGAGCTGAAGCACGTGCTCGACCAGAAGATCGAGCTGGCGACCCACGCCTTCCTCGCGGCGGCGGGTGTGACCCTCGACGTCCGCGCCGAGGACGACCTGGTGACGCCTGGCCAGACCGTGCGCGTGAGCGCGATCGCCTGGAACGGCGGACCCACCGTCCTCCGCGGCGCGAAGGCGCGGCTGGCGATCCCGTCGGGTTGGCGCACGGAGCTGGTGTCCGCCGATGGCCTCGCACCCGACGGAAGCCTTGCGCCGTCGACGCTCGCGCGTTGGGTGTTCGACGTGACGCTCCCGCTCGACGCCGACCTGTCCCGCCTCTACTACCTGCGCCAACCCCGGGACGGCTACCGCTACCGGTGGCCGAAGGACGAGCCCGACCTGTGGGGGTTGCCGCGCGACCCGCCGCCCGTGCACGCGACGTTCGACTTCGACGTGACGTCAGCGACGGGGCCGGTCGCCGTCGAGCACGACGTGCCGTGGGAGTTCGTCGGCGTGAACCCCGCGCGCGGCCAGTTCCACCGGCCGGTCCTGACGGTACCGCCGATCTCGGCGGCCGTGACGCCCTCCGCGCTCGCGTGGCCGCTGGCACGCCGCGAGGCGCGCACGCTGACCGTGGCCGTCCGGTCGGAGGCCGCGGGCGGCAGCAGCGGCACCGTGACCCTCTCGGCCCCCGCGGGGTGGACCGTCACGCCGGAGTCCTACGACTTCGACGTGGACGCCGAGGGCGCGGAGCGCTCCTTCGCGTTCGAGGTGCGGCCCACCGGGTCGATCGAGGCCGGCGAGGCGACGTTCCACGCGGTCGTCGCCTCGGCGGACGGGCACCGCTACGACGAGGGCTTCTCGATCATCGACTACGAGCACATCGAGCGGGCCGCGCTCTTCTCCCCGGCCGAGGCGAGGATCACGGTGATCCCCGTGCGCATCGCCGACGACCTGAAGGTCGGCTACATCATGGGGACCGGTGACGACGGCCCGGAGGCGCTGCGCCAGGTGGGCGCCGACGTCACGCTCTTGAGCTCGGACCAGGTGCGGGGCGGCGCCTACGATCCGTACGACGTGGTGGTCGTCGGCGTGCGTGCCTACGAGACCCGCGAGGACCTGAAGGCGGCGAACGCTCAGCTCCTCGACTGGGCGAGGGCGGGCGGCACGGTCGTCGTGCAGTACAACCAGTACGACTTCGCGCGGGGCGGCTATACGCCGTACGAGGTCGCGATGAGCCGGCCGGCCCAGCGGGTGGCCGAGGAGGACGCCGCCGTGAAGATCCTCCAGCCGAACGCGCCCGTGTTCACGACGCCGAACCGGATCACGCAGCGCGACTTCGACGGATGGGTGCAGGAGCGCGGCCTCTACTTCCTCAGCGAGTGGGACAAGGCCTTCACACCCCTCCTCGAGATGCACGACAAGGACGAGCCACCTGCGAGGGGCTCCCTCCTGGTGGCGCCGCTAGGCAAGGGGCTGTACGTATACGCGGCGCTGTCCTTTTTCCGGCAGTGGTCGTCCGGCGTGCCGGGCGCCTATCGGCTGTTCGCGAACATCGTGTCGCTGAAGGCGAGCGAGTGGAGCGCCTTCCACCCGGTGTCACAGCCCGAACCCTGAGCCGCGACTAACCCGGAGCGGGCCGACCATGAAGGGCCGATCGACGTGGATCCTGTGGACCGCCGCGGCGCTGTCCGCGTGCGGCCGACCGGCGCACGTCGTCGTGGTCTACACGCCCCTCGACGCGGACGTGGTGGGTTGGGCGAAGCGAGCTTACCGGGACGCCCACCCCGACGTGGATCTGCGGCTGGTCCCGATGTCGTCGCGAGACGTGCTGGCCCGCCTCTCGACGGAGCGCGCCGATCCGGCGGCCGGCGTGGTGTGGGGCGCGCCGTCGTGGATCCTCGCGGCCGCCGCCGACGAGGGCCTGTTGGCCGCCGAGCTGCCGCCGTGGGCGTCCGCGCTGGCCCCGGACCTCCGGGACCGGGATGGTCGCTGGGCGGCGAGCCTCCTCGATCCGCTGGTCCTCGCGTTCAACCACGACCGACTGACACGGAGCCGGGCGCCGCGCGACTGGATCGACCTCTTCCATCCGCGCTTCGCCGGCGAGCTGCTCCTTCCGGAGCCGGGCCGGGACGACGGCGCCTCCGTACTGCTCGGCGCGCACGCGCAGGCCTCGCAGGCGTCCTACGGCGACATCCTCGACGCCATCGACTGGTTCACGCGCCTCGACGGCCAGTGCCGTGGCTACGAAGCGGACGAAAAGGACCTGCTGATGCGGCTGGGTCGGGGCGTGGACGGCTCGGTGGCGCCGGTGCGGCTCTCACGGGCCGAGGCGGCGCGTCGGGACGGCTCGGCGGTGGAGTACGTCGTCCCGGAGTCGGGGGGCCCGATCCTCGTCCAGGGAGTCGCCGTGGTGGCCGGCGGGCCCCAGCCGGAGGCAGCGCGGGCGTTCGTCGCGTGGCTCGGGTCGCCGGAGGTCACCTCGGCGCTCGCCCGCGAGCTCCACCGCGTTCCCGCGACCGCGGCCCCCGACGCGCCCGAGCTCGGGTGGCTCGCGGACGCCCCCACCGCGCTCTCCGGGAAGATCGTACCCGCCGGTGCGCTCGCGGAGCACCTGGACGCGTGGGTCGCGCGCTGGCGCTCCGACGCGCGCGGACGCGGCGCGAAGGTCTACGTCCCGGGGGGTTAGGGGCCCGCGCAGCCCGCCACCCGCGAAGCTAGGCGCTGGCCGCGGGCTTCGATCCGACGCTGAGGATCATCCCGACCACGACGACGGTCACGGCGCCGACCACGTTGTGCCAGAGGAACGACACCTCCGGGGCTCCGAACGTCACGGCGGCGACCGCCCCCATCCCCGCGATGAGCCCGAAGAACGCGCCCGCCGGACGGGCGCGCCCGATCATGGCGAGGAGGAAGACGCCGAGGATCGACCCGTAGAAGAACGACCCGAACCGGTTGACGACCTCGATGAGCGACCCGAGCGTGGCGGCGTAGGTGGCGACGAAGCACGCGAACAGACCCCAGAAGCCCGTGGCGATCTTCGACACGGTGAGGAAGTGCCGATCGCTCGCCTCCGGCTTCACCCACCGGCGGTAGAAGTCGATCACGCTCGCGGTGGACAGCGAGTTCAGCTCGGCCGCGATGCTCGACATGGCGGCGGCCAGCACGCCGGCGATGAACAGCCCCGAGAGTCCCACCGGGAGCTCGGAGAGAACGAAGCGGGGGATGACGTAGTTCACGTCCTCCGAGGGCTCCCCGGTCACCTGCTCGGCCATCGCGAGCGCGTCGCGGCGCACGCCCTCGACGTCGATGCTGCGGGCACGGAATTCGTCCATCGCGGCCCGCGCGGCGGGGCCTTCGGAGTCGGCGACACGCTGCGCGGCCTCACGACGCTGCCGCTGGTAGAAGAGGTACTGGTCGTCGAGGATCGCGTACTCGGTCGGCCGTGCGGCCTCGACGCGCGCCTCCTGCGCCGGGTTGTAGAGCAGGGGTGGCGTGACGAACTGGTAGTAGACGAACACCAGCACGCCCACCAGCAGCACCAGGGCCTGGAGCGGGATCTTCCAGTACGCGCTCATGAGGAGCGAGCTGCGGGCCTCGTTCACCGAGCGCGCGGTGAGGTAGCGCTGCACCTGGCTCTGGTCGGTCCCGAAGTACGACAGCATCAGGAAGGTTCCGCCCAGGATGCCCGACCAGAACGTGTAGGTCTCCTTCAGCGTGAAGGAGAAGTCGAAGACGCGCAGCCGCCCGGTGGCGCCCGCGATGCGCAGCGCGTCGTCCGGGCCGACGGGCATCTTCAGCAGGAGCACCACGACGATCGCCACCAGCGCGGTGACGATGAGCACCATCTGTTTGACGTCGGCCCACGTCACGGCCTGGACGCCGCCGATCATCGTGTAGATCACCGTGGGGACGCCGATGATCGCCACGGACAGCGGGAGGCTCCACCCGAACACGGCCGAGAAGACCACGGCCGGCGCCGAGATGATCACGCCGCAGGACATCCCCCGCGACAGGAGGAAGAGGAACGCGGTGAGGGAGCGGGTCTTCGCGTCGAAGCGGCGCTCCAGGTACTCGTAGGCCGTGAACACCTTCGAGCCGTGCAAGAAAGGCACGAGCGTGACGCCGAGGATGACCATCGCGATTGGCAGCCCGAAGTAGAACTGCACGAAGCGCATCCCGTCCGTGGCGCCCTGGCCCGTCGTCCCGATCATCGTGACGGCGGAGAGCTGCGTGGCCATCACGGATAGGCCGACGGCCCACCAGGGGAGGCTCCGGTTGGCCAGGAAGTACCCCTCGATCTCGTGCGTGCCCTTCGAGCGGCGCACGCCGTCCACGACCACGTACGTGATGTAGCCGACGACGATCAGCCAGTTGATCGGGTGCATGGGCCGCTATCCCGTGTAGTGCGCCTGGAGGAGCCACAGCAGGACGAGCGTGACGACCTGCACGATCATCACCCGCAGGAGGGTGGTGCGGAACGTGGGGACGGGAGGCTTGTCGGGCGGGTCGGAGGTCATCGGCGTCCTCGGGGAGGGTGGCGCGGCGGCGACCGCGTAGCTTTGACAGATCGAGGCCCGCGCGCAAGCAATGGTGGGTGCTGTGCGTAACATTGGAGGTGCGCTCCTCGTCGTAGGGGGAGTCGAAACGCAACCCGCACCGGAACGCCATGCCTTCCAGACCGTCTCCCGGACGCAGCCCGCTCCGCGCGGGGCTGGCGCTCTCCCTCGCCGCCCGCGGCCTCATCCGCGACCCCGGCTCCTCCCTCCTGGCCGTCGCCATCCTAGCGCTTGGGATCGCGCTCCCCGCGACGTTCTTCAGCTTCCTGGTCGGGGCGGTCCGTCCGCTGCCCGTGCCGCGGGGGGAGCGCATCGTGCGCGTGGACGTGGTCCAACCGTCCAGGGACGGGCGCGCGCTGTCCATCACGCCCGCCGATCTCGACGCGCTGGGTGGCGCCTCGACGCTCCAGGCGCTGGGCGGGTTCCGGGTGTTCGACGGCACGCTCGTGGATCGGGACCGCGCGGCGGCCCGCGTGTCGGCCGCCGCCCTCAGCGCGGACGTGCTCCCGCTCCTGCGCGTGGCCCCCGAGATCGGGCGCGTCCCGACGGAAGCGGAGGCGGGAGGCACGCTCCTGCTCGGTCACCAGCTCTGGCATGAGCTCTACGACGGCGATCCCGAGATCCTGGGGCGCACGGTCGAGCTGGACGGCGTGCCTCGGTCCGTGGTGGGCGTCATGCCCGAGAGCTTCGGCTTCCCGTACAAGCAGGACGCGTGGGTGCTGATGGATCCCGCCGCCTCGGCAGGCGAGCCCATCGAGCTGGTGGGGCGGCTGGCCGACGGGGTCGGCGTCGAGGGGGCGGCCGCGGAGCTGGGACCGCGCTGGCTCCGGCGCGACGCCGATCGGGACGCGGCGGCGGCGGGAGGGGTCGTGCTCGTGCGCTCCTTCACCGGGAGTCGGGGCGAGCGCGGCGAGGGCGTGGCCTTCGCCGGCCTGGTCCTGGTGGCGCTGTGCCTGCTTCTGATCGCGTGCGCGAACGTCGCGAACCTCCTGCTGGTGCGCGCCACGGAGCGTGTCCGCGCCCTGGGGATCCAGGTGGCCCTGGGGGCCGGCCGCATCCAGATCGGCGCGCAGCTCTTCCTCGAGTCGCTCCTGGTCGCGGCCGTGGGGGGGGCGATCGGGCTGCTCATCGCCGTCTGGGCCGTGGCGACCGTGCAGCGCGGCCTGGCCGCAGAGCACTTCGGGTACTTCTGGATGCGCATGGCCGTCGACGGCCGCGTGCTGGGCTTCACGGCCGCGCTGGTGGTCGGAACCGCACTCGTGGCCGGCCTGCTGCCGATCGCGCGGGTGTTGCGCGTGGACGTGCAGCGAGTGCTCAAGGAGGAGGGCGAGGCGGCCTCCATCGGTGGGGGCGGCGCCTGGAGCAGAGTGTTCGTGACCGTTCAGCTCGCGCTCTCCTGCGGCGCGGTCCTGGCCGCGGCCCTCACCGGACGATCGCTGGCGGCGTCACGCGACATCGGGCGGGGCCTGCCGTCGCAGGAGATCCTCGTGGCGTCGCTCGAGGTGTCCGGCGACGGGGAGGCGCGCGCGGCGAAGGTGCGCGAGCTGACCGCCGCGCTGGGCTCGGAGCCCGGTGCGCGGGCGGCCGCGCTGGCCCTCGGCGCGCCGGGCTACTTCGAGCGTTACTCACGGATCGAGGTGCGCGGCACCGAGCTCGACCGCCGTGCCGCCACGATCTGGAACGCGGTGACACCGGAGTTCCTCGACGTGGTGGGCACGGAGCTCCGCGCCGGCCGCGGTCTCTCGCCGAGCGACGACGCAGGCGCGGAGCGCGTGGCGCTGGTGAGCGAGAGCTTCGCGCGCCGCTACTCGCCGGACGCTCCCGTGCTCGGACGCGCCGTGCGCATCGCGGGGGCCGACTCGACCGCGTGGTTCACCGTCGTGGGCGTCATGGCCGACGTTCCGATGGGCCGTGGGGAGTGGTTCCGCGCCGACCGGGTCTACGTTCCGCTGGCGCAGGTGGACGCGAGCCCGGCCATGGCGCTGGTGCGTGCTGCCCGCGAGGCCTCGTCGCTGGCTCCCATGCTCCGCCGCGTCGTCGCGGACGTCGACCCGACCGTTCCCCTGTGGAGCATCCGCTCCCTCGCCGACGCGCACGCGTACATGCTCCGCGTGCCGCGCGCGCTGGCCACGATGGCGGTGGCGGGCGGCTCGGCGGGCCTCCTCGTGGCCGTGGTGGGACTCTACGGGCTGCTCGCGTTTCGCGTTCGTCAGCGGCGGCGCGAGATGGGGGTCCGTCTGGCGCTGGGCGCCGACGCCGGTCGCCTCGTGCGCGACGTTCTCGCCCTCGCCTTTGGCCAGCTCCTTCCCGCGGTCGTCGGCGGTCTGGTCGCGGCATGGGTGGCCTCACCGGTCCTCCAGGCCATGCTGCTGGGCCAGAACCCGCGCGGCTTCGGAACCTACCTGGTGGTCGGCCTGGGCTTCCTGGCGATGGGCATGGCGGCCGCGCTGGTTCCCGCGCTGCGTGCCGGCGCCGTCGATCCCGCGCGGGTGCTGCGGGGCGAATGAGGGTGGGCGGGGGTGTCACGGTCCGGACGGTCCGGTCGTTTCCATGCACGGAGATGGAAACCACCGACTCGAAGGAAAGGAACTCGATCGTGCGATCGATGACGAGGAGCGCCGCGGCCCTGTTGGCCGTGCTGGCGCTGGGATGTGGGGGGAAGAGCACGGAGCCGGAGGTGGACGCCAACGTGACGGTATTGTCGGCGCCCACGGACATCGAGCTCCGATTCGGGCAGGAGGCCCAGGTCGGAGGCGGCGTGCTGAGGGTGACGTTCGCGAGCGTGGCCGAGGACTCGCGCTGTCCGGCCGACGTGGTCTGCGTCTGGCAAGGCAACGCCGGCATCGAGATCGGCGTGAGGATGGGGATGGGTCCCACCTTCCCGCTCAGGCTGAACACCACGGTCGAGCCGCGCGACGCGCGGTGGCAGGACCTCGACTTCACCCTGCTGGAGGTGCGGCCGTACCCCAGGACCGACACGCCGAGGAAGCTCGAGGACTACTCGATCAAGCTCCGGATCACGCCCGTGGGTTGACCGGCCGGCAGGATCGGACGGCGAAGGGGCCGGTCGCGAGAGTCGCGGCCGGCCCCTTCTCGTGGCGCGAGGCTGCCTGCCCCGCGTCAGCCGCCCGCGTGCCGTGGCGCGCAGGTGCCTCCGCCGGCCGTGCACCCGGGCTCCCTGAGCGTGCGCTCGAAGAGCTCGAAGATCCGCCGATACTCGTCCGTCCACGACGTGGGCTCCACGAAGCCGTGGTTCTCCACCGGGTAGGGCTGGAACTCCCAGTTCTCCTTCCCCAGCTCGATGAGCCTCTGCACCAGGCGGACGTCGTCCGAGAAGGGCACGTTCGTGTCGACCATCCCGTGCAGGATGAGGAGGTGCTGGTCGGGGCGCAGGTTCTGGGCGAAGTAGATCGGCGAGGACTTCTCGTAGGCCTCCGGGTCGTTCTGCGGGAGGTTGAGGATGTCGCTCGTGTAGCCGTGGTTGTATTGCGCCCAGTCCGTCACCGAGCGCAGGGCCGCGCCCGACCTGAACGTGTCCCCGGCGGTGAACAGCGCCATCAGCGTCATGAAGCCGCCGTACGATCCGCCGTACATCCCGATCCGCCTCGCGTCGACGCCCTCGTTCGCCACGAGCCAGTGGGCGCCGTCCACCTGGTCGCTCAGGTCCTTTCCGCCCATCCAGCGGTAGATGGCCGTGCGCCAGTCGCGCCCGTAGCCGGCCGATCCGCGGTAGTCTATGTCCAGCACGGTGTAGCCGGCGGCGGCCAGCAGGTGGTTGAACATGTACTCGCGGTAATACGACGACCAGTAGTGGTGGACGTTGTGCAGGTAACCCGCGCCGTGCACGAAGAGCACCCCGGCGCCGTTGGCCTCCGCGCCCAGGTCGCGCGGCCGGTAGATGCGGGCCGGCACCATCGTGCCGTCCTCGGCGCGGAAGCGGACGATCTCCGGCTCGATCCACGGGAAGGACGACCAGACGTTCGTCGGTGACGTCGTCACCCGCGTCATCTGCATGGGCCGGCGTGCGTCCGCCACGTACAGCTCGGGTGGCCGGTCAGACACGTCGTGCACGATCGCCATCCGGCGCCCGTCGGGGGATGGCGTGACCTCGAAGCGCCCTTCCCCGTCGGTGATCCTCCGGCGGTTCGAGCCGTCGAACTCCGTCCACCAGGCGCCCTCGTCGAAGGGGGAGCCCTCGTTGGTCGTGAGCAGGAAACGGGACCGGTCCTCGGGGACCGTGACGCCGAGCACCTCCCAGTCGCCGGACGTGAGCGCCCGCTTGTCGGTGCCCTCCGCGTTCACCGCGTACAGCTGCGCGAAGCCGGTCTCCTCGCTCACGAACCACACGCGGTCCGTCCCTGGCACGAAGCCCACGCACTGCCCGAAGCATGGGCCGTCCACCCACGCGTCGTCGTGCAGGTGGTCCAGGAGCGTGCGCGTCCCGGTAGCCGCGTCGACGGACCAGAGCCAGCGCTCCTTGTTGTCGTAGGAGACGACGAAGAGGAACGCCTTCGTCCCGGCCTCGTTCCACCCCGCGTTCTGGACGCGGGGCGTCCCTTTCCCTTGGTAGCCGTCGGGCGTGACCGTGAGCCACTCGAGGGAGTCGTCGGCCGTGTCGAGCAGCCCCACGCGGCCCCCGTTCTGCGCGTCACCGACGTTGGTGCGCCCGCGGATGTCCTCCGTGTAGCCGCTCTCGGTGATCCACCCGGGGACGATCGTGTTCCTCTCGTTCTGCGCCGGCCGCACCGTGCGCACCAGGACCCAGCGCCCGTCGCGAGTGGCCTCGAGTTGGCGCACGCGCTCGCCCCGGTCCAGATACACGGGGCTGTGGTCCCCGGCCTGCGCGGAATCCCTCCGGGCCTTCTGCTCCTCCTCCCGCTCCTTCTGCAGCCGCACGTGCTCGAAGAGCTCCAGCTGCTGCTCCTCGAGGAACTTCCGCTGCCCCTCGGCCTCCTTCTCCTCCGGGGCCGGGCCCTCCTCGATGCGCGTGAGCTGCTCGAGCTCGCCGTCCGAGAGCGTGATCCGGTACAGGTCGTTCCCGCGCCGGAAGACGACGCTGCCACCCTCCGGCCCGAACACCGGCGAGCTCTCCACGTCCTCCGTGTGCGTGAGACGGCGCACCTGCATGGAGCGACGGTCGACCAGGTACAGGTCACCCGCCACGGAGGAGACCCGCCACCGCCGGTCCGGCGACAGGTCACCGGGTGCGATCAATGGTGCGGCGTCGCGGGCGGCGGCGTCGTCGAGGCGCTCGGGCTCGCCCCCGCGGGCGGGCACCCGGTACAGCGAGGGCTCCGCGTTCCACGCCTCCCCTCCGGGCTTCCACCGGAAGTAGATCCACGCGCTGTCGTCGGTCCAGCGGACGCCGGCGGGCGCTTCTCCCACCAGCTCGGGTCCACGCATGATGTCGCGAATCGACAGCTGGAATTCCTGGCCGCGGACCGGCTCGGGAACGAAGGCCGCCGTGCTCTGTGCTCCGACGGGGGCCACGAGCACGACGAAGGCGGCCGCCGCGAGAGCGCAGCGGCCGGGGAGCTTGGGCATATGGGACATCGTGATCCTGTCTTCTTCGATGGAAGGAACTTCGGTCGTCAGTCGCCCAGGCAGATCCCCAGGCTGCGCGCGGTGTGCACCACGTCCGACTCCAGGGGCACGGTCTTGATGCGCGCGATCGCCTGACCGAGGGGCACGGCCAGGACGTTGGGCGGGTCGAGCGCCACCATGCAGCCGAAGCAACCGTCGCGGATCAGGTTCACGGCCGCGGCCCCGAAGCGGAGGGAGAGGAGGCGGTCGTACGCGTTCGGGCTTCCGCCGCGCTGGAGGTGTCCGAGCACGAGGGAGCGCGTTTCGCGCCCCGTGCGCCGGTTGATCTCGGTGGCGACCTCCTCCGCGATGCCTCCGAGGCGCACCTGCCCGCTGTCCTTGCGGTGGAAGTGGGGCTCGCCGCCCTTCGGGAACGCTCCCTCCGAGACGACGACGATCGCGAAGCCCCGGCGCCCCACGTGGTAGCGCGCCTCGATCTTCTCCGCGATGCGGTCCATGTCGTAGGGGATCTCTGGGATGAGGATCACGTCGGCCGTTCCGGCGACGCCGGCGTACAGCGCGATCCACCCCGAGTTGCGGCCCATGAGCTCGATCGCCATGACCCGCTCGTGCGCCTGCGCCGTCGAGTGCAGCCGGTCGATGGCGTCGGTGGCGGTCTCCACGGCGGTCTGGAAGCCGAACGTCAGGTTCGTCGCGGCAAGGTCGTTGTCGATGGTCTTCGGCACGCCCACGACCTTCAGGCCCTTCTGGAAGAGGTAGTGGGCGATGGTGAGCGAGCCGTCACCACCGATGGCGACGAGCGCGTCGATGTCGTGCCTGTCGAGCGCCTCGATCACCGCATCGGAGCGGTCCTCGTAGGTCACCTTGCCGTCGGGTCCGGTGACCGGCCAACGCAGCGGATTTCCGCGGTTGGTGGTCCCGAGGATCGTCCCGCCAAGGTGGGTGATGCCCCGCACGGCGGCCCGGTCGAGGCGGGTGACGCCCCCCTCCTCGAAGAGCCCGTCGTAGCTCCGCTCGATCCCGTAGACCTCCCAGCCGATCTCCTCGGCGGCCAGGACGACCGCGCGGATCACCGCGTTCAGCCCGGGCGCGTCCCCCCCGCCCGTATTGATGGCGATGCGCCGGATGTCGGGGCCCATCGTCCACTCCTCGTTCAGCCGGGCTTCCGGGTGGAGGCTCCGGCGTGACATGTCGAAAGGAAAGGTGCCCGGTGGGATTTCCGGACGCCGAACCGTAGACGGCTTCCGAGCGCGAGGTCAAGGCCAGGCCACCCGCCTCGCCTCGAGCGCCTCGTCGACCGCCTCGATCAGGGCTTCGGGCGCCACCGGCTTGGACAGCGTGCGGACGGCGCCGAGACCCTCGGCCACGTCGAGCTGATCCGCCGCGATCCCGGAGATCGCGATCACCGCGACCCGGGGGTCTCGCGCCTTGAGCTCCCGGATCAGGCGCAGCCCGTTCAAGCGCGGCATGTAGAGGTCCGTGATCACCAGCTCGATCACGTGGGTGCGGTAGGCTTCCAGGGCCGCCTCTCCGTCGGACGCGAAGAAGAGCGTATGCCCCGCTCGCTCCAGGATGGAGCGTTCCAGGAGCCGGTCCGATTCCTCGTCGTCGACGATGAGGATCCTGCCCATGATCTCCTCCTCCCCCGGGCCTGTGTCGCCCCTCATCTAGAATCCGCGCCAGTCGCGCTCCAGCACCTTCCTGTAGACGCCCGACGAACAGAACAGCTCGACGATGTCCGGGTCCAGCGCTCCCTGGGCGGCGCCGAGGCGCAGGACCGCGAGCGCCTCGTCCAACGGCATCGCCTTCTTGTAGGGGCGGTCGCTGGCCGTGAGCGCGTCGAAGATGTCGCACACGGTCATGATCCTGGTCTCGAGAGGGATCTCGTCGCCCTTCGCGCCGTCGGGGTATCCCTCGCCGTTCAGCTTCTCGTGGTGGCCGCGCACGATCTCGTGGATGCGCGACAGCTCCTGCGTCCACGGGATGTTGCGCAGGAACTCGTAGCCGTGGAGCACGTGCGCCTCGATGTGCCTGCGCTCGGTCTCGTCCAGGTTGCCGTGCTCGATGGCGAGAAAGTGCAGCTCCTCCGGCGTGAGGTACGGGTGCTCCGTGCCGTCCGGGCCGACGAAGGTCCTGCCGGCGATCTCCGCGAGGACCGCGCCCGCCGCCTCCGCCGAGACCCAGGGGATGTTCGCTTCGTCCACCGCCCAGCGGTAACGCTCAAGGCGATCGAGCTCCTCCCGCAGCCGGGCGTCGATGGCGGCGAGGCGCTCGGCCCGGCCCGGGTCATTCTCGACCAGCACGTCGGCCCTGGCGCGCGCCGCCTCGGCCTCCAGCGTCCTGCCGATCAGCTCGAAGCGCGCCTCCACGCGGGCGCCCATCACGGGCGGGAGCTTCTTCGCCTTGACGAGAACCTCCTCGCGCACGCCCACCTTGCCGAAGTCGTGGAGGAGGCCCGCATAGCGGAGCTGCTTCATCTCCTCCTCGGAGAAGTGGACGTCCGCGAACGGCCCTTCGGTCCGGGCGTCGATGAGCGCCGCCATGTCGCACACCAGCTCCGTCACGCGCACGGAGTGGCCCGAGGTGGTGGGGTCCCGTTGGTCGATGGCCGTGACCGCGGCCTTGATGAAGCCGGCGAAGAGGTTCTCGATGTCCTGGTACAGGCGTCCGTTCTCGATGGAGACCGCGGCCTGACCGGCCAGGGACTGCACGACAGCGACCTCCCGGTCGGTGTAAGGCAGGACCCATCGGTCCGCGTCCTCCTCCGTGTGGATCTGCGCCGACGCGACGGACTTCCGGTTGATGAGCTGCAGGACCCCCGCGATGCGGTCGCGGTGGTCGATCATCGGCACCACCAGCATCGACTTCGCCCGATACCCGAACCTCTCGTCGAACGCGGCCCGGTTGAACGTGAAGGGAAATCCGTCCGGGATCTCGTACACGTCGTCCAGGACCAGGGGCGCGCCGGTGAGGGCGACGTAGCCGGCCACGCTGGTGCGGTCCAGCGGCAGGGCGAGGTCCGGGGTCGGAAGGTCCGGCAGCGTGTCGTTCTGCGCCCGCAGGAAGTGCAGCCGCTCGCGGCCGTCCGCGTCACGCTCCACCAGATAGAGGCTGCCCGCGTCCGACGCGCTCAACTGTCGCGCCTGGGTGAGGATCGACCCGAGGAGCTTCTCGGGATTGCGCTCGCTCATGAGCGCCATCCCGATCCTGTTCAGCTCGCGCAGCTCGTTGCGGGCCTCCTCGAGCTGCTTCCTCAGCGTTTCCAGCGGCTCCTTCACCAGGCTGGCCGCGTCGTCTCGCCCCCCGGCCGACGGATCTTCCACGTCAGTCCCCGTCCATGGAGATGTCGGAACCCTCGGCGGCCGCGTCCATCGCGACCCGGCAGCCGCGCGCCAGCGCCTCGTCGCGGAGGCGCGCCACGATGCCTTCCAGATCGGAGTCCGAACGCTGCGGATCGTGGTGGAAGAAGAGGAGCTTCGCCACCTCTCCCTCCTCCGCCAGGCGCAGTGCCTGACGGTGGGTGGAATGGCCCCACCCGGCGCGGTTGGAATACTCCTCCTCGGTGTACATGGCGTCGTGCACGAGAAGGTCGGCCCCGCGCACGAAATCCAGGAGGCGCTCCCTCCAACCCGCGCCGGTGTCGTAACCCTCTCCCTCCACTTCGTTGTCCGGGATGAAGCAGACGACACGGTTCTCCGCCTCGATCCGGTATCCCACGGCGTTGGACGGATGCCGGACCCGCAGGGTCCGCAGCGTCATCCCGTCGATCTGCCAGTCGTCCTCCCCCAGGTGGTCGAAGGACATCCTGGCCGCGACGACGCCGAAGGGGACCGGGAAGTAGATCGGGCCCATCTGCCCCGCAAAGAGGCTCCGCACGTCGATGTTGCTCTGCTTGGGCCCGATGATCCGCAGGTCGATGTCGGGACGGTACAGCGGCGGGAAGAAGGGAAATCCCTGGATGTGGTCCCAGTGGAAATGGGTCAGGAAGATGTGCTGGAACGTCCCGCCGCTCTCCAGCAGGTCCAGCCCCAACAGGCGGATCCCGGTGCCGGCGTCCAGGATGAGGCGGCGCTCGCCGTGGCGTACCTCGAAGCAGGTCGTGTTGCCCCCGTACCGCGTGGTCCGGGGCCCGGGGCTCGGAATGGAGCCGCGGGTTCCCCAGCAGCGGAGGGTGAGCGACGTCCGGGTGTCGTCGGGCGATGCCTGGGACGTCGACGGGGCTACGGTGTCCAACGGGTTACTCCCGGAGGTGGGCGCGGGACCGGGTGCGCACCAGCAATGTACGAGGAGGATCCGCGCCGGGGCGAGGACCAGGCCCGTCAGGGGACAGGTCGGCTCGCCGGTCTTCTTGCGGCGGGCCCGAGCTCGGCCACCAGAACGCGGGTGAGGCGCAGTCGTTCTTCGAGAAAGTTACGACTTCCAAGGTGCTGTCGCCGAAGCGGGTGGGGTGGCGCGATACGCAACCGTGGATGGCGAACACGTCGACCAGCCTCTTCGACGCCGTGTCCGTCCGTCGCAGGGAGGGGACGGAGGCTCCACGATCGTTCAGCGACTACGAGGTGACGCTTGACGGCAAGGCGGTTCTGGAAGGCGTGACGATTCACGAGCGCGTGTGAGTGCTACGGCGTCGTGCCGTCCAGTACGAGGCCGAGTTGCAGCGCGAGGGCGCGATCCACGGAAGACATGTCGGCCGGTCCAAGGCGGCCTTCCATCCGGATCAGGCGGGCTTTGGCTGCCGTCGTGACCTGGTCGGCCATGGCCTTGCGCCGCACTGCGCCGACCTCGACCACTGCTTCGCTCGGGTACACGCGGCCGACGTTGGTGGTCAGCGGCACCACCTGGACCCGGTTGAGGTGTCGATTGGAGGCGTTGTTGCTGACGATGACCGCCGGACGCGTCTTGCGGATCTCCCCCCCGAGCGGCGCGGGGAACCGGACCCACCAGACCTCACCGCGCGTCATCTTCGGGATCCTGCAACAGCCCCTCGGACCACTCGAGAGCCTCCGCCTCCCGGTCCTCATCGCGGGCCATGGCGGCGTAGGCGTCGTCAAGTGCTCGAGGCAGGACATGAGGGCGCACCAGATCCTCGATGAAGCGGGAGATCCGTCCGGCGCCGACTCGCTCGTAGAGACCTCGATACACCGTTTCGTCAACCGTGATCGTGAGTTTCTTCTGCATGATGGGCGCCCCGAGTGGTGAGCACGACCAATATACGTGAATCATACGTGTCCTTGGCCTTCGGGTCGAGCCCTGCATGGTGCGCCCGGAAGTTGGGCGCGGCCCTGGGGCGCTGACATGATTGTGTTGGCGGCTCACGCGTCCAGCGGCCCTGAGCCCAAAGTCAGTTGAGCGTCTGCCAGCGCTCGGAGTGCCGCCGCCACTGGCGAGGTCGCCCCCCGGTAGGGGGCGTGGTGACAGCTTTCATTCATACGCTGCGGCCACGGGCCCGTTCAGGCGCACGCCCGTTTCTCTTTCCCGCCTCGTGCGGCGCGGGGTAGATTGATCGTCCCCCGTGGTGGACGAATCGTGGCCCGTGGCCCGGCGGAGTTCCCGGACGATCCCAGGAGGCGAGCGGTTGGTGTCGGAAGACATGCACGGCTGGTCCACCGAGGAGGTGGTGGACCTGCTCGAGGAGGTCGACCTCTTCGCGGGGCTGCCGGAGGACGACCTGCGGAGGATGGCCGGGATCGTGGAGGAGCGATCGCTCGAGCCGGGCGAGGTGCTCTTCCGCGAGGGCGAGCCCGGCGACGCCTTCTACATCGTCTTCGACGGCGCGGTGGAGATCTCCAAGAGCCGGCCGGACGGTAGCGCCGACCGGCTCGCGGTGCGGCGCGCGGGCCAGGGCTTCGGGGAGATGTCGCTCCTGAACGACGCGCCCCGCTCCGCCACGGCGCGCGCGGCCGAGCGGACGACGCTGGTGATGGTGCGCCGCGAGCACTTCGAGGAGCTGCTGGGGGGCGATTCGCTCGCGGTCCGCATGATGCGCGCCCTGTCGCGGGCGCTGCGCGCCCTGGGTGTGCGCTTCGCCAGCGTCGAGATGATGGACCCCGGGGTTGCGGCCCGCTCGGACGAGAACGCCCTGAGCCGGGCGATGCAGTCGGGGATGATGCCTCGCTCGGCGCCCCGCGTGGCCGGATACGAGCTGGCCGCGGGCACGACCCGCGAGACGATGGGGCGGGGCAGCTCCGTCTGGGACTGGACCACGCTGGCCGACGGGCGGACGACGCTGGTGACCCTCGACGTCCACGGCGACGGGCTGCCTCCGGCGCACCATCTCGGGGCGGCCCGCGCGGTCCTGCGGGGCATGGCGGCCGATCACGCGACCGTGCCGGAGCTCCTGGCCAGGACGAACGACGCGCTGTCCTCCGCGGCCATCGAGGGCCTGGATCAGTTCGTGGAGGCCGGCATCCTCGCGATCGGGGCGGACGGGGTCGAATGGGCGAGCGCGGGCCGCGTGCCCGGCACGATCATCCGGCGTGACGGCTCGATGGTGGAGTTCGCGGCGCAGGGCCCGCCGTTGGGTATGATGGGCGGCTTCAAGTACGCCAGCCAGAAGCTCGCCCTCGGAACGGGAGACGCCGCGTTCGTGTTGTCGCACGGGAGCCCGGGCCTCTTCCTGGGCGCCGCGGACCTCGTGGCGCAGCTCCACGGGAAGCCTGCCGGGGAGGTGGTGTCGACGTTGCACAAGGCGATCCGGAGGGCACAGGGCGAACTGCGTACCGAGACCTCGGTGCTCTACGCGCGCCGGAGCTGAGATGCCCTACAGCGGACCGGCCGGGCGTCGTCCCGGACCCGAACGGAAAAGCGGCACCCGGGTACCCAACGTCCCGACGCCGGGAGACGAGCTCCCGGCAGTCGCTCCCGACAGGCTCGAAGGAAGGTAGGCCCATGGCCGTGACGGAGAAGGACGTGCGGAACGCGCTGAAGTCGGTGAAGGATCCCGAGCTCGGGCTGGATCTCGTCGTTCTCGGCCTGGTCTACGACATCGAGGTCCAGAATGCCGACGTGAAAGCCATCATCTCCCTGACCTCGCCGATGTGTCCGGTGGCCGGGCAGATCGTGGAGGACGCCCGGCAGGCGATCGAGGGGATGGAAGGCGTCGAGCGCGCGGAGGTCGAGCTGACCTTCGACCCGCCGTGGACGCCGGAGCGGATCAGCCCGCTCATCCGGTCGTCGCTTGGGCTCTGATCGCCATCCCCCTGAACCCTCCCCGGGAGTCGTGATGACGCAGTTCAGCGAGGACGAGCTCAAGGCGAAGGTGCAGGACGGCTACGTCGTCGAGTCGGTCGAAGAGATGACCGAGGGCTACCGCAAGGCGTTGATCGTCCAGCTCACGGTCCAGGCCGACACCGAGCTGATGAGCGCTCCGGCCTACTGGATGGCGGCGCGGCACGCGCCCTCGACGAACACCCAGGTCAGCGCCCATGCGATCATCCAGGACGAGCTGGCGCACGCCAACATCGCCTACCGGCTGCTCGAGGACCTCGGCGAGTCGAAGGAGCACCTGGTCTACGGGCGCCAGCCCCACGAGTTCAAGCACCCCTACGGCTTCGATCAGCCCCTGGAGAACTGGGCCGAGCTCGTCGTGGCCAACGGGTTCTTCGACCGCGCCGGCATCACGCTGCTGTCCGACGTCTACCGGAACACGTCCTACGGGCCGCTCAAGCGGGCGCTGGTGAAGGTGGACATGGAGGAGACCTTCCACCTGCGTCACGGCGAGGTGTGGATGGGCCGTCTCGCCAAGGCGGGCGGCGAAGCGCGGGAGATCCTGCAGCGCGCGGTCGACTGGATGTTCCCGATGACCGTGGAGTGGTTCGGGCTTCCGGACGCGATGAAGCGCCACTCCGGCCAGCTCGACTACAGGCTCAAGGGGCTGACGAACGACCAGCTCCGCCAGGTCTGGATGGCTTCCACCGTGCCGCTGTGCGAGCAGCTGGGCCTCGACGCGCCGGCGCACTGGGACGAGGAGCGGAACGAGTACGTACTCGACTTTCCGTTCCCGTGCCGGTACGACGACGCGGCGAAGCGGTGGCTCTTCGACGAGGGCGAGATCTCGTGGGACCAGGTGTTCGAGCGCTGGAAGGCGCGGGGACCGATGAACGCAACGTACGTCGAGTCCGTGCAGCGCTCGCGCGAAACCGTGGGTCGATGGCTGAACGGCGGCGCCGCGTGAGCGTCGACGCTGGGCTGCCGCCGCACGTCTCGACCCACAAGAGCGGTGGGCGGGACCAGTGGTCCGCGCCCCTCGCGGCGTCTCCGGTGGACGCGGACGCGGCCGCGCTCGAGCTCCTCGGGGAGGTGCTGGACCCCGAGATCCCCATCAGCCTGGTCGAGCTCGGGCTGGTGTACGGGGTCGAGGTGCGGGACGGCGTGGCGGAGGTCCGTCTGACCTACACCGCGACCGCCTGTCCGTGCATGGAGTTCATCCGCGAGGACGTGACCGATCGTCTGGAGCGGGAGCGGTGGATCCGCGCGGTGCGGCTGGTGGAGGTGTGGGATCCGCCGTGGACCGCGGAGCGGATCACTCCGGAGGGACGGCGCAAGCTGCGCGGGTTGGGGGTGGGGGCGTGAGCGGCACGGCTTTTCGAGAGGACTGACGATGCGGGAGTACGTGTACGACGTGTTCGCCCGGAAGAGCCGGGGAGACCAGCTCGCCCACATCGGATACGTGGATGCCCTCGACGACGAGACCGCCCGCGTGTACGCGTGGAAGACGTACGATGAAGAGAACTGGTTCGAGATGTGCGTCGTCCGGCGCTCGGACATCATTCCGGTGAACCGGGACGACGGGCCGTTCTCCCGGGGGCGGGAGGAGGGCCGATGAGCGATCTCACCCTGCTCGACGTGGGAAAGCTCGACGACGCGACGCGCTCCGCTCTTCGTCGGCTGATCCTGACGCTGGCGGACAGCAAGCGCCTCATGGGGATCCGTTACTCGGACTGGCTGCTCGGCTCCCCGTCGATCGAGACGGGGATCGCCGCGTCCTCGATGGCGCAGGACGAGTGGGGCCACGCCCGACTTCTCTACGCCATGCTCAAGGACCTGGGTGAGGACCCCGTCGTCGTGGAGCACGAGCGTCCGGCGAAGGCCTACGCCTCCGTCGACCCCCTGGACGCCCCCTTCCCGGACTGGGCCGCCGTGGTCGCCGGCATGACCGTCGTGGACGTGGCCCTGGCGGTGGCGCTCGACGCGTGCGCGCACGGTTGCTTCGAGCCCGCGACCACACGCGTGCCCAAGATGTGCGCCGAGGAGGAGTTCCACCGGAGCCTCGCCTTCGCGTGGTACCGGCGCCTGGCGGCCTCCCGATCCGACGAGGCCAGGGGGCTGCTGCGTGCGGCGACGGAGGCGATGCTGCCGGCCACGCTCGCGTGGCTCGGCGCCGACGACGCAGCGGCGCGCGCGCTCGTGGACGCGGGGGTCACGCAGTCCGGGGCGGAGCTCTCGGCGAGCTTCCGCGACGCGGTCGGGGACGTGCTGCGCACCGGCAGCGTCGACGTCGACGCGATGGCGCCGGCGACCGCGTGGGACGCGGCGCGCGCACGCGGACCGGGCCACCCCGACGAGGAGGCCGTGGAGCGCGCGCGGGGGGACCGCAACCGCATGCTGTTCGTGGAATGACGCCCGTGCGCCCTTCCTTCGACGCGGACGAGCGCCGCAGCGAGGCGCCGGGAAGCCTTCCGGAATCGCCTCCGTGTCCTTTCTGCGAGGGACGCGACACCGAGCTGATGAACGTGTTCGGCTCACATGCGTCGGTGAGCACCTACTGGTGCCGCGCGTGCCGGAGCCCCTTCGAGCTCATGAAATGGAGGGGAGGGGCGTGAGCGGGCTGGAGGAGTTCCGCCGCTTCAGGGAGCGCATGAACGAGCGCATCCTCGAAGCCGACAACCTCGAGCTGAAGCGCTTCTTCGCGCTGGACGGGCGGGTCTACGACGAGGGCGCCCTTCCGGCGTCCACGAAGGAGCTCATGGGCCTGACGGCTTCGATGGTGCTGCGGTGCGACGACTGCGTCGCATACCACCTGATCCGGTGTAAGGAGGAGGGGGCCTCCGACGAACAGTTGTTCGAGGCCTTTTCCGTGGCCCTGGTCGTAGGGGGATCGATCGTGATCCCCCACCTGCGCAGGGCGGTGGCGTTCCTCGACGAGCTGAACGCGGAGGAGTCGCCGTCCTAGTCGACGAGTTCCACTTCTTCGAGGAAGTCCTTCAGGGGGTTGGCCACCGCGATGGCACGTTCGGTGATGGCTGAGGCCGTCTTGCGCCGGTCGGCGGCGGCGCCGCCCAGGTGGCGGGAGACCGCCTCCCCGAGGCGCTCGTCGGACTCGGAGGCCGCCTGATGGTATTCGGCGTACCGCGCGCTCACGCGCTGCTCGAAGATCGGGAGCTGGGACCGCGGCGTGCCGTGCTCGACCATGTCCTCGAACACGGCCCGGTGCATGGCGTCCAGACCCCGGCGGATGATCTTGTCGGGGATCCGCCCCAGGAACGCGAGCTGGGCTCCGCGAGTATGCGCCCACATGAAGAAGATCAGCGCCTCCTCCGCGGCCGCCCGGTCCGGGGTCCCGTCCTCGTCCTGAAGGGTGGGATCGGGCATCGGGGTCTCGACGTCCTCGTGGGCGAGGAAGTCGGAAAAGCTCTCCCAAACCAGGCGAGCGAGGCTGTCCCCGAGCTCGTCGGTCGTCATACTCTGGGGAGCTCTGAACTCGTGGGTATCGTCGATCACGGTGTGTGACACGTCGTTTGTCTCGTTTCGAGGTGCTTCAATTCCCCTCAATTCCCGCTCCGGGGGTGGGGGTGTCAAGGTTTTTCGCGAGGAGAGGCCAGGATCCATGACCGATCAATCGATGCCTCGCAAGGGGTACTACACACGGGCGCTCGTTCCGATCGCCTGCGGCATGGCCGCTGCGTTGGCCTCGTGCGCGGGCGGGCAGCCGTCTCTTCCCGAGGCCCGTCCGATCGTCATCTTCTCGGGGGCGCGCATCCGGGTCGATCCCGACTCGATGCAGGCGATCAACGAGTGGGTGACCCGCGAGCAGAAGAACATCGAGGAGGATCCCGGCTTCCTGGTGAAGACGGAGCTGGCCGCGGACGAGGTCTATCCGTGGGACGGTCTCGAGATCAGCGGGGACACTGTCACGGTGCGCGTGGATCCGCGCGCCGCTGACACGCGGCTTCCTTTCGAGATCTACGGCCACCTCCATCTCATGGCGCAGGTGGGCCGACAGGAAGAGTGGCTCCCCGAGGCGCCGACCGCCGCCGGCTACGATCTGGAGCGGGCGATCCTGGCCCGGGTGTCCGACGCCTGGTTGCTGGGGCGGACGGTGTTCGACACCTCTCCGTACGCGCCGCTGGACGAACTCATCTACGCCAAGGACGCCGGGTACCTGGATGCGTTCATCTTCACCGCCCGGCCCGACGAGTTCGGCGAGGCTCGCGCCGCCTGGGCACGGGAGCACTCCGGTGAAGCCGACGCCTACCGCGACTGGTTCGTGAAGACGTTCAACCGCGAGCCGCCCGGCCTCCGGCCCCGTTAGGGGAGAGTCCGGCGGGGTGCCGGACCAGATTCCACGGGGTTCAGCGCTCCGGCGTCACTTCCCACTGGAGAGAGATCGGCCCGCCACCGTCCTCCTCCACGACGTGGACGTCGATGCGACCCGTGCGGGCCAGCCGTGCGTCCGAGGCCTTGCCGCCGAAGGTGGCGAAGCCGGTCACGTGCGCCGTCGCGGAGCGTCCGTCCGGCGCGGTGGCGTGGAGCCGGGCGCCCTTCAGGCTCCGGACCGGGGGCGCTTCTCCGTTCTGCAGGCGGAGGCGTAGAATACGGCCGGTGTGGGGGGCGTCCATGGCATCCAGAACGCGGAAGACGACGCCTCGACCGGTAGCGGTGCGGGTTGACATGGCACAAAGAGTATTTGGATGAGCGCCCCAAAGGAAGGCGGCGCGGGGGAAGCGGGCCCCCCCCGCGCGTCGGAGCTACAGATGACCCCCGACGCGATGCTCGATTTGGCCAGGGAGGCGGCGGAGCTCGTCGTGCGTCGCATCGACGCGCTGCCGGGGGAGCCCCCGTGGCGTGGGGCCGCCCGGGCCGAGCTGGAGCCGCTCCTGCGCGAGCCTCCGCCCGAGGAGGGTCGGGCCCCCCGCGACGTCATGGCACGCGCCATCAGGGACGTGCTCTCCGTGGCGGGCCGCGTCGATCATCCCCGCTTCTTCGCCTTCGTCCCCTCCGCCCCGACGTGGCCGAGCGTGATCGCCGACTTCCTGGCGGCGGGCTTCAACACGTTCCAGGGAACGTGGTTGGAGTCGAGCGGCCCGAGCCAGATCGAGCTGGTCGTCACCGATTGGTTCCGCGACTGGGTCGGCTACCCGCCGGCGGCCGGCGGCCTGTTCACCTCGGGTGGCTCCGCGGCCAGCCTCGACGCGCTCGTGGCCGCGCGTGAGGCGGCCGGGGCGCCGGAACGGCCGGCGGTCTTCATGAGCGACCAGAGCCACTCCGCGTTGGAGCGCGCGGCGCGGATCGTCGGGGTCCGCCCGGAGGGCGTGCGCAAGGTCGCGTCGGACGACCGCTTCCAGATCCGCATGGACGAGCTCGAGCGGTCCGTGACGGAGGCCCGGGCCGCCGGCTTCACACCGGTGGCGGTGTGCGCCAACGCCGGCGCCACCAACACGGGGGCGGTCGACCCGCTGGACGCGATGGCGGACTACTGCGCCTCCGAGGGAATCTGGCTGCACGTGGACGCGGCCTACGGCGGCTTCGCGGTGCTGACCGAACGGGGAAAGGCCCTCTTCCGGGGCATCGACCGGGCAGACTCGATCACGCTGGACGCCCACAAGTGGCTCTTCCAGCCCTTCGAGGCCGGCTGCCTCCTGGTGCGGGACGTCCGTGACCTGGAGCGGGCGTTCAGCGTGCACCCCGAGTACCTGCAGGACGCGCAGCTGGGCATGGAGCACGTGAACTTCGCGGACCGGGGGCTGCAGCTCACGCGCTCGTTCCGCGCGCTCAAGGTCTGGATGTCCGTGCGGACGTTCGGGCTGGGGGCGTTCCGGCGGGCGGTGGCGCGTGGGATCGAGCTCGCCGATCGCGCGGCGGCGTACGTGGCGGACTCGGCCACGCTGGAGCTGCTGTGCCCGGCCTCGCTCGGGGTCGTGTGCTTCCGGTTCAACCCTCCCGACCGGGTCGTCGACACCGCGGCGCTGGAGCGGCTGAACGAGGCGGTCCAGGCCCGCGTCATCGACAGCGGCACCGCGATGATGTCGTCCACGCGGCTGAAGGGCGTCTACGCACTGCGCCTCTGCATCCTGGCGCACCACTCCACCTGGCGGGACGTCGAGGAGACGCTGGGGGCGATCGAGAGGTTCGGTCGGGAGGCCCTGACCACGTGACATCGATCGGGGTGCTGGACGTGCTCACGCTCGTGGCCCTGCTGGTCGTGCTCCCGGTGTTCTCCATCGTCCAGATCCGCTACCTGAGGGACGTCGTGATCCGCCCGATGCCGGTGTACGCCAGCTCGGCGGTGACTCTGGTGATCCTGGGCGGCGGATGCCTGGCCGTCGGCGCGCGCCACGGGGGACCGGAGGCGCTGGGGATCGTCGCGCTGCCGGAGGCGACGACGGCGGCGTGGACCGCGGGCCTCACGGTCGGCGGCCTGGCGGTACTGCTCGCGTTTCGTGTCGTGGCGCCCCTCGTGGGGGCCACGGAGGCTCCGCTCCTGCGGATGCTGCTGCCGCGCACCGCCCGCGAGCGGGCCGCGTTCACGGGGCTGTCGATCACCGCGGGCGCGGGGGAGGAACTGGCCTACCGGGGCTACACGATTTCGATGCTCGCCCCGCTCCTGGGCCCGTTCTGGGCGGCCGCGCTCAGCTCCGCGGTCTTCGGGGTCCTGCACGTCTATCAGGGAACGTGGGGTATCGCGCGTACCGCCGTGCTGGGGGGCCTGCTGGCGTGGGGCTTCCTGGCGTCGGGGAGCCTGTGGCCGCCGATGCTGGCGCACGCGGCGCTGGACGTGCTGGCGGGGACGGTGCTGGCCGATCGGCTGATGGTACCTGCCGGCGCCAACGGGGTACCCACGGACGAACGGACCGACGCGTGGCGTTCCGACCTCCACGGGCGACCGGAAGGGGAGTGAGATGGAAGTGGATCTGGCGCTGCTCGCCGACGCGGCGACGATCGACGGGGCCGGAAAGCTCAACATCCTGGGCGTCTTCGACCGGATCTCCACGTCGAGCTTCCCGGCGCAGCACCCCCACATGGTGCTCATCCTGCGCTTCACGGCGGGTGTCGGCGAGATCGGGATGCACAAGGTCGAGATCTCACTGAGCGATCCCAGGGGGCAGCGCGTGGTTCACCTGAACGGGGACATGCAGCTCGGAGCCGGGAGGGCCGGAGTCGCGGAAGGGCTCAAGGTCCCCCACGTGCTCCACCTCGACGGGATGGTCTTCCCCGTGCCGGGCCGCTACGCCTTCGACGTCCGCATCGACGGAGAGCATCACGTGACCGTGCCCCTGCACGTGGCGGGTTCCGCTGCGGCGGAGGCCTAGGAGCGCCGTTTCCCGCCGATTGCGCCGGCGCACCGCGCATCCCGGCTCGCAGTCGAGGCGCGCACGCGGTGCTTGCAGAAACCCGAAGGGCATCCGATAGGTATTAATAGGTAGGAAGCACGTCGTCGGTGGCTCGGGAAGGCCGGGAGACGCACGACGGAGACGAGGAGACGAAGGTGATCCTCCACTGCAACTACGAGGAGCTCCGGGCCCTGCGGTCCGGCGGCCGCTCCCTCCTGGAGGGGGGTGCGGAGGAGTTCTCGTACGTGCTGGCGCCGCCCGAGGACCGGTCGCGCGTGGAGGCGCTCCTCCCCCGCCTCGACGGGGACGTGTCCGTGACGACGCTCGCGGAGCTGCGGGGCGTCACGCTCGCAGTGCACGCGATCCTCGAGTTCCTGCGCGCCGAGATGGACGTGGCGGTGATCGCGACCCACGCGGCCGACGAGTTGGCGGTGGCCGCCTACTTCGACTTCGCCCACGTGCTGACGGTCCTGCACCGCCTGCACGAGCTGGCTTCCGAGATGGAAGCGCTGATCGAGGTGGTCACGGGCGCGCCCGTGGACGCCGAGGCCGCCCTGACCTTCCGCTTCCCGGACTAGTATGGTGAGTCGGAAGTTCGTCGGCATTCGGGCGCCGCTGCATCCACCGTGGCCACGTTGCTCCTCCTCGAAATAGCGCTGCCGACAACGCTGCGCGTTGCTACCCTCGTCGGCGCGCCTTGCCACGGCGTGCCCCTCCCCCCCACCCCGCTCCGCTGAGAGTTCCGCATGGCTACCGACCGCGTCGCGGCGCTGGAGCGCATGGCGCAGAAGCGTCCGGACGACGTCCGCCTTCGCTTCGGGCTCGCCCTGGAATACCTCGCCGCCGGACGCGAAGAAGAGGGGGTGCGCGAGCTGCGTGCCTACCTGGAGGCCGCCGACGACGAGGGCAACGCCTGGGGCAGGCTCGGCGCAGTGCTGCAGCGGAGCGGGCGGGACGAGGAGGCGAAGCAGGCCTATCTGCGCGGGATCGAGGCGGCCTACCGCCACGGCCATCCGACCATGGCGGCCGAGTTCGAGGCCGTGCTCGAGGAGTGGGACGCGTGACCGCCTCCCCCGACGAGGGCATGCGGGCGAGCTTCGAGGCGGAGGCGCTCCCCCACCTGGACGCCGTGTACCGCTTCGCGCTACGCCTCACCGGCGCGCCGGACCGTGCCCAGGACCTGGTTCAGGACACGTTCCTGCGGGCATATGGGGCGTGGGACCAGTACACGCCGGGAACCAACTGCAAGAGCTGGCTCTTTACCATCTGCCGGAACGTGTTCGTCCGGCAGTGGGAGCGCGGGCAGCGGCACGAGGAGATCGTGGCCGAGAACGTGAGCCGCGACGGCTCCGGGACCGAGGCCATCGGGCCCGTATGGTCCTCGGTCGAGACCGTGGACCCGGAGGGCGAGTTCTTCGGGTCGTTCGTGGACGAGGAGATCCTGCGCTCCATCGACCTCCTGCCGGAGGAGTATCGAATGGCCGTGGTGCTATCGGACGTCGAGGGCCTGACGTACGACGAGATCGCGGATCTGCTGGACATCCCGGTCGGCACGGTGAAGAGCCGGCTGTTCCGGGGTCGCAGGCGACTGCAGAAGGCGCTGTACGACTACGCCGTCGAGAACGGGTACCTGAGGCCGAAGGCCCGGACCCCGGACGGGGAGGCGCACCAGTGATCTCCTGCCGGGATGCGCTGAACCTGATCTTCGAGTATCTCGACGGCGAGCTGGAGGACGTGTCGGAGGAGGAGGTGCGCGCGCACTTCGAGGCCTGTCGGCGCTGCTTTCCCCACCTCAAGCTCGAGGAGTCGTTCCGTGCCGCGGTGCAGCGGGCGACGCGGGGCAAGGCGGCCCCGCCGGAGCTCCGCTCTCGCGTGATCGAGCTCCTCTCCGAGGTCGATCGGGGCTAGACCCCTCGCCCAGCCGACACTCCGTCGACCGCCCTCGCGGTCGCCTTGCCCTCTCCATCGCAATTGGAGAAGGTAGGTGCCACGCCCTCGGCGCTCCCCTGACAGCCTGCCTGGAGAAGGAATGGCCACGGCCCGGAAACGGGAGCGGATCCTGAATCGCCTCATCGAAGAGGAGATGCGGGATTCGTTCCTGGACTACTCGATGTCCGTCATCGTCCAGCGCGCGCTGCCCGACGTGCGCGACGGTCTCAAGCCCGTGCACCGGCGCATCCTCTACGCCATGAACGAGCTGGGGCTGATGCCCGATCGCGCCTACAAGAAATGCGCGACCGTGGTGGGCGACGTGCTGGGCAAGTACCACCCGCACGGTGATTCGGCGGTCTACGACGCGCTCGTGCGCATGGTTCAGGATTTCTCGCTGCGTTATCCCCTGGTGGACGGCCAGGGAAACTTCGGCTCGATCGACGGCGACAACGCCGCGGCCTACCGCTACACCGAGGCGCGCCTTCAGGCCCTGGCCGTGGAGCTCCTCGACGACATCCAGAAGGAGACCGTCGACTTCCAGCCGAACTTCGACAACCGGCTCGCGGAGCCGACGGTGCTGCCGGCGCGCTTCCCCAACCTCCTGGTCAACGGATCGTCCGGGATCGCGGTGGGGATGAGCACGAACGTGCCCCCGCACAACCTGCGGGAGGTGGCCGCGGGGGTGAAGCAGCTGGTGGTGGACCCGGACTGCACGGTGACGGACCTGATGCGCCACGTGCGCGGCCCGGACTTCCCGACGGGTGGCTTCATCCTGGGGCGGGACGGGATCGACGGCATGTACCGGACCGGCCGCGGCCGCGTCGTGATGCGCGCGCGCGTCGTAAAGGAGGCGCTGCGGGGTGGCAAGGAGCAGCTCGTCGTCACCGAGCTGCCCTACACGGTGTCGAAGTCGAAGATCATCGAGCAGATCGCCGACCTCGCCAAGAAGGGCAAGGCGGACGACATCTCCGACATTCGCGACGAGACCGACCGAGACGGGATCCGCCTGGTCATCGAGCTGAAGCGCTCGGCCAAAGCGGGTAAGGTGCTCAAGCAGCTCTACCGGCGCACCAACCTGCAGTACACGTTCGGCGCGATCATGCTCGCGCTGGACCACGGCCAGCCGAAGGAGTTCAACCTCAAGGAGATGCTGGAGCGCTTCCGGGACCATCGCCTGGAGGTCATCCAGCGGCGCAGCCGCCACGACCTCGAGAAGGCCGAGGCGGAGCGTCACGTCATCCAGGGCCTCCTGGTCGCGCTCGACCACATCGACGAGGTCATCAAGATCATCCGTGGCTCGCGCGACCGCGCGCAGGCGTCCGGGCGGCTCCAGGATCGCTTCGGGCTCAGCGAGGTTCAGGCCGACGCGATCCTGAACATGCGCCTGGCCCGCCTCACCGCGCTCGAGCGCTCCCAGCTGAATGCCCGCCTGGCCGAGCTGGAAGCGCTCATCGTCGAGCTGCGCGGCATCCTGGCCTCGGAGGAGCGCCAGCTCGAGGTCATGCTCGAGGAGCTGAACGAGGTCGTGAAGAAATACGGCGACGGACGCCGCACGGTCGTGCTCGAGCGGGAGGACGAGGAGCAGCGGACGGAAACCGTCACGGTGGAGGAGGAGATCGCCGACGAGGATGTCGTGGTCACGCTCAGCCACGAGGGCTTCGTGAAGCGCATCCCGATGCACCTCTACCGGCGCCGGGTGTCGTCCGGAAAGACGCTGGCGGGGATGGAGCGCTACGAGGAGGACTTCCTCGAGCGCATCTTCGTCGCACGCACGCAGGGATGGATCCTCGCGTTCACCGAGGGAGGCCACTGCCACTTCCTCTCCGTGTTCGACGTGCCGGAGAGCGCGCGATCGTCGCGCGGCCAGTCCGTGTACGCGCTCCTCGCGGCGGACCGCGCCGATCGGATCGTGGCCATGATCCCGGTGGAGGATCTCGCGGCGGAGGACCGCTATCTGGTGTTCCTGTCCCGCCAGGGACTCATGAAACGCACGGCGCTCGGCGACTTCGCCAACCCGCGGGCGGGCGGGGTGATCGCGGCGGGCGTGAAGGCGGGCGACGGCATCCGCGACGTCGCCGTCTCGGACGGCCTCGCCGAGGTGATGCTCCTGTCCGGCTCGAGCCGGGCGATCCGCTTCGCCGAGAGCGAGGTGCCGGTGGTGGGGCGCACCGCGCAGGGCGTGAAGGGGATGTCGATCAAGGGTGGTGACCAGGTCGTGGGGATGGTCCTGATCCGGCGTGACGCGAACATCCTCGCGGTGACCGAAGAGGCGCAGGGGAAGCGGATCCCCGTGGGCGAGTTCCCCCTCCAGAAGCGTGGCGGAATGGGCACCCTCGTCACCTCGGGCGGCGGGCGGGTGGTGGCAGCCCTCGAGGTGCTCGAGTCGGACGAGGTCATGCTGATCTCGGCCGGCGGAAAGGTGAACCGCGTGGCCGCCGACCTGGTCCCGGTCCAGGGTCGGCGTACGCAGGGGCGCAAGATCCTGAAGCTCCCCGCGGGGGACCGCATCGTCGAGGTCACCCGCACGCAGGGTGACGGGGGCGAGCCGGCCGAGGCGCCCCTGTCCGGGACGCCTCAGCTCGATCTGCTGGGGGAGTGAGGGCTACCTCCGCTCCTCCAGCACTGCCGTCATCGTGACCCGCTTGCCGTCGCGCTCGACAACGACCTTCACCACGTCGCCGGGCTTCTTGTCCCGGAGCGCGTACGTGTAGGCGTAGATGTCCGCGATGGACTTTCCGTCGAACTCGACCACCACGTCGCCGGCCTGCAGGCCGGCCTTGGCGGCCGGGCTTCCCTCGCGAACGCCGGTCAGGCGCAGCCCGTAGTCGCGGGGCGTCATGTCGGGGATGGAGCCGAAGTAGGGGCCGTAGCCCCGGGACGGCTCGCCGCCGGCGGGCGGAGCGGGCGGCTGCTGCTTGACCGGCGTGAGCGTCATGGCGACGGCGTCCCCGCCGCCCGACAGGCGGCGCGTGATGCCGGCGGCCACCTGCGCGATGCGGTCGATGCCGTCGCCGTCGATCTTCTGCCAGTCGTCCGTGGCGCGGTGGTAGTCCTCGTGCGTGTTCGTGAAGAAATGCAGCACCGGGATCCCCACGGCCGTGAACGACGCGTGGTCCGACGGGCCGTATCCGTCGGGGGAAAACGCGAGCTTCAGCGGCTGGCCGAGCGTGGTGTCCACCGCGTTGGCCACCGACTCCCATTCGACGGCGGTGCCCGTCCCGAAGACGGTCACGGTGTTGTCCACCAGGCGGCCTACCATGTCGAGGTTCAGCATGGCGACGGCCTTCGACAGGTCGATGGTCGGATCGGCCACGAAGTGGGCGGAGCCCCACAGCCCCTTCTCCTCGCCCGTGAAGGCGATGAAGAGCACGCTGCGCGCGGGGCGGGGCCCGCGGCTCAGGCGCTCGGCGATGTCCAATACGCCGGCGACGCCGCTCGCGTTGTCGTCCGCACCGTTGTGCACGGCGTGGGCGTCCGGATCGAGGGAGCCCTCGCCGCCCATCCCCAGGTGGTCGAAGTGGGCTCCCACCACGATGTACTGGTCGCGCAGCGAGGGATCGGATCCGGGGAGGACCGCCACGACATTGCGCGCTTCGGTGGTGGTCGGATGGACGTCGGCGCGCACGCGCACCGGCTCACCGGCCCGGGCGGCCTCGCGCGCGGCGGCGGCCGCCTGCCCCGACACCGCCACCACCGGGATCGCCAGCGCGTTGCGCAGCTCCTCGTCCAGTGAGGGTAGCGCCATCCCGTCCGGCAGCAGGACGACGAGGCCCGCCGCCTCACGGCCCACCGCGACCGTCGCCTTGAAGTGCGGATCCGCGCGCATGCCGCCGCCGCTGGCGGCCTCCGGATCGCCCCACTCGACCACCATGATCTTGCCGCCCACGTCGGCGTGGGCGTAGCGATCGTCGGGGTCGTTCGGGCGGCTCACGCCGTGACCCGCGTAGATCGTCGGCGCGGCCACCGCGCCGCTGCCCGAGAAGCCGAAGGGAACCCACTCGCTGCCGACGGCGTACGTGCGGGTCGAGATCTCCAGGCTGTTGGAGGGCCCGAGGGCCGCTCCCGTGCGGACCGGGAAGGGCTGGAACCAGGATCCCGAGTCACCGGGCTGGAGGCCCAGCGCCTGGAAGCGCGCCGCGATGTAGTCGGCGGCGCAGCGGGCGCCGTGAGATCCGACCTCGCGCCCTTCGAGGGCGTCGTCGGCGAGGTAGCGCACCGTGGCGAGGGGGCCCGTGACGCCTCGGGTGATCGCGGTGGCGTCCGGGCAAGCGGTCGCCTGGGCGGCGGTCGGGGCCGCCGTGAGCGCGAGCAGGACGGCCGCTAAGGCGCCGGGACGCAGAGATCGATTCATCGTGGACATTCTTCCGAAGGATGGAGTTTCGTGACCCATCGAGCTGTGGTTCTGGTGACGCTGTCGGCGCTGGCCGTCGCGGCGTGCGCGCCCCGCGAGGCGGAGCAGTCCGCCACCGGGGATTCGGCTGCGGCGGCGACCGCGACCGCTTCCCTGGCCGTTCCCGGCGAGGTGCACCTGCGCAACATCCGCCAGCTCACCTTCGGCGGGGAGAACGCGGAGGCGTACTACGCCTTCGACGGCACGAAGCTCATCTACCAGGCACGCAAGCCCGGGGAGGAGTGCGACCAGATCTACATCATGGACCTGGCCACGGGCGACTCCCACAGGGTGAGCAACGGGGAGGGACGCACGACGTGCTCCTACTTCTACCCCAGCGGGGATCGCATCCTCTATTCGTCTACACTCGGAGCGGGGGCCGCGTGCCCTCCCAACCCCGACTTCTCGAAGGGGTACGTGTGGCCGATCTATCCCAGCTACGACATCTACGAGGCGAACGTCGACGGCTCGGACCTGCGCGTCCTGACCGACGCCCCCGGCTACGATGCCGAGGCCACGTTCTCGCCGGTCGGGGACCGGATCGTCTTCACCAGCACGCGGGACGGAGACCTGGATCTCTACTCGATGGCGCCGGACGGGTCCGACGTGCGCCGCCTCACCGACAAGGTCGGCTACGACGGCGGCGCGTTCTACTCGCCGGACGGCTCGAAGATCGTGTGGCGCGCGCACTACCCCGAGGCCGGCGCCGAGCGCGACGACTACCTGAACCTCCTGCACGAGGGTCTGATCCGCCCAGGTGAGCTCGAGATCATGGTGATGAACGCCGACGGGAGCGATCAGCACCAGATCACGAACATCGGCGGGGCCAACTTCGCGCCGTATTGGCAACCCTCCGGCCAGAAGATCATCTTCAGCTCGAACAACCTCGACCCGTCGGGTCGGGAGTTCGACCTCTTCATGGTCAACCTGGACGGCAGCGGCCTCGAGCGGATCACGTACGCCGACGGCTTCGACGGCTTCCCGGTGTTCAGCCCGGACGGGACGCACCTGGTGTTCGCCTCCAACCGCAACAACGGCGGCGGGAACGACACGAACGTCTTCATCGCGGAGTGGGTGGAGAACCCGTAGCCGCGGGGCGGGGAGGAGGCCCTACGCGGACGGCTGTCCGCCGTCCCGCAACGCGTCCAGCTTGGAGTCCGGGTAGAGCGCCAGGAACTGGCCGAGGATCCGGTAGGTCAGTCCCCAGACGATCTCGTCCACCACGCGGTAGCAGGGGAAGGTGCGGGTCCCCCCGGGCAGCGGGATGTCGACGTCGCCGTGCGTCGCGGGCGCCCGCAGCTCGTCCAGCGTCACCCAGTGCACGGCGTCCACCTCGCGGCTCGCGACGCGCGCTTCGGCCCGGCCGGGAACGCCATACACGAACGGGGCGATCGTGAGCCGCGGGAGGCGGACGCTTCCCGGCGTGACCTCTTCCAGCCGACCCAGGTGCACGCCGCCCGCCACGAGGTCGATGCCCGTCTCCTCCCGCGTCTCCCGGACGGCCGTGTCCTGGAGGGAGGCGTCTCCCGGATCCCGCCGTCCGCCCGGCAGCGCCATGTGTCCGGACCACGGATCGCGCTCCGAGCGGGCGCGCTTGATGAGCAGGACTTCCAGGTGTTCATTGCCGCGGATCACCACGCTCACCGCCGCCTGGATGAAGTCCGGGTCGGGAGGCGGCGGGTCGGCCGCGTCGGAGGCGTAGGAGGCCAGCGCCTCGCTGAGGACCCAGAAGCGCGGGTCGGTCTCGAGGGAGAATCCGGACATGCGAACGGCCTACCCCTGCGGATCCGGAAGGGTCACGCGGTAGCGCACGACCCGCTGGACCCCCAGGTCGTCGCTCGACACCGCCCACACGTGGTCACCGTCGAACACCGGCTGCGGGTCGGTACGGAAGCCTTCCGGAGGCACGACCCGACCCAGGTACGTGCCGTCGTCCTCGAAGACGTCCAGGACGGAGCGCTCCCGCCACTCGTCGGGGAGGGCGTTCGGGTCCGTCGGATCGTAGCCCGTGTCCTCCACCTTCACGCTCCGCGCGGCCACCTCGACCCAGATGCGCCCGTCACGACCCGCGAAGAGGTTCTCGTAGGCACGCTTCGTGTCGGGAATCGCCGGCCCGCTCCACTTCCAGGCCGGATCGATGCGGCGCATGTTGCGCGTGATCCGGAGCTCGGCCTCCTCCTTCTCGCCGGGCTCGACCGGCACCGGCTTCCACGCCTTCTCGACGCGCAGCGGGGCGCCGGGTCTGAGCAGCGTGAACCGGTAGTCCGAGCTGATGCCGTGGACGAAGTAGCCGTCGGGGTGGAGCATCGTCTCCTCGGCGGGCGTGAAGGGCACCGAGTTGACGGAGACGCTGTTCGCGGAGCGGGCCTCGAGCCTGGGCGGCTCGAAACCGCTGTCCGGCACGTCGAGGGTGTCTCCCGGGACACCGTCCGGGCCGATGCTCGCGAATGCCGCCTTCCAGTCCCGGACGTCCGCCTCCATGTCCCGGAGCACCATGATGTACATGTTGTCCCTCCGGTCGACGGGAAGCGGGCCGCTGGTCCTGAAGCTGCCCCGCACCACGGTCCAAGCGGCGGCGGGGGCGCCGTCAGGGCCGTAGACCTGGATGCGTCCGTTGCCGGGGTCGCGCACGACGAGCCGCTGATCGGAGAGGATGGCGATGGCGCCCGGGGCCTTGAGCTCGCCGGGCCCCTCGCCGGGGCGTCCGAGTCTGCGCAGGAAGCGGCCGTCCGGCCCGTACGCACGCAGCTCGGGGCCCTGCGCGTCGAGGACGTAGATTGTGCCATCGGCCCCGACGGCGATCGACTGCACCTCGCCCATGAGGTACTCGAGGTCGCCTTCCAGCTCCCCGATGGAGACCTCGGGCACGAGCGAGGCATCGGCCCCCCACACGCTGCCCGCCACGGTGCGCACCACGAGGGTGTCGCCGACGGTGTCCCGCTCCACGCGCAGCGTGGGGGAGGCATCCTTTCCGCCTGCGCATCCTGCGGCGAGCACGAGCAGTATCCAGGCAGCCGCCGTCGCCCGAATTCGTGCGCTGCGCCTCACCTCGTTGCCCGCCCACCCCGTCCCCATGATCCACCCTCCTGGTGTGTTCGCCTACACTCCCGTGCGCTCCGCTCCCCAGACGAGCTTGTGCAGCTGCAACTGGAGGCGGACGGGGAGGTGGTCCTCGAGGATCCAGCCCGCCAGCGCCTCCAGGTCAACCTCGCCCCACACCGGGGACACGAGGAGCGCCCGAAGGGCTGCGTTCCGGACGCTCTGGTCGAGCCCTCGGTCACGGATCGTGTCCCGCATCCAGTAGTAGTCCGCCCGGTCCTTCACGACGAACTTCACCTCGTCCTTCCCGGTGAGATGATCCAGGTTGGACCAGAGGTTGCGGTGGCTCTCGCCCGATCCCGGGCACTTGAGGTCCATGATCTTGTGCGCGCGCGGATCGAGCCGCGCCACGTCGAAGGCGCCCGACGTCTCCACCAGGACGGTGTGGCCGGCATCCAGCAGCTTCTCCACCAGCGGGAAGGCGTTCGCATGGGCCAGCGGCTCCCCGCCGGTGACTTCGACGAGCCCGGTTCCGAAGGATCGGACACGCTCGAGGATCTCCGTGAGCGTCATCCGCTCGCCGCCGTGGAAGGCGTATGCGGTGTCGCACCAGACGCATCGGAGGGGACAGCCCGTGAGGCGCACGAACGTGCACGGCAGCCCCGCCCAGGTGGATTCTCCCTGGATGGAGTGGAAGATCTCGGTGATGCGCAGGAACGGCTCGTGCCCGGCGGACGGCGGCGGGCGGGCGCCGGAGCCCATGGTCAGATGCCCTTGCCGTCCCTGCCGCGCGGCCAAAGGAAGCCCAGCGGCGATTCCTTCACCACGCTGCCGGCCATGAAGAGGACGTTCGCCGGCCGCTCGGCCAGCCGGCGCATCAGGTACGGGTACCAGTGCGTGCCGAAGGGGATGTAGACGCGGACGTTGTAGCCGTCGGCGACGAGCTGGCTCTGCAGGTCCCGGCGCACGCCGTGCAGCATCTGCATCTCGAAGGAGTCCCTGGCGATGCCCTCCTTCTGGTGGAAGGCCACCGTGGCGTCGATCATGCGCTCGTCGTGCGTCGCGATGGCAGGGTAGTGGCCCTCCGCGAGGAGCATCTGCATGAGCTCCACGAAGCTGGTGTCCACTTCGTGCCTGTCCTTGAACGCCACCTCGGGCGGCTCGTTGTAGGCACCCTTGCACAGGCGGACGCGCGCGCCGAGCTGGTTCATGTGGGCCACGTCGCCCGCGCTCCGCTTCAGGTAGGACTGCAGCACCACGCCGATGTTGCGCCACCCCTCCGCCCACAGCTTCTCGAAGGCGTCGAGGGTGCGCTGCGTGTACTCCGACGACTCCATGTCGAAGCGGATGAAGCTGTCCGTCTCCTTCGCCCGGTGGAGGATGCGGCCGAGGTTGTCGGCGAGGAAGGCCTCGGAGATGTCCTGCCCGAGGGCCGTGAACTTGAGCGACACGTTGGCGTCGAGGCCCCCGTCGTGGATGCGGTCGAGGATCTCGTGGTACACGTCGCCCGCCAGGCGGGCGTTCGTCTCGTCGTGCACGGACTCGCCCAGGAAGTTCCCCGTGGCGGTGAACCCCTCGGCGTTGGCGGCGCGGATGGCCCGCACCAGGTCCTCGACCCGTTCGCCCGGTACGAAACGGCGGCTCATCCCCCGGAGGGGCGTGCGGGTGACGACGGCCTTCGCGGCCCTGTTGTGGCTCAGGAAGATGAGGCCTTCTCGAAGCATGCTGTTCGTCGGCTAGTCGTGTTGGTCCCTGCGCTCGACCGCTACCGCGAGGATGCGCTGCACCTCGAGGAGCGTCAGCGCCCCCAGGCGCTTCTCGGCCTCGCTGCGGCTCCGGCACGCCACCAGCGTCGGGCTCTCCGCGTGTCCCACGATCCCCACGCCCGTCTGGGCCCAGCGGGGAAAGACCAGGTAGCCCTGGTAGGGCGCGGGGAGGTTGCCCGTCTGCTCGACCTCGATCGATACCGTGTACGGGTGGCCGTCGGGCCCCTCGAACGCGGGGGGGCGATCGTGGACCTCGAGGTAGCCGCCCAGCGTCCCGTCCTGCGGGTCCTCCGGGCTCTGTGCGCCATTGTCGCCGGTCATCGATCCATGGTGCGGCGTGTCGCGATGCTCGCCCTTTCGGGCGGTCCGAACGAAGATAGCGGAGGTTGCGGACCAGGCGCAGGGACGCATCGGCCGCGGTTGTCCCGGGCGGGGCGCTCCGGGTAGTGTTCAGCTCCACTCGAATGGAGTAGAGGGTCGATGCCTTCACAGATGCGTGCCGCGGTGTTCTCGGAGTTCGGTGGGCCGGAAGTCGTTCGGATCCGGGAGGTTCCGGTCCCGGAGCCCGGTCCCGGCCAGGTACGTGTGAAGGTGGAAGCGGCGTCGATGAACCACCTCGATCTCTGGGTCCGCCGGGGCTTGCCCGTCGAGACCCCGATGCCCCACATCGGGGGCTCTGACATCGCCGGAACGGTGGAGGCGCTGGGACCCGGCGTCACCGGCGTGCCCGAAGGCGTTCGCGTCGTCGTCGACCCCTCCCTCGACTACGACTGGTACGACGGCCAGGAGCGGGGCCCCCGCTTCGAGCGCCGCCCGATGCGGCTCCTCGGCGAGCACACGCAGGGCGGCTTCGCGGAGTACGCGGTGGTCCCGGCCACGAACCTGCTGGAGATCCCCGAAGGCTTCTCGTCGGAGGCGGCCGCAGCCGCCGGCCTGGTGTTCGTCACGGCGTGGCGGGGGCTGATCCACCGGGCGGGCCTGCGAGCCGGTGAGCGCGTCCTGATCACGGGAGGATCGGGGGGCGTCGGGACGGCCGCGATCCAGATCGCGAAGATGGCCGGGGCAAGGGTCTACGCCCTCACGAGCGGGTCGAAGAACGCGGAGCGCGCGCGCGAGCTCGGCGCCGACGTAGTTTACGACCGCAAGCGCGTGGAAGACTTCAGCCGCGAGGTGTGGAGCGACACCCACAAGAAGGGCGTGCACGTCGTGTTCGACGCGGTGGGCGAGGCCGTGTGGCAGCAATGCCTCAAGGCGCTCGGCGTCGGGGGGCGCCTGGTGACGTACGGCGCCACCACCGGGGCGCGCGGCAGCACGGAGATCCGCGTCGTGTTCTGGAAGCAGCTCTCGATCCTGGGAAGCACGATGGGCGCGCCCGCGGAGTTCCGGGAGGTGATGGGGCTCGTGTTCTCCCGCCGGCTGCGGCCTGTGATCCACGAGGTGATGCCCCTCGACCAGGTGAAGCGGGCGCACGAGATGCTCGAAGGGGGCGCGGTGTTCGGGAAGCTGGTGCTGGTGCCGTGACGGGAGGAGAGATGTCGGGATGGGACGACGCACGGATCCCCGGGTGGGAAGATCGCGCCAATCGCGGGGCGTCCCCATGGACCTGAGGGAAGCCCAGCGTCGCGTCGACGCCTGGATCTCGCAGTTCGAGGAAGGCTACTGGCCGCCGCTCTCGAACCTCGCCCGCCTGACAGAGGAGGTCGGAGAGCTCGCGCGGCTCATGAACCACCGCTTCGGCCACAAGCCGAAGAAGCCGGACGAAGCGGAGCAGGATCTCGCCCTCGAGCTGGCCGACATCTTGTTCGTGCTGCTCGTCATCGCGAACGAGCAGCACATCGACCTGGACGACGCCCTCGAGGGGACGCTGGAGAAGTACCGCGCCCGCGACTCGGACCGCTGGACGCGCAAGGAGGCCGACGAGCCGGCAGGCTAGCGTCCGGAGACGGGCCCGTAGCGGAGCAGCGAGCTGGTCACCGACCCGTCGGCGCCGATCACCACCTGGTAGAGCCGGTCGAACTCGTAGTTCTCGTTGATGGGCTCGCCCGGCTCGCCACCCAGCAGCGCCACGAGCTGCGGCGTGGTGTTGCTGTGACCCGCCACCACGTAGCGTCCCGGCGTGTGCTTCAGTCGCTCCGCGAGCGCCTCCAAAGCGTGGGGGTCGTACACCTCCACCTGGAGCCCGAGCGCCTCGGCCAGGGGCGTCACGGTCTGACGCGTCCGGTTGAAGTCCGTGCTCAGCACCTGGGTGATGCCGGCCTGCTCGAGGACGTGCACGAGCGCGTGGGCGCGTTCCCGCCCCGCCATGTTGAGGCCGGGATTCGAGCTCGTGGCGCCCATCGCGGGCACCTCGGGCTCGGCGTGACGCACCAGGTACACGATCGTTTGCGCCCGCGCGCCGCCGGCGCTCAGCGCCAGCGCGAGGAGCATGGCCGCCAGCGTCGCCCCTCTGTGGAGCCTCCCCGCGGCACCGGCACGGCGCTCCCTCGGATGCGGAGCCATCGACAGCCCTCCTTCTCGATGTTGGGGTCGGGACGGCGATCCGGCATGGATCAGCCGCGGAACGAAGCCAGCACGTCCACGCACCGGTCGATCTCGGCCTCGGTGTTGTAGAAGTGCGGGCTGATGCGCACGTACCCGGGCCGATGATCCACGATGACGCCGCCCTCCGCCAGATGGCGAACGGCGGCGGCCGGGTCGTCGTGGCGAACCATCACGATCGCGGACCGGTGCGCGGGATCGGGCAGACGCAGCCCGAAGCCGGCCTCGTGGCAACGTCCCACGAGGTGCTCCGTGAGGTGGCGGTTGCGCGCCACGATGGCCTCGATGCCCACCTCGTCGACGATCTCCTGCCCACCCAGCGCGGTGTGCACGGTGGGCAGCGCCGGCGTGCCGAGCTCGAACCGACGGGCGTCGGGTCGGTAGGCGAAGCCCTCGAGATTAAACTCGAACTGGCGGTCGGCGGCGAACCAACTCGTGATCCTCGGATGGAGCCCCTCGATGAGGTTCCGACGCACGTAGAGGTACGCGAGCCCCGGTCCTCCGAGGAGCCACTTGAGGGGGCCGGCCGTGTAGAAGTCCACCCCGGTGGCGCCGACGTCGAGCGGCACCTGGCCCGCGCCCTGGTAGCCGTCGATGAGGCACCAGGCGCCGGCGCGGTGCGCGATGTCGGCGAGGCGAGCGATGTCCTGTACGTGCCCGGTGGTGAAGAAGACGTGGCTCGTGGCCAAGAAGAGCGTGCGCTCGTCCACCGCCGCCTCGTACTGCTCCGGGTCGACGTGGATGCCGTCCGGGCTCTTCAGCACGACCAGCTCGATCTCCGGCTTCACCGCCCACTGGTAGGCGAGGGTGGGGAAGTCCAGGTCGGTGCACACCACGCGGTTGCGGCCGCCCGCGTGCACCGACTCGGAGACGACGGAGAGCGCCGCGGACGTTGACGGAAGGAGCGCGACCTCGCCCGTCGCCGATCCCCAGAACGCGGCGACCCGTATGCGCAGCTCCTCGATGCGGCCGAGCCAGTGCTCGTACCATGCGGACGCGCCCATGTCGTGCCAGCGCTCGCGGAAGTCGTCCAGGCGGGCCTCGGAGCGGCGCGACAGCGCGCCCAGGGAGCACGAGTTGAGGTAGGTCTTCCGGAACAGGATGGGGAACTCGGCACGGAGGGCGTCGAGGTCGGCGATGTCGGACACGTGGCCCCCGAGGTGCGCAGTGGGGTTCTTCTCCGGCGGGACGAAGCCCGGTCGGCCAGTCTACGCCCGCGGCTTCCTCCACGTCCACCGCAGGCCCGACGGACCCGACTCGCCCATGCTCCTTCCGCTTCTGCTCGCGACGCCCTGGCTGGCGGTCCTCGCCTTCCTGGTTCTGCGGGTGCGCCTGCCTAGCGAGCTGCCGGCGGGCCCGCCCGCGCGCACGCCGCCGGTGAGCGTGATCGTGCCCGCGCGCAACGAGGCCTTGAACATCCGGGCGTGCGTGGGGTCGCTGATCGCCTCCAGCTACCCGGACTTCGAGGTGATCGTCGTCGACGACCGGAGCGACGACGGTACCGCCGAGCTGGCGTGCTCGCTCGGGGCGGGCAACGCGCGTCGCGTCGAGGTCGTGCCCGGTGTGGATCCTCCTTCGGGCTGGCTTGGCAAGCCTTGGGCCTGCTCGCAGGGCGCTCGCGTCGCTCGCGGCGAGCTGCTGCTGTTCACCGATGCGGATACGGTGCACGGTTCGGCGCTGCTGGGCCGAGCCGTGGCGGCGCTGGAGGGAGAGCCCGCCGACCTGGTGACCGTCGCCGGGCGGCAGCTCATGGAGACGTTCTGGGAAAGGCTCGTGCAGCCGCAGGTCTTCCTGACCATGCTGTTCCGGTTCTACGACGTCGAGTGGGCCGTCCGCCGCGGCCGATGGCGGGATGCCATCGCCAACGGGCAGTTCATGCTCTTCCGCCGGGACGCCTACGAGGCGCTCGGCGGCCACGAGGCCGTGCGGGACGAGGTGGTCGAGGATCTCGCGCTGGCGCAGCGCACGGTGCGCGCCGGCCGACGCATGTCCGTGCACATGGCCGAGGATGACCTGGCCACGCGCATGTACCGATCGCTCGCGGAGCTCGTGGCGGGGTGGTCGAAGAACATCCTCACGGGGGGGCTCCAGTCGATGCCGCCCCGGCTCCGACCGATCATCGCGCCCGTCTCGGCCCTCACGGGGTTCGGGCTCTGGATCCTGCCTCCGTCCCTGCTCCCCGCGGCGGCGCTGGGCGTGGGCGGGCCGGGCCTGCTCGCGTGGTCGGCGCTCACCGTCGCGACCAGTGCGCTCCTCTTCTCGATCTTCACCGCCCGCATGGGCGCGCCCTTCCGGTACGGCCTGCTCTATCCCCTGGGCGCGGCCGTGGGGATGTTCATCTTCCTCCGCGCCTGGGGCCGCGGCCGCCGCGTCGAATGGAAGGGTCGGAGCTACGTGCTCAAAGACGTCTCCGAGGCGCCATGAAGCACGGCCCGCGGAGCGTTTCGGCGGTCGATCTCGCGGCGCGCGTGCGCGCGGAGGCCCACGCCCTGGGGTTCTCGTTGGTGGGCGTCACACGTCCCGACGCGAGCGACCACGTCGCGTTCTACCGGGCGTGGCTGGCCGCGGGGCGGCACGGGGAGATGAGGTATCTGGGGAGGAAGGACGCCGTGGAGCGCCGTGCCGACCTGACGAAGACGCTCGCGTCCGTCCGCTCCGTCGTGGTCGTCGGCCACGAGTACTTCCAGGAGGATCCGCCGAGCGTCCCCGACGACCGGTCACGCGGCGTGATCGCCCGATACGCACGGGGGCGAGATTACCACAAGGTGGTGAAGAAGAAGCTGCAGCGGCTGGGGCGATGGATGGAGAACGCGGCGCGCGGTGAGGCGCCGTCGGGTGGCGCGTCTGCGACGCTCCCGAGCTGGCGCGCCTATGTGGACACCGGCCCGATCCTCGAGCGCGACCTGGCCCGGCGCGCGGGCCTGGGGTGGTTCGGGAAGAACACGATGATCCTGAACCCGAAGCGCGGGTCGTACTTCTTTCTCGGTGTGCTGCTCACCGGTGTGGATCTCGAGCCCGACTTGCCGTTCCAGGCCGACTACTGCGGCTCGTGCCGGGCGTGCCTGGACGCCTGCCCGACGGAGGCGCTGCTGGGGCGGGATGAGACCGGCGCGCCGGTAATGGATGCGACGCGGTGCATCTCGTACCTGACCATCGAGCATCGGGGGCCCATCCCGCGCGAGCTCCGGCCACTGATGGGGAACCGCGTCTACGGGTGTGATATCTGCCAGGAGGTGTGCCCGTATACCCATAAATTCTCGCGGCCCTCCCAGGAGCCTGACTACGCGCCGCGGCCCGCCTGGGAAGCCGAGTGGGGCCGCGACCGGGACGCCCCCGACGACGACGGGCCCACTGAGGCGACCATCCCCACCACCGACGGTCCCTCCCTCGTCGACCTCATGCGCATGAGCGAGGACGAGTGGGACGCGTACACGCGGGGGTCGGCCATTCGGCGGGCGGGCTACGCGGGGCTGCGGCGCAACGTGGCGATTGCGTTGGGGAACTGGCTGGCGGGGAGTGATACGCCCGACCCGGAGGCCATGGGTGAGCTGGTGGCGGCGCTGTCGGATGAAGATTCGGTGGTGGCGGAGGCGGCGGCGTGGGGGTTGGGGCGGGTGGGCGAGAGGCCCTGAGGCATCGTCCCCTGAAAAGGTTCCCGGTTCGCGGAAAACCCGCGGCGGTCGATCTGGCATCACGACGCGCGAGGCGCTCGCTCCCAAGCCTCGCGTGTGACATGGACGTCTCCGTTTCGCGGCACGAGAGGACGTGGCGCCGATCACGCCCGAGATGGTCGAGGCCGCCGGAGAGGAAGGCTGATCCGCCTTCTTGACGTGAACGTGCTGGTCGCCCTCACGTGGCCGAACCATGTCCACCACCGGCGGGCTGCGCCCGCGGTACGAACGGGAGCGGGGACGCTGCCGGACGCCTCGGGTGGCCGGCAG
>CAZPZU010000007.1:0-116676 GCA_964591135.1 uncultured Gemmatimonadaceae bacterium | reverse complement strand
AGAGGCGTTGATCCTTGGCGAGCTGCAGGCTGACCGGCTTGAGCTCGGGCAGCCAGGTGGAGCAGCACAGCTCGCGGCCACAGCGGCCCACGCCGCCCAGAAGCGCGGCCTCGTCCCGCACCCCGATCTGCCGGAGCTCGATGCGCGTGCGGAAGGTGCGGGCGAGATCGCGGACCAGCTCGCGGAAATCGACGCGCCGGTCCGCGGTGAAATAGAGGAGAAGCTTGTTGCGGTCGAACTGCCACTCCGCCTCGGTGACCTTCATCTTCAGGCCGTGGCGCTGCACGATCTTGCGCGCCTCGCCCCGGACGCGCTCCTCGTCCCCGTGCAGGGTGTCGGAGCGCGAGACCTCGTCGGAGCGGGCGACACGCAAGACGCGCTTTTCGGGCGTGGGCGTTGCGCACCCACCCGACGAGGAGCACTTGCGCTCGGCGATCACGCCGACGGCCGAGACCTCGCCGAGGTCCTCGCCCCGGTCCGCCTCGACCACGACGGGCAGCCCCGGGCGCAGGTCCAGATCGGGTCCGTAGGTGAAATACCCCTTGCGGGTGCCCTTGAAGCGCACCTCGGCGAAGCCTCCCATGCCGGTGCTACACCTCCCGCCAGGCGCCGATGGACTCGAACTTCGCCCACCGCTCCTCGAGGAGGCGCTCGGTCGGCAGGGCACACAGATCGTCCACCACGCGCGTGAGGGCGCCTCGGAGGTTGTCCGCGGCGGCGTCCCAGTCCCCGTGGGCGCCGCCGGCGGGCTCCGGCACGATCTCGTCGCACACGCCCAACTCCGCCAGGTTGCCGGACGTCAGGCGCAGCGCCTCGGCCGCCTTCTCCCGGTGCTCCGCGGAGCGCCACAGGATCGCGGCGCAGCCTTCGGGCGTGATGACCGAGTAGATCGCGTGCTCGAGCATCAGGATCCGGTCCGTCACCCCGAGGGCGAGCGCTCCTCCCGAACCTCCCTCTCCGATGACCACGCTCACGAGGGGGGTGGGCAGACGCGCCATCTCGCGCAGGTTCATGGCGATCGCCTCGGCCTGTCCCCGCTCCTCCGCGCCGATGCCCGGGTACGCGCCGGGGGTGTCGATGAGGGTAATCACCGGACGGTGGAACTTCGCGGCCATCCGCATGAGGCGCAGCGACTTGCGGTACCCTTCGGGGTGAGGCATGCCGAAGTTGCGCCGCAGGTTCTCCTTCATGTCCCGGCCCTTCTGGTGGCCGATGACCATGACGGAGCGGCCGTCCAGGCTCGCCCACCCGCCGACGATCGCCTCGTCGTCACGGAACGCGCGGTCGCCGTGGAGCTCGATCCAGTCGGAGAAGATCCGGTCGATGTAGTCGAGGGAGTAGGGGCGGAGCGGATGGCGGGCGACCTGGACCTGCTCCATGGGGCGCAGGTTGTCGTAGGTCTGCTCCTTGAGGGACTGGAGCTTCTCACGCAAGACGATCACCTCCGCTGAGACGTCGATGCCCTTGCGCTCGGCGAGGCCCAGCAGCTTGTCGATCTGCTCCTGGATCTCGATGATGTCGCGTTCGAACGCGAGATGCGAGGCAGTTGCCACATGCCTTCCTGGTCGGTATTGGCGGGAACGTTAACCTCGCCGCGGCCGCCCGGGGTCCGCAAGCGAGGGCACCCGGTCGGGTCCACGGGCGGAGGTCCCGGGTGGGGGCGTCAGCTCCGAATGACCTCGAAGGCCTCGACCTCGGTGAAGCGCTTCAGCCTGCCCCAGTAGCGGGCGTAGGCCTGGGCCATGCGGGGCGCCAGGTCCATTCGGGTGGCGCCGACGTCCTGGTACGCGGTCAGGAGCTCCAGCTTGTCCATCATCTGATCGCCCACCTCCTCCATGCGCGTCGGCCTGAATTCTGCGGTGGTCGCGGTCTGGTACCCGAGGATGAGCGGCACCGAGGCGAGCGTCGATTTCGCGATCCGGAACGCTTCGCGGCGCGCCGGATGCTCGTCGTCCATGGCGGGCACGAAGAGGACCTGGGGCCGGAAGTCCTTGGCCACGCGCTTGACGAGGGATACGCGACCTTCCGTGCTCTCCATCGCAGCCTCGTCGATCATCAGCCGTGCGCCCAGGCGTCTCGAGGCCTCCTGCGCGGCCTGGAAGCCCGAGCGGTCCGTGTCCGCGTCGTCCCGGCAGAGTGGGAGGATCATCACGTCGGCCCCCGTCCGCCGGTACTTCAGGAGCGTGGCGCCACAACCCATCTCCACGTCTCCGACGAGCCCCCCCACCGCCAGAACGGCCGGCCGGAGCATGGCGACCGTCCGGCCGACGAGATCGGCCACCTTCCGGACGAAGTCCTCGCTGTCCAGCGGCTTCGTCAGCACCTCGGTCGCCCCGGCGCGGTAGGCTTCCTCCTGATAGTGGGTGCCGGTGTAGCCGGTGATCGCCATGATCGGTAGCGAGGGGTGCACGGACCGCGCGATCCGGCAGAGCTCGAAGCCGTCCAGGCCAGGGAGGTTGAGGTCGGTGATGAAGAGGTCCCACTCCTGCTGGCGAAGGAGCGTCGCCGCGTGGTCCCCGTCCTGCGAGTGGGTTACCTGGAAGGCGGCCGGCGCCGACTGCAGGAACGCCTTGACCAGGAGCGCCTGGTCGAGGGCGTCTTCCGCGAAGAGGACGCGGATGGGCCGATCCTTGGATGCCTGCACCGCCGCTCCTTCCGGTCGGGATGGCTACCGGGGGACAGGGTGAGTGTAGCGTCGCCGCCCGGGAAGGCCAGGGGCCGGCCCGAGGTACACCCCTGCAACCCGGAGGCCACTTCTCTCGTCCAGTAAGATGTCATGCGAGTGGGTGGAAAGGAAAATCGGAGGAGCCATGGGTAGGGGAATCGGCCTGCTGACGGTGGCGGCATGCCTGGTGGCGACCGCACCGCTTCAGGCCCAGGTGCGGTGGGACCGGGGAGATCAAGAGTGGTGCGACGAGGGGTGGGGTGGACGTGACCAGGAGCGCTTCTGCGAGGTGCGGACCGCGAGCCTCGACCCGACGGGCAGCCTGGACGTGGACGGGGGCGCGAACGGAGGCGTACGCGTCGAGGCGTGGGACCGCAACGAGATCGAGGTGCGCGCACGCGTCCAGGCGAGCGCACGAACGGAGGACCGGGCGCAGGAGATCGGGCGTGACGTGGAGCTCCGCGTCGACGGCGGGCGCGTCCGCGCGGAGGGTCCCCGCACTGGTCGCCGGGAGAGCTGGGCGGTCAGCTGGGAGGTCCGCGTTCCCCGGAGCACGAACCTGCGGATGCGCACGACCAACGGCGGCATCGACGTGACGGACGTCAGCGGGGACATCGACTTCCGGGCGACGAACGGAGGCGTGACCCTGGTCGGCGTGGCGGGCGACGTGCGAGGCCGCACCACGAACGGAGGTCTCCACGTCGAGCTGGCTGGTGAAGGATGGACCGGCGCCGGCATGGACGTGGAGACGACCAACGGTGGCATCACGCTCCTGATCCCCGATGACTACTCCGCGGAGCTGGTGACGGGCACGACGAACGGGGGGATCGACATCGGCTTTCCCGTCACCGTCCAGGGGCGCATCGGGCGGCAGCTTCGCACCACGCTGGGGGACGGTGGGCCCACGATCCGCGCCGTGACGACCAACGGGGGCGTGCACATCTCCCGTCGCTGAGCGTCGGTTTCGGCCGGGCGCTCAGCCCGGGCGGACCTCCGGGGCGGGGCCGGCCTCCCGGGTCGGGTCGGCCGGCTCCGTCCGGGGCTCGGGGATGAAGTTCCACACGATCAGCCCCATGGCGAGCACCGACACGGCGCCCAGGGCGGTGTTGGACGCATAGCCCACGTGGGCGAAGAGCGGCCCCGCCACGGTGCCACCCACCGCGAACCCGACCTGGCCGAGGGCGACGGTGAGGCTCATGAGGGAGCCGCGGCGCTCGTCGTTGACCAGAGCGGTCAGCAACGCCGAGAACGGACTGGTGCGCATCGCGATGAGCACCATCGTGACGAAGAAGACCGGGTAGGCCATCCACACGTCGTGGACGACGAAGGGGGTGGCGACCATCACCAGTGACAGGCCCACGCAGGCCAGCAGGATGATGCCGCGCCGGCCGACGCGGTCGGAGATGCGTCCGGCCTGGGGTCCCGTCATCACGTTCGCGATTCCCCCGAGGAGGTACATCGTGGCGATCTCCCCGGGCGTGATGCCCCGATCGCGCTCCAGCCAGGTTGGGAGGTAGACGGTGAACAGCGAGATCCCGAGGAACATCACGAAGTACGCGGTGGCCGCCCACGCCACCTCCGGACGACGGAGCATCCCCAGGTAGTCCGCGGCCGCTTTGCCCGCGCTCAGCCGACCCGTCGTGCGCTTGACCGGCGGCTGCGGTACCCGCAGGAAGAGCAACGCGACGGTCGCGGCCATCGTCACCGCGAAGATCCAGAACGGGGCTCGGAACCCCCACCGGCTCGACAGGACGATCCCGAGGGGGATGCCCACGATCTGGCCGACGGCGGACCCGCTCATCACCCATCCGGTCGCCCACCCGCGCCGGTGGTAGGGGAAGTAGTCGCCGATGTAGGAAACCGCCGCGCCGCTCAGCACACCTCCGGCCATCCCGGCGAACACGCGCACGGCCAGGAACGTCGTGTAGCCCGTGACGAAGCCGTGGAGCACGAGGGCGACGGTCATGGTGCCGCAGCCCAGGAGGAGGATACGCCGGCGTCCGAACTTGTCGGACACCGGCCCCGCGAGGATCGCGAAGACGCCCACCATGAGCGTGTACGCCGAAACCAACGTGCCCAGCGCCGCGTCGGGGATGCCGAGCTGGTCGCCGATCTGTGGGAGGATCGGCGCGATGATCATCGTCTGGCTCGCGCTGGAGAACACGAGCAGCCACAGCGTGAAGACGATCAGATAGGGGGAAGGCCGCCTGATCTCCACGCGTCGGTCCGTCAGGCCTCGTCGCGATGCAGCAGCATGGCGTGACGCTGGACCGTGGGCATGAGGACCAGGTTGATCACGTCCACATGCTCGGGCGTGTTGGCCACGTAGACCACCGCGTCGGCGATGTCGTCGCCGGTGAGTGGCGTGGTGTCCGCGTAGACCTTCTCGGCCCGTTCCGTGTCGCCGTGGAAGCGAACCTCGCTGAACTCGGTCTCCACGAGGCCGGGATCGACGCTCGATACGCGCACCTGCGTGCCCAACAGGTCCATGTTCATCCCTTCGTTGAGCGCCCACACCGCGAACTTCGTGGCGTTGTAGACGGCCCCCTTCGGGTAGACCCACCGGCCGGCGATGCTGCCGATGTTGATCACATGGCCGGAGTCGCGCGTCACCATGTGCGGGAGGACGGCACGGGTCACGTAGAGCAGCCCCTTCACGTTGGTGTCGATCATGTCCTCCCAGTCGTCGACATCGCCCTCGTGCAGCTTGTCCAGCCCCTTCGCCTTCCCGGCGTTGTTGACGAGGATGTCGGGGAGGAGGTGTTCCTCGGCGATTCTCTCCACGAAGGAGAAGACGGCGGCGCGGTCGGTCACGTCGAGGGGGTAGGCGTGGGCCTCCACGCTGTGCTTGGCCGACAGCTCGGAGGCGAGCTCGGTGATGCGGTCCTCGCGGCGGGCGACGAGGATCAGGTCGGCGCCCTTCTCAGCGAAGAGACGGGCGCAGGCCTCGCCGATTCCGGCCGAGGCACCGGTGATGAGGACGCGCTTCCCGGCGATTCGATTCATGCAGGATCTCCTTTTTCCCGGAGGATCACACGGCCACCGTGCGGGCGCAACCGCAGCTGCCGCGCCCTGGCGAACCCCGGCTGACTGGCACTACCGTGGCGCGGCCCTCCTTCCCTGGAGCTCGCATGGATCGCAAGCAGGTGGGCGCCTGGGCGCTCTTCGACTTCGCGAACTCGATCTACCCCGCCGTCGTGCAGACCGCGGTGTTCTCGATCTTCTATACGTCCGTGGTCGTGGGGAACGAGACGGGTCGCGGGGACTCGTGGTGGAGTTGGGCGATCTCCACCTCCGCGCTGATCGTTGCGGCCTCGTCCCCCCTCCTGGGGGCGATCGCAGACCGAGGCGGCGTGCGCAAGCGGCTCATGCTCGCCTACACGGTCGCCTGTCTGATCGGCGTTACGCTCTTCACGACGCTCGGGCCGGGGATGGCGCTCCAGGGCTTCGTCTTGTACGTGATCGCCAACGTCGGCTTCGAGGGCGCGCTGGTCTTCTACAACGCCTATCTCCCCGACATCGTACCCCGTGAAATGCAGGGAAGGGTGTCCGGCCTGGGCTTCGGGGTCGGGTACCTGGGGTCAGCCATCGGACTGATCGCCGCGCTGCAGGTACGCGACAACATCGACATGGTCTGGATCATGACCGTGGCGTTCTTCGCCCTGTTCTCGATCCCGACGTTCCTCTTGCTTCCCCGGGATCGACCGACCGGGATGCCCGTGGTGGAGACCGCGGCCTGGGGGGTGACCCACTTCCGCACCATCGTGGGCGAGGTGTTGGCGCTGAAGGACATGCGCCGCTTCCTCCTCGCCTACTTCTTCTTCATCGACGGCATCAATACGGTCATCGTCGAAGCCGGGCCCTTCGCCGAGCACACGTTCGGCTTCGGGCGGCGCGAGGCGATCTGGCTCTTCCTCATCGTGCAGTTCGCGGCCCTGGCCGGGGCCTTCGCGATGGCGAAGCCCACGGACTCGTGGGGCCCGAAGAAGGTGCTGACGGGGTCTCTGCTCCTGTGGATCACCGTCGGCTGCGCGGTCTATTTCGCGAACAGCCCGACCGTGTTCTTCGTGCTCGCCGTGGTCGTCGGACTCGGGCTTGGCTCCGCGCAGGCCGCCAGCCGGGCGTTCATGTCGTCGCTCGTCCCGGACGGACGAGAGGCGGAGATGTTCGGTTTCTACGCGTTCTGCGGGAAGTCGTCGTCCATCGTCGGTCCCATGATCTTCGGCACGGTGTCCCTGGCGACGGGCGGCAACCAGCGCCTCGCCGTGATCGCCCTCACGCTGCTCATGGGAACGGGCCTGATCCTGCTGCAGCGCGTGACCGACCCCAAGGCACCGCAGCGCACGTAGGCACCTACCGGGCCTTCCGGCCGCGGACCTGGCGGATGACGAGCACCACGAACGTGAGGGTGGTGAGGGGCAGGGCGAAGAAGAACAACATGGTCTGCACCAGGTCCTGCCCAGCGTTCCCGGTGTGGGAGAGCACCAGGTAGAGCAGGTAGGCCCCGTAGTAGGCGAGGAAGATCCACCCCTCCCAGCGGGAGATGCTCCACCCGGTGAAGAAGATCGGCAGACACGCGACCGACACGGCGACCATGACGGGCATGTCGAACGTCAGCACGCCCTCCGGCACCGCCATGCCGTGCCTCCCCGAAGCGATTGCCGCGGCCCCGAGCACGACCAGCGCGTTGAAGATGTTGCTGCCCACCACGTTGCCGACGGCGATGTCGCGCTGACCGCGCAGCGCCGCCACGAACGACGTCGCCAGCTCGGGGAGTGACGTGCCGGCCGCCACCACCGTCAGCCCGATGACGAGGTCGCTCACGCCCATGGCACGCGCGACGACCTGAGCGCTGTCGACGACCAGTCGGGCGCCCCCCACGAGGAGCACCAGGCCGATGGCGATCCACACGAACTGGCGAGGAAGCGCCCGAGCGCCGTCGGCGGTTTCCTGGAGCGCGTCGTTCGGGCCGTTCGACTTCAGGCCGGCCCGCACGAGGAGGACCGTGTAGAACGCGCCCAGCGTCAGGAGGACGGAGCCCTCCAGGGGACCCAGGGACCCGTTCAGGGACAGGACGAAGACGAGCATGGCGGTGAGGACCATCACCGGTACGTCGAGGCGTACCAAGTGCCGGTCCACGACAAGTGGCCGAATCACGGCGGCGCCACCGAGCACCACCAGGATGTTGAAGATGTTGCTTCCGAGCACGTTGCCCAGGGCGACGCCGCCGTCGCCGTGGAGGGCGGAATCCAGGGAGACCGACACCTCCGGCATGCTGGTGCCGAACGCCACCACGGTCAGCCCGATAACCAGGGGGGAGAGGCCAACGCGCTCCGCAAGCCCGGCGGCCCCGCGCACCAGGAGGTCCGCACCCAGGGTCAGGAGGCCGATCCCGATGACGAGCTCGAGGACCGGCAGGACCGGAAGGGGCACCGTCAAGCGGGGGTCGTCTCCTCGTCCAGGGCCAGGAGGGTGCCGAGCAGCACGTTCGCGCCGTTCGTGACGTCCTGTGGCTCGGTGAACTCCTCGGGCGCGTGGCTGATTCCCCCGACGGACGGCACGAAGATCATGCCCACCGGGCCGACATGCGCCATGCTCTGGGCGTCGTGGCCCGCCCCGGAGGGCATGCGTCGGGCGCTCAGCCCCAGCGACCGCGCGGTGGCCTCGACCAGGTCACGGATGTGCGGCGCGGTAGGCGCAGCCTCGCTCACGTAGAAGCGCTCGAAGGAGAACGATGTGCCCGTGGCCCGTCCGATCTCGGAGGCGCGGCCCTCGAGCTGGCGGAACACCTCCTGGATCTTGTCCATGGACAGGTCGCGCACCTCGAGGCTCAGCCTGACGCGGCCCGGGATCACGTTGGGCGCTCCCGGCTCCGCTACCAGGCGGCCGACTGTGGCGACCTGCGTCCCGGGCCAGCTGCGCACCGTCGTGTAGACCATGTCCACGAAGCGGGCGGCGGCCACCATGGCGTCGCGACGCTGATCCATCGGCGTCGTGCCGGCGTGGTTCGCCATACCGTCGACCGTGACGTTCCAGCGCATGATGCCGACGATGCCCTCGACCACCCCGATGTCGATCCCCAGGCGCTCGAGCTCGGCGCCCTGCTCGACGTGCAGCTCGAGGAAGGCCGCGACCGAGCCCGCGGGGCGGGCTGCTTCGGCCAGGCGGTCCGGGTCCCCGCCGATCCGACGCAGACCGTCGCCGATGGTGAAGCCCGACGCCGTCACGATGTCCAGCTCCTCGGGCCTCACCTTCCCCGCGAGGGCGCGGCTCCCCGTCTTGCCCCCTTCCTCGTTCGGGAAGATCACGAAGTGGACCGGATGGCGCGTGGCGCGCCCGGCGTCGGCGAGCGTCCACGCCACCTCGACGGCGCCCATCGATCCCACCTGCCCGTCGTAGTTGCCGCCGTCGGGGACCGAGTCGATGTGCGAGCCCAGGACGAGGGGCTCGAGGGCGGGCTCGGTGCCGGGGCGTCGTCCCCACAGGTTCCCCGCTACGTCCACCGAAACGTCCAGACCGGCGCCGCGCATGAGCTCGGCAACCCAGGCGCGCGCCTCGAGGTCCGCGTCCGAGAAGGCCACCCGGTCGATGCCGCCGGCGTCACGGGCGCCGAAGCGGGCGAGCTCGGACAGGCGGGCGTTCAGGCGGTCGCCGTCGACGCGCAGCTCCGGTGCGTGACGGGCGCGCACGAAGGCGAGCCCCGGGGGAGGGGTGGGCAAGGCCATCGCCGCCAGCGCCGATCCGGCGAGGCGGGAGAAGTCGCGTCGGTCCATGGGTGCGCGCAGGGGTCGATGCAGCGGTCCGCAGGCTCGGTTCCCTAGGTTGGCGCCACGACCGGGGGGCGTCCAGGGGCCGGGGCTCGGAGAGGGCGTGCAGGGGTAACAGCAAACATGAGCCGTACCGCCCGTCGATGGATCCTCTTCGCGCTCCTCGTCGGACTCTCCCTGCCGGTCGTGGCGCTGATCGGACTCCCCTGGCCCTGGGTGCTCCGGTGGGTGGATCCGCCGGCCACGTCCTTCATGCTCTATCGGGAGCGCGAGGCGAAGCGCGCCGGCCGCGCGCTGCCGATCGCCCAGGAGTGGGTCGGGCTGGAGGAGATCCCGGAGTCGCTGGTGCGGGCGGTCCTCGTGTCGGAGGACGATCGCTTCCGGCAACACCACGGCGTCGACTGGAAGGCGCTGGCCGACGAGGTGCACTGGTCGGGGGACGACCACTTCTCCTGGTGGAGCGCGAAGGACCGCGCGGCCCTGTGGAAGGCGATCGGGTACTATCGGGCCCACCGGGCCGAGATCAAGGGGCGCAGCACCCTCACGCAACAACTCGCCAAGAACCTGTATTTCACCCCGGAGCGCTCCCTGGTGCGCAAGGCGGGCGAGCTCGTGGTCGCCCGCCGGCTCGAGCTCTTCCTGGGCAAGGACCGCATCCTTGAGCTGTACCTGAACACCGCCGAGCTCGGGCCGGGGATCTTCGGCGTGGGGGCGGCGTCCCGGGAGTACTTCGGGGTTCCCGTCCAGGATGTGGGGCGCGCCCAGGCCGCGTCGCTCGCGGCCACGCTCCCTCAGCCGCTGACCTCGAACCCGGCGCACAGGCCGGGGCGGATGGCCTGGCGGCGGGACCTGATTCTGGACCGGCTCGCCGGCCGCGACGTCGTGATCCCGGACGAGCCGCCGGCGGTGGAGCTCCCCCCGCCGAGCCTCGACGTCGGTGTGGAGCTCGATTCGCTCGGGGCGTCGCTCCCGGCGCCGGACACGCTAGCGACCGATACGCTTCCGCGGCCGGACACGACGCCACCGGACACCGTGCCCGTCGGCGGAGCACGCGACACCATCCCGGCATCGCGCGGGCGATGATCCTCCGGTTCCTGGCCGACCTCGTGCTCACCGGCCACGTCGCCTTCGTGCTGTTCGTCGTCGCCGGTGGGCTGCTCGGGCTCCGGTGGCCGCGCGCGGCCTGGGTGCACCTCCCCTGCGCCGCCTGGGGCGCGTGGGTGGAGATCGCCGGATGGGTGTGTCCCCTCACACCGCTCGAAGTGCACCTGCGCCAGGCGGCGGGCGAGGCGGGCTACGCCGGCGGCTTCCTGGAGCACTACGTCGAGCCCGTCCTCTATCCCGCTGGGCTGACCCGCGGCATGCAGGTGGGGCTGGGAATCGCGGTCCTCGCGCTGAACGTGGCGGTCTACGCGGTCGTCTGGCGGAGATGGCGCCTATGCGGCGAGCACATGGGCCGCCTCACCGAGGACGAGCGCGACCGCTTGCTGAACGTCTTCGACGCGGTGTCGGTCGCCATTCCCGATCGCCCACGGGCGGAGGTGGAGGCGGAGCTCGACGAGATCCGGCAGGCGCGCCGCGCCGGCGGTCGGCAGAGCGGCGACGGAGCGAGGTCAACCTCGCCATCGCCGCCTGTGCCCTCTCGTGGAACGCCGCGCTCTGGACGCTGAATCCGGAGGACTTTGCGGACATGCCAGGACTCCAGGTGCGGGGGTAGTCGACGCAGGCGGCCTCGGTTGTCTCTCTCGCCCTCACGGTCGCATCTTGTCCCTGACCGCAGTTGGACCCTCCCCCGGAAGGTCCCCGGCCGCACCGGACTGCCCTCGGCGCCCGGGGAGCGAACGTGAACCCGCAAGGCTCGGCGGGCGAGCCGCACGCCCGTCGGCGAAGGGCAGATCCATGTCTCGGACCAAGCGCGCCCGGGCGGTGCTCGTCGCCCACGACCGCGCAGCCAACGCCGGCAACCTCGAAGCGGTTCTGCACAACGTCGCCGACGACGTCGTGGTACTCGCACCCGGCGCTCCCTTGATGGAAGGGAAGGAGGCTTTCCGCACGTTCTACGAGAACATGCTGGAAACCAAGTGGGATGCGACGCACGACCTGGCCGCCGCCCAGGAGGTATGGGACGTCGTGGTCGTGCACGGTGTCGCCCGGGGCAGGGCGACACCGCCAGGAGGATGCCCCGAGCGCGTGGCCAACAACTTCCTGATCCTGCTGAAGCCGGACGACCAGGGGGAGTTCAAGATCTGGCGGGCGGCGTTCGGGCCGGTGGAAGACGGGAGTTAGGGGAGCGGGCGGCCGCTCCCGCGCGGCCGCCCCCCCCTCACCCCGTCGGCGTGACCTTCACCATCACCACGCCGTGCGAGGGCACCATCGCCTCGTAGCGGCGCTGGAACGTCCCCCGGTCCTCGTGCGCCCACAGGTCGCGGACCCGGGCCGAGTCCGCCCGCATGCCGAGCCGATCGAAGTTCGTGGTGATCGTCGTCGGCACGGAGGCACGGTTCAGTAGCACCACGGCCCGCGACCCGTCCGCGAGGGGCTTCGACCACACCTGCAGCTCGGGCGGGAAATTCTGCACCAGACGCCCCTGGACGCCCAGAGGGTCCTGGTCCACCGCGACGACCTCGCGGTTGGTCAGGATCTCGCGCGTCGCCTGCGCCCGCTCGCCCGGGCCCGTCAGCTCCCGCAGGTCGTTGCCGGCCATGAGCGGTGCGGCCATCACGGCCCACAGGCTGAAGTGTGCGCGGTACTCGTCGTCGCTCATGCCGCCGTTGCCCACCTCCAGCATGTCGGGGTCGTTCCAGTGGCCGGGCCCGGCCGACGCCCAGTACTGCGACGAGCGGTCGAGGATCGACAACACGCTCTCCCACCGGTCGAAGATGTCGCCGGTGGTCCGCCACAGGTTGCCGGTCTCCGGGCCCCACACCCACGGCTCGTTGGTGCCCCACTCGCAGATGCTGAAGACGATGTCACGCCCGGAGGCGAGCAGCGCGTCGCGGAAGACCGCGTACCGCTCGCGCGCGTCCAGCCCCTCGGAGTAGCACCAGTCGACCTTCACGTAGTCCACGCCCCACTCTGCGTAGGTGCGCGCGTCCGTGTCCTCGTGGCCGTAGGACCCCGGCCTTCCCTGGCAGGTCTTCCGTCCCGCGTCCGTGTAGATGCCGAACAGGAGGCCGCGCGCGTGTACGTAGTCGGCCAGCGCCTTCATCCCCTCGGGGAAACGCTGCGGGTCGGGCACGATGCGCCCGTCCGGCGCGCGGTCGACCTGCCAGCAGTCGTCGATGACGACGTAGCGGTAGCCCGCGTCCTGCATCCCGCTCGCCACCATGGCGTCCGCCGTCTCCCGGATGAGGGCGGAGCTCACGTCGCAGCCGAAGTGGTTCCAGGAGTTCCACCCCATGGGCGGCGTGCGCGCGAGTCCGTTGTCGGGGCGCGCGGGGGACGCGGCTTCGACCAATGGGATCATGACGACGACGAGGGCGAGGGTGGCGAGGAGGACGACGGTGCGCCGTTGCATGTCACTTCCCTCCGTCCGCGATGATCGTCAGTCCCTTCGAGCGGAGCGTCTGGTTGAGCGCCGCCAGGTCGCTGGCCAGCAGCGCGTCGAGGGCGCTGAGCTGCTCGTCGAGCTGCGACGCGAGGATGCCCTGGACCTCCCCCTGCTGGTCCGTAGGCCTGAAGTCGGCGTTGTCCATGCCGCCCGCCAAATAGCCCAGCTTCTGGAGTAGCTTGGCCTCGAAGCGGATGCCGTCCTGCCCGCCTCCCGTGAGCCGCAGATCGACGAGGTTCATCTCACGGTCGACGAGCTTCTTCTGCAGGGCCTCGGCGGCGGCCTTCACGTCCGCGTCCTCGGTGAAGCGGGCCAGCGTGGCGAGCTGGACGCGCACGGCCTCGACGCGGTTGACCGCCTCCGCGCCGCGGTTCATGTCGTCACGAATCTTCCTCAGCGCCGCCACCTGCTCGGCGATGTCGGCTTCCGTGCCCGCGGAGTTCGGGTCCTTGAGCACGGTGAGGGGTCGGCTCTGCTCCGCGCCGTCCACGGTGAGCTCGACGGTGTACGTGCCCGGCGGCATCAGGATCGACCTCCCCCGACCACCGCTGCGGCCCTCCGGCCCCACCTGGATGTACTCCGCGTATATGGGGCTCGTGAGCAGGCGCACCTCGGTGCCGGGCTCGTCCTCGAGGTCCCATGCCACACGGTTCACGCCAGGCTTGTTGGTACCTCTCAGAGTACGCACCACCGCGCCCGAGGCGTCGAGGATCGTCACGGTCGGCGGCGCCTTCGCCGGCGCCTTCAGCCAGTAGTCCAGGTAGGCGCCGTACCTCGGGTCCTGGCCGGTCGTGGGGTCGTCGTACGTCGTGGACGGCGCGGTGATGTTGCGGAAGCGGTACGCCGACCGGGGCACGAACAGGTGTGCCGCCGACGCCGTCACCTCGGGCGTCAGCTGTTGGATGGGGGCGAGGTCGTCCAGGATCCAGAAGCCCCGACCGTACGTCGAGATCACCAGGTCGTTGAAGTGCTCCTGGACGACGATGCCCGAGACGGGCGCGTGTGGCAGGTCGTTCTGGAGGGGCTGCCAGTGATCCCCCGCGTCGAAGGAGACGTAGATGGCGTTCTCCGTCCCCAGATAGAGGAGCCCGCGCCGCACCGGGTCCTCGGTGACGACCTTGGCGTAGCTCAGCATGCTCCGGGGGATCCCGGTGACGATCTTCTGCCAGGTCTTCCCGTAGTCCCGGGTCCGGTAGACGAACGGGTCGCGGTTGTCCACCTGGTGGAAGTCGACCGTCATCCATGCCGTGCCCGCGTCCCACTTCGACGGCGCGATGCTCCGTACCGAGCCCCAGGGCGGTAGGTCGGGGACGTTGGCCGTCACGTTGGTCCACGTCGCGCCGTCGTCACGCGTGAGCTGGACGAGCCCGTCGTTGGTACCGGCCCAGATGAGGCCCTTCTCGATGGGCGACTCGGCGATGGCGTACACGACGCCGGCGTACTCCACGCCGATGTTGTCCCCGGTGAGGCCCCCGGAGGGCCCCATGCGGCTATGGTCGTTCAGCGTCAGGTCGGGGCTGATGACCTCCCAGCTCTGCCCGCCGTTGGTGGTCCGGTGCACATGCTGGCTCCCCACGTACACGGTGTTGTGGTCGTGGGGTGAGATCGTCAGCGGCGCGTCCCACACGAAGCGGTAACGGACGCCGTCGGCTGCGCCGCGGCTCTGCTCGGGCCACACCTCCACGGTGCGGAACTGGCGACGGCTCTCGTCGAAGCGCACGACGATCCCGCCCACCATCCCCGAGCCGGAGGCGGACGACCAGATGATGTTCGGGTCCACGGGGTCGGGCGTGGCCCACCCGCTCTCGCCGCCGCCCACCGAGTGCCACATCCCGCGCACGATCCCGCGGCCGGTGCGCCCGTTGCTGGGCCCCCGGTAGGTGGGCTCGTCCTGCTTGTTACCGAAGACGTTGTAGGGGATCATGTTGTCGACGGTGACGTGGTACATCTGCGCGTTGGTGAGGCGCTGTCGGAACCAGGTGCGCCCGCGGTTGATCGTGATGGACAACCCCTGGTCGTGGGCCACGATCATCCGGTCCGCGTCCGTCGGGTCGATCCAGATGTCGTGGTGGTCGCCGCCCGGTGCTCGCGAGCGGGGCAGCGTGACGAGCGTGGGCCCGCCATCGATCGACTTCGAGAACGACGCGGTGAGGTAGTACGTCTCGTCGGGATCATCCGTCGACACCGCGATGCGCGAGTAGTAGTGCGGCCGGCCCATGGCGTCGCGGTCGCGGTTGACCATCGTCCACTCGTGGCCTCCGTCGTCGGAGCGCCAGATCTGGCCGTCCTCGGTGGGCTGCCCGTTCCAGGGGATCCCGTCGCCGGTCTCGAACATCGCGTAGACGCGCTGCGGGTTCGACGCCGCGATGGCCACCGCGACCTTCCCCACCGGCTTGGTCGGTAGGCCGTGTCCCGTGAGGCGGGTCCAGGTCACGCCGCCATCGCGCGATACCCACAGCCCGCCGCCGGGCCCGCCGCTGGTGCGGCCCCACGTGTGGATCTCGAGCTGCCACGTCCCGGCGAAGAGCACACGCGGGTTCTTCGGGTCCATGGCCAGGTCCGAGCATCCCGTGTTCTCGTCCACGAAGAGGACCTGCGTCCACGTCGCGCCGCCGTCCGCCGTGCGGAAGACGCCCCGTTCCTTCTGGGGCCCGTACGCGTGGCCGAGGGCGCAGACCAGCACGATGTCCGGGTTCGTGGGGTGGATGACGACGCGGGGGATGCGGCCCGTCTGCTCCAACCCCATCAGCGTCCAGGTCTCGCCACCGTCCGTGGACTTGTAGACGCCCTGCCCCACGGAGATGTGGCTGCGGATGCTCGCCTCCCCGGTGCCGGCCCACACGACGTTCGGGTCGCTCTGCGCCACCGCCAGCGCGCCGATGGACTGCACGGGCTCGTCGTCGAAGACGGACCGCCAGTTCACGCCGCCGTCGGTGGTCTTGTAGATGCCGCCGGACGCGGCGCCCACGAAGTACGTGGTCGGGTCGCCCGGGATGCCGACCGCGGCGGCGAAGCGGTTCCCCTCGGGGCCGATGTGGCGCCAGTGGAGCGCACCGTAGAGCTCAGGGGCCGGCTGCGAAGGGGCTCCCTGCGCGAGAAGCGAGGTGGACGCGACGGCCACGCCGAGCGCGGCCAGGAACAGGCGAAGCAGGGTGCGCATGGGACACCTCGTGCGATGCAGGGCCGCGGCCGGGCTGACCGCGTGGGAGGGCCTCCTCCGGGGCACGCTACGGGGGGCGGAGGGAGGCGGCAAGGAGGGCGCGGGGCGGTCTTCGCGATGTATTCTTCGGACGGCGGCGGGCCGGTGACCAAGGGCGCGCCGTCGGCGGCCGATTCCGTCATGGGAGCGCCCCGAGACGGATGCCATCGTGCACCCGTGAGCGAGATGAACATGGACCCGACTTCGACGCGCTACACCTGGACGTATGACGAGTAACTCGGCGTCGTGCTGCCCGACGTCCGCCCGATGTGACGTGCGGGTCTTCGGTCCGCGGGCGGCGGGGCGCGGGCCGCGCCGTGCGGTGGTTCCGTGGGGCCGGCCTCAGTCCGTCTCGCCTTCACCCACCGCCTCTTTGATCGGCAGGCGTGTCCTCCTGGTCAGCAGCGGCGGCACCACCAGGCTCGCGATCGCCAGCACCCAGAGCGTGATCGCGATGGGTGAATCGAAGAGCACCCCCCAGTTCCCGGCGGAGAGCGCCATGGCGCGGCGCAGGCTCTTTTCCATGAGGGGGCCGAGGACCAGTCCTAGGATGACGGGCGCGAGGGGGAAGCCGGTCCTCCTCATCCCCCACCCCACCACGCCGAATCCCGTCATCAGCAGGAGGTCGAACGGGCTCTGGTTGACCGCGTAGACCGCGACGAAGGAGAGGGCGGCCACACCGGGAAGGAGGAACCAGCGCGGCAGGGTGAGTGCGCGCACGAAGACGCCGACCAGCGGGAGGTTGAGCAGCAGCAGGAAGACGTTGCCGACGTACATGGAGGCCACGAGCCCCCAGAAGAGGTCCGGCTGCTCCTGGATGAGCAGGGGGCCCGGCGTCACGCCGAGGCCCAGGAGCGCGCCGAGGAGGACGGCGGTCGTGCCGCTGCCGGGGACGCCGAGGGTGAGGAGCGGGATCATCGCGCCGTTGGCAGCGGCGTTGTTCGCAGATTCGGGGGCGGCGACGCCCCGGATGTCGCCCTTGCCGAACGTGCCCTCCCGGTCCGACACGCGCTGCTCCGTGCTGTACGCGAGGAAGGAGGCGATCGTCCCGCCCGCTCCGGGCAACACGCCGACCAGGAAGCCGAGCACGCTCCCGCGGATCATCGTGCCCAGTGTGTGGAAGAACTCCTTCATGGTGATCATGACCCGCCCGTACGCGCCGGCGGCCGCACGGCCGCGCTCGGTCTCCTCGAGGAGCTGGAGCACTTCGCTCACCGCGAAGAGGCCGATCGTCACGACCACGAAGTCCATCCCGTCGAGCAGCTTGATCTGGCCGAAGGTGAAGCGGGGGATCGCGCTGTTGGGATCGAGACCGACCGTGGCGAGCAGCAGGCCGAACGCCGTGGACGCGAGCCCGCGCACCAGGCTTCCGCCGGCCAGGCTCGACAGCGCCGCGAAGGCGAAGACCATGAGCGCGAAGTACTCGGCCGGCCCGAACCGGATCGCCCACTCCGCCAGGAGCGGCGCGAACAGCACGAGCCCGAAGATCGACACGGTGCCGCCGAAGAACGACGCGATCGCCGACATCGCCAGCGCGGGCCCGCCGCGGCCCTGCTTGGTCATCTCGTGGCCGTCCAGGGCGGTGACCACGGCCGAGGCCGTGCCGGGCACGTTCAGCAGGATCGTGCTGATCGAGTTGCCGTACTGCGATCCGTAGTAGATCCCGGCCATCAGGATGAGCGCCGATTCGGGCGGGATGCCCGTGGCGAACGTGATCGGGATGAGGATCGCGATCGCGTTGATGGGACCGATCCCGGGGAGCATCCCCACGAACGTGCCCACGAACACGCCGCCGAAGGCGAGGCCCAGGTTGAGCGGACGGAGCGCGACGGCGAACCCGCCGACGAGGGAGGTCAGCGCATTCACAGCGCCTCCCATACCGATCCGAGGGGGAGCGGGAGCCCGAGCACCCAGACGAAGAGATACCACAGGACCACCGAGAGAATCAGCGCGGCCAGGATGCCCCTCTTCCAGGGTCCGCCGAACAGCAGGGACAGCGATCCGACGGCCACCGTGGTAGCGACCGTGAAGCCGAGCGGCGCGAGGATCGCGGCGTAGGCGCCGAACGTGGCGACCGCACCGGCCATGCGGAGGAGCACGGCCCCCCGTGGCCAGGTGCGCGGACTGCCCGGGCGCGCGAGGAGGATCGCACCGGACGCGACGAAGATCACGGCGGCCAGCAGGGGCAGCGCCTTCGGCCCCACGGGGTCGGTGAGGAACGCCACCTCGAAGGTGGAGGCCTCCAGCGCGATGCCGATACCGAGCGCCACGAGCACCCCGCCGGCGATGCGGTCGGTGCGGCCCGTCGCCCCACCCGTCACTTCAGCAGCCCGATCTCGCGGGACATGTCGCGGAAGTCGCGGACCTGTCGCTTGACGAAGGCCTCGAAGTCGTCGCCGACGAGGAAGAAGGGCTCGAGGTTGTTCCGTGCCCGGGCCTCCGCCCATTCCCTGGAGGTGCCCACCTGGCGCAGGACGTCGACCCACTGCCGGTAGCGCTCCTCGCCGATGCCCGCGGGAACGTAGAAGCCACGCCAGGTGACCCAGTCCACGTCGAGACCCGCGTCGTGCGCGGTGGGCACGTTGGCCAGGATGCCGCCCACGTGCTCCGGCGCCAGGACGGTCAGGACGCGCATCCGTCGGGCTGCGATCTGGCCCTCGACCTCGGAGGCTTCGCCCGAGAAGACCTGGACGAAGCCGCCCAGGAGCGCCGTCATGGCCTCGCCTCCACCGTCGAAGGGGACGTAGCGGATCTTCTTCGGATCGATCCCCGCCGCGTGCACGAGCAGCAGCACCTTCATGTGGTCCTGGCCCGCCACGGCGCTGCCCCCGCTCACGACGATCGAGCCCGGATCCGCCCGCCAAGCCTCCAGCAGGTCCCCGAGGTCGCGCCAGGGCGCATCCTCGGCCACCGCGAGCACGCCGTACTCGGCGCCGATGGCGCCGACCCAGCGGACGTCGTCCTCGGTCAGGCTGCCGTACTGGCCCTGAGCGAGGCGCAGCGTGGTGGACGGGCTGGCCGCGACGAGGACGGTCGGGTCGTCATTGCGCTGTGCGACGGCGTTGGCGTAGGCGACGCCACCGCCCGCGCCGGGGAGGTTGGTCGTGCGCACCAGCCCGGGGGAGAGCCCGAGCGTGCGCAGGACCTCGCCCACGGAACGGCATGTCAGGTCCCACCCTCCCCCCGCGTTGGCCGGCGCGATGCACTCCCACCCGCGATTGCCCGCGTCGGGCAGGCACGCTTGGAGGAGGAGCACGGCGGCGAGGGCCGGGGCCGGGAATGCGCGCACGGGCAGGGGGCTGGGACGGTACGATTGCAGGCCGGTCGGCCCGCTTCATGCGGCGATAGGGTGGGTCGCGCGGCGGCCGATCACAAGGGGGGAGCGTCGTCGGCGGGGCACCCACACGCCCCGCCGCGATGGGCGGGGCGCATGGGCGGGCGGCAGCCGGTCCCGGGAGGAGGCCCGGCCCCGACCAGGCGGAAGTTACGATCCGTTCACCGTTCCTGGCGAGGGCGGGGGGGACGGGGGCAGGGTGGGCTCGTTGATGTATTCGTAGGGCACGGGGCCCGAGAGCGTCCTGAGCCAGGCCGCTATGCTCTCGACCTGGGATGGGGTGAGCTCGACGCCGAGCTGATGCCAGCCCATGAGGGCGATGGCGTCCTGGAGGCGCTGAGCGGATCCGTCGTGGAAGTAGGGCCACGTCTCCTCGACGTTCCGGAGGGACGGGACCTTGAACACCATGGCATCGGCCTCGTTGCCGGTGACCTGGGCGCGGCCCTGATCGGACGTGTCGTACCAGGGGTTGACCAGCCCGGCCTTCTGGTAGAACGCACCGCCCACGTAGGCGCCGAGGTGGCACTGGTTGCAACCGGCCTCGACGAAGTCGTTGAAGCCCGTCTTCTCCGCGTCGCTGAGCGCCGTGGGGTCGCCCTCGAGGAAGGCGTCCCAGCGGGATGGCGTGACCAACCCCCGCTCGAACGCGGCGATGGCACGCCCAAAGTTCTCGAAGGTGATCGGCTGCTCCTCCCCGGGGAAGGCGGCGGTGAAGAGGTCCACGTATCCCGGGATTCCGTACAAGATCGTCTCGACCGATTGACCGTCGGGCATGCCCATCTCGACGGGGTTCAGGACCGGGCCCAGCGCCTGGGCCTCCACGTCGGGAGCCCGACCGTCCCAGAACTGGGCGACATGGCCGGCGGCGTTGTACACCGACGGCTCGTTGCGTCCGCCGATCAGACCGTCGTGCCCCACGCCGGTGCGGCGATGGCTGGTGCCGTAGTCGTGCAGCGGGTGACAGACGTAGCAGGAAACGTCACCGCTCGAGGACACGCGTGCGTCGTAGTAGAGCATGCGTCCCAGCGCGACCTTCTCGGGGGTGACGGGGTTGTCGGCCGACTCCATGATCGGCGGCAGGGACGCGAACGCTTGCAGGGCCGAGGCGTTCGCCTCGACCGCGCCGCCGGCCTGGGGCGGAGGCGAACCGGGGCTACAGGCGGCGGTGAGGAGGAGCAGGATGAGCGGTGTTTCTCGGCGGGTGGTCATCGGTGCGTCCCTCGGGCATGACGGATGGACTCCGAGGGCGGCGGAGGGGGCCGGGCGGCCCGGGCGGGAGGTCTCGGGGCGGGCGCCGGCCGATTGTCTCCGGAGCGCCCTACTGGGAGATTGAAGGTGCTCTCCCTCCCGGGAGCCCGGTATCCGGCAAACGACAGTGGAGCGGGCGATGGAGAGGGAACACGGGTCCGCGACACGCCTGGCGCTCATCGGCGTGCTCGCGTTGCTGGCGGTCAACGCGGGCATCAACATCTTGCTGGACGCGGCGGGGGTGTGGTCCGGGCTGCACCTGGCCCTCGAGATCCTGACCGCGGTCGTCGGGATGGGCGCCGCGACCGTGCTGTGGATCGGGTGGAAGAAGGCGGAGCGCTCGGAGGCGGAGGCGCGCGCGGCCCTGGATGCCCGCAAGGAGGAGCGCGACGCATGGCGTGACAGTGCCCGGCGGGCGCTCGACGGGTTGGGAGCGGCGCTGGACGCGCAGTTCCGCGCATGGGACCTGACGCCCACCGAGCGCGAGGTGGCGCTCCTCCTTCTCAAGGGCTACAGCCACAAGCGTATCGCCGAGATGACGGGCCGCCGCGAGCGCACGGTGCGCCAGCACGGCGTGGTGGTCTACCAGAAGTCCGGCCTGGCCGGGCGCGCCGAGCTGGCAGCGTACTTCCTCGAGGACCTCATGCTGCCGGAGGAGGAGCGCGACACGCTCAGGGCCGGCGTCTCGCCGAAGTCCCCCTGAACACGGCCGGTCCGCCGCGATGACGCGACCGCGGCCCTCCCGTATCTTCCCGACAGTCGCCTGGGGGAGGCCGTGTCCACCCCGACGCGTTACGCGGGCTGTGGCGCCGGGGGGCCGCTTCCCGCACCCCCATTTCGCTCGTCCGGAGCACGCTCCATGGATCCCATGGCCATCGCCGGCATGATCTTCACGCTCATCGTGCTCGTCATGATCGGCGGGTTCATCCTGCTGTTTCCGCTTTCGCGCCAACTCGCCCAGTTGATGCAACAGCGCCTCGCGAAGGGCGAGACCGCTGATCAGGACGCGCGCATCGAGTCGCTGGCGCGGGCGGTGGAGTCGCTCAACGAAGAGGTCGGCCGCCTGGCCGAGCGCCAGGAGTTCACCGAGCGGCTGCTTGAGCGACCGCGCGCCGAGAAGGACGACACCCGGTGACGACCGCTGCGGCCGGGCCGGGTCGCTGCTTCTGGGTGCAGGGCGCGTCTGCCGAGTACGTGCGGTACCACGACGCGGAGTGGGGCTTTCCGGTGGCGGACGACCATCGGCTCTTCGAGAAGCTCTGTCTCGAGGGCTTCCAGTCCGGCCTGTCGTGGCTGACGATCCTGCGCAAGCGCGAGAACTTCCGCCGTGCCTTCGCCGGCTTCGACTACCGGAAGCTCGCGGGCTTCGGCGGCCGCGACGTGGAGCGGCTGCTGCAGGACGCGGGCATCGTGCGCCATCGGGGGAAGATCGAGGCCACCCTGAACAACGCGCTGCGGGCATGCGAGATGGCCGACGAGCTCGGCTCGATCGCCGCGTATTTGTGGCGCTTCGAGCCGGACCCGGCCTCCCGCCCGGCCGAGCTGACGGAGGCCGTGCTGAGTGGGATGGCGACCACGCCCGAATCGGTCGCGCTGTCCAAGGACCTGAAGAAGCGTGGCTGGCGCTTCGTCGGGCCGACGACCGTCTACGCCTTCATGCAGGCGGTGGGGCTGGTGAACGACCACACCCACGACTGCGCCTTCCGGGCGAAGGCGGCCGCGGCGCGGGCCTCCTTCAGGGTGCCGGCTGGAGCACCAGACTCTCGATGAAGAACTCCATCATGCGCTCGGTGTTCAGCGCCGAGTGGCCGCGGTCGGGGCCGACCTGGACGTCAAAGCTCTTCCGGGCCTCCTGGAGTGCCTGGATGAGCTGCAGCGAGTTCGACGGGTGCACGTTGTTGTCCGCCGTACCGTAGTAGATCATGAGCCGCCCGACGAGACGGTCCGCGTACGTCATGGCTGAGCCGGCGGCGTAGCCGGCGCGGTTCTCCTGCGGCAGCCACATGTAGCGCTCGGTGTAGATCGAGTCGTAGTTGCGCCAGTCGGTGACCGGGGAGCCCGCCGACGCGGCCCGGAAGACGTCCGGGTGGCGCAGGATGGCCATCGCGGATGCATAGCCGCCGTACGAGGTCCCGTAGATGCCGACGCGGCCGCCGTCGACGTACGGACGCTCGGCGAGCGCGCGCACGCCGGCCGCCTGGTCGTCGATCTCCACCGTGCCCAGCTTCTCGTAGATCGCGTCGAGGAAGCGCTTGCCGCGGCCAGCGGCGCTGCGCGAGTCCAGCGTGGCGACCAGGAAGCCGAGCTCAGTGAGGGGATTCGGCAGCGTGAAGCGCTCGCTCGCCCCGTTGGTCGCCGGCCCCGCGTACACGCTGACGAGTAGCGGGTACTTCTTCGCGGGGTCGAAACCGGACGGCTTGTGCAGCATGCCGTAGAGGTCCGTGACGCCGTCGGCGGCTTTGAACGTGAACAACTCGACCCTCTGCAGGCCGAGCGCCTCGAAGCGGGACGCGTCGCTCGTGGCGAGGTCCGCGACCGGCCGACCCGCGGCGTCCATGAGCCGGGTGACAGGTGGGGTGTCGTGCGTCTGCGCGACGTCGACGAAGTGCTTCCCGTCGGGCGACACACTCACCTCGTGGTCGAAGGCCGGATCGGTGAAACGACGGTCGTTCTTCCCGTTCAGTCCCAAGCGATGGAGCTGGAGCTTCATCGGGTTGTCGCCGTCGCGGGCCGTGTACCACACGACCCCGGCCTTCTCGTCGACGTGCTCGACGGAGGCCACCTCGAAGGGATGCTGTGTGAGCGTCCGCAGCAGCTTCCCGGTCAGGTCGTAGAGGTAGAGGTTGGCGAAGCCCGTGCGCTCGGAGATCCACAGGAAGCGTCGGCCGTCGGCCAGGTATTCCATGGGCGGGTGGTTCTCCACCCAGGACTCCGGCCACTCTTCGCGCACCACCACCCGGCACGCGCCGGACGACGGCTCGCACGCGGTGAACTCGAGGACGTTCTGGCGGCGGTTCGTGCGATTGAAGGTGATCTCGGAGCCGTCGGGCGTCCATGCGATCTGATAGACGTAGTGACCCACGACGTCGTCGTCGAAGGGCTTCCCTTCGCGCACGTCCATGCGCGTCGACCGCCCGCTGGCGAGGTCGTACACGAAGAGGTCGACGACCGGGTTGGGCGCACCCGACTTCGGGTAGGCCTCACTGTCCAGCGAGTCCTGGATCTCCGTCTGCCCAAACTGCAGGTAGTAGTCCCGGACGTCGCCTTCGTCGAAGCGGTAGTAGGCCAGCTTGCTGCCGTCCGGCGACCACCACATGGCCGTGACCTGGTCCAGCTCCTCGCCGTACACCCAGCTCGCCGTGCCGTACTTGATGCGTCGCTCCGCCGAGCCGTCCGTGGTGACCTTCCGCTCGCCGCTACCGTCCGCAGCGCTGATCCAGAGGTTCCGGTCGCGGTAGAACGCCTTCATGCTGCTGTCCGGCGACACGGCCGAGGCGTATTGCCTCCCGCGCTCCGGTCCGCCGCGTCGATAGCCCCGCCGCTGCGGCGCCTCGCCGACGTCCGTGGTCTGCCCGCCCGCCACGTCGTAACGCATCAGGCGGTCGCCCTTCGCGTACTCGAGCGAGCGTCCATCCGCGGCCCACGTGACGCGGAGCGCGCCGGATTCGACGGACGCGGGGATCTGCTCGCGCATCTTCGTGTAGCGAGCGTAGCCGGGCATCTCCCGGATACGCTGCTGGGCGGTTGCAGGGGCGACGGCCGGGGCAGCCGCGAGGGTCGAGAGGACGAGGATGGTGCGGCGGAGCGTCGTAGTCATGGTGATGCGGCTGAAGAGAACGGGCCCGGAAAAGTAGCGCACGGACGTGCGGGTCGGCACCTTGTGATCGCCCCGCGAACGGCGGGCCGCGACGACGATCCCGACAGGAGTCTCCCATGAAGCCGGTGGACCTCACGCGCGAACGTCGACGTCCGTCAACCAGGGACCGGTGGCGTGGCGCCGGCGGTAGGCTGGCACTCACGGCCGCGCTCCTGACGACTCTGGCGTCCTGCACCATGGAGCGGCGCACCGACCAGAACGCGCAGCCCGCGGTGGCTGCGCAGTCGGGGTCGCAGGCGCACTACCGCGAGGTGGTCCAACCCGAGGGCGTGGCCCGCCTGCCCGTGTTCAGTACGGCCATCCGCAACGGTACTCTGCTCTTCCTCTCGGGACAGATCGGTGTAGTCCCGGGCGTGAGCCCGCCGCAGCTGGTGGCCGGTGGCGTGGAGGCGGAGACGCGGCAGGCGTTCGAGAACATCCGGACCGTTCTGGCCACGGCCGGGCTGGGACCCGACAACGTGGTGAAGTGCACGGTGTTCCTCGCGGACATCGGCGACTACGACGCCATGGACTCGGTGTACGTGACGTTCTTCCCGACCATACCGCCCGCTCGCTCCGCGATGGCCGGGGGCGGGCTCGCCCTCGGGGCCAGGGTGGAGATCGAGTGCATCGCGGCCTACCCACCGGGTCGCTGAGGCCTCGCGCTTCGGCGTACGAGGCGACGCAGGGCGGATCCGCCGCCTTGTCGCACGGGTACCTCAGTCGGTAGCATTCGAGGGGGCCCGTCAGGGCTCCTCACCCGTCCGGTGCGTGGGACGCAAATGGGGGGTCGGGTCGGGAGGATTGGGTTCGGGATGGGATGACCCTCGCCGCGGGGGCGAACGTGTTCACACGCTGCCTTTTCTGCCACAAGCCGTTCCCCGAGAACGGCCAGTTGGCACATCTGCCGCACGGGCGCCGGATCGCATACGATCCGGTGGAAGGACGCCTCTGGTCCGTGTGCGAGGCGTGCCACCGCTGGAACCTCTGCCCCGTGGAGCACCGCGAGGCCGCGCTCTTCGAGCTCGAGCGCATCGCCCGCGACCACGCGAAGCCCATCGCCCACACGGCCCATGTGTCCCTCCTCGCCGCGGCCCCTCTCACCCTCATTCGCGTGGGCTCGGCGCCGCTCGTGGAGCAGGCCTGGTGGCGCTACGGGCGGGAGCTGCGCAAGCGGAGGGCCTCCTACGAGAGCGTTCGCTCCAAGGTCACGGCCGCGACGTTCGGTGCGGTCGCCTACGTCGGCGACCTCCTCGGGCTGACGGAGTGGGACGTGTCGATCGACTGGGAGGACACGCCCGTGGCGGACATCCTGCGCTGGCGGCGCTTCGGATGGGCGGCCTGGCACGGGCGCGAGACCTGCCCCTACTGCAACAGCACGCTGCGCGCGTTGCGCTACGAGCTGTCGTGGTGGGCCTACCCCTTGCGCGGCGAGGACGGGAGGCTGGGCGTCGGCGTACCCTGCCAGCGGTGCGATCCGTGGACGCCCGAGAAGGTCTACGAGCTGCGGGGCGACGTCGCCGAGAACGTGCTGCGGCGGGTCCTGGCCTACCAGAACATCGCGGGGGCGTCGGAGCACCGGATCACGGACGCCGCCAACGTGATCGAGCAGGCGGGATCCGCGGGCGAGTTCGCGCTGGGCTCCACGGACAAGAGGGAATCCCTCTGGCGGATGGGGCCCACGCGCACCATCGCCCTGGAGATCGCGCTCAACGAGACCGTCGAGCGGCGGATGCTCGACCTGGAGGTGCGCGCGCTGGAGTTCATGTGGAAGCAGGAGGAGGAGCTGGCGCGGATCATCGACCAGGAGCTGACGCCGAGGCGCCTCCTTGAGGCGCACCTGCGCCGCCTGCCGATCCGCCTGCGGCCGCGGCCGGTCACCGACCTCCTTGCGGACGTGGAGACCTAGGTCGGGGCCCTCCCCCGGAGGGCGAGAGACGTCATGGAGGGAAGGAGCAGAGCCCTCCCGCCCGATTGCGCGCCCCCACCACCACCCGCAGGAAGCCCAGCTCCGCCAGGTGCTGGCGCACCCTCGCGTCGGGGTAGTCCCCGCACGCGCCCGCGCGGGCGTCCGGGACCTCGAACCAGATCGCCACGAGCGCCGGACCGCGCGCCTCCACGTAGATGTCCGGATCCTGCGCGGCGACCGCCTCCGCGTAGGCCGCCCTCACCGACTCGGTGGCGCGCGTCTCGTCGATGGCGTCGCCGGCGGGCTCGAAGACCCAGGCTGCCACGGCGAGGGCCGCGCCGACGCCGGCCACGACCGTGCCCGCCGTCGACCATTCCGTGTAGCGCCGAAGCACGGAGGCGGCTCCACCCGCGAGGACGATGAAGCCGCCGACCACCGCGTGACCCCAGATGGTGATCGCGGGGCCGCCCAGGAGGAGCCCGACCAGGAAGAGGAGGTCGGCCTGCGTCTTCCGGGTGTGCAGGCCGCGGCGCGCGGCTTCCCCCCGTCGCCGGATGTCGGCGACCGCGGGCGGAAGGAGCTTTCCGCACCGGGAGCACCGCTCCGGGTTGCCCGCGTACGGCAACCCGCAGAACGGGCAGGCGCCCCCGGCACTCTGGTCGGCCGACATGGGCGCATTATGGACCGGGTTGCGCCCTGTGCGCCAACGGGGCGGGGAGGAGAAGGCGTCAGCCGTACCGCGACGCCACCCCGAGGTCGTCCATGTCCCGCACCAGACGCTCCGGGTCGCCCAACATGGCCTGGCAGGAGAGCCCGGGGCGCCGCGCCGCATCCCACTGCATCAGGAGGGCGGCCACCGGGGCGGCGGTGAGCGCGTACGCGTCCGCGGTCGACAGCGAAAGGCGCAGGGTCTCTTCCAAGGGACCCTCGGCCTCGAGCAGGGCGACGCTCGGCCCCAGGGTGGTGCCGAACGTGCGCAGGCCCCAGGAGAGAAGCTCGGTGCCGAGCCTCCTGCCCGGCGCGCCGGCGAGCGTCAGCAGACCGGCCGCCGGCATCACCGCGTAGTCCACGACGGGACCGAAGCCGCCCACGAAGAACCCGAGCTCCTTGAGGCTCGGCAGCGCGGCACGCGCCTGCGCGAGCTCCTCCAGGTACATCGGTGCGCAATCCACCGGCCCGACCGGCGGGCCGAAGTCGAAGCGACGCGCGTACCGCCATCCGCGCACCCACGCGCCATCGAGGAGAAGGCGCGGGTCGTAGCGCGCGATCTCCTCGGCGAACTCGACGACCGTCTCCCTCGAGACATGCAGGTCGCACCACGCGATCCCGAACCGCATCGCGACCCACACCCTGCGCGCGGGCATCCTGGCGGCGGCGAGGCGCACCAGTGTGCCGGGCAGGCCGGGGTGCACGCCACCGTCCGTGACCAGACAACGGCCGCGTTCCACGGCGAGGGGCTCGACGGCGCGCAGCGCCGCCCACTTGGCGGGGACGGAGAGGGTCAGGTCGTACCAGTCGCAATCGGCGTCCAACGTGGCACGCACCCACGGGGCGATTTCCGCGGACAGCGGGGCCGCCACGATCACGAGGTCCTGCCCGCGGAGCAGGGGCGTGAGCCCTGAGGGATCGGGAGCCGGCAGGACGGCGTGACCGACCGCGCCGGCTTCGGTTCCACCTACGACGGCGGGTGCGGTGCGTCGCAACTCGGAGAGGGTGCGCTCCAGCCGACGGGCGCTGCGCCCCAGCAGCAGGAGGTCGTGCGACGTGTGCGCGCGCAGCATGCGCGCGACGGCCCGACCCGCGTTGCCCGACGCACCCAGGATGGCGATGCGCACTCCGACCTCCCGGCGAAGCGGAACCCCTCCCAGGGATTATCGCCAGGCGGCGGTCGTCTCTCCAGGGCCCTGCATCCCGGGATGCCCGTATGTGGGCGAGCGTACGTCGCGGATGCGCTGCACGTACTCGGCGTCGCTCATCCCGTTCTCCCAGGCGCCCGCGGCCCGCGCGCCCACGTAGCCGACCAGGACGAGGGCCACAACCGCCGCGGCGTAGGCGAGCGGCGCGAAGCGCCGACGTCCCACGCCGACGGTGAGCGCGTCCTTCTTCGGGCACACGGCCACGCAGTCGAGGCACCCCGTGCACTCGACGCTCAGGATCACGCTCTTCTCCGATACGGGCAGCCGGGCCATGCACGCCTTGTCGCACAGGCCGCACGACACGCATGCGTCCGCGTCACGCCGGACCCGGACGGGCGACGCCCAGGAGAAGAGCCCGAGCAGCGCGCCGTAGGGGCAGAGGTAGCGGCACCAGAGGCCCTGCACGAAGACCGAGCCGACGCCAAGCACGCCGAGCACGATCACGCCGACGCGGCCCAGGTCGGTGAAGAAGAGCTCCATCTTCACGTCGGCGACGCGGTTGTACGGAGAGTGCAGGAAGGCGGACAGCGCCTGCGGGCTCATGGCCACGATCGCCCACAGGAAGAAGCCCAGCAACAGGTACTTCAGGCCCCGCAGGGGCACGTCCACCCAGCGCCACGGACGGAAGTTGCGCCTGAACGCCCAGCGGCCGAAGCGCGCGAGCGACTCCGACAGGAAGCCCACCGGACATACCCAGGAGCAGAACGACTTCCGCAGAAGAAACGCGGTTCCGACTGCGACGATCACCAGGACGGTGGCGGCCGGATGGATGGCGTTGAGCGTGCCCTGGTAGACCCAATCCAGGAGGCCCATGAGGCCGCTGATCGGGAGGAACGCTTCGACGCCGGCGGGGCGGCGGGGCAGGGGCAGGGAGCCGGCCTGGGCAGCGGCGACGAAGTGTCCGAACTGGATCCCGATGAGAACGCACAGCGTCGCGAAGCCGACCTGGACCACGCGGCGGACGCGGAAGCGGCGCTCCGCGCGGCGGCCGGTGCGGCCGGACAGCCATCCGCTCAGCTCCGAGAGATGGGGCGGGGCGTTCATGCTCTGAAATATGCCGGCGCCCCGGCTGCGCGTCGTCGGGGTATGTACGGAGTGGTCGGAGGGGGTTTGCCCCACGGGCCGTAAGGGATTCCACGGGGGCGCGTGGCCCCCACGGAGGTCCGTCGCCGGCGCCCCCGGCTGGTTCGCGCGGACCCGGCGAGCTAGTCTGCCGGGCCGTCGCCGTCTTCCAAACCGCTGGAGGTACCCATGCGCCGATTCCTGCCCGCGGCCTTGCTGTGCCTGGCCGTCGCGAGCCCCCTCCGGGGCCAGGACCTGGTTCTCACCCACGCCAACGTCGTGGACGTCACCGACGGCTCCGTCCTGGAGGACGCGACGCTGGTGGTGTCCGGGGGCCGCATCCAGTCCGTCTCGCCCGGCCCGGGTGCCGCTCGCCCCGCGGGCGCGCCGGTCGTTGACGTGCACGGGTGGTACGTGGCGCCCGGCCTCATCGACGCGCACGTGCACGTGGGGTCGATGTCGCAGGCCCGCCGGGCCCTGCAGTATGGCGTCACCACGATGCGCAGCGCCGGAGTATCGCACTACGTCGACGTGGGGATGCGCGAGCTGCAGCGGGCGGGTGACTCGGACATCCCCGAATACGTCGCCGCCGGCTATCACGTCCGGCCGGATCCCGCGGAAGGCCTGTTCGAGGATCACCCCGAGCTGGGACGCTACCTCCGCGACGGGATCCACGGGCCCGAGGCGATCCGCGCCATGGCGCGCGCCATGCTCTCCCGCCACGTCGATTTCCTGAAGGTCCTCGCGACGGAGCGTGCCGGCGTCCCCACGACCGACCCACGCAAGCAGGTCTACTCGCAGGAGGACTTGCGGGCGCTCGTCGAAGAGGGCGCGCGGGTGGGCGTCGGGGTCATGGCGCACGCCCACGGAGACGCGGGCGCCCGCGCGGCCGTGCTCGCCGGGGTGCGGAGCATCGAGCACGGGACGTACCTGAGCCGGGAGACGCTCGCGCTCATGAAGGAGCGGGGCACGTACCTCGTGCCCACGATCGCCATCGTCCGCGATCTCACGATTCCAGGCGGCGATTACGACGACGCGTTCCTGAACATCAGGGGGCGCCACATGCTCCCCCGCGTGCGGGAGATGGCGCGCATGGCGCACGAGATGGGTGTGAAGATCGTGACCGGCACGGACACCGGATACGGGCCGGAGAGCACCACGACACTGGCGCACGAGCTGCTGGAGCTGGTGGGCGTCGGCATGACGCCGCAGGAGGCGCTCCAGGCCGCGACCACCACCGCGGCCGACCTCCTGGAGGTGAGCGACCACACGGGCCGGATCGCACCCGGGCTCGACGCGGACCTGATCGTGCTCGAGCGCAATCCGCTGGACGACATCGGCGTGGTCCAGGACGTCCTCATGGTGGTCAGCGACGGGAAGGTCGTGGCACGGCACGGCGACTGGCCGGAGGAGCGGCCGACGGGAGAGTGAGGCGGGGGCGCAGTCGCGCTTGGCGCGGAATCGGCAGGTGGACGCGCCGTCCCGGATCCCCCCGCGTGGGCGGCCTGCTAATCAGTTCGACGCCCCGTCGTATGAGAATGCAGGCCTCCTGCCCCCACCCCCCACCAGGCGGCTCGCATGAAACGGCTCGTCATGCGCCTCGCGGTGCTCCTCGGCGTTCTGCTGGCCGCACCCGCGTGCTCGGACTTCTTCGGCCCCCCCGCCGCCGACGGCCCCCTGCTCGTCGAGGCCGCGTGGCCACCCCCGGGCACCGCATCGGCGTCGGTCCTGGCCGCGTTCACGATCCGTTTCAGCGCCGACGTGGACCCGTCGAGCCTGTCCCCGGGCGTGAGGCTCGACAACGCGGGCCGGAGCGTGATGGTTGACCGCACCCTCTCCGACCCGCGGACGCTGGTCGTGGCACCCAGCGACCCGCTGGACTTCGGGACGGAGTACCGGATCGTCCTGACACCGGCGCTGACCTCCCGCGCCGGCGTCGCCATGCAGGGCACCACGGCGTGGACCTTCACCACGCGGGGACTGCCTCCTCCGGTCCCGAGCGCCGAGGTCCTCCGTCGCCACCTCGAGGCCTTGGCCCACGACAGCATGCGCGGGAGGGCGTCCGGATCGGCGGACGAGCTCCGTGCCGCCCGGTACCTGGCGGAGCAGTTCCAGGTGTACGGGCTCACGGCGCCCGGGGGTGGCATGATCCAGCCGTTCCAGGGCGTGTCCCGCCGGGGCGATACCCTCCTCTCCTCCCGCAACGTGCTCGCGGAGGTCCGGGGCTACGGCGCTCTCGCGGACGATTGGCTGGTCGTCGGCGCGCATTACGACCACATCGGGTTCCGCGGCGTCTCGGACGGGAGCGCGGGGCCGAACAACGGAGCCGACGACAACGCATCGGGCACCGTTCTCGTGCTGGAGATGGCGCGTCTACTGCGGTCCTGGCTCGATCGGGGCGGGATGGCCGGTACCGATCGGAGGTCGGTGCTCTTCATCGGATTCGGGGCCGAGGAAGAGGGGCTGCTCGGCTCGTGTCACTACGTGTTCGAGGCACCGGAGGTCCCGCTGTCCGCGACGCGGGCGATGATGAACTTCGACATGGTCGGCCGGCTCCGGGACGACGTCCTGGTGGTTTCGGGACGGGAGACCGCCGGGGCGTGGCCCTCGCTGGTGGAGAACGCCAACGAGCCTGGGCTCGTGCTGGTCGGGTCCGAGCACAGTTCCCCGACGGGGACGGATCACGCCTGCTTCTGGCAGGCCCGCGTGCCCTGGCTCGGCTTCTTCACCGGCTATCACGACGAGTACCACACGCCCAACGACGACACGGAGCTCATCGACTTTCCCGGACTGGAGCGGATCGGAGAGCTGGGCCTGCGCGTCCTCGCCCGTCTCATCGTGATGCCGGAGACGCCGACCTTCGTCGGACCGGTCCCCGATCTCGCCGCCTTGCGCTCCGGTGCCACGCCCTGAGACGGCCACCGACGCCCCCGCTCGCGCGCCCCACGAGCGTCCGGCGACCGTGGCTTGTGCCGGGCCCGCGCCTTATTACATTCCGATGTAGATAAAATAGCCACCTCCGGCCGGACAGGGCCCCATGCCCGGGAAGTTCCTCCCAGAGTTCGAGCTCTACCTGATGCTGGCCGTGGCACGCCTCGGGGAAGGCGCGTACGGTGCGGCCATGCGCCGGGAGATCGAGAGCTGCACGGGGCGTCCGGTCTCGATCGGGGCGTTGTACGCCACGCTGGGGCGCCTCGAGGAGAAGGGGCTGGTGAGCGTGCACCCCTCCGACCCGAGACCGGGCCAGCGGGGTCGCCCCCGCAAGTACTGCAGGCTCACGCCGGAGGGCGAGGCGGCCGTGCGACACTCGACGGAGATGCTCACGCGGATGATGCGCGGGGCCCCCTGGCTCACCCCGGCGGCGGACGAGCGGCCGTGACGGAGGACCGGGTCGGCCGGGTTCCCCGCATGGCGAGGGCCGTTTTCGGCCTCGCGCTCCCGTGGAGGGACCGGGCCTATGCCCTCGCGGATCTCGAAGAGGAGTTCGAGGAGCGGGTCCGCCGCGACGGAGCGGGAGCGGCGCGCCGCTGGTACCGGGCGCAGGTCTTTCGCTCCCTGAGGCCCGTCCTGCTGGGGCGCGTCGGGAGGGCGGTGGCGCGAAGGCGGAGGATGACGACGGAAGGTGGGCGACCTGCCACGGGAGGAGGATGGGGGATGGGACTGCAGAACTTCGTGAACAACCTCGCCTACGCCGGCAGGACGCTGGCCAAGGCGCCCATGACGGTGGTGATCACCGTTCTGTCCCTGGGGCTGGGCATAGGCGCCGTGACCACGGTTTTCGCGGTGGCCGACGGGCTCCTCCATCCGCCCTCCCCGGGTCTCCGGGAGCCGGAGCGTCTGGTCACCGTCTACACCAGCGAGGAGGACGGCGAGGCGTACGGGGTCTCGTCCTATCCCGACTACCAGGACGTGCTCCAGGCGGGGGCGGTGGAGGGTGCCGCCGCCTCCATGGTGACGCTTCTCTCTCTCGAAGAGGGTGAGGCGGTCGAGCCCCTCGTGGCCGAAGTCGTGACGGGGAACTTCTTCGCGGTAACCGGCCTTCAGCCGGCCCTCGGGCGGGCGTTCCTTCCCGAGGAAGGCGTGGGTCACGCCGTGGCGGTCCTGGGCCACGATCTGTGGAGGAAACGGTTCGCCGGGGACCCGGGGATCCTCGGTCGAGCCATCCGCATCAACGGCCATCCCGTGACGGTGGTAGGGGTGGCGGCCGAAGGCGTGGTCAGTCGCCGCGTTCCGGTGCGGCCCGATGTGTGGGTCCCCCTGGGGGCCGAGGAGCTCCTCGGCCGCTCGGGCGGGCTCACGGACCGGGCCGGCCGTGAGTACCTCATCATGGCGCGTCTCGCGCCGGGTGCCGACCTGCCGGAGCTGCAGGCGCAGCTCTCGGTGTTGGGCGCCCGCCTGGCCAGCGAGTATCCCGACGCCTGGAAGGACGACCGGGGACAGAACCGCATCTTCACCGCCGCGTCGGAGCGGGACTCCCGTCTGAACCCGCGGGTCCGCAACCTCCTGGGCGTCGTCGCCGGCTTCTTCTTCGGGGCGACGGGTCTCGTTCTGCTCATCGCGTGCACCAACGTGACCAGCCTGTTCCTGGTGCGAGCCACGCGGCGGCACCGTGAGATCGCCGTTCGCCTGGCGCTGGGAGCCAAGCGGCGTCAGATCCTCCGGCTGTTGTTGGCCGAGGGCTTGCTGCTGGGTGTGGCGGCCGGCGTGGTCGGGCTGCTGTTCTGCCAGCTGGCGGCCGGTGCGATGGCGTCCTACTCGCCGCCCATCAACATACCGCTGCGCCTGGATTTCCACCCCAGCGGGCGCGCTTACGCGTTCGCCTTTCTCACGGCGTTGGCCGCCAGCCTGGTGTTCAGTCTCGTTCCGGCCTGGAAAGTGTCCCGGCCGGACCTGGTGACGGCTTTGAAGGAGGGCCGGCGATCCTCGGGAATGTCGGGGCGTCGCTTCGGGGCCGGCAGCGCCCTGGTCGCCGTCCAGTTCGCGGCGGCCCTGGTGCTCGTCGTCGGCGCCGGCCTCTTCCTCCGCTCCCTCCGAAGCGCCACCACGATGGACCTGGGCCTGGATCCCACGGGCGTGGCGATGATGTCCAAAAAGGTACCCGACGAGGTCGGGCCCGACGGGATCGTGGCCTTCTATAACGATCTCGAGTCCCGGCTCGCCGGGGTCCCGGGCGCCTCCGGCGCGGCGCTGTCCCGCAGCCTGGAGATGACCCTCCTGCAGATCGGGACGCCGGTGTCGGTGGGGACGTCGAATGCCGACAGGCCCGACGGGATCGCCGCCTTCCGGAACTCGGTCACGCCTGGCTACCTGGAGATGTTGGACGTCCGGCTCCTGCGGGGGAGAGGGATCCAGGCCTCGGATGCTCTCGGCGCGGCCCGCGTGGCCGTGGTGAACGAGGCGTTCGCCCGAACGGCGTGGCCGGGGGAGGATCCGCTCGGGCGCATGGTCACCATCGCGGACCGGAGCCCTGGTCCGCGCGTGGACGAGCGGGCCCCCGTGACCTTCCAGGTGGTCGGACTTGCCGCCGACGGCACGTACATGGACGTGGGCGACCCGCCCACCCCCTACCTGTGGACGTCCCTGTACCAGGACCCGGCGCGCACGATCGCAGTCTCCCTGAAAGGTGCGAGCGCGGAGGCCATGGTGCGGGAGCTCCGGTCACGAGTGGAGCTGGCACCGGGAGAGGTTCCCATCCTGCTCCCCACCACCTACGAGAGCCAGCTGTCGCTGCAGGTCATCCACCTCCGCCTGGTCTCCAGGGTCCTGGGATGGGGTGGAGGCTTCGGACTCTTCCTCGCGCTCATCGGCGTGTACGGCCTGGTGTCGTTCACGGTGGCGGAGCGCACCCGGGAAATCGCGATCCGCAGGGCGGTGGGCGCGGACGCGTCGCGGGTCGTGGGGGGTGTGGTCCGGCAGGGACTGACCATGGCGGGCGCAGGGCTCGCGATGGGGCTCGTGGTGCTTCTCCCCGCCGCCCATCTGGTGCGGGGCGTGCTCGTGGGCGTCGGGCCCACCGACCCCCTTTCCCTGGGAGCCGGCGTCGCCCTCCTTCTCGGTACCGCGGCGATCGCCAGCTTCATCCCGGCGGGACGGGCGGCGCGGATCGACCCCATGGCGTCGTTACGCCAGGAGTGACGGGGGCGATCCGCGCCGACGGCGTCAGAGCGTCGCCGCCACCCGGGTCTGCACCTTGAAGGCCGGCGGCTGCTCCAGGTGCTTCTTCACGGCACACTGGTCGGCCGCGCGGATCAACGCGGCGTGGTACTTCTCCGGGATCTCCGGCGGCACGACGATCTCCAGCTCCACCTGATCGACCATGCGCGTCACCGGGTTCATCCCCATGCGCTGGATCACCTTCACGCCCTCCGTCGGCAGGCCGCGGTGCTGGAGGAAGCCGAGGACGTAGATCCCGGCGCAGGTGCCGATGGACGCCAGGAAGAGCCCGAAGGGCGCCGGGGCAGTCCCGTCCTGGTTCGTGGTGATCACGGTGTTGCCCAGGATGGCGTCCACGCGGGCGCCTCCTGGAAAGACGATCTCCATTTCCATGTCGGTTCTCCGATGCGTCGTTGAAGGGGCGGCTGGCGCCCCGGGTTCGTCCGTTTCGTGCGTGATGGACATTATAGCATACAGATATATATATGTCTAGAATAGTGGGGAAGAGGCCTTGAGGGGACGGCCGGCACGCCGGGGGGTGCCGGATCCGCTAGCGCCCGCCCGGTGGCAGATGCTCCTCGAGGTAGCTCGTCAGCAGGTTGCGCAGGTGGAGCGTGGTGCCCGGGCCTTCGAAGATGCCGTGGGTCCGGTTGGGGTACGCCATCATCGTGAAGGGCTCGTCGAGCGCGACGAGCCGGTTGATCAGCTCCTGCGTGCCCTGGTAGTGCACGTTGTCGTCGCCGGTGCCGTGCACGATGAGGAGGTCGCCCTTCAGCCCCTCTGCGTACGTGATGGGTGAGCCCTTCCGGTAGCCCTCGGCGTACTCGGGCAGCGTGCCCGAGTAGCGCTCCTGGTAGATCGCGTCGTAGAGCCGCTGGTCGGGCACGGGCGCCACGGCCATGCCGACGTCGTAGAGGTCCGGGTAGCGGAACATCAGGTTGAGCGTCATCGATCCGCCGCCGCTCCACCCCCACACGCCGATGCGGTCGCCGTCCACCCAGGGGAAGTCGCGGAACGCCAGGTTCGCCGAGGCCTGGTCCTCGGAAGCGAGGACCCCGATGGCGCCGTGCACGCTCTTGCGCCATTCCCGACCGCGCGGGTCGGGCTGACCCCGGTTGTCCACGCTGGCGACGATGTAGCCCTGCTGCGTCAGCATGAGGTGCCAGAGGTACGTGCTGCCACCCCACCGGTCCACCACCGTTTGCGAGGCCGGCTCGCCGTACACGTAGAAGAGCACCGGGTACTTCTTCGCGGGGTCGAAGTCCGGCGGCTTCATCATCCAGGCATCCAGGTCGGGGCCGTCCTTGCGGTGGATACGCATGAACTCGAGGTCGCCCTTGTCCAGCTTCGCGACCGCCTTCTTGAGCGCCGCGTTGTCCTCCATCACCCGCACCTGGCGGTGGTCCGGAAGGGACACCAGCGACCACGTCGTGGGGAGGTCGAAGCGCGAGTACGTGTGGAAGGCCCAGGATCCGTCGGGAGCGACGTCGTACTCGTGCCAGCCGTCCTGCTCCTCCGGGGTCAGCCGCTCGGGCTGCCCGCTTCCGTCCAGCTTTCCGCGGTAGAGGTAGCGTTGCGCCGCATTGTCGGGCGACGCGATGAAGTAGATCCAGCCGCCCTTCTCGTCGATCAGGTCGACCTCGATGACGTCCATCGCCCACGGCGTCAGCAGCTTCTCGCTCCCGTCCTCGCGGGAGATCGAGTACACGTGCCGCCAGCCGTCGTTCTCGCTGACCCAGGTGAAGCGCCGCCCCCGGTCGAGCCAGCGGATGTCGTCCACGACGTCGACCCAAGCGGGGTCGGTGTCGGCGTGCACCTCGCGCACGCTGCCCGTCCCCGCGTCGGCGAGCAGCACGCGGTTCTCGTTCTGCGGGCGGTTCATGTGCTGGATGAGGAGGTAGCTCGAGTCGTCCGCCCACTCCATGCGCGGGATGTAGCCGTCCCGTGGATCACCCGGCACGTCCATCCACACCGTCTCCCCGCCGTCCGCGCCCACGACGCCGATGCGCGCAGCCGAGATCACCTGGCCGACCTTCGGGTACGGGATCGACTTGAACTGCGGGTAGAGCGAGTCGGTGTAGTTCACCAGCACGAACTCGCGCACACCCGAGCTGTCGAGCTGCCAGTAGGCGATGTGCGTCCCGTCCGGACTCCAGCGGAAGCCGTCCTGGATGCTGAACTCCTCCTCGTACGCCCAGCTGAAGTTGCCGTTGATGAGGGTGTGCGAGCCGCCCGTGGTGAGGCGCGTGTTCGACCCGTCGGCGAGTCGCTCGACCCAGATGTCGTTGTCCTGCACGAAAGCGACGCGGTCGGCCTGTGGGGAGAACTTCGCGAACATGAGCGTCGAAGCGGGGAAGTCCACTCCGACCTGGTGCAGCCCGCCGCTGGCGAGGTCGAGCACCCAGTAATCCCCGCGCGTGTTCGTGCGCCACACCCGTTGCGTGTTCGTGAAGACGAGCAGCTTGGTGCCGTCGGCGGACCAGCTGTACTCCTCGGGGATGAGCGGCTGCGACGCCCCGGGCGGAATCAGGCGCGTGGCGGGAACCATCACGGCGCGGGCGCCCGTCCGGGGATCGTATCGGACGATGTCCAGTCCCCGCACGGCACGGGACAGCTCCACCGTCGTATAGCCCGAGCCGTCCTCCAGCCAGCGCGCCGGGCCGAAGAAGCCAGATTCGAACTCACGGGACGCGTAGATGCGCTCCACCGAGAGGCGGGAAGCGTCCTGCTGGGCCGCGGCGGGCGGCGCGAGGGCGAGCAGGACGAGGACGAACGGAAGGGGAAGGCCGAGTCGGGTACCGCGGGCTGGAATACGCATTCGTCCAGCTACACCCTGCCTGCGCCGCACGATCCGGTCGGTTGCGGTGGCGCCCCGACGGCGGCAGGATTTCGCCGTGAAGCGGAGGCACGACCCCGCGCGCCCAGGATCCCGACAGAGAGGAGGTTCGTCCATGGAAGCGTTCCCGAAGTCCGACGTCCTCGCCGTGGCAGCGCTCGTCGGCCTGCTGTGCGTGGCCCCGCCCGTCCGCGCCCAGCAGGCGGTGTCCCCCTGCGAGCTCCTCACGGACGAGCAGGTCACCACCGTGCTGCCGAACCACATGTCGGGCGACGTGGATCACGCGGGGCCGTCCCTCATCGATGGCGTCAACGCGTACCAGTGCTCGTATCTCGACGAGGCGGTCAACATGCTGACCGTCGTCGTGAACGTCGCGGCGACCGACGCGCTGTTCGCCGAGATCAAGCCCACCATGTGGGGGGACAACGACGCGCAGAAGATCTCCGTCGGCGACGGTGGCTGGATCCGCGGGGAGGACGACGACATGAAGGTCACGGTCATGAAAGGCCGGGCCGTCCTCGATCTCGAGCTCATGGCCCCGGGGGCCAAGGCCAAGTCGGCGGCGCTCATCGAGCTGGCGAAGGCCGCCGCCGCGCACCTCTGAGCGGCCGCGGGATCCCGGTCGGTCAGGCCCGCTCCCGCCAGGCGATCCCGGCGGCGACCAGCAGGATCGCGGCCGCGATGAGGAAGGGCAGGCCGGGGAGGTTCCAGCCGCGCGCCGGCTCGATGGCGGCCGCGAACGTCTGCGTGAACATCACCGGCGCGATGATGCCGGCCACGCCCATGAGGCTCGCGATCGATCCCTGTAGCCGACCCTGCTCGGTCTCGCCGACGCGGCCGGTCATGATGCTCTGCAGGTTGGGGTAGGTCAGCCCGAAGAGCGCGGAGAAGGGGATGCCGATCAGGAACAGGCTCCCCGTGGGCGCCAGCGCGAAGACCGCGAAGCCGAGCGCGCCGAAGCCGAAGCCCGCGAGCATCGCGCGCGGCTCTCCGAACATCTTCGCCACGCGCCCGACCAGGCCGGCCTGCACGACCATCGACGCGACGCCCACCCCGGCCAGCACGAGCCCCACCGTTCGCTCGGACCAGGCGTAGCGGTAGTCTCCGTAGAGCACGAAGAGCGAGGGCATGGCGTCGTGGGCCATGCGGTACAGGAACGCCGCCGTCGCCAGGCCAAAGAGCGCGCGGTGGCCGCGCAGGAAGCCGAGCGAGCCCAGTGGGTTGGCGTTGCGCAGGTCCAGGGGCGCGCGCCGCTCGGGCGGGAGCGACTCCGGTAGGATGAAGAAGCCGTACGCGGTGCCGAGCAGGCTGAGCCCGCCCGCCACCCAGAAGGGCAGCCTCAGGTCGAAGCTGCCGAGGATGCCGCCCACGGCGGGCCCGAGCACGAACCCGACGCCGAAGGCGGCGCCGAGCATACCGTAGTAGCCGGCGCGCTTCTCCTTGGTCGTCACGTCGGCGATGTAGGCGTAGCCGGTGGCGAAGCTCGCCGAGGTGATGCCGGAAAGCACCCGCCCCAGGAAGAGCCAGCGCAGCGTCGGCGCCGTTGCCATGATGAAGTAGTCCAGCGCCAGGCCGAGCGTGGACATCAGGATCACCGGGCGGCGGCCGAAGCGGTCCGACAGCGCGCCGATGAACGGCGCGGCGAGGAACTGCATCGCGGCCCACACGGTGCCGAAGGCGCCGTAGTAGAGGGCCGCGTTGGCGGTGTCTCCACCCTCGAACTCGATGATGAGCTTGGGCAGCACGGGCACGATGATCCCGAGCGCCAGCATGTCGAGCAGGACGGTGACGAAGATGAAGACGAAGGCTGCGCGCGTGGGCCCTCGCGGCTCTTCGTGGGGCGCGCTCACCTCGACGCTCCGACTCGCTTCACTAGAAATCGGACTCCTCTCGCAGGGCGGTGGCCGAGCCGATGCCCGTCGCGACCTCGGGCAGGATGCCCCGTTCCACGTAGATGGGACGCACGATCTCGCGCAACTCGGGGAGCCGTCGTCCGAAGAAGATCGCGCCGACGATGCACACCGTCCCTCCGCACACGACGGTCCACGGGGCGCCGATGCGCGCCGCCGCGGCTCCGGCGAGAAGGCTCCCGAACGGCAGCATGCCCAGGAAGGCCATCGCGTAGAACGACATGACGCGGCCGCGCATCTCCTCGCGCACGAGCGTCTGGATGACCGTGTTGCTGGAGGCCATCTGGGTCATGAACCCGAAGCCGACCGGGACCATCAGCACGAGGGAGAGGGGGAGCGAGCGCGACAACCCGAACGCCGCCAGCGCCGCGCCGAACAACGCAGCCGCCCAGGGGATGAGACGGCCCAATCCGGCCACCGTCGTGCGGATGGCCAGGCGCAGGGCACCGGCGATCGCGCCGATGCCCGAGGCGCCCATCAGGAACCCGAGCGTATGGGGGCCGCCCCCGAGCGTGCGCTCGGCGATGACCGGCATGAGCACGGTGTAGGGCATGCCGGCCACGCTCACGAGCGCGAGGAGGAGCAGCACGGCCCGGATGGGCGCGAACCCAAAGACATAACGGAAGCCGGCAGCCAGGTCCTGCAGGACCTTCTTGTCCGTGGGTGGCGGCTTCCGTCGGGCGAGCCGCATCGCCAGGAGCGAGCCGATGACCGCGAAGTAGGTCACGCCGTCCAGGAGGAAGCACCACCCCTCGCCCACCCATGCCACCAGGAGGCCGGCGATGGACGGCCCGACCAGACGGGCGCCGTTCACCATGGAGGAGTTGAGCGCGATCGCGTTGGACAGGTCCTCGCGGTCCTCGATCATGTCGATGAGGAGCGCCTGGCGGGACGGCGTGTCGAACGCGTTGATGCAGCCCTGGAAGGCCTGGAGCACGAGGATGTGCCATATCTCGATGACGCCGGTCAGCGTCAGTGCGGCCAGGGCGAACGACTGCACGCACGCCAGCGACTGCGCGGACACGAGCACGCGGTAGCGGTCCAGCCGGTCGACCCACACGCCCGCGAAGGGCGACAGCACGAAGGTGGGGATCTGGCCGACGAAGCCGACCATGCCGAGCATGATCGCCGAGTGCGTGAGGCGCCACACCAGCCAGCTGGTGGCCAGGCGCGTGATCCACGTGCCGACCAGGGAGACGCTCTGGCCCGAGAAGAAGAGCCGGTAGTTGCGATGCCTGAGCGCGCGGACGATCGCCTGCTTCCAGCCCGCGCGTGTGGCTTCCCCGGGTTCCCTAGCCGTCGCCGAGCTCCTCGAAGCGCTGGTTGCCGATGCGGTAGCGTGGCCAGTCGTGGTAGTCGAAGTGCCACCACTCGGCTTCGTACACGGTGAAGCCCTGGGCCTCCATCGCCTGGCGCAGCAGGGCCCGCAGCCAGCGCTGGCGGGTGGTACCGCCGGGGTAGTCGGCGAACGAGCGCGGCGACATCTCGTCGTAGCCGCCGGTCATCACGACGGGCTCGCCCGTGTCGAGGCGGTACAGGGTGAGATCGACGGCGCATCCGCGGTTGTGGCGCGAGCCGCTGGCGGGGTCGGCGACGAAGATGCGCAGTGGCTCGGGTGTCGCGTCCCAGAACATCTTCGTGACGTACCACGGGCGGTAGCCGTCGTGGATGCGCACCCCGTAGCCACGCGTCTTCAGCCAGCGGTGTGCCCGCACGAGGGCCTCCGCCGCGGGACGCTGCAGGAAGGCGCGCGGCTCGGTGTAGAAGACCTCGCCCATGAAGTTGTTCGTCGTCGCGTAGCGGATGTCGAGGTGGATCGTGGAATCGAGGGTGACGAGCTCGACCAGGTCCGTGGGTAGGAAGTCGCCCTCCTCCTCGGGCGGCGTCGCCGCCAGGGCCTCGGCGCGCAGCTCGTCCGGCGGCCGGAGGGGGGTGATCTTGAATTGGCCGCCGTCCTCCGCGCCGAGCGACAGGCGCGTCCAGGTGCGCCCCTCCAGTGTCAGGGCGGCGACGCCGCCTCCGGTGCCGTGGCGGAACACGGCCACCTGGTCCGAGCCGTCGAGGGCGAACGCGCTGTCGTTCCGGGCGGTAAGGCCGACCGCGTCGGCGTGCCAGCGGAGCAGGCGCAGCGCGCCGTCGGACTCGAGGACGGAGAGGGTGTCTCCGTCCGCGTACTCCCCGATGAGCGGCCGCATGGCCGGTGGGGGTGGCGGGGGCTCACCGGACGGGGCCGCCGCCTGGGGGCGCGGCTCGCCCGCGCAGCCCGCCAGCGTCGCCGCCAGGAGGAGGAAGACGGAGAGACGTGTTCGGTTCATGCCGCTTTCCGGTCGGAGTCGTCGATCATGCCGCGCCGGCGTTCCCAAGGGCCCGCAGGCGCGCGGTGGCCAGCGAGCCCCGCACGCGGCGGCTCTCGCCGGCACGCAGCAGGGCGAAGCGGAAGGCGGGCGGGCCGATGAGCTGGTTCACGGCGATCATCGCGACGATGAGCGTGGCCACGTCCGTGCCCCACACGGGGAAGCGGTCGCGCACGATGTTGGCGACGCCGAGCGTCACGCCCGCCTGCGCGAGAAAGCCCATCCACGCGTGGCGCCGCACCGAGGCCGCGCCCCCCACGACCACCGCGCCGAGCCAGGTGCTCGCCGCGAGGGCCACGGTGCGCAGAACCAGGATGAGCAGGACGATCCCCCACACGCTCGGCAGGACGTCCACGCGCAGGTCCGCGCCCGCCACCGCGAAGAAGAGCGCGTAGATGGGCAATGAGTTCGCCTCCAGCGCGCGCAGGAAGCGCGGGCCCTGCTTGGAGAAGTTCTGGACGTAGAATCCGGCCGTCATCGCGATGAGGATGTACTCCAGGCCGAGCTGCTCGCTCAGGCTGACGAGGGAGAACGCGGTGAAGAGGAGGATCAACACCCGGTTGGCGCCGCTCCGGCGCAAATACTGGGTGAGCATCCACCCGACGGCGATCCCCATGGCCAGCGACGCCGCGATCGAGAGCAGCACGGCGTCCAGCGTCGCGAAGGAGAACGGCTTGCTCGGATCCGCGATCACCGCGGCCAGCGGGATGAGCAGCGCGATGAGGACGAGCACGATGACGTCCTTTACGACCGTGATCCCGAGGACGGTCTCGGTCATGACCCCCTTGGCGCGCTCCTCCGTGATGATGGCGATGGTGGTGGCCGGGGACTTGGCCACCGCCACCAGGCCGAAGATGAGCCCCACGGCGAGGGCGGCGCGCGGCGGCGAGCCGTCGAGGAAGGGGACGAAGCGCCGGCCCCAGTAGACGGCCGCGACCACCGCGGCGAACACGATGACGACCTGGAACGACAGGATCGAGACGATGCTCGACAGCTGCCGGCGCACGGCGGCGAGCCGGAGCTCGCCGCCGGCCGCCAGCGCGATCAGGGCGAGCGCGCCGCCGTTGATGAGGCGGAAGTCCACGACGGCCTGTTGCGGGAGCACGCCCAGGGCGTGCGGTCCGACCGCGATCCCGAGCAGGAGGAACCCCGTGATCCGCGGCAGCTCGACGGCGTTGCTCGCCAGGCCGGCGAGGTACGCCGCCAGCAGGAGGAACCCCAGGAGGAGGGCCGCGCCGCCCCGGCCGCCGTATCCCTCGCCCACGCTCAGGAGGGCCAGGGTGATCCCGATCAGCACGAGGAGCGTAAGGAAGCGCGACATGCCGGAACGTGGCCATGGGGCGTCGCGGGAGGCAAGGCGGTCCCCGACCGTGGAAGGATCCCCCGGCGCCTCGCGTAGTACCACCATCCGTCCTGAACCGCTTAGCCGAAGAAGTCTCTCGTGAGCACTCTGGCCGTAGCCGAACGACAGTCCGACGTCCTTTCCGCCCTGCGCAGCCTCGGGGGCAAAGCCACCGTGGGCGACGTGGTCGCCGCCACCGGCCTGCCCGCCACGGATTCGCAGGCCTCCCTCAAGCAGCTCCTCGAGACCCATCAGGGCCAGTTGGCCGTGTCCGACTCGGGCGAGCTGCTCTACCACTTCGACGAGAAGCTCATCCGCCGCGGCACCGAGCCGCTCCTCGCCCGCGTGAAGCGCCGTGCCTGGGACCTGTTCTCCAGGGTGTTCAAGGCGTGGATCGTGATCATGCTCGTCGTCTACTTCGTGGTCTTCGTCATCCTGGTCCTGGCGGCGCTCTTCGCCAACCAGCAGGGCGGGAATCGGCGGAGTGGCGGCTGGGGGGGGCGCGGCCGGCGCGGGGGCGGCGGCCTCCCCATCGGCAACCTCTGGTTCTGGTACTGGATCTGGGGACCACGCTGGTACCTGGGACGGCCCTATTACGGCCGCCGCTGGGAGCGCACGCTCCCCAAGGACGACAAGGTCCCCTTCTACAAGAAGGTGTTCGCCTTCGTCTTCGGCCCGGATCGACCGCGGCCCACGCAGCAGCAGCTCGACCGCGGCACGCTGCGCCTGATCCGCGCCCGCGGGGGCGTGATCACCACGGCCGAGCTGGTCGAGCACACGGGCCTGCCGGTGGAGGAGGCCGAGTCCGAGATGGGCCGCCTGGTCGGGGCCTACGACGGCGAGCCGACGGTGTCGCCCGACGGGGAGCTGGCCTACTCCTTCCCCTCGGTGATGCTCAGCGCCCACGGCCAGGTAACGGCCCGCGAGCCCAACCCCTCGTGGATGCGCCTGGAGTACCCGCTGGATCTCACCGGAAACACGGCCGGTGCCAACGCACTCGTCGGGGGCATGAACGCCTTCACCCTCGTAGCCGCGGCGACGTCGCCGTGGTTCATCTTCCCCCGACTCCATCTCGGCGGGCCCGCGGCCTTCGTGGGGTTGGTGGTCGTGCCCGTGATCTTCAGCCTGATGTTCTTCGCGGTGCCGACTCTGCGCATGTGGGGCGTGAAGCGCGAGAACCGCCGCCGCGCGAAGCGGAACGTGCGCCGCGTGACGCTGGGCCTCGTGTATGCGCGCTCCCTCGAGGCGGGCGGGCCGAACGGCGTGACCGTCGACGACGCGCACCGGCATGTGACTTCCCGCCTGGAGAAACAGGCGGTGAGCCGCGGAGAAGTGGAGAAGGTGCTCCATTCCCTCGCAGCCGAGTTCGACGCGGACGTGGCGCCGGACGCCGAGGGGAGGCTTGTCTTCCGCTTTCCCGAGATCCGCAGGCAAGTCGCCGCGAGTGAGGTGGTCCGTCGCTCGCTCTCGCTCGAGGGCCGGACCGTGGGCGACATCGTGTACGACACCGGCGACACGCCGGCCGAGGCGGACGCCCGCGACCAGGCCGCGTTCGACCGGGCGCTGAAGGAGGCGGATCTGAGCGGGTACGTCCCCTCGCCGGACCGCGTCGGCTACGAGGCCGACTACGAGCTGGTGCTCGCCGACGAAGAGGTGCGCGCCGGCAGGCTGGCGCGGGCGTAGGAGCCGCTGCCGGAGGGACATGGCGCCGCCGTCCGATGCCTCCGGCCGGCGACGCCATTTCCCTCCGGCACCCGTCCTACTCCGCGGTCTCGAAGCGCGCGAAGCGCCGCACCCGCACCGCCTCGCCGAGACGGCCCGACGTCTCCTTCACGATCTCGCCGATGGTGCGCCCGGGCTCGCGGATCCACGGCTGCTCCAGCAGGGCCTCCGGGCTCTCGGGAGCCGCGCCGGCCACCTGCTCGACCACGAGGCGCGCCAGCTCACGGAAGTCCTCCGTGCGGGCGACGAAGTCGGTCTCGCAGTCGACCTCGACCAGCGCGCCCAGCCGGCCGGTATGGTGGATGTAGCTCACCACCAGGCCCTCGCCGGTGGCGCGCCCGGCGCGCTTCTCGGCCTCGCGACGCGCCTTCTCGCGCAGCACGGCCTCGGCCCGGTCCATGTCTCCCCCGGTGCTCTCCAGGGCCTGCCTGCACTCCAGGACACCGGCGGCGGTCCTCCGCCGGAGCTCCTTCAGCTCCTGCAACGTGATCTGTCCCATGTCCGCCTCCTCGACGGTGGGTTCGGGTGGGTGGTGGCCAGACGCACGAACGCCCCACCTGGCCGCCGGCACGGGTGGGGCGCTCGAACGCGCTCAAGGACGTCGGGAGAGGCTAGCTCACACGCTCTCCCGTGACGGACGACCTATCCATGCCGAAATGCTCCCGCGGGTCTCGAGGACCCCGGGGATCTCGGTGCTGCAGGGCGACGATGCGGCCGTTCATCTGTCCTATCGATCCGTCTCTTCGCGTGAAGTCTGCGACCGTGCACGCTATTGAGGTGCGGATGTAACGTCAACCGGCGATCCGCTGCCGGTACAGGTCCAGCACCTCGGTCCACGCGTTCGGCTGCTCGAAGACGTCCCGCACCGTCTCCGCCTCCGCGCCGTAGACCTCGAACTTCCGGTGCTCGAGCTCGACCCGCGTCGAGGCCGGGCCCTCCGCCACGAAGCGGACCTCGACCTCGCTCGCCCGTGCCGGGTCCGGGTCGAAGCGCCACTCGGGGGAGAGGTGCCACGCGAGCACCAGGCGCTCGGGCGGCTCCCACGCGAGCACGCGTCCCCAGTCGGTCTCGCTGCCGTCCTCCGCGCGTTCGAACCAGCGGCCGCCGACCCGCGGCTCGATGACGGCCGTCACCGCGCCAGCGGGGTTGGTGTGGTGCGTGTCCAACGGCCACCACCGCCCCACCTCCTCCGTGAACACGCGGAACGCTCGCTCCACGGGCACGTCCACCGCCACCGTCCGCCGCACACCCAGAATCGGCTTCCCGCTCATCGCCCCTCCTCCTCGTCGTCGCGCTCGGCGGCGTCCTTGAAGGCCGCGAGCGCCCGTTCCCAGAATCGATCGAAGTAGGTCCGCGCCGCCTCGACCCCGGCGGGGTCGATCCGGTAGAGACGCCGAGCCCCGGCGGGGACGGCGGTGACCAGGCCCGCCTCCCTGAGCACGCGCAGATGCTGCGATACCGCCGGACGGCTCACCGGAACGCCGCGCGCGATCTCCGTCACCGGGAGCGGCCCGTCCGCGAGCCGTTCGAAGATCGCGCGCCGCGTGTCGTCACCGAGGGCGGCCACCGCCCTGCTTCGATCGTAAGTCATAGCTTACGGTAAGCATATGCTTACGAATTGTCCGACGCAAGGTGCTGTTGACAGGGATGCTCCCGCCCAGGATCCTGATTCCCGAGGGACCCCTCAACACCATCAAGGAGGGTGGATATGAGCCACCTTCGGTTCGCCGTATCGGACGCGTCCCGCCACCTCCGCTCGGTCGGGCTCGCCCTGGCCCTCAGCGCTCTGGTCGCGTCCTCCGCCGTCGCCCAGAACCGCCCGCGCCAGGAAGTCATCATGGATTCCGCCCGCGCGCAGATGCTGTACGTGAGCAACGAGTGGGAGGACCATCCCGTCGCCGACTACGCACGCGCCATCGAGGGCAAGCGCGTCACAGACAGCATATACGCTGCTGTCACCAAGGGCGTGGTCGACTACCAGAAGATCACGTACAAGAGCCGCGTGGACGGGATGGAGATCCCTGCGTACCTCTTCCAGCCGATCGAGAAGCGGGGCCCGCGGGGCCACGCGGCCATGGTCTGGGTGCACGGCGGCGTGCACGGCAACTGGGGCACGTCGATGTGGCCTTTCGTCCGTGAGGCCGTGGAGCGCGGCTACGTGGTCATCTGCCCGGAGTACCGGGGCAGCACGGGCTACGGTGAGGATTTCCACCGCGCGATCGACTACGGCGGCTACGAGGTCGACGACGTGATCACCGCCTACGACTGGCTGACGCAGAACCTGCCGCACGTGGATCCGGACCGGGTGGGGATCATGGGGTGGAGCCACGGCGGCTACATCACGGTCATGTCCGTAACGCGTGACGATCACCCGTTCCAGGCCGGCGCGGCGATCGTGCCGGTGACGAACCTGATCTTCCGCCTCTCGTTCAAGGGACCCGGCTACCAGCGTGGCTTCTCCACGCAGCAGCGCATCCAGGGCCTGCCCTTCGAGAAGCGCGACATCTACATCGAGCGGTCGCCCTACTACGCCGTCGACAACCTGAGCACGCCGCTTCTGGTGCACGTCGCCACGAACGACGAGGACGTGGACTTCGAGGAGGACGGCATGCTCGTGTACAAGCTACGGGCGACGAAGCCGGACATCACTGAGACGAAGATCTACGTGGACCCGGCGCCGTGGGGCCGGAGCGTCGGGCACGCCTTCAGCCGTCGCGTGGACCCGGAGACGCTCGAGCGCGTGGATTCGCCCGCCCAGCGGGATTCGTGGAACCGGAGCTGGGCCTTCCTCGAGGAGTACCTGCGCCCGTACGAGGACCCGAACCACCCGGTGGACGTGGGGGACGGGATCCGGCCTCGGCAGCCCGGTAGCTGAGGGGGCGGCAACGGGCTGGCGTGGCAGGCAGCGGCTTCTGCCCCCTCCCGAATCCACGGCGGTCCCGCAGGGGGGTGCCCGGGCTTCCGGGCGCCCCCCATCTCATTCCCGCCCCGCGCCCACTCCCTCGGCCTCGAGGCGCCGCCGCAGGGAGTCGGCGATCGCGTTGTGGTCTTCGATGAAGGTGCGACAGGCGGCCTCCGTGGCGCGCAGCCCGGCCGCCCTTCCCCGCCAGACGGCGACCGAGTCGTTGTAGCCCTCGAAGTGCCGGAGGTACTCCTCGTACTGGGCCTCCGGCACGCCGCGCTCGTCCATCCGCTCGTAGTCGCGCACCTTCCTGCGCAGGGAGTCGACCACGGTGTCGAAGCGACGGAAGAGGCGCTCCTGGTACGCCAGCTCGTTGCCGCAGGAGTCGGCGGACACCCGCGCCCGGTAGACCTGGTCACGCAGGTCGCGGATCTCCCGGACGGACCGGCGCCGACGGAGGATGTCGCGCGCCCCCAGGACCGCCACGATGACGGCGGCGAGGACGGCCACGGCCATGAGCTTCCGCTTCATCCCGGCAAACTACGGCTCGACGACGAAGTCGAACATCATCCCCGAGTGCAGGTGCTCGGCGATGTGGCAGTGGGTCATCCAGGTGCCCGGGTTCGACATCTCCACGAGAAGGTCCACCGTGCTCCCCACGGGCACGATCGTCGTGTCCTTCCAGACGAGGTCCCGGTTGGGCACGCCGTCGATGGACACCACCAGGAAGCGCTGGCCATGGATGTGGATCGGGTGGTTCATGGGGTGGAACGACTTCGGCTGGTTGAAGATCCGGATCTTCACCACGTCGCCCACCCTGAACTTCCAGTGGATGTCGCCGTTCTCCGCCCCGGTGTCCAGGTCGCGCAGGATCCACGTCACCTGCTCGGCCGTGGACAGCCAGTTCATCATCGGCATGGCGTCGTTGAACTCGACGGGCGGCACGTAAAGCGTGTCCATCTCCATGGCCTGCACGATCGGCACCGGTAGCCCGGAGACGCGCACGGTGGTCTCGAGGCGGTGGTCCGGCTCCTTGTCGAACAGGGGCCGATAGCGCGCGATGTCCTCGACCACCTCGTCGTTGGTGCGTAACGATTCGAACGCCTCCCGATAGTCCGGTGCGGCGGGCTCGTCGCCCACCGTGATGAGGGCCAGCGTGTCGACGTGCGCGTAGAACTCACCGCGGAAGTGGTTCACCGCCTGGATCGAGTTCGTGATGGCGACCACGCCGGGTTCGTCGAAGCGCACGTCCACGACGTAGCGCTCCGCGGGGGCGATGATCACGCTGGGCACCCACTGCTCGCGTTCGTATCTCCCGACGTCGGATGCCACCACTTTCACCTTCGCGTCACCGAAGCGGACGTTGAAGGTCCGGGTGTTCGCGACGTCGGTGAGGAAGAAGCGCAGGACCTCGCCCTTCTTGGCGCTCAGTCGGTAGCCGGTCCGGCCGTTGACCAGCATCACGTTGCCGAAGCGGCCCATGAGGGCGTGCGTGGGGGCCTCGTCGCCCCACGGCAGCAGCCCCTGGTCGTCCATGAGAAGGTCGTCGAGGACGAAGATCTCCTCGCGGTTGGCCGGCCCGTAGTAGTCCGGGTCGGGGGAGGTGACCAGCAGGTTGCCGAAGAGCCCGAGGTCCTGTTGCACGTCCTCGCGCACGTGCGGGTGGTACCAGAACATCCCGGCGTCCGGGACGTTCACCTCGTAGGTGAAGCTCTCCCCGCTGGCGATCGCCTCCTGCGTCACTCCGGGCACGCCGTCGAAGCGGTTGTCGATACGTACGCCGTGCCAGTGGATGGTCGTGGGCATCTGGATACGGTTCGTGACACGTACCACCACGGTCGCGTCCTTCGGCGCCTGGATGAGCGGGCCCGGGTACTGGCCGTTGTAGCCGTACATGATCAGCTCGTGGCCGTCGATGGTGCGGCGCACCATCGACACCGAGATGTCGAGGGTGTCGCCGTCCCGCATGGCCACCACCTCCGACGGCCGTGCCGCCGGCAGCATGGACGGGTCCATCCCCGCACCGGGCAGGAAAGGGCTCACTACGGGCATGAGGCCCTCGATGCCCGGCAGCATCGGCATGTTCGGGTCCATCGGCACCATCCTCCACCCGCCCGGTGTGCCCATGCCGTGACCCATGTGCATCGTGGGATCCTGGGCAGAGGCCGGGGAGGCGAGGAGCAGGGCCGCGGCCGTGGCGACGAGCGTCGGCCGCGTACATGGGGGAAGGAGCGACATCAGCGATAGCCGTACTTGGCGCACAGCTCCTGCTGGAAGGGACCGTGCCCCGCCATCGTGTGCATCGCACCGCTGCGCGACATCCCGCGCAGCACGATGGGACCGGACCACGTCTCCGCGGCGGGATCGTCGGTGGCCTCGAGCGTCACGACGACGAGGAACTTGTTCCACGCCACCTGACCGCGGACGCCCAGCGCATCGTCGAACGCGCCCAGGCGCCGGACCCGGTCGACCTGCGGCGTGGTGGTCCACGCGACCAACGTCCCGCCCTCGGGCGGGTCCATGTCGGTGAGCCGAAGCTCGACGTCGTAGCGGTAGCTGCCGTCCGCGGCGAGAGCCACGCCGAAGGGCGAGGCCGCGAAGGTGACGTGACCGGTCCCCCGGGCGCGCGCGGTGCCGGCGAGGTTCTTCGTGGTGACGAGGTCGACGGCGTAGTAGGGGGCCCCGGGTGCCGCGTCCGGTGCCCGCGCGGTCGTGGTCGGCGTCGCGGGTGCGAATGCCGAGCACGAGACTCCATTCCCCAGCGCCGCCGTGGCCATCCCCGGGGCAGGGTCGCCAGCCGCCAGGGCCGCCACCGCACCCAGCGCAGCGATCGCCCCGATCCTCATGCGTCTCCTCCGCCCTCAGCTGATGGGCCGCTTCGCGGGTGCGTCCCACTTCTGCGCCGACGAGATGTCGGGGTAGCCCCAGTCCTCTCCGTTCCACCCCTGGAACCCGTCCATCCGGAACGTCCAGAACCCGGTGGACATGTCGCTGATCACGATCAGCCCGTCGGCGTTGCGCACGTCGATGCCGAAGGCGCCGTTGAACTGCGAGTAGCGGTCGGTGTTGGGCGGGCCGACGTACGTGTCGTAGTAGCCCACCGGCACCGGGTTCGAGGGGTCCTGCAGGTTGAAGATCTGCAGCCCGTCCAGGTAGCCGGAGACGAACACGAACGGCCAGCGCACCTCGTGGTTGTGGACCAGGTGCGTCCAGTCGGCGGTGAACGCCGAGATCGGGTCGCGAATGTTCGTCACCTTGCCGTCCAGCGCCGGCTGCAGGTCGAAGATGCGCAGCGGCGCGTACTGATACTCGGTCTCGGCCACCACGTAGCGCCCGTCGGGGCTCGGCGTGAAGGTGTGGCCGTACGAGACCCCGTTGATCCCCGTCAGCGTGATGCGCAGCTGCGGGTTCTGCAGGTCGCTGATGTCGTAGATGTAGTAACCCCCGGTGCCGCCGCCGTAGAAGCGGTCCTCCCCGGAGTCGGGGTGGTAGCCGACGTAGAAGTCGTGGTAGCCGCGGGCCCCGCCGCTTCCCATGCTCGACTCGGGCACCGGCACCCGGGCGACGCGCGCGTGCTCCACGTCGCCGCTCACGACCTTGCGCAGGTCGTAGACGTTGGCGTACGGGCCGCTCACGGTGGTGAAGAGGTACACGCCGCCGTTGGAGTGCTTGTAGATGAAGATGTTGTGGAAGCCGCCCGGGTTCTCGGGCTCCCGGATGCGCGCGACCTCCTTCACCTGGGCCGGGTCGGGCAACCCCGTCACGTCCAGCACGACGGCACCGAGGTCGTTGTCGGGCCCACCCTGCCCGAACTGGAGCGATTGCACCACGTAGTAGCGGTCGTCGATCTTGAAGTGCTTCACGTCCATCCCGCCGGTGCGCTGGTGCAGCTCCTGGTTCTCGATGCGCCAGCGGTAGAGGACCTTCGGGTGGTCCGGGTCCTCGATGCTGACGATGTCCGTACCCTTCGGGCCATCGTCCCCGTAGACCATGCGGGCCACGTACGCGTAGGGGCGCGACACCTCCTGCTCGACGTCGAGATCCGCCACACTGAGGCGCGGACCCAGCGGCACGTGGCCGAGAACCTCGATGTTGTCGCTCCCCCGCTTCAGCGACGTCCACGGCGTCTGCTGCGCGGCGGCGGGGGCGGCGGCCGCCAGGGCGAGGAGCGCGCACAGCGCGCCCTGCGCGCCGGGGGCGCGCGAGCGGGTCACCAGCATGGGGCAGGCACCTGGTGTGGGGAACGGATTCTCGAATCGGCCGGACAAGGTGGGCCGAGACGCCAGGGTCGGGCAAGGTGGAGAGCGGGGGCCGGTAGGGTCACCGGCAACACGCGCGCCCCTCCGGGGTTCCTCGTGGATGGCGGAACATCCCGAAGGAGCGTGTACATGCGGATCGCGGTGGTGTCGGACATCCACGGAAACTCGTGGGCGTTGGACGCGGTGCTCGAGGAGATGGAGCACGTGCACGTGGACCGCGTGCTCAACCTGGGCGACTGCTTCTTCGGACCGCTGGATCCCAAAGGCACGCACGAGCGGCTGCTGAGCCGAGGCTGGCCGACGGTGCGCGGCAACCAGGACCGCTCCCTCATCGAAGGAGCGGACAATCCGACGGCCACGTTCACACTGGACGAGATCGGGAAGGACGGCGTGGCGTGGCTCACCTTCCAGACGCGCGCCACGGTAAGCCAGGGAACGATCCTCGGGTGCCACGGCGACCTCGCGCACGATGACGTGACGCTGATCGAGCGGGTCGAGCCCGGGTGCGTGCGCACCGCGACGGACGCCGAGCTCGGGGAAGCGCTCTACGGCATCCCCGGCGGAGTCGAGCTGGTGGTGTGCGGCCACAGCCACCAACCCGGCATGGTGCAGCTCTCCGACGGACGCGTCGTCGTGAACCCGGGGAGCGTCGGCCTTCCCGCCTATCGCGCGGACGCGCCGCACCCGCACGGGATGGAGGCCGGCGCGCCGCACGCGCGCTGGGCGATCCTGGAGCGGCAGCGTCACGGGAGCTGGCGCGTCGAGCTGCGCGCCACGCCCTACGACGTGGCCTCGGCGGCGGCCGCGGCGCGGGCGCACGGCCGTCCCGACTGGGCCCGCTGGATCGAGACCGGGAGGGCCGTGGAGGGCTGAAGGGATCCGCTACCGCCGCCCCAGCTCGGAGAGCACCTCGAGCTGGATCTCCTGGATCTGCGTGAGGCGCTCCCACTGCTGCAGAAGGAGGTGGTCGATCTTCTCGTGCAGGTGCCGGATCTCGAGCTCGGCCTTGAGGTTGATCTTGTAGTCGTTCTGGGCGCGGATGCGGTCCTTCGCCTCCTGCCGGTTCTGGCTCATCATGATGACCGGCGCCTGGATGGAGGCGAGGCAGGACAGGACCAGGTTCAGGAGGATGAAGGGGTACGGGTCCGGTGGGTGGCGGAACAGCACCACCGCGTTCATGACGATCCACGCCGCGATGAACACCCCGAACAGGATCAGGAACGTCCAGCTCCCCCCGAAGTCGGCGAGCCCGTCCGCGAGACGCTCTCCGAGCGTGCGGCCCTCCTCCAGCGCTTCCTCCATGTCCCGCGCCAGGATCTCGTGCTCGTGGAGGCTCTTGACCACCTCCTCCTCGAGCGAGCTGAGCTCGCCGCGCTCGGACTCCAGCAGCGACGACACGTACGCGTAGCGGAAGCGGTTGAGGTCGGGACGGCACACGAAGCCCTCCGGCGTCCAGTCCGGTAGCTCCGCCTGGATCCTCTGCACGATCGGCTCGCGGATCGTGGTGGCCGGGACCATCGCCTTGAGGGGAAACGTCTTCCCGCACACGGAGCAGACACCGGTGGTGGCCGACGACTTGTGCATCCTGGGCTCCGGGGAAGGGTTCAGACCTGGGTGCCGACGAGGGAGCCGACCAGCGCGGTGAGGCCCATGGCCAGGGCTCCCCAGAACGTCATGCGCACGGCGGCGCGCAGCACGGGTGCGCCTCCGGCGCGGGCTGCCATCGCACCCAGTCCGGCCAGCGCCACGAGCGAGGCGCCGGTCACCAGCGCGGCCGCCCGCGCCGGGGGTGCGGCGAGGACGACGACGAGCGGCAGGAGTGCGCCCACCGAGAACGTCCCGGCCGAGGCCAGGGCGGCCTGGACGGGTCGGGCCAGCGTGATCTCCGAGATGCCGAGCTCGTCGCGGGCGTGGGCGCCCAGCGCGTCGTGGGCCATGAGCTGGTCGGCGACCCGAATCGCCAGGTCGGGCTCGAGGCCCCGCGTCCGGTAGATCCTCGCCAGCTCCTCGCGCTCGGCGTCCGGGGCGGTTGCCAGCTCCTCGCGCTCCCGCTCGACGTCGGCGGCCTCGGTATCCGCCTGGGAGCTCACGGAGACGTACTCGCCGGCCGCCATCGAGACCGCGCCGGCCACCATGCCCGCGATACCCGCCAGGAGCACCTGACCTCGGGGGGCGCCGGCGGCGGCCACCCCCACCACGAGGCTGCTCGTGGAGAGGAGGCCGTCGTTGGCGCCCAGCACGGCGGCGCGCAGCCAGCCGATGCGGTGGGTCCGGTGCCCTTCGACGTGGGGCATGATGGCCGTCCGGCTCGAGGTACTAGGGCTCCTCGCGGCGGCCTCCCCTGCCCGGGGTTGCCTCGTCCGTCACGGCCTCCGCGGGCTTGCCGGCGTCGAGGTCGTTCCAGTTCAGGATCGCGTTGAACCCGAGGAAGAACGTGCCTTGCGTCTGCCACCGCCAATAGGGCCGGATGGCGAACATGACCACGTGACCGTTGCCCACGGGCGCGTCCAGCACCTGCGCCTTCCCGGTGAGCGCCTCGGCGCCGCCCAGCGTTCCCGAGAGCAGGATCTGACCGGGGTTGTCCGGGAACTTCATCACCACCCGCGGACCGGACTCGTCCACGTCGATGCCGAACTGGCGGGCCATCTGCCGGAACTGGGCCATCTCGTCCGCCTGCCCACTCTGCGGCCGGCCCGGCGTCTGCGTGCTGTCCGGCTCCCAGGGACTGAGTCGCGGCTTGGTCGCCATCGGAGTGGTGTTCTGCCAGGGGCTGTTTCCGCCACCCCCGAAGTATCCGCGCGCCATGCGCCCGAACCCGCCGCCGGCCGCGAGCACGACGTCGCCGCGGTAGAAGACCGGCAGCTCGTCGCCCGCGTAGCCGTAAGCGATCGGGCTGGCCTTGTCGGCGATGATGCCGCGCTCCACCGATCCGGGCGCGATCAGCTCGTCGTGCTCCTCGACGCTGACGCCCGGCGTGAGTCCGTACGAGGGGAAGATGTTCGACGTGGTCCCCTCGACGATGAGCGTGCCCCCGTCCTGCACGAACTTGGCGAGCTGCACCAGCCCGTCGAAGCCCATTCCACCACGGATGTCGTCGCTCTGGTCGAGCGCTCCGAGGTTGGGCGTCTTGTCGGTCTTCCGGTACGGGAGCGGCATCGTCCCGGTCATCGCGATGCCGTTCACCTGGGACTGGGCGCTGCCCCCGACCTGCGGGAAGACGATCACGTCGTATTTCGCCCGCAGGTCGCCCTTCTTGAGCTCCTGGTCGGCGAAGTAGGTGTAGGGCACGTGGTAGGAGTCCAGCGCGGCCCGCACCCACCCCTCGTCCTGCGTGCGCTGCCACGAGTGTACGTAGCCGATGCGGGGGACATCGAGCTCGTGGGTGGGCACGTCGGGCATGGAGCCGGCCCAGGCCGACAGGCCGAGCTGGGTAAGGCTCGATTCGATGGCGGCCCGGTCAGCCTCCGGGATGATGAAGGCCCCGGCCCGGAAGGCGTGCCCGCCCATCTGGAAGTCCTTCTCGGCGGCGAGCATGCGCACGTCCGGGTGCGTCATGCGAAACGTCATGAGGTTGTTGTCGGTGGTGTGGTCCACCACGATGACGTCACCCCTTCCCGAGATGCCGCCGGGCGCCTGCGCCGGGTACTGCACCCGGGTCATCGCCTGATCCAGCACCGCCTTGTCCTTGATCTCCTTCATCTCGACGTTGCGCGTCAGCTGCATCGTCCAGCCCGTGTCGTCGTACGGGCGCGGGTTGTCGAGGCTGAACTGCTGGAGCGAGAGGTAGATGTCGGCGAGGGTGCGGAACGGCTGATCCGCGCGCGCGATGTAGTCACCGGCCTGGACCTTGACGCCGCCCGCCTCGAACGCCTTGTCGGCGCGCTGGATCTCCAGTCCCTGGCGCAGCAGCTCGTTGACCATGTCCACCGCGTCGGCCTTGCGCCGCTGGTTCGCCGGGATCACCCACGCGTTGATCGGACCGTCGACGCCCTTGTCCACCGACCGCTTGTTCTTCAGCCAGTAGTTCTCCAGGAACCAGCTCTTGTGGTCGGCCGTGTACTTCAGCGAGAAGAGCAGCGCGGATTCCTGGATGTTGGTGTTGTTGCGCGGGCCCCAGTTGATCGAAGGGAGCGGCGGGTTCGGCCGGAACCACTCGCGGCTCGTGGTCGTGGACCCCACGCGCAGATTCTCGCGGTTGTCGGGGCCGTAGCTCTGCACCTCGTAGAAGCGCCCGATGCCGTTGTGCGTGTGGGCGATGGTGAACATGTAGTTGGGCGTCCATCCGTCGTAGAAGCCGTACGTCCACACGCCGGGAACGCCGCGCTTGGTCATCTCGAGGACGTCGTTCTCCGCCAGCACCCACCACTCCCCGATGGTGATCGGGTCGAAGCCCTCGTTGTAGGGCCCGGTGCCGGTGGACGTGTACAGGTAGGACTGCGCCTCGTGCAGGTCGTGCATGACCGTCGGCGTCCACTCGAGCCACGTCTTGTTCACGTTGCGCGTCAGCGCGAGGAACTGGCCCATCCCGTCGCGGTTGTTGTCGTGCGCCACGTACTTGCCCCAGTACATCAGGGGCAGGCGGCTCTCACCCTCCGGGCGGTCCTTGTTGAAGTAGTACGTATCGACCTGCTTCTCGCGGCCATCCACCTCGATCACCGGCGTGATGAAGGTGATGATGTTGTCGCGGATGTCCTGGATGAACGGCGTCTCCTCCACGACGAGCCGGTACGCCAGCTCCTGCAGCATCTCGGGGCCGCCGGTCTCCGGCGAGTGCATCCCCGACGTGACCCAGTAGATCGGCTTGCCCGTGCGCTCGATGATCTCGCGGGCCCGGGCCTCCGTGGTGGTGCGGGGATCGGTCAGCTCGTGCAGCATCCCCTTGTAGCGCTCGAGGTCACGGATCGTCGCCTCGTCGGCGATGGCCATCACGATCTGCTCGCGACCCTCTTCCGTCTGCCCGATCGACCACACGGTGGCGCGGGGAGAGGCGTCGGCGATCGCCCTCATGTACCGGTGGATGTCGCGCGCGTAGGTGAGCTCGCCTGGCGTGCCGACGATGTGGCCGTTGAAGGCCAGCGGCGTCGGAACGACGTCCGAAGCGGGCAGGTGATCGACCAGCTCGGTGCTGATGCGATCGTCCTGGAGGTACTCCTTGATCAGCTTCGTGTACTCTTCGTCGTTGCGCTGCTGGGCGCGGGCGAGGGCGGGCGTCGCCAGGGAGGCGACGGCGAGGCCCCAGACCAGGCGGCGGAGCGCGGAGGTCCTACGGGACATGGTGGCTCCCTGCGTGGGGTGGTTCGGGGATCGGAGCTGAGCCGGTCCGTGGATGGGTGTATCGCCGCTCACGAGGACGCGCAAGGGAGCCGGAGTGTTCACCTCTTTTTCCGGCGGCTGGGCTGCGCGGACACCTGGGGCAGTCGGATTTCGTCGGCCGACACCTCGATCAGCTCGTCGAGCCTGCGCCTGCGCGTCTCGTCCCGCTTCGCGCTCATCACCCACCAGGTCGCCGTGCGCCGGTAACCGGGTGGCTGCGCCTGGAAGAAGTCCCACGCGGCGCGGTGGGCGCGAAAGGCGCGCGCCAGCTCCGGAGAGAGCTCCGTCGCCCGCGCCTCGAAGGAGTACGGCGTGTGCTTCTCCGGGTCGAAGCGCGCGTAGGCCTCGGCGCCCGGCGGCCGGATGCGGTCCTCGGCCTCGAGGCGCGCGTAGTGCTCGAGGTTCACCTTGCTCCACTTGCTCTGCGGCTTGCGGGGCGAGAAGCGGATGGAGTAGCTGTCCGCGTCGACCTTACGGCGCACACCGTCGATCCACCCCCAGCACAGCGCCTCGTCCAGGGCTTCTCCGTAGCTCATGCCCCCCTTTCCGGTCTCCTTCCGGTGGAAGCCGACGAGCAGCTCGGATGCCGTCGCGTGGTTCTTCTCGAGCCACGCTCCGAACGCGGCGGCGGTGCGAAAGTGCCTGGGGGAAGGAGAGGGGGAAGGCACAGGGCGGCTCTACGGCGATCCCTCGAGGAGCCCTTCCAGCGGCTCCTCGCGTGCCCCGTTCTCGTCGCACACCGCGAAGGCGGACTCGCCCGCGCCGTACAGAGCCACGCCCGCGTACGCACCCTGCTTGTTCAGAATGAAGAAGCGAAGGTCGAAGTTGGGCAGCTCGCGCTCGTTCCGCAGGCGCGCCTCGATGGTGTTCGTCTGGACGCGTTTCAGCGCGGACATGCCGGCGTCCTTCGGGCTCATTCCCCGGCGCATGTTCTCGACGATGAGGAACGAGCAGAGGTTGAAGAGGTTCGCCTCGCCCCGGCCGGTGGAGCCGCACGCGCCGACGTCGTTGTCCACGTACTGGCCAGCGCCCAGGATTGGCGAGTCTCCGGCGCGGCCGGGGATCTTCCACGCCAGGCCGCTCGTGGTGGTGATCCCGCAGACCTCACCCCGGGCGGTCACCGCCTCCACGCTCGTCGTGCCCCAGAAGGAATGTTCGGGGATGAGGCCGTCGCGCACCATCGAAAGCCCGGCGTCCAACGCCGCGCGCTGGAAGGCCTGCGTACGCTCCCGCAGCTCCTCGCGGCCGCGGCGAATGCGGTCCGGGTCGGTCTCCGTGCGCCCCCGATCGATGCCCCGCAGCCGCTCCTCGGGGTCCAGCCAGTGGCTCGGGTCGACGCGGCGTCGCCACTCCATCCACAGCGCGCGCGAGCGCTCCGTGTTCAGGTCGTCCTCGATGGTGAAGCCGATGTCCCGGGCGAACTCCTGCGCACCGTCGCCCACGATCAGGTGGTGGTCGGTGAGCTCTGCCACCGCCTGCGCCACCTTCGATGGCGTGCGCACGCCCTCGATCGCCGCCACGCCGCCCGCCCACTTCCGCGGACCGTGCATGCAGCACGAGTCGAGCTGTACCACCCCGTAGGCGTTGGGCAGGCCGCCGTAGCCGATGCCGGTCTCCTCGGGATCGAGCTCGGGGATGTTCACGCCGGCCACCAGCGCGTCCAGCGGATCCTCCCCCTCCGTGATGCCCCGGAACGCCCGCTCGATGCCGCTCTCCGGCCCTCCGTTCTTGAAGCGGATGCTGCTCACGTCGGAGACGAGCACGGGGCGCCCCGCGCGGCGCACCAGCACCTCCGGGGCGCGCCGCGTGCCCTCGGCGGCGAGGGTGGCGGGGACGGCAGCGGCGGCCAGCCCGGCGGCGGTGGTCCTCACGAAGTCACGGCGTTCCATGATGGCGTCCTGCGGCGGTGGCGTGGGGTTGCGGTCGTTCGGGCGCGCACGCGTCGCGCCCGGCCGGACCAGAGTAGCACGGCGACGGCGGAGGGGCGACGCCGCGGCGCGGGGCTCGTCGGCCAACGACGGGCCGGGCGCAGCGCGCTCAGCTCGACTCGTCGACGCCGGGCCCTTTCTCGCGCGTCGGATTCCTGTTGTAGGCCTCGGAGCCGCCGGGAGGGATGCTCAGGAAGCGCCACTCCTCCCCCCGGACGTTGCGGGCCAGGAGCACGATCTGTCCGACGTGGTAGGCGGTGTGCGCGAGCGCGCGCGCGAGCGCGTCGCTCACGCTGAGGGCGATGCGGCGGATGCGCACCTCGCGACCGAGGTCCTCGTCGGTGAGCGGGTCGAGGGCCGAGCGCAGCACGGACCAGCCGCGGTCCCACTTCTCCAGCAGCTCCGGTCGGGTGACGGTACGCGCCTGGAACTCCTCTTCGCGCCTGCGCCAAGGCTTCTCGCCGTCGGTGGTGAGGAACTCGGTGAAGCGCGACTGGAAGTTGCCGGCGAGATGCCAGACGATGACCGCGACGGAGTTGCCTCCCGGGGCGGAGAGCAGGTTCAGCTCCCGATCGGAGAGCTGGGCGATGGCGTCTTCCGCCCGCGCCTTGTACCGCTTGAACTCGGTTTCGAAGGACGAAAGTACGGCACGCATGGGGTCGTCTCCTACGGACGCCGTGCGGGCAACGGCGGGGTGCTGGAAGGGGGTTTGCGGTGGTGCGTCGCCTGCTCGTAGGCGTACGCGATGCGGATCAGCGTGGGCTCGCTCCACGCGTCTCCGAAGAGCTGCAGGCCCACGGGGAGCGTCTCGTCCCGCACGAACCCCATGGGCACGGTCATGGCGGGAAAGCCGGTGGGCGGGGACAGGATCGGGCTGTTGTTCCCGTGGGGCGTGGTCAGGTCGCCCACGAGGCGGGGGGGGTTGTTCCACGTGGGATAGATGAGCGCGACCACGTCCGCCTCCGCCATCGCCCGGCGCACGGCCCGGCGCAGGAGCTCCTCGTTGCGGTCGGCGTCGATGCAGTCCTCGTTGGTCTCGGGCGTGCCCTCGAACTCCAGGTACGACTTGACCCGGGGCATCACGGTGACGTGGACCTTCCCGCCCTCCTCGATCTCCTTCAGCGTGTGCACGGGCGGATCGGGGAGCGTGGCCAGGTAGTTCTCGATGTCGTAGCGGAAGCGCGGGCAGGAGAGGTGCCGGCGGAGTGAGTCGTATTCGGGGACCGGCACGTCGTCGACGACCGTGGCGCCCAGGCCGCGCAGGTCCGCGACGGCCTGCTCGAAGCGCGCGGTGACCTCGGAGTCGGCGGTCTCGGTGTAGACGATCCAGCGCGGCACGCCCACCCGCATTCCCCGGATGTCGGGCACGAGCGCCTCCAGGTAGGACGCCGGGCGGCGTGCGTCGGCCTCAGCGGTGACGGGGTCCGCCGGGTCGGTGTGCGCGACCACGTCGAGCACGCGCGCCGCATCCTCCACCGTGCGCATCATCGGCCCCGCGATGTCCCGGTCCGCGTAGAGGGGCATGACGCCGTCGCGGCTCGTCAGCCCCATGGTGGAGCGGATGCCCACGAGGGCCAGGTGGCTCGACGGTCCGCGGATGGAGTTGCCGGTGTCGCTGCCGAGCCCGCCAAGGCCGAAGTTGGCGGCGACGGCCGCGGCGGTGCCGCCGCTGGAGCCCGCCGTGACGCGGTTGAGGCGGTAGGGGTTGAACGTCCACCCGGGCAGCATCGAGCCCACGGTCTCGTAGGCGGTGAAGGCGAACTCGGCCATGTTCGACTTGGCCAGCACGATGGCTCCGGCCTCCCGGATGGCGCGCACCTGGTAGGCGTCGTCCGCCGGGATGCTCCCTGCCAGCGACGCGGAGCCGCCGGTGGTGGGCATGTCGTGCGTGTCGAAGTTGTCCTTCACGATGAACGGGATGCCGTGCAGCGGCCCCGTCAGCCGGCCCGTGCGCGCCAACGCCGCGTCCAGAGAGTCGGTGCGCTCCAGCGCCCGCGGGTTCACCATGATCAGGCTGTTGATGGACGGTCCCCGCTTGTCGTAGGCGTCGATGCGTGCCAGGTAGGCCTCGACGAGCTGCCGGCTGGTGAGCGTCCCGGCGAGCATGGCCTGGTGCGCCTCGGCGATGGTGAGCTCCATGAGCTCGACCCCGCCCACTCGTTGGGCGGAGGCGGGGAAGGGGACGAGGAGGACGGCGGCGAGGAGGAGGCTCGATCGTTTCATGACGGTTCGGACGGAGGTTCGTGGAGCATGCGCGCGAGCTTCTTCGCGAGCGCGGCGTGCGCCAGGTACAGGAGCATGAAGACCAGGGGTCCGGAGGTGTAGACGAGGTACCACTCGGACAGGAACGGACGCGATCCAGCGACGAAGGCCGTCGCCGCGTCCCAGCCGAGGGTTCCGGCCGCGGCGGTGAGCAGGAGCGGCTTCCAGAGCCGGCCGACGTCCCCCGGTCTGGTGAGGCCCTGCGCGGGTACGAGGAAGACGACGACGAGGAAGAAGGCGTTGACCCAGAAGTCCCGGCGCCCGCCACGCAGGAACGCGCCCGCCACCACCAGCACCGACGCCAGCGCGGCGGAGGACCACCGCGTGGCGGGTGTGCCGGGAAACGTCGCGCGCACGGCTCAGCCCGCCGGCCGCAGGTGGATGGCCGCGAGCATGCGACCCTGGCCGCCGGGGAAGCGGACGTGAAGGAGGTGCGGGTCCAGGGGACCTCCGGAGGCGGGCGTCACTGTCGCTTCGGCGCCGTCGACGTCGCCCAGGCTCGGCGCTTCGCCGAACAATCGGACGTCGTAGGCGAGGCCGGCCTGGCCCTCCAGCTCGAGGAGCCAGCCCACGCCCTCCGCCGTGAAGTCCACGACGCGCACGCCGGTGCTCTTCTGTCCGGGCACGAGCCGGCGAAGCGGCGCGGCCACCGAGAGCCCGCCCTGCCAAAAGGCGTTCGCCCGGTACGTGCCACCTTCCCTGACGGCGAGCGTCTGCGTGATCGTGCCGTCGTGCGGGCCCCAAAGGACGTCCGGCGGGAGGTCGTCGCCGGCGTGGGAAGTCCCCCCGGGTGCCATGTCGCCCACGCCAGCCAGGATCGAGCGCGCGCCGAGGGGCACGGGGAGCACGATGTCGAGCTCGATCGGGGGCCCGTGGGGGACGACCTGCACGTCGACGAGGCTCGTTCCGCGGCTGATCACGACGTCGAGCCTCGTGTCACCTACGCGCAGGTTCGCGACGCGGACGGTGTCCCACTCCGGAGGGAGCTGCGGCGCGAGCGTCGCGCGGCCGTTCGGCGCGTCGGGCGTCCACCCGAGCACGCCGCGCAGGAGCGGCGTGACGAGCATCGACGTGGCGAAGAACTGGTGGGGGACGGTCTCGTCCATCGGGCGGTAGTACGCGCCGGAGAAGTTCTCGGGCCAGCGGCCGCGGCTCCAGTCGAAAGCGTGTTGCTTCACTGCGTCGACCAGGTGGTAGGCCGCCCAGGGACGGCGGTAGGCGTACTGGCCCCAGGCCACGAATCCGGTCATGAAGTCCCACACGGCGCCGTTGTTGTAGTGGAGCGGATCGTACAGGTCGCTCCCCACGGAGAGGAGGCGCGCGCCCCAGTCGCTGGAGATCGAGTCGGTGGCGAGCTTGCGCAGCGTCCGCTCGGCGCGCGCGGGCTCGAGCAGCCCGAAGGAGAGCGCGGTGCCGGGCCACGCGGTCAGGTTGTCGTTCGTGCCGCCGCCCTGGAGGATGGCGAAGGCGTGCTGATCGTCCCCGGTGCGCCAGTAGCGCTCGTTGAGCGTCTGCATGGCGGTCGTGCGCAGCCGGTCGGCGCGCTCGACCAGGCGCCGGTCGCGGAAGTGGCGCGCCAGGTCGCCGGTGGCCTCGAGCGCGGTGATCCACACCCCGGCCAGGTAGATGTCCTCGTGCAGGCTTTCGCCCAGGCCACCCACCTCGATCGCACCGTAGCCGCCGGCGGAGTTCTCGATGATGCCGTCGCCGTCGGTCTCGGCGGTCAGGCACCACGCCCACGCCTTGCGGTACGCGGGCCACAGCTCCTCGATCACCGCGTCGTTGCCCGACGCCTTCCAGTACTTCCACAGCGCGACCATCCAGTAGGGCGTCGTATCCGCGTGGTAGTACGGGTAGGGGTAGTCCTCGAACCAGCGGATGTGGCCGGCGGCCTGGCTGATCTCGTGGGGGATCTTGCCGTCCTTCCTCTGATACTTCGCGAGGAAGCGCAGGTCTTCTGCCACCAGGTCCCACTGGCCGACCGCGTCCATGGCGAGGGAGTTGATGGCCGCGTCTCCGCCGAAGAACCACCCGAAGCCCGGCCGCGTGCTGGTCCCGCTCGTGCCCCACCCCGCCACCAGGCCGCAGCCCAGGTCGGGGTTGCACACGCGCTGCTCCTCGAGGTTCACCTCCGCCCATGAGAGCGCGAGGTCCATGGCGTCGTCCGGGGTGTCGATGGACGTGAGCGTCGCGAGTGTGGAGTCCGCCCACGCGCGGCTGTCTCGGTACAGCGCCGGCGCGTCGCGCAGCAGTCCTTCGTACGCGGCGAACACGGAGTCGCGCGGCATCGTGCCGGCGGCGATGGCGATGGGCACGAATTCGTGGCGCGCGCGCACCGAGTCGATGGGAATGACAAACGTCGCCGGGGCCTCGGAGAGCATGTGCGCCGGGTGGGCCTCGCCCTCGGCGGGCCACGACGTGCCGATCACGGCGTTGCGCCGCTGCAGGCTCTCGCTGAGCACGAAGGCCTCGTGCTCCTGGTCCCAGAAGGCGTACTGGCCACCGAACGCGGCGGGCCAGGCGTACTGGAGCACCGGGTGGAACTGCACCACGACGTCCAGCGGCTCGAAGGCGTCGATCTCGAGGAGCACGAGGAGGCCCGGCCGGTCGCGGGGCGCGAGGATGTGCTCCTTCACCGTGAACGCCATGTGCGTGTAGGTGATGGTCGTGGCCTCGGGACGGATCTCGATCGTGCTGGCCACGTCCGTGCCGCGTACCGGCTCGCGGTATTGTGGGATCTTGAAGGAGAGCTGGAAGCCGGTGACCAGCTTGAGGGGATGGACCCACAGCTCGGCCTCGCCGGTCTCCCGGCCCAGCCACGCGCTGCGGGGGCCGGTCACGCCGAGGTACTGGCCGGGACGCACGTCGTAGACCAGGGAGATAGGCGAGCGCTGGACGTCGAACCGCTCGATGGGCGGGATCCGGTCCGGGGGCGGCACGTCGGTGCGGCCCACCTGGGCGCTGAGGGTCCCGGGGAGGACGAGGACGAGGGCGAGCGCGGGGGCGGCGGCGCGCAGGTGGCTCGCGTAGGTGGTCGGCGCGGTGTGGCGCTGCCGGCCGGGGATGCGGATCGTCGTCATCGGGCGTCCTTTCCGAGGACGGCCACCCGCACGGGGCCCGTCTCCGCGGAGATGGAGTCGTGGAGGTGCCAGCCGGTGCCGGGGAGGAGGGCGTCGAGCTCCTGGGGTGAGACGAGCAGGAGGCCGAACCACGGGCTCGCCCACACCTTGTAGCGGATGCGGATGCGGAGCTCTCCCCCCAGCCGGCCGGCATCGCGGTTCGCCTGGTGGTAGCGGAGGTGGTGGGGGTCTGTCGTCGCGAAGGGGTCGGCGCCCTCCGCGTAGAGCAGCGCCTCCTCCGTCGTGACCGTGGCCAGCCGGGCCAGGCCGGTGCGCAGGCCCGCGGGGTCGCCGAACAGACCGAAGTTGTTGCCCATCATGATCACGGTGTCGAACGTGCCGAGCGTGGCGTCGATCTCCTCGAGCGCGATCGGGCGCGCGTCCGCTACACCGCGGCGCCTGCAGGCTTCGACCGCGCCCGGTGACGCGTCGATGCCGACGACCTCGTGGCCGCGGTCCTGAAGCTCCAGGCAGAAGCGGCCCGCGCCGCAGCCGATGTCGAGGACCCGGCCCCGCGCCCGGTCCACCACCGCGCGCTGGTGGGAGGGCCACCGGTCGTACGGGAGGATGTAGTCCGCCGCGAGGGCGCCGGGGAGGACGTAGCCGTCGTCGCGCTCGATGATCTCCACCGCCGGAATGCCGGCTGCGAGGTCCAGGAGCATGTGCCCGTAGGCGTCCTGCTCGTCGGTCAGCGGCATGGTGCCCTCCCGGCGGAACGTGGGTGGAGCGCGCTCAACGGAACCCCTCCATCTGGATGCCCTGGACGAAGTAGCGCTGCGTGAAGAGGAAGAGCACCATGATGGGGAGCACCGCCGTCACGCCGGCGGCCATCTGGTACGGCCAGTTCACCTCGTACGTCCCGTGGAAGGATGCGATGCCCACCTCGACCACCCGCATGGACATCGAGCGGGTGGCGAGCAGCGGCCACAGAAGATTCTTCCACGCGTCGATGAACGCGAACAGGCCCAGCGTCGCCAGAGCGGGCCGCGCCAGGGGTAGCGCCACGCTCCAGAAGATGCGCCACGGCCGCGCGCCGTCGATGCGCGCGGCCTCCTCCAGCTCCGGCGGGACGGTGCGGAAGTACTGGCGCATGAGGAAGATCCCCCACACCGAGACGAGCTCGGTGGAGATCAGCCCCTGGAACGTGTCCACCCACCCGAGTGAGTCGATGAAGAGGAAGCGTGGGATGAGCACGACCACCGCCGGCACCATCATCGTCGACAGGAAGAGGAGGAAGATCCGTTCGCGGCCGCGGAAGTCGAGGCGCGCGAAGGCGTAGCCCGCGGTGGCCGCGGTGAAGAGCTGGCCGGCGACGACGAAGGTGGCGAAGACCGCCGAGTTGACGAAGAAGCGCCAGAAGGGCTGGGCGGTGAGCGCGGCGGGGTAGTTCTCCCAGCGGGGCCGCTCGGGGAGGAGGTGCGGTGGGTAGCTGAACACCTCGAGCTGGCCCTGCAGGGAGGTGACGGCCATCCACAGGAAGGGCGCGGCCATGGTGAGCGCGGCGAGTGCGGTGGCGGTCCATGCGAGGACGCGCAGGCCCCGGCCGGAGGTGGGAGCGCGGCCGTCGCGCCCTCCCCCCCGGGGGCCTTCGGCCCCCCCCGCCGAGAAGTTGCCGCCGCTCATCGGACAGGTCCAGGTGTGGATGGGACGTCGCCCGGACGCTCCCGCTCCAGGAAGCGGAAGTGCAGCCACGTCACCACGAAGATCACGGCGAACAGCGCCCAGCTCTGCGCCGCGGCGCTCCCGAAGCGCAGGAACTCCCACGCTTCCTTGTAGATGTGGTAGACCGCCACGTCCGTCGCGCCCAGCGGACCCCCCTCCGTCATCACGTACACGGCGCCGAAGATCTGGAACGAGCCGATCACCGACGTGACCAGCACGAAGAAGAGCGTGTGCCGCAGCCCGGGGAGCGTCACGTGCCAGAAGCGGCGCCACACCCCCGCCCCGTCGATGCGCGCGGCCTCGTAGAGCTCCTCGGGGATCGACGCCAGACCGGCCTGGAAGAGCACCATCTGGTAGCCCACGACCAGCCAGACCGAGAGGATCATGATGGACAGCAGCGCCGTGCGGGGCGAGGTCAGCCAGCGCACGGGCGCGATGCCGACCAGGCCGAGGATCCAGTTGAGGATCCCGTAGTCGGCGTTGAGGATCCACTGCCAGACGATGGCGATGGCCACCAGGCTCGTGATGGACGGCAGGAACAGCGCGGCGCGCACCAGCGACAGCGTGCGCGTGCGCCGGTGCACCAGAAGCGCGAAGGCGAGGGCGAGGGCCATCGCCACCGGCACGTGCAGCGTGAGGATGGCCGTGTTCGCGAGGGCGTTCCAGAAGGACGCGTCGCCGAGGAGCGCCAGGTAGTTGCCGAGCCCGACGAAGGGGCGCGCGACGTCGACGAGGTTCCAACGGTGCAGCGACAGCCACGCGGCGAATGCCAGAGGCCCGAGGGTGAAGACCGCGAGGTGCGCCGTGGCCGGCGCCAGGAAGCTCCACGCCCACAGGTTGCGGCGCAGCGCGCGGGGCTCGCCGGCCAGCGAGACGAGCGAGGCGGGAAGTCCGGCGAGCAGGAGGCCGGCGACAGCGATCGCCGCCATGGGCGCGAGCGGGCCGTCGGTGTGCTCGAAGGGCACCATCACCAGGCGGAACGGCGCCTGGTCCCGCACCGCGTACGGCACCGCGTCCACCTCCACGCGGGCGGGCGCGGGGGAGGAGAACGCCGCGAGGGCACGGGCCGTCTCGGGGAGGAGGGTGGTGCCGACGACGTTGCCGAAGCGGTCGCGCTGCAGGAGGGGCAGCCCGGTGACGCGCACGATCGTGCCGGGCGGAGCGGCGCGTGCGTCCTCGTAGCCGCTCGCATCCAGCGCCGCGGCGGCGCGCTCGAGGCGGAGGTCGCTCAGCTCGGCGAGCCGTGCCCGCGCCCATAGCTGGGACGCCGCGACGGGGAGCGCGAGGGACACCGCCGCGAGGAGCGCGCCGCGAACGACACGCTCGGGCCGCGCCCCGACGACGGCGGCCGCGCCCGCCATGCCGGCCGAGGCGAGGACGGCCAGCAGCGCGATCCACCACGGCAGCCCGAAGGACGTTCCTGCGCGGCGCGCCAGGACCACCGTCCCCACGACGTCCCAGCCGTCCGCGTCGTAACGGGCAGCGCGCGCGCGCTCACCCCGCACCTCGGGCTGATCGAGTCCGGGTGTGACCGCCGGCTCGAGCTGGAGCCGGTCTCCGTAGAGCGCGCGCACGCGTTGCGGGTCGGCCAGGCTCAGGAGCGTGACCGCGGAAGAAGTCTCCGCCTCGAGGAGAGCATCGGAGCCCGCGTGCACCGACGCCACCGCCGTCCTCAGCGCGAGCACCAGCGCGAGGGCGAGCACCGCGAAGACGCTCGCCCCCAGCACGCGGCGCGCGCGCTCGGAGTCGGCTGGTCCGCGGTCCCGCCCGCCGGCGCTCATCGGGCGAGCACCCGGTCCACCTCGGCCGCGACCTGCTTGGCCGTCTCCTCGAGCGGGTCCCCGCGCAGGAGATGGCGGTCCATGATCTGGAAAGTGAGCTCTTCGATCTCGTAGAAGTCACGCACGCGCGCCCCCCAGGTGACCCGGCCGTCGTCGACCTGGCGCAGGAAGGCGGCCTCGATCCCCGAGGTGTCGCCCGCGGCCGCCTGCTCGGCGACGTCGCGGAAGGCTGGGATGGCCAGCCGCGTCGAGGAGCGCATGCGCTGCGCCTCCTCCGACGCGAGGTAGGCGGCGAGCTCCACCGAGAGGCGGCGGTGCGGCGCGTTGGCGGGCACTGCCCACCCCGACGCGTACAGGACGGTGGCGGGCGACGAAGAAGCTTCGTGGGGGATGGGCGCGACGCCGAGGCGCAGCCGGGCGCCGGCCATGTTCGACATCAGGAGCTGCAGCGTCCAATGACCCGAGAGGAGCATCGCCTGCCCCCCGGTGGCGAAGCGCGCCTCGCGCGCCGGGTCGCCGGTTTCGAGGAAGTGCACGCCCGGGGTGACGTGGGCCGCCGTTACCAGCTCGGTGAGGAAGCGGAACGCCGCCACCGTGCGCGGGGAGTCGAGGTATCCGCTCGCGCGCTTGCCGTCGGGGCTGAGGATGTCCCCGCCGCCGGACCACACCCAGGCGATCCACTGGTAGAGGTTGCGCGGGAAGTCGACGGCGTACACGTCGGTGCGCCCGTCGCCGTCCACGTCGCGCGTGAGCCGGCGGGCCTTGTCCAGGAACTGCGCCCACGTCCACCCGTCCGCGCCGGGCGGCTCGATCCCGAAGCGGTCGAACACGCCCAGGTTGAGGTAGAGCACCATGGGCGTGAAGTCCTTGGGCAGCGCGAACACGCGGCCGTCGCGGCGGAACCCCTCCATGACCTGGGAAAAGACGCGCTCCGGGTCGTAGCCCGCGCGCCCGAGGTAGGGCGTGAGGTCGAGGGCCAGCCCGCGGTCGACGACCGTGGGGATGTCGGGTCCGTCGAGGAGGAAGACGTCGGGCGGCGTGCCCGAGGCGATGGACGTGAGGAGCTTCTCGTCGTAGTTGGTGACCACCGACTCGACGACGACGCGCACGCCCGGATGCGCGGCGGCGAAGCGGTCGGCGATGGCCTGCTCGGTGGTGACCTCGTAGTCGCCGGCCCAGTGGAGGACGCGCAGCGTCACCGCGTCCTCGGCGCCCGCGCCGCACCCCGCCAGGGCGAGGGCGGCCATCCCGGCGAAGAGCACGCGCCCGGTCACGGGACGTGGCGCCTGCCGAGGGTGCCGAGGCGCAGCCGGCTCCCGGCGTCGAAGAGGTGCGCGTGCTCCACCCGGATGCGCAGCGAGACACGGTCGCCGACGCGCACCGGATGGTCGGCGGGCGTGCGCGCGATCCACGGAATCTCGCCGGGACCGGGAACGTGCACGAGGATCTCGCTGCCCAGCGCCTCCACGCGCTGGACCTCCGTGTCGAGGTGGCCGGAGTGGTGACCCGGAGGCACGACCAGGAGGTCCTCGGGGCGCACGCCGAGCACGACGGCGTGGCCGCGCTCCGAGTCGGGCGAGCCGATGTCGCGCAGGCTGCACGGCAGCGTGAGGCCCCACCCGACGAACGTCGCGCCGGTGCCGTCGTCGCCGACGAAGCCCTGGGCGGTGTTCATCGCCGGCGAGCCGACGAAGCGCGCGACGAACAGGCTGGCCGGCTCGCGGTATACGTCCAGCGGCGTGCCGACCTGCTGCAGGACGCCCTCGTCCAGGATCGCGATGCGCTGCCCCAGGGACATCGCCTCGACCTGGTCGTGGGTCACGAAGATCATCGTCGTGCCCAGCCGGCGGTGCAGCCCGGCGATCTCGTCGCGCATCCCGGTGCGCAGGCGCGCGTCCAGGTTCGAGAGCGGCTCGTCGAAGAGGAAGACCGACGGCTCGCGCACCATCGCGCGACCCAGGGCGACGCGCTGCCGCTGGCCGCCGGAGAGCTGCCCGGGACGGCGGTCGAGCAGGCGGTCGAGGCCGAGGAGCGAGGACGCCCATGCCACCTTGCGGCTGATCTTCTCCCTCGCCGCGCCCCTCATGCGCAGCCCGAACGAGAGGTTCTGCCGCACGGTCATGTGCGGGTAGAGCGCGTAGCTCTGGAAGACCATCGCGACGTCGCGGTCGGCGGGCTCGACGCCGTCGACGCGCCGGTCGCCGATCCACACCTCGCCGTCGGAGGGATCGGCGACGCCGGCGATCATGCGCAGCACGGTGCTCTTGCCGCACCCCGAGGGACCGAGGAGCACGAGGAACTCCCCCTGCTCGACGTCCAGATCGAGGGGATGCACCGCCGTCACCTCGCCGAAGCGCTTCGACAGGCCTCGCAGCGACACGCCTACCATGCGACCTCCAACGACTCGCCGATCCGGGTGTGCCGCACCGAGCCGTCCACGCGCGCCTCGACGTCCCCGCTCCGCACGCGTACCTCCACGTCGCGACCGCGCAGGCGGCCGTGGAAGCGGGCGTGCTCGAGGCCCATGGGCAGCGGGTGGATGCGCAGGACCTCGGCGCCCGGCTCGACGCCCGTCGCTCCGCGCGCGATCAGGTCGAGGACCCAGGAGTGCTGGTAGTCGTCGATGCCGCGGAAGACGCACGCGTGGCCGGTGTTCGGGTTGTAGTGCTCGTAGCAGTTCGCGCGCCCGGGGTCGCCGTCGTGGTACATCATGCGCACGAAGCGCGACAGGATGTGGGCAGCCATCGGGCCGGCCGCCGCGCGGCCCCGGTACCACTGGCGCAGCAGCCCCTCGACCACGTGGCTGTTGGTCATCGGCCAGACGCGTCCGTTCCACGGACAGTTGTGGCGCTTGCCCTTCCACAGCCCCTCGGCGCTGAACAGCGGGTCGTCGGCCGCGGACGACGGCACGGGGAACGCGGTGGCGAAGGTGGCCGGATCGGCGAGGTGCGCGAGCAGACGGTCCACCTGCCCGTCGTCGAGGAGATCGGTCAGGAGGGGGTAGAAGCACACCGCCGCCTTCACGCCCGTGCGCCGCCCGGTGGCGCCGTCCACATCGGAGAAGATCCCCGCGTCCGGGTCCCACATCTCCTCGCGGATCGCGCGGCCTACGTGCTCCGCCCGGTCACCCCAGGTGCGGGCCGCGTTCCCCCGGCCCAGCCGTCCGGCCAGCGTCTCGAGCCCGCGCAGGAGCTGGTACGCGTACACTGTGACGTCCACGCCCTTCAGGCGCAGGCGCGGCTCCCACTCGGTGACGTCCGACGAGGGGTCCACCGCGACGTAGCGCGACATGTATTCCTGGCCGGTCTCGTAGTGGTTGACGACCGTGATCATCCCGGAGCCCTCGGCGTCGCGCTCGCCGCGCATCCAATCCGCATAGCGCGCCAGGCCGGCGTACGCCGCCTCCAGGAACGCTCGATCCGGGTGGAGCGCGTCGACGGCGAGGGCGGCGTCCCCCCAGTTGGCGTGGTAGAAGTCCTCGCCGGTCTCGTGGTTCACGTACAGGCGCCCGGGGAGCGATCCGTCCGCGCGCTGGGCGGCGAGGAAGTTGAGGAGCGACCCGCGGGCGACGACGGGGTCGGCGGCCCAGCGCGTCTCCATCATGTGGCACTGGGCCGAGTAGGTGATCGGCAGGTGGAAGTACTCAGGTCCCTCGGCGATGGCCGGATGCGGGATCCGGCCGGCGCCGCCCGCGATGCGGTTGAGGTGCAGCCCGTAGACCCGGTAGTCGAAGTAGCCCGCGAGGTACGGGTCGGAAGCCGAGAAGCGGGGAAAGGCGCCGATCGCCCGGCTCCACGCTTCCTCGGAGCGGCGGGGATGGTGCGGTGCGCCGACGTCGCCGGCCGGCGGCGCACCCAGCTCCTCCGGCGCCACGGCGAGGACGAAGCCGATGCCCTGGCCCTCGCCGAGCCCGTCGAGGGAGCGCGTGACGGCGAGGTGCGCCCACCCGCGGTCGGAGACGCCGTCCAGGGAGACCGGGCCGTCGTCCGGCGGTTCCCCGTCGGCTGCGAGGAGCTCCACGAACGGCGTGAGGCTCCACTCCGGCTCCGCGCCGCCCTCGGAGCGGAGCGTCATGCAGCGCGTGGCCCCCGCGGCGCCGGCGCCGACGTCCTTTCCGGACGCCAGCACGAACGCCTCGAGCGTGAGGGTCACGTCCAGCGACTCACGTCTGCGGTCCCGCAGCGTGCTGCGCCAGCGCAGCCCCGCGTAGAGGCGGGCGAGGTCCCGTACGTCCGGGCCCGGGACGGCCGTGAACGCCACCAGGCTCGCTTCGGCGAGGGCGCCCCCGGCGCCCTCGTCCGCCCACCAGGCGGAGCAGAAGCGGCCTCCGGGAAGAACGTAGCGCTGCTCGGTGAAGCCCACGTCCCCGGGTCCATCCCATCGCACCGCGAGTCGGTCGGGACGCCAGTCGACCGACGCCCGCCGCAGCCGCTGCTCCCGACCGTCGCCGCCGACCAGCGCGACGGAGAAGAGCGGCTCGAGGGGGTAGTGGTAGACGTGCGCGGCGTCCCAGAAGCCGGGGCGGTCGAGTCGGCGTGGAACGGGCGGGGCCCACAGGAAGCCGTCGCCGGCGGAGAGGAACCACTTGTCGGGGCGGGCGAGCGCGCGCAGGCGGGCCGCGCCATCCGCGTCGTCGTCGGCATCCGCCGGCGCCGTGGCGTCGGGATCGGCCTGTACCCCGGGACCGCGCATCAGCGCACCGACCCGAAGGCGCCCACGAAGCGCGAACCGGCCACGGCGGGCCAGGCGGCGAGCTGCTCGACCAGCGGCGCCACGCGGGACCGGAAGGCGGCCGCGTCGAGCGTGTCCACCCGGGGGGCGTCCCCCGGCTGGCGGACGTCCCAGACCAGGTTGTCCGCGATCGTGAAGCCGCTGGGGACGGCGTGGCGGGCGATGGGGCGCTGCATGCAGTACGGCTCGCCGGAGTCGTAGCGCTCGTCCTGGCCGGTGCGCGCGAAGGCGTTGCCGACCAGCTCGCCCGGGCCGTCGCCCCGGAGCCCATCCATGCGGGGCGGGTCCGGCCGCGGCTCGGCGGCCGGCACCCACGGTGCGACCCGGTCCACGATCACGCCGCACGCGCCGGTCTCGAAGACGGCGTTCCGTGCGATCCACGCGACTGGTCGGCCGCCGTCCGGGCCCCAGTACGCGAGCCCCCAGGTGAGGACGTCCTCCACGACGTTGCCGGTGATCTTCGCCCGCGCGTCGACGAAGACGCCGATCCCCTTCCAGTAGCGCGTCACGAGGTTGCCGCGGACCACGCCCTGGGCGTTCCAGGTCAGGCCGATGCCCACGCCGCGGCCGCCACCCATCTGGGCGCCGCGCGCCGCGTCGACGCCGTCCACCACGTTGTCCTCCGCGAGGATGCGTGCGTCCCGATAGCCGGTGATGCCGTCCCACGAGTTCCGCTCGATCCGGCAGCCGCGCACCGTCGCGTCGCCGCCCTCGCGGACCGCCACGCCCATGATGCCCACCACCACCGAGTGGACCGTGGCCGAGTCGCCCAGGTTGTCGCGGACGACGCAGTCGGACAGCGTCACCCGGCCGGCGCGGATCACCACGCCCGCGTCGGTGGCGCGCCCGTCCGGGTCGCGCACGCCGTCCGTGACCGTGACGCGCTCGAGGGCGCAGCCGTCGCAGCCGTCGAAGAGCACGCCGTAGCCCGCGTGCGTGTGCAGCACGACATGGCCCGCCGTCTCCCCGGCGAGGGTGATGCTGTCACCGCGCACGAGGAGGCCGCGGGTGGCGGGGACGTCGTCGTCCGCGTCCTGGCAATTCCCGCAGGTGGAATCGGTGAAGGCCACGGGCTCCAGGTGATAGTCGCCGGGCGCGAGCTGAACCGTGGCGGGCCCGCGCAGCGTGTCCAACAGCGCCTGCAGGTCGTCGCCGGGAGCCACGGCCACGACCGGCGGGTGGGCCGCCGGCGCGGCTCCGCTCGCGCACGCGGAGGAGCCGAGGAGGGCGGCGAGGATCCAGGGGGGCGCGGTTCGACGCATGCCGCCAAAGTACCGGCCGGCGGAGGACGCCGCGAGACGCGTCCGGACGACGCGCCGGCCGCGCCGGTCAGCGCCCTGCGAGCTCCCTCGCCCGCGCCCACACCGTGTCGAACATCTCCTCGGTGAGCTTGCCGGTGAAGGTGTTCTGCTGGCTCGGATGGTAGGAGGCGAGCAGCGCCGGTCCGCCGTCGGGCGCGACCTGCGCGCCGTGGCCGAAGGCAGGACGTGGCGTCGGGATCGCCACGCCCCGGCCCCCCAGGATGCGCAGGACCTGCGCCCAGGCGAAGCCGCCCAGCGCCACGACCACGCGGACGTCCGACAGCAGGTCCAGCTCCTCCTCCAGCCAGGAGGCGCACGCGTCGCGCTCGGCCGGCGTGGGCCTGTTGGCCGGGGGCGCGCAGCGTACGGCGGCCGTCACGAAGCAGTCCTCCAGCCGGAGCCCGTCGCCGCGGCGGGAGGAAACGGGCTGGCTGGCGAAGCCGGCGCGGTGCAGGGCGCGGTACAGCCAGTCGCCCGAGCGGTCGCCCGTGAACATCCGGCCCGTGCGGTTGGCCCCGTGCGCGGCGGGCGCGAGCCCGACGACCAGGACGCGCGCCCGGGGATTCCCGAAGCCCGGGACCGGCCGGCCCCAGTAGTCCTCGTCGCGGAACGCGGCCCGCTTCTCGCGCGCCACGACCTCCCGCCAGGCTACCAGGCGCGGACAGCGGCGGCAGCGCGTGACCCGCTCCTCGACGCGGGAGAGCTCGTCAGAGGGCGTTGGCGGCCTCCAGGGCGGCTTCCAGGGTCGCGGACAGGTCGGCGCCGAGGTCTTCCGGCGACACGCCCTCGCGTTGTGGGGCGCGTCGCTCGGTGGTCGGGTCGTTGGTCTTCCAGCAGAGCGCGGTGACCGACAGCGTGCCGTCGCCGGAGGGCTCGACGTCGATGGCGCGCTCCATGCCCTCGCGGTACCAACCGAGCCGCCGCCGGCCGGGCTCCTTGATCAGGTCCATGCCGTTGGCCAGCGCGTAGATGTTCAGCTTGCCGTCCAGGGCCCCGAAAGGCCCTCCCTCTCCGCCCACGCCCACTCGCCGCTGGTCGGCCGCCATCGCCGCCTCCGTCCGCCGATCCCCCGTGTACCCGGTCCTCCTCGGAACCGTGTCGTCCACAACTCCTATAGACGCGCCACGTGTTGGCAAGGTTTCCGTTACGGAGCGCTCGCGCTCTCCTGCCACGCCGACCACCACAGCGTGCGCAACATCCGCGCGCCCGCCGCCAGCCGATCGGCCACGAAGTCGCGGGTCTCGGGACGATCCGGCGCGTCGGGGTTGAAGCCGAAGCGCTTCTCCAGCCGGTAGAGCTCCTCCACCTGGTCGTGGGATGCACGGATGTGCGCCAGGACCGCGTCCCGCGCGTTCCCGGCCACCGAGCCGACGTCGCCGCCCATGCGCTCGTCCACGTCCGACTGGCGGAGGTGGGCCCCCACGAAGGTCGATTCGAAGCGGCCGTGGAACCCGCGGGCAGTGGTGTAGCCGTTCGGGTTGGGCGCGTCGGCGTTCCACCCGTCGTAGTGGATCGTGGTGTGGTGGGGGTTGGCGGCGTCGGTCACGTAGTGGCCGAGGACGCCGGCGTCGTTGACGATGCGCTGCTCGATCCAGCGCCTCGTCGTCGGGTCGGCCTCGGCGCGCCACAGCCGCCACTCGGTCACGAGGCGCTGGTACAGCTCCACGATGCGGTAGGGGAGGAAGCCGACGTCGCGCTCCGGCCGCTCGATGCCCGCGTCGTGGAGCACCCGGATGAACGCATAGCGGTCCGGGGCGTCCAACGCCCCGGAGGGGACGTTCTCCATGTCGATGTAGTGGTCGTAGCTGTACACCCGGTCCATCGCGACAAGCTCGCGGACGCGCCAGCGGTCGGGCTCGGGATCGAGGTAGACCAGCTGGTCCCCCGCCTCCAGGAAGAAGGCCGGGACGCCGTGGGGCAGCGTGCGCACGGCGGCGCGGGCCGCCATCTCGTGGCCCGTGCTCCCCCACCGGCGCGGCGCGGGTTCCTCGGCGCGCGCCGGGGGCGACAGGTGGAGGAGGAGCGCGACGGCGAGCGTGGTCATCGAATCCATGGAAGGAGGCTCCGCAGTCGTCCGGCGAGAAGGCGCGAAAGGCGAAGGAAGAGGCTCCGGAAGATAGGGACTGCGGCTGCGTCCGGGAGATAGCTGGAGGGGTCGGCGCGCGGCGGCGCCGTGCTCATCCCCGCGCGAGCTTCCCCCGGTCCACCTTTCCCAGATGCGTCCGGGGAAACTCCTCGAGGAAGCGCACGCGGCGCGGGTACTTATAGGGTTCGAGGCGCTCGCGCACCCAGGCCTGGATCTCCGCCTCGAGGGCGTCGCCCGCCTCGACGCCGTCGGCCGCCACGACGAAGGCGTGGGGCTTGACCAACCCCCGCTCGTCCTCGACGCCGACCACCGCGACCTCGCGCACGGCGGGATGGCCGAGGAGGCAGTCCTCGAGCTCCCGCGGGCTGAGCCACCGCCCGCTCACCTTGAGCATGTCGTCGGCGCGCCCGCGGTAGCGCACCCACCCCTCGGCGTCGAGGGAGATCATGTCGCCCGAAGCGTACCACGCGCCCTGGAAGGCCTCCAGGGTCTTGTCGTGATGGCGCCAGTACCCGATGGCGCGCGAGCCGCCCCGCACCCACATGCGTCCCACCTCTCCCGGCGGGAGCGCGCGGCCGTCGTCGTCGCGGACCTCCACGTCGTAGCCGGGCACGACCTTTCCCAGCGTGCCCGGCCGCACGTCGCCGGGGCGGTTGGAGATGAAGATGTGCCACATCTCCGACGTGCCGAGCCCGTCGAGGAGCGGCACGCCGAAGGTCTCGTTCCAGCGGCGGTGCAGCTCCTCGGGGAGCGCCTCCCCCGCGGAGGTCGACAGGCGCAGCGACGACAGGTCGCGCCGCGCCGCGCCCGGGTGGTCCAGGAGGTGGCTCACCATGGTGGGCACGTTGACCAGGAGGGTGGGCCGGAACGCCTCGATCTTCTCGAACAGCGTCTCCGCCGTGCATCGCTCCGGGAAGAGCGCCGCGGTGGCGCCGACGCTGAAGGGGAAGAGGAGGTTGATCCCGGTCGCGTAGCCGAAGAAGAGCTTGGGCACCGAGAGGGTGACGTCGTCGGGCGTGATCCCCAGGATGCCGTGCCCGTAGCGCACGGTGGTGTTCACATAGGAGCGGTGCGGCTGCACCACGCCCTTGGGGTGGCCCGTGGTCCCGCCGCTGAACAGCCAGATCGCCGGATCGTCCCGGTGCGTCGGCCATGGGTCGAGCTCGGTGGTGGCGGCGGCGAGCTCCCGGGCGAAGGCGTCTCCGCCCACCTCGAGGAGCATCGGCGCGTGACGCATGTCCCCGGCGGCCTCGTGGAAGGGCGCGGCGCCGGCGGCGTCCACCAGCGCCATGCGCGCACCCGAGTAGGCGTAGAAGTAGCGGATCTGCTCGGCCCCGAGCTGCGGGTTGAGCATGATGACCACGCCGCCCGCGCGTAGGATCCCGAAGAACGCCCCCACGAAGTCCACGCCGTCGGGCAGCGCGAGCAGGACGCGCTCCTCCGGCCGGAGGCCCGCGGCCCTCAGCGCGTTACCGTAGCGGTTGGCCAGCGTCTGCACGTCGCCGTAGGTGTGCGCACCCGCGTCGGTGAGGAGCGCGCGGCGCCCCTCGTGGCCCTCGGCGATGCGGTCGCCGAGGAAGTACTCCGAGACGTTGAGCCGTTCGGGAGGAGGGAGGGTCATGGTGCGTCACGATACCCGTTGGCTAGAATGACGGTCAATTCGCGGCCCCCGCCGGGGGTGACACGGCCAGCAGCCCGACGGGAGACGGATGCCGATCCACCGACTCGCCGACATGACGTGGGAGGAGGTTCGCGACCTGGATCGGTCGCGGGCGGTGGCCATCCTCCCGGTGGGAGCGATGGAGGCGCACGGGCCCCACCTCCCGCTGTCCACCGACGTGATCATCGCCGAGGCGATGGCGCGCGCGTGCGCCGAGTCGCTGTCCGACGAGGGGCGGGACGCGGTGGTGCTCCCCGCGCTGTGGGCCACGCATGCCGGCTTCGCGGGCGCGTTCCCGGGAACGGTGAGCGTCTCCGGGCAGGCGGTGACCACGCTGCTGCGGGAGGTCGCCGCTGCGCTGGCCGCCCAGGGCTTCGGCGTCCTCGCCGTCGCGAACGCGCACCTCGATCCGGCGCACCTCGCCTCGCTGCGGGACGCGTGCGCCGACCCGCCCGGGGGGATCCGGGTGGCCTTCGTCGATCTGACGCGCCGCGCCGCGGCGGAGCGGCTCACCGAGGAGTTCCGCACGGGCGCGTGCCACGCGGGGCGGTTCGAGGGGAGCATCGTGCTGGCAGAGGCGGCAGGGCTGGTGCGTGGCGACGTGGCCGCGGCGCTCGAGCCCGTCCCATCGTCGCTGTCGGAGGCGATCAGCGCGGGCGCGCGCACCTTCGCGGAGGCGGGGGGCCCGAGGGCGTACTTCGGGTGGCCGGCGGACGCGACCGCCGAAGAGGGAAGAGAGAGCGTGCGGGTGCTGGGCGCGCTGCTGGCCGACGCCGTGCGCGGGGCGACGGAGGAGCCATGAAGGAGCTGACCGGAAGGGCCGCCCTGGTGACGGGCGGCGGGCGGGGGATCGGCGCCGCGGTGGCGCGGGCGCTGGCACGGGCCGGTGCGTCGGTCGCGGTGGCGGCGCGCACCATGGAGCAGGTGGTGGAGGTCGCCGGAGAGCTGCGCACCGACGGCTACGAGGCGTACGCCTTCCAGTGCGACGTGACCAAGCCCTTCGACGTGCGCGACGTCACGCTGGGCGCGCGCGAGGCGATGGGGCACCTGGACATCCTGGTGAACAACGCCGGCATCGCCCCGTCCAACCCGCTCAAGCGGATCACGCTGACCGAGTGGAACCGCGTGATGGAGGTCAACGCCACCGGGACGTTCCTGTGCACGCAGGCGGGGCTGCCCGACATGCTGGAGCGGCGCTGGGGCCGGGTGGTAAACGTCGCGTCGGTGGCAGGGCTGGCGGGTGCGAGATACATCGCGGCGTACGCGGCCTCGAAGCATGCCGTGGTGGGCTTCACGCGCGCCGTCGCGGCGGAGGTGGCGGGCACGGGCGTCACGGTCAACGCCGTGTGCCCGGGCTACGTGGACACGCCGATGACCGACGAGGCCGTGGCGCGCATCATGGTACGGACGGGCGCGGACCGGGAGGAGGCACTACGGATGCTGCTGGAGCATGCGGGACAGGCGCGCCTGCTGCGCGCGGCGGAGGTGGCGGACGCCGTGGTGGCGCTCTGCCTGGACGGATCGGAGACCCGGAACGGGGAGGCGAACCCCATGGACGGAAGGGACGGAGCCGCGTGACGTACGAGGCGATCAACCCGGAAGAGCTCGGCGAGCCCAGGGGATGGACAAACGGGATGCTGGCGCCCGCCAACGGGCGCATCCTCTTCGTGGCCGGCCAGGACGCGGCGGAGCGCGACGGATCGGTCACCGAGGACGACTTCGTCGAGCAGTTCTCCATCGCGCTGCACAAGGCGGTGACCGTCGTGCGCGAGGCTGGCGGAGGTCCCGAGGACATCGGCAGGCTCACGCTGTTCGTGACCGACGTGGCCGAGTACCGGGCGCGCCGCGGCGAGATCAAGGAGGTCTGGCGGTCGCACATGGGCCGGCACTATCCGGCGATGGCGCTGGTGCAGGTGCAGGCGCTGGTGGATCCGCGCGCCAGGATCGAGCTGGAGGCCACCGCGATCATCCGCGACTTCAGCGTGTGATCCCCGATCCCCCGACGAGGACGACGACGTGTTCGAGCCCACCTCCTTCCTGTACGCCTTCGACGCGGACGCCGGGGTCGCGACGCTAACGCTCAACCGTCCGGAGCGGTTGAACGCGCTCACCTTCGAGACGTACGACGAGCTGAGGCGGGCGTTCACGGCGCTGTCGGACGAGAAGGGCGTGCGCGTGATCGTGATCACCGGGACAGGGCGCGCGTTCTGCTCGGGGGGCGACGTCGAGGACATCATCGGCGCGCTCTTCGCCCGCGACTTCCGCGGGCTCCTGGAATTCACGCGCATGACGTGCGACGTGGTGCGCGCGATCCGCGCGTGCCGCCGGCCGGTGATCGGCGCCCTGAACGGCACGGTGGCCGGCGCGGGCGCGGTGATCGCCACCGCGTGCGACCTGCGGGTGGCCGCGGAGTCGGCGAAGATCGCCTACCTCTTCACCCGCGTCGGGCTGTCCGGCGCCGACATGGGCGCGGCGTGGATGCTGCCGCGCATCGTCGGGCTGGCCAAGGCGTCCGAGCTGCTCATGACCGGCGACTTCATCGACGCCCGGGAGGCGCACCGCATCGGGCTGTACAACCGGGTCGTGCCCGACGGCGAGGTTCTCGCCGCAGCGACCGAGCTGGCCCGCAAGCTCGCCAAGGGCCCGTCGTTCGCCATCGAGGTCACGAAGGACGCTCTCAACCGCGAGGCGGCGATGGACCTGCCCGCGGCGCTGGAGGCCGAGGCGCAGATCCAGGCGGCGCTCATGATGCACCCGGACTTCCGCGAGTCGTACGAGGCCTTCGTCGGGAAACGGGAGGCGAAGTTCCTGTGAGGAGCCTGGACACGCACGCGGTGCGCGCCCTGCTGGAGGAGCGCCACGCCGCGTGGGCCGCCGAGGCGTCTGCGTTCGCCGTCCGCGAGCTCGTGTCCCGCGCGGAGCCGGCGAACGACGCGGCGGGTCGCGTGGAGGCGCGTGAGCTGCTGTCGCTCATGGGCACCGCCGGGTTGTACGCGCCCATCGGCACCCGCGATCTGCGCGCCTGCTGTCTGGCTCGGGAGGCGGTGGCGGCCGCCTCGCCTCTGGCCGACGCGGTGTGGGCACTCCAGGGGCTCGGCATCACGCCGCTCCTGCTCGCGGGCACGGACGAGCAGCGTGCCCGGTGGGCGGAGCCGGCGCTGGCCGGCGAGGCGATGAGCGCGTTCGCGATGACCGAGCCCGAGGCCGGCTCGGACGTGGCGAACCTGCAGGCGCGGGCGGTGCGCGACGGCGACGGCTGGGTGCTGGACGGCCGCAAATGGCTGATCAGCAACGCCGGGATCGCCGACTACTACGTGACGTTTGCCTCCACCGACCCGGAGTGCGGCAGCCGCGGCATCACCGCGTTCCTCGTGCCCGCGGACGCCCCGGGGCTCCGCTTCGCAGGCGCGCAGCCGATGAGCGCCGCGCATCCCCTGGGGGAGATGGCCTTCGAGGGGTGCCGCGTGCCCGCCTCGGCGGTGATCGGCGAGGTGGGCGCGGGCTTCAAGCTCGGCATGGCCACCCTCGACCAGCTCCGCCCGACCGTCGGTGCGGCCGCGTGCGGGATGGCCCGCCGCGCGCTGGACGAGGCGCTGGCCCACGCACTGGCACGGACACAGTTCGGCAAGCCCCTCGCCGACTTCCAGATCGTGCAGGACAAGCTCGGCCGGATGGCCATCGAGCTGGACGCGGCGCGCCTGCTCGTCTACCGGGCCGCCTGGGAGAAGGACCACGGCGCCGAACGCATCACCACCGAGGCGGCCATGGCCAAGGCCTACGCCACCGAGGCGGCGCAGCGTGTCATCGACCAGGCCGTGCAGATCCTGGGGGGGCGGGGGGTGCTCGCCGAGGCCGTGGTGGACCGGCTGTACCGCTCCATCCGCGCGCTGCGGATCTACGAGGGGACGACGGAGATCCAGCACCTCATCGTCGCCGGGCGCATCCTGGCGGAGGCGAGGGACGCGAAGGAGCCGGGCGCGTGAAGATCGTATGCGTCGGCGGCGGGCCCGCCGGGCTGTACTTCGCGATCCTGATGAAGCGCGCCGATCCGGCACACGACGTGCTCGTGCTCGAGCGCAACCGCCCCGACGACACCTTCGGCTTCGGCGTGGTGTTCAGCGACGCCACCATCGCCCAGGTGGAGAGCGCAGACGAGGAGACGTACCGCGCCATCACCGACCACTTCGTGCACTGGGACGACATCGACGTGCATTACGGCGGGCAGGTGACCCGCTCCACCGGGCACGGCTTCGCCGGCATGAGCCGGCAGACGCTGCTGACCGTGCTGCAGGAGCGGGCCGCCGCGCTGGGCGTCACGGTGCGCTACGAGAACGAGGTCACCGACCTCGGCGCCTTCGCCGACGCGGACCTGATCCTCGGCGCCGACGGCGTCAACTCGACCGTGCGCGCGCTCCTGGAGGACGACTTCGGCCCCACCTTCGACCGGCGCCCGAACCGCTTCGTGTGGATGGGGACCACCAAGCCCTTCCCGGCTTTCACGTTCTACTTCCGCGAGAACGAGCACGGGCTGTGGCGCGTGCACGCGTACCAGTACGCGCCCGGCGCCAGCACGTTCATCGTCGAGTGCACGGAGGACACCTGGCGCTCGGCCGGGATGGAGGACGCGACCGAGGAGGAGACCGCGGCGTACTGCGAGGCGCTCTTCATCGAGGAGCTGGAGGGCCATGCCCTCGTGAGGAACCGCTCCGTGTGGCGGAGCTTCCCGACGGTGCGCTGCGCGCGCTGGTCGGCCGGCAACATGGTGCTCATCGGTGACGCGGCCCACACGGCCCACTTCTCCGTGGGCTCGGGCACGCGCATGGCGATGATGGACGCCATCGCGCTGCGGGACGCGCTCCTGCGGGGATGGGACACCCGAAGCACCCCCCACCGAAAGGGGTCGCACGAAGCGCCGGGCGCCGCCATGGCCGATCGGGTCGCCCTGGCGCTGGCCGCCTACGAGGCCGAGCGCCGACCCCAGGTCGAGTCGCTGCAGCGCGCGGCCCAGGCCAGCCTGGAGTGGTTCGAGGCCACCGAGCGCTACATGGACCTCGACTCGGTGCAGTTCACCTTCACGCTGCTGACGCGCAGCCTGCGCATCACCCACGCCGACCTGAAGGTGCGCGACCCCGCGTTCACCGCCCGGGTCGACGCGTGGGTCGCCGAGCGTGCCCAGGAGCAGAGCGGCGTCTCCGTGCCCTGCGACCCGCTCCCGCCTCCGATGTTCACGCCCTTCCGGCTACGCGACCTCGTCGTCCCCAACCGCGTGGTCGTATCGCCCATGTGCCAGTACTGCGCCGTGGACGGCACGGTGGGCGACTGGCACGTGCAGCACCTGGGCAGCCGCGCCGTCGGCGGGGCGGGTATGGTGTACGCCGAGATGACGGACGTCTCGCCGGAAGCGCGCATCAGCGTCGGGTGCGCGGGGCTCTACAAGCCCGAGCACGTGGGCGCGTGGAAGCGGGTCGTCGACTTCGTGCACGGCTTCTCCGAGGCGAAGATCGCCGTCCAGCTCGGCCACGCGGGCCGCAAGGCCGCGACGAGGCGCATGTGGGAGGGCGACGTGGAGCCGCTCCCGGAGAAGGAGGCGTGGGAGATCGTGTCGGCGTCACCCATCCCCTGGTTCGCCGACCGCAGCCAGACGCCGCGGGAGATGAGCCGCGCGGACATGGACGCGGTGGTCGCCGACCACGTGCGCGCCACGGAGTACGCGCTGGAGGCCGGGTTCGACCTCCTCGAGATCCACATGGCCCACGGCTACCTCCTGGCCTCCTTCATCTCGCCGCTGACGAACGAGCGCACCGACGAGCACGGCGGGTGCCTGGAGAACCGCATGCGCTTCCCCCTCGAGGTGTTCGACGCGTGCCGCGCCGTGTGGCCCGCCGAGAAGCCGATGAGCGTGCGCGTCAGCGCGGTGGACTGGGCGCCCGGCGGGATGCGGCCGGAGGACGCGGTGGAGGTCGCGCGCCTGCTGGCCGCGCACGGGTGCGACGCGGTGGACGTGTCGGCCGGGCAGACGGTGCCGTTCCAGAAGCCCGTGTACGGCCGGCTCTTCCAGACGCCCTTCGCCGACCGCATCCGCCACGAGGTGGACATCGCCACGATGGCGGTGGGCAACGTGTCGAGCTGGATGGACGTGAACACGATCATCGCCGCCGGCCGCGCCGACCTGTGCCTGCTGGCGCGGGCCCACCTCTTCGACCCCTACTGGACGCGCCACGCCGCGGCGATGCAGGGGTGGGCGCTGCCCTGGCCGCCGCAGTACCGCTCCGTCGAGCGCTACACGCCGCGCTTCGAGTTCCACTTCGGGGGGGAGTAGGCCGCGGCAGACGGGACCGCGCCCGCCCCGGCGCCTCCCGGCATCACTCGCGCCGCCGGAACGTCCCCAGGTCCTCCACGTCGACGGAGGTGATCCGTCCGCGCTCGTCGAGGGTGAACGTCACGAACGACCTGCCGTCCCCCGCCCGCCGCCACCGTCCGCGGAAGATGTCGTGGTGCCAGTGCTCGAGGTCCGCCACGAAGTCCGGCGAGTAGTGGAGGACGAGCCCGTCCCCCTCGTGCGTGACCGTGACCTCCCCCCACAGGTCGCTCGCGTACGTGCCGGCATAGCCGTCGAGGGGGACGGACGGCGACGTTCCCTGGAGACGCGCGGCCGCGAGCTCCTGCGTCCGATGCGCCGCGCGCGCCTCGCTGCGCCGGTTCAGCTCCAGGTACGCCGCGCTCCAGTCCGTCGCGGGCGCGTCCAGGAGCGCGTCCAGCACCCGGTACATCAGGGCGAGCTGCAGCGTGCTGCCGCTCTCGTTGGCGATGGCCACCACGCCGATCCCCTCGGAGGGCATGAAGCCGACCTGCGTGCGCGTGTAGTTGATCGAGCCGGAGTGGTTGACCAGCAGCTCTCCCCGGTAGTCCTGCACGTTCCAGCCGAAGCCGTACGCCTTGAAGTGCGTGCCCGGGAACATGCGCGCGTCCGTGCTGTCGAGGCGGATGATCGTCTGGGGGGTGCGCATCTCGGCGATGACGGAGTCGGAGAGGAGGCGCTTCCCGGCGTACGTCCCCCCGGCGACCTGCATGCGCAGCCACTGTCCCATGTCGCGCACGCTGGACCAGATCGCGCCGGCGCCACCGATGTTGTCGTAGTCGCGCCGCGGCACGACCTGGACCTTGCCGTCCACCTCGGAGTGGGAGGACGACACGTCGTCGCGCTGCTCGACCGCGGCCGCGCGCGTCGTGCTCCGCGTCATGCCCAGCGGCCCGAAGATCCGCTGCTGGACGAAGTCGTCCCATCCGATCCCCGACACGCGACCGACGACCTCGCCGGCCGTGATGAACATCAGGTTGTTGTAGCCGTACCGGGACCGGAAGCTCGACACCTGCGGCAGGTAGCGCAGGTGCTGGATGATCTGCTCGCGGTCGAAGGGCGCCGCGATCCACAGGTTGTCGTCCCGCGCCACGCCCGCGCGGTGCGTGAGGAGGTCGCGGATGCGGATCTCCCGCGTCACGTACGGGTCCTCGAGCTCGAACTCCGGAAGCCGATCCGTGACCCGGTCGTCCCACGACAGCTTCCCCTCGTCGACCAGCATCCCGAGGGCCGCCACGGTGAACGCCTTGGAGGTGGAGGCGATGGCGAAGAGGGTGTTCTCGTCCACGGTGCCGGGCTTGCCCAGCTCCCGCACGCCGTAGCCCTTCGCGAAGATCACCGAGTCGTCCTTCACCACGGCGATGGCGAGGCCCGGCACCTCCCAGTCCTTCATGGCGGACTCGATGTAGGCGTCGAGACCGTTCAGCGGCGCGGCCTGGGCCCACGCGGCTCCCGGCGCCAGGAGGGCGGCGGCGAGCGCCAGCATGACGGGGACGAATGCGGGGTGTAGGGACGGGGCGGCGAGGCGGGGAGCGCCGGCCATGGGGTCCTCTCCTGGCGAGGGCGGAGGTGGTGCGGGGATGGACGTCCGGAACGTATCCGGCGGACGAGGCCGGCCACCAGGGGTGGTAGCTGCGACCTTGACGGCCACAGTGGGGTCCGCTGTATTATGCAGAACGCATAAAATATCCGAGGCACCCATGCCGACGTCCATGACGACCCCCGCCGACCACCTCCCGCTGAAGGCCGCGAACCACCTCACGCTCCTCCTACTGGCGCAGGAGCCGACGTACGGGGTGGCGCTCCTCGACCGGCTGGAGGCGCGCTCCGGCGGTACGATCCGCCTGAACGCGGGCTCGCTGTACCGGATGATCGCGCAGCTCGTGGACGAAGGGCTGGTGGAGCCGACCGGGGAGGAGTCGAGCCCCGCGGGGGTGGGGGCGCCCCGGAAGATCTACGGCGTGACCGAGCTGGGACGCGCGGTGCTGCGCGCCGAAGCGGAGCGCCAGGCGGGGCTGCTGGAGATGGCGCGCGAGCTGGATCTGCTGGGGGAGAAGCGGTGAGGGAGCCACCGCGCCTCCTGCGCCACCTCCTCCGGCTTTATCCCGGCGAGCATCGCCGGGCCTACGGGGCTGAGATGTGGGAGGTGGTGCGCCACCGCTACGCCCGCGCTGGCGGCGGACGGCTGGCCCGGCTGAGGCTGCACGCCGAGGTGGCGCTCGACCTGCTGGGCACGGCGTTTGGGATGTGGACGACGACGACGGGGAGGAGGACGATGGGACCGATCAAGGCCGGCCTGGGGGGTTGGGGGCTCGACGCGCGCTTCGTGCTGCGCTCGCTGCGGCACAGCCCCGGCTACGCGCTCACGGCGGTGGTGGTGCTGGCCGGGGCGGTGGCCGTGAACGCTTCGGTGTTCGGCTTCGTGCGGGGCACGCTGCTGGCGAAGCCGAAGTACCCGGGCGCGGACCGCCTGGTCGTGGTCTGGGGCAGCAACACCGTCGACGGCCAGCGCCGCGACGTCCTGTCGGGCCCGAACCTCATCGACTTCGGGCGCGAGACCACCTCGCTGGAGGCGCTGGCCGCTTTTCACGTGGACCTGACCACGCTCACGTCGGGCGAGCACCCAGAGCCCATCGACGAGACGTCGGTGGCCGTGGACTTCTTCCGCGTCGTGCCGGTGCAGGCCGCGCTGGGCCGGGTCTTCGACGAGCGCGAGCGCAACGCGGGCGGGCAGCGGAGCGTGCTGCTCTCGTGGTCGTTCTTCCGCGACCGGCTGGGCGCGGACCCGTCGTGGGTCGGCCGGTCGATCTCCATCGAGGGGACCCCGCGCACCATCGTCGGCGTGCTCCCCGAGCGCTTCGAGTTCCTGGTGCCGTCCCAGGTCTGGCTGCCGCTGCACGACGACGGGCTGGCCGCCGACAACCGCTCGCGCATCCACTACAATGCGGTGGGCCGCCTGAAGCCGGGCGCCACCGCGGCCGACGTGACCCGCGACCTGTCGGCCGCCATGCGCCGCGTGACGGACCGCACGGGGATGTACCGCAACTGGAGCGTGCTGGCCGAGCCCATGCACGAGGCCTCCGTGCTCGCGGTGCGCCCGATCCTGTGGACGGTGTCGGCCGCGGTGGCCCTGGTGCTCCTCATCGCGCTGGTGAACCTGGCCACGCTCTTCCGCATCCGCACCCTGGGCCGCGCGGACGAGCTGAACGTGCGCCTGGCACTGGGCGGAGGGCCGCTGCGCGTGGCACGGGTGCTCGCGCTGGAAGCCGGTGGTCTCGCCCTGGCCGGGGCCGTGGTGGGCCTCGCGCTGGCCGGGCCGCTCCTGGCGCGCGTGCGCGCCATCGTGCCGCTCTACGTCCAGATCCCCGAGTCGGCGGCCCGGGTTCCGGTGCTGCGCGCCGTGCTCGACCCGGGTGTCGCCGCTGTCACCGCGGCGATGGCCGTGCTGGGAGCCCTCGCGCTCACCGCGCCGGGGCTGATCTCGGCGGTGCGGCGACGGAGTGCCGCCCACGGCGGCCGGAGCCACGGGACGCGGGGCATCCGCTGGCTGGTGGCCGCGGAGCTCGCCCTCGCCACCGTGCTCTGCCTGGGCGCCGGGCTCACGACCCGGAGCGCGGGGAAGCTGCTCGGCACCGACGTGGGGCTGGAGGACGAGGGGCTGCTCACGCTGTGGTTCGGGGACGCGTGGGGCATGACCGCCCCGGAGATGGTCTCCTACTACCGGCAGGTGGTGCAGGCGGTGGAGGAGGTGCCGGGCGTGACGTCGGCGGCGCTCATCGACTACATCCCCTTCGAGGGGGAGGACGACTTCGAGGGCATCGAGTTCCTCGACCGCGCGCTCCAGCCTACCGAGCGGGTGCGGGAGGAGTGGCGGCGCGTCACCGAGGGGGCGTTCGAGACGGCAGGGATGCGCGTGCTGGAGGGGAGGAGCTTCACGTCGGAGGACTTCGAGGGGATGCCCCGCGCCGCGGTGGTGAACGAGGCGTTCGCGCGCAAGCACTATCCCGGCGGCGATGCGGTGGGCCGCTTCTTGAACACGGGCAACGACCACTACCAGGGCCTGGAGGTCGTCGGCGTCGTCGTCGACGTGCGCTCGCGGGGCCCCGCGTCGCCGGCGCCGCCGATGCTGTACGTCCCGAACCAGGGCGAGCCCCGTGGCACCGTGGGGATGTACGTGCGCGTCGCCGCGGGGAGCCCGATGGGCGTGGTGGAGCCGGTGCGCGAGGCCATCTGGTCGGTCGACCCGTCGCAGCCCATCGCGCGGATCTTCGGCATGAGCGACGTGGTGGCGGAGTGGGTGGCGATCCCCCGCGCCGTGCGCACGCTCGTCTCCGGCCTGGCCGCGCTGGCGCTGTTGCTGGCGGCGGTGGGCGTCTTCGGCGTCGTGGCCTACGCCGTCCGCTCGCGCACCGCGGAGCTCGGTGTGCGCCTGGCGCTGGGCGCCTCGCCCGACCGGCTCGCCCGGGAGGTGCTCCTCCGGGCGGTGCCGATGGTGGCCCTGGGCCTCGGCGCGGGCCTCGGGGCGGGCTACCTGGCCGCCCGGGGCGCGCGCGCCGTGCTCTACGGCGTCGCGCCCCTCGACCCCCTGTCGATGGGCGTGGCGGTCCTGGCGATGGCGGGCGCCGCGATCGTGGCCACCTGGGTGCCCGCCCGGCGCATCGCGGGGATCGATCCCACCGCGGCGATCCGCTCGGAATAGCGTCGCTCCCTGAGCCTCCGCGGGGCCCGCTCCGGTATCCTGGATGACGGACCGAGGGTGGGTGGAGGGTGACCCGGGAGGGGACGATGCGGCGGATCAAGCTCATGGCGGTGGTGGCCAGGCCCGAAGAGGCGTCGACGACGCTCGCCGGTCCGCTGGCCCGGAGCGCCGCCGAGGGCACCGAGACCTACGTCGTGATGGCCAAGCTGGGGGGTGCGGAGCACTCGGAGGTCGGACGTATGACCGCGGCGCTGGGCGTACGGGAGGCCTTCCTCCTCGGGTTCGACGGCGTGTGCCTCGACGAGGTGGACCCGGAGCTGGTGGTCGCCCGCCTGGTGGAGCACATCCGCCTGGTCCGGCCGGAGATCGTGGTCACCGGAAGCGCGGCGGACCCGTTCCTCGACCCCGACCGGGCCGCGCTGGCGGGGCTGGTCGAGGCTGCGGTCACGGCGGCGGGGGATCCGCGTTACGCGGTGCCGAGTGGCCGCGCCGCGCACAACGTCTGGGTCGTCGACACGCCGGACCGCCTCGACGAGGAGCACGTGCTCGTGGCGTAACCGGCCGCGCAGCCGGGACGTGGCGACCCGGAGCGCCTCCCCCCATCTTGGGCGATCCCGACTCCACGCCCGCGATCTCCTGGAGGGAGCATGCCCCGTTCCCGAGCCCGCGTCCTCGCCCTCGTCGCCCTGCTCGCCGTCCCGGGGACGGTGTCCGCCCAGGTCGCCGACGACGCCCGCGTCGCCGAGGCGCTGGCCGCCGCCCGCACGTGGCTCGAGGCGGAGCGCGCCTACGAGCAGATCCCGGCCGTCAGCGCCGCGATCGTCCACGACCAGGAGCTGCTGTGGAGCGGAGCGTTCGGGATGGCGCACCCGGACCGCCAGGTGCCGGCCACGGCGACCACCGTCTACAGCATCTGCTCGATCTCGAAGCTCTTCACGAGCGTGGCGCTCATGCAGCTCCGGGACCGCGGCCTGGTGGACCTGCGCGACCCGGTCTCGAAGTACCTCCCCTGGTTCCAGCTCCACCAGCAGTACGCCGGCTCGGCGCCGATCACGGTGGAGGGGATCCTCACGCACTCCGCGGGGCTCCCGCGCGAGTCCGACCAGCCGTACTGGAGCGCCCCCGACTTCCCCTTCCCGACCCGGGAGGAGATCATCGCCGGCCTGAAGAACCAGGAGACGCTGTACCCGGCGTGGAAGTACTTCCAGTACTCGAACCTCGGCCTCACGCTGGCCGGCGAGATCGTGCGCGCGGTCTCCGGGATGCCCTACGACCGGTATGTGCGCGAAAACGTGATCGGACCCCTCGGGCTGAAGGACACGTACCCGGAGATCCCCGAGCAGCTACGCGGCGGCCAGCTCGCCGACGGGTACTCCTCGCTGACGCGCGAGGGCACGCGGGACCCGACGCCGTTCTTCCAGGCGAAGGGGATCGCGCCGGCGGCGGGCTACGCCTCCACCGCCGAGGACCTGGCGAGGTTCGCGTCCTGGCAGATGCGGCTGGTACGGAGCGAGGGTGAGGACGTCCTGAAGGCCACGACGCTGGAGGAGATGCAGCGCGTGCATTACGTCGACCCCGCGTGGAACACCTTCTGGGGCCTCGGCTTCAGCGTGGCGCGCCGCAACGACAAGACGTTCGTGGGCCACGGCGGGAGCTGCCCGGGCTTCCGCACGCAGCTCGCCATCCAGAAGGACGACCGGATCGCGGTGGTGTTCATGGCCAACGCCATGGTGAACACGGCCACGTACGTCTACGGCGTGTACGACCTGGTGGCCGAGGCGATCCGCGCGGCCGCGAAGAAGACGCCCGCCACGACACCGGCCCCCGATACGGCGTCGGTCCCCGACCTGGCGCCGTACCTCGGCACCTACTCCGAGCAGCCGTGGGGCGGCGAGAGCGCGGCGATCCGCTGGAAGGGCGGCCTCGCGCTCATGAGCCTGCCGACGGACAACCCGCTGCGCGCCATCACCCGGGTGAAGTGGGTGGAGGGCGACACCTTCCGGCGGGTGCGCGACGACGAGGAGCTGGGCGAGGAGATCGTCTTCGAGCGCGACGCCTCGGGCCGGGTCACCGGCTACCGCCAGTTCGGCAACCTGTCGCCGCGCGTCCGCTGAGCGCGCCCATGAGGGAGGCCCTCACGTACGCGCGCTACCTCAAGCTCGACGAGTTGCTGTCGCTGCAGGCGCCGCGGAGCGAGGGCGAGCACGACGAGGTGCTGTTCATCGTCATCCACCAGGTCTACGAGCTCTGGTTCAAGGAGATCCTGCACGAGCTCGACTACTGCCGCCGCCTGCTCGAAGACGACGACGCGCACCGTGCGCAGCACACGCTCAAGCGCATCCTGACGATTCTGAAGGTGCTGGTGGCGCAGCTCGACATCCTGGAGACGATGACGCCGACGGAGTTCCTCACCTTCCGCGAGCGCCTGGAGCACGCGAGCGGATTCCAGTCCGACCAGTTCCGCGCCCTCGAGTTCGTGCTCGGCCGCAAGGTGCGCGCCTCTATCGAGCGCTTCGGGGAGGGCACGCGCGCCCGCACGGAGCTCGAGCGGCGATGGTCCGCGCCCACGCTGTGGGACGCGTTCCTCCGCTACCTGGCGCGTGAGGGCCACCCCGTTCCGGCGGGGCACCTGGAGCGTGACGTCACGGCGCCCATCGAGGCCTCGCCCGAGATCCAGTCGATCCTGGTCGACGTCTACCGGACGGACCCCAAGAGCACCGAGCTGTGCGAGCGCCTGGTGGACCTGGACGAGGGCGTCATGGAGTGGCGCTACCGGCACGTGAAGATGGTCGAGCGCACCATCGGTGCGAAGGAAGGGACGGGCGGCTCGGCCGGGTCCCGCTACCTGCGCACCACGCTGAACGAGCCGGCCTTCCCGGACCTGTGGAAGATCCGCACGCAGCTCTGAGCGATCGCGACATGCCACCCACCTCCGCCGCATCCCGACCGCTTCGCCCCGTCCAGCTCTACGGGCCGTACAACGCGCTGGCGCCCCACTACTCCGCCTTCCGCGTCTCGGAGCGCCTCCTGCTGACCGGCCACTCGCACCAGGCGTGGCCGGACGTGGGCTTCGAAGCGCAGCAGCAGGCGTGGCGCGACGCCGCCGAGCTGGTGGACGACAAGTGGGAGCGCGCCTTCGAGAAGTACGAGCGTGTATGCCACGGGTTCTCCACGCTGCTCGGCGACGCGGACGGAGACGTCACCCTCGCCTCCAACACGCACGAGCTCGTCGTGCGCTTCCTGTCCGCGTTGCCGCTGCGGGAGCGGCCCCGCCTGGTCACGACCGACGCCGAGTTCCACTCCATCCGGCGCCAGCTCGACCGACTGGCCGAGGAGGGCTCCGTCGAGGTCGTGAAGGTGGCGGGCTACCCGTCGTGGGGTGCCGCCGAACGGCTGGCCGCCGCCGTCGACGACCGCACCGCCGCGGTCCTCGTGTCGGCGGTGTTCTACGAGCGGGGGCACTGCGTGCCCGGGCTGAGCCGCGTGGCCGAGGCGTGCGCGCGCCACGGCGCCGAGCTGCTCGTCGACGCTTACCACGCGCTGGGCGCGATCCCCTTCCGGCTGGCCGACCACGGCCTGGAGGGTGCGTTCGTGGTGGGCGGCGGCTACAAGTACCTCCAGCTCGGCGAGGGCAACTGCTTCCTGCGCACGCCGCCCGACTGCCGGATGCGGCCGGTGGTCACCGGGTGGTTCAGCGAGTTCACCGAGCTGGCCGACGAGAGGGAGGTGGGCCGGGTACGCTACGGGGCGGGCGGCGCGCGCTTCGCCGGCTCGACCTACGATCCCACGTCGAGCTATAGGGGCGCCGCGGTGATGGACTTCTTCGAGGAGCAGGGCCTCGACGCCCAGCTCCTGCGCGAGATCTCGGAGCACCAGGTGGGCCTGCTCGCGGACACGTTCCGGGAGCTGGACCTGCGCCCCTCCGTGGTCGGGCTCGACGACACCGTGCGCAGGGACGACCGCGGCGGCTTCCTGGCGCTCACCGCGCGGGAGGCGGGGCGCATCTCCGCCGCCCTGAAGGAGCGGGGCGTGCACACCGACGCCCGGGGAGGCTATCTGCGCTTCGGGCCCGCGCCCTACCTCACGGACGCGCAGCTGGCGGCGGCGATGGAGGCGCTGGGGGAGGTGATGGGATGACGCCCCGCGAACGAGGCGCGGCTCAGGAGCCCCCCCGCTCGAACTCGATCCCCGTCACGCGCCCCGCGAACACCCGGAAGCCCGTCACCCGCCCGCCGTCGCGCACGAACGTGAGCGACACCGGCCCGAAGAACTCCGCTTCCACCCCCGGCTGTACCGTCTCGCGATCCCCGTTGGGGAGCGTGACCGCAAGCCCACCCTCCGCCGCCTCCAGGGTCCAGGACGCGTCCAGCTCCGGGCTCCGGTACGTGCCGGCGAGGGCGGCGAGGGCGTCCGGAGCGGGCTCGGCGATGGTCACCCTGGAGTAGGTGTCGCCGCCGACCGAAGCGCGGGCGACGCCTCCCTCCTCGGTGAAGCGGACCGGCGCGCCCGACGGGCCCCGGAAGGTGGACGCGTCCACCGGCACGAGCCGCGTCGTCCCCGGCCGGAGCACCAGCGCGCCGTCCTGGACCACGACGCCCACGTACTGCGGGCGGTCCGGATGCCGGTACAGCCCGGCCCAGCGGGCGAGTTGGGCTTCCGTGAGCGAAACGGCCGGCGCGTCGGGGGCGGCGGCCACCACGGCCGGCGGCTCCGTGAACGCGTCGGCCAGTACCAGGTCGGCGATCTCCGTGGCGTACCGACCCGGGTTCGCGTCGGCTCGGTTGCACTCGACGATCACGCTGGTGTGCTGATCCGGGAAGCGCGTGAGCTGCGCCCGGAACCCCGCCCACGACCCTCCGTGGGCCACGCTCCGCAGCCCCCGGTAGCGGTCGAGAGAGAGCCCCATCGCGTAGGGGATGGTGTCGCCCGAATTGAGGATGCCGCGCGTCTGGATGCGCTGGAGCAGACCGGGGCCACCCACCTCCGGGTCGTAGAAGTCGGCGTCCCACTTCATCAGGTCCTCGATGGACGTGATGACCTGGCCGTCCCCGCCCATCTGGAAGTTCCAGGCGTGGTCGATCCTCCAGCCGTGCTCGCGGTCGGGCGCGTAGCCGGTGGCGCGCTCGGCGAGGATCTCCGTGTTGCGGTCCCAGATCGACGTGTGCGCCATGCCGAGGGGGTCGAAGACGCGCCGCTCCAGGAACGTTCGCAGCGACTCGCCCGTCGCGCGGCGCACGATGTTGGCGAGCATCAGGTATCCGGAGTTCGAGTAGAGGTACTCGGAGCCCGGAGTGAAGTTGAGCGCCCTCTGGCGCACGATGATGTCGATGCCGTCCTGCTCGTCGAAGACGTTGTCGTAGTCGAAGCCCGCCAGCCCGAGCAGCGTGAGGTAGTCGCGCACGCCGCTGGTGTGGTTGAGCAGGTGGCGGATCGTGAGGAGGTGGCCGTAGTCCGGGAGCTCCGGGATCCAGCGGTGCACGTCGTCGTCGATGGACAGGACGCCGTCCATGTCGAGAAGCGCGATGGCCGTCGCCGTGAACTGTTTCGACACCGACCCGATGTCGAACACCGACGAGGTGGAGAGCGGGACCTTCCAGTCCATGTTGGCCAGCCCGTAGCCGCGCCCGTAGGCGAGCTTGCCGCCCTGCACGACGCCCAGCGCGCAGCCGGGCTCGTCCCGGCCGACGAAGGCGAACACCGAGTCGACGCCGCGCTTCACGGAATCGGGGAGCGTCCAGCGCTGGGCGGACGCGGGCCGGGGCGAGAGGCCCGTCACGAGGGCGAGGACCACGGCGGCGGTGCGGATGCGTGCGGACATGCGAGCTCCCGGACGATGAGGTGAGGGACAGTGTAGCGAATGCCCCTCCGGACGAAAATCCTTGCGGGCGTCCGGTCGGCCATCCATCCTGTCGCGTCCATCTCTCGTGGACCTATCGATCGCGCGGCATATCCGCGCGCGCGTGGACATAGGTGGTTCAGCTTGGAGCAGCCGATGCGTGCCATGCTGGTGGCAGGAATCATGTTGGTCGGAACGGGCGCGTGCGCGCCGCAGGGTGGGGACGCGGGATCGGCCGGCGGGGCTGCCGAGGCTTCCACGGCGAGCGCGCCGGCACCCCGGGAGGTCCGCTTCGTCGCCCGGGACTTCCAGTTCGACGGGCCGGACACCATCCCGGCGGGGATGACCACGCTCGTCCTGAAGAACGACGGCCCGGGCTACCACCACATCCAGCTCGTCCGCCTGGAAAACGGGATGACCGTCGCGGACCTGGAGGCGGCCGCGGGCAAGATCAAGCCCGGAGACGTGCCGCCCCCATGGCTGCACGTGGCCGGAGGCGTGAACCCGCCGGATCCCGGGGCCGAGGCGCGTGCCACGTTCGTGATCGAGCCGGGTGACTACGCCGTCGTCTGCTTCGTGGACATCCCCGACCACATGCCCCACCTCATGAAGGGGATGGCCCGGGCGCTCACCGTGACGGCGTCGGACGCGCCCGTCGCCGCGCCGCCCACGGAGGACCTCACGCTCACGCTGGCGGACTACTCCTTCTCGTTCTCGGCGATGCCCACCGCCGGGCGCCATGTGATCAAGGTGGTGAACGGGGGGCCCCAGCCCCACGAGGTGGCCATCTTCCGCCTCAAGCCGGGCATGACCATGGCCGACTTCCAGCGGTGGGGCGAGACCTTCGAGGAGCCGGTCCCCATCCACATCCTCGGGGGCCCCGCCAACATGTCGCCGGGCCAGGTGGAGTGGGTGCCCGTTGACTTCCAGCCCGGGGACTACGTCCTCGCCTGCTTCTACTACGATGCGGGGGACGGCATGCCCCACATCATGCACGGGATGGTCCTGCCGTTCACGGTGACCTGAGGGTGGGGAGGGGTAGTCGGCCGGGTGTTCCCGCCGGCTGCTCCTCCAACTCGGCGATCCTCCGCTCCAGGTACGCACGCACCGGGCGGTTGCGGCACGCCATCAGCGCCCGCCGTGTCTCGACCGCGGCCTCCTCCGGCCGCCCGGCCATGGCCAGGAGGTGGCCGCGCGCGGCGGGTAACAGGTGGTAGCCCGGGAGCGTCGCCGGATCGATGGCGTCGAGGGCCTCCAGGCCCGCCTCCGCCCCCCGCGCCATCGCCATCGCGACGGCGCGGTTGAGCGCGACCACCGGGGACGGCGCCACCTCCGCGAGGAGGTCGTAGACGTCGAGGATGCGCGCCCAGTCGGTTTCCTCCCACGACGGTGCCGCGGCGTGCCCCGACGCGATCCCCGCCTCCAGGTGCCAGCGCGTCAGGCGGTCGGCCTCGATGGCGCGCTCCAGCCGATGGAAGCCCTCCGCGACGAGCCGCCGGTCCCACAGCGTGCGGTCCTGGTCGGCCAGGAGGACCAGGGACCCGTCCTCCCCCTCCCGCGCCGGCAGGCGGCTCGCCTGGAAGAGGAGCAGCGCGAGGAGCGCGTCGACCTCGGGAGCGCCCAGCACCGGGTGGTCCGCGAGGATGCGCGCGAGTCGGATGGACTCGCCGCACAGCTCGGCCCGCACGAGCGCGTCGCCCTCCGAGGCCGCGTACCCCTCGTTGAACATCAGGTAGAGGACGGCGAGCACGCTCTCGCGCCGCCCGTCCGGGAGCCCGCCGTCCGGCAGCTCGAGGGACAGCCTCCGCTCGGCGACGGCCCGCTTGGCGCGTACTATGCGCTGTTGCACGGTGGCACGGGAGGTCAGGAAGGCGGCCGCGATCTCGTCGGTGGACAGCCCGCCCACGGTACGCAGCGTCAGCGCGACGCGCGCGTCGAAGGGGAGGGCGGGGTGGCAGCACATGAGGAGCATGGCGAGCTCGTCGTCGAACGCCCCCGGCGCCTCGGGCGCAGGCGGGGTGATGTGCGCCAGACGCTCGGGCGCGACGCTCTCCTCGACGTGGCCGCGGCGGCGCAGCACGTCGAGGGCGCGGTTCTTCGCCACGCGGAAGATCCACGCCTCGGGGTCGCGCGGGATCCCTTCGTACGGCCAGATGCGGAGCGCCTTCAGGAGCGCGTCCTGCACCACCTCCTCCGCCAGGTCCAGCTCGTGCGCGCCCAGCGCGCGGCACAGCGACGACACCAGGCGGCCCGCACACCGCCGGAAGAGGTGGTCGACGAGGGGGGCGACGGAGCGTGCGGCCCCGTCGCCCCCGGACGAGCGGGCGTCGATCATTTCACGTCGAGCACCTCGATCTCGCGGATCTCGAGGCCGCCGTGCTCCAGGTGCGGGTGCGAGGCCATCGTCTCGACCGCGTCGTCGAGGTCGTCGGCCTCGATGATCCAGAAGCCGCCGATGATCTCTTTCACCTCGGCGAACGGCCCGTCGGTGACGCTCCTCGCGTCCCCGGCGCCCCGCACGACCCTCCCCTCGCCGTCGCGCAGCTTGTGCGAGAGGTGGACGCGGCCCCGCGCCTTCATCTCGTCGGTCCACTCCGTGTAGCGCACGATGGCGCGCTGCATCTCCTCGGGGCTGATCTGGAGCGCGGCATCCGGCAGGTCGCGCGCGAGCACGATGAACTTCGGCATCGGTTCCTCCGTCGTCGGGTGTCGATGCGGGGACGGCGACCCGTCCCTCCTCTCACCCCTCGGGACGATCGGCGGGGGGCTCGATCGACACGGCGTCCCCCACCCTCACCTCGCCGTCGTCGAGCACCGAGCCGAAGGCCCCGCCGCCCCAGCGCTCGCCCAGCGCCGCTCTCAGCCCCGGACACTGCTCGTCCATCCGCTCGCAGGGTCGGGTCTCGCCGTGGAGGAGGATGCGCACGTCTCCGACCGTGAGCACGTGGCGGCGGGCATCCTCCAGTCGGATGCCGCTCACCATCAGGTTGGCGCGGCGCATGAAGGGACGCGCGTCGGGAAGGCTGCGTGCGATGCGCTCGAAGGTCTCGCGCTCGATGACCGTGACCTGCCGCTTCCCGCCCTGGTCCGCGTTGCCGACGATGCCACGGTCCGTGGCCAGCGTGGCCGCGTCCGCCGGATCCATCGGCCCCCGCTTCATCCGCTTGATCCAGATCGCCTCCAGCCGTCCCTGTCCGCTCATGCCGCACCCGCTCTCGTGGAATGACCTTACGAAACGCCCTCGACCGCCCAAGGATAGGCGCGCGGCGCCCATGTGTGCTATGCTGCGCCCGCGACTCCATCCCTCTGGAGCAGGAGGATTCCTGGCCCTGCGGCTGCACGTCGAGCTGATCTACGACCCCGAATGCCCCAACGTGGGCAAAGCGCGCGAGGTGTTGTCGCGCGCGCTCCAGGAGGTCGGGGCGCCGGCGGTGTGGACGGAGTGGAACACCGGGGACGCGGCGTGCCCCGAGACCCACCGCGGGTACGGCTCCCCCACGGTGCTGGTCAACGGCAAGGACGTCGCGCCCGGGCCGCATCCGTGGGCGCGGCGGGAGGACTGGACCGGCCCGCGCTGCCGCGTCTACGTGGACGGGAACAAGATGATCGGCGCGCCGCCCATCGCGCAGATCGTGAGCGCGCTCCTCGCCGTGTTGGGACCGGAGGTGGGCTGAGGGGAGCATCGCCGGTCAGAAACGTCCAATCATCCGGATGCCGCCTCGAATATATTGCAGGCCGTGACACGCGGCCCCGCCCCGGGGGCGCAGGAATCCCGGATACACGGAGGTGGACCGATGGGCGCAGGCTCCCTCAACTGGTTGGCGATCGTGGCGGCGGCCCTGAGCAGCTTCGCCATCGGCGGGCTGTGGTACGGGCCCCTCTTCGGCAAGGCCTGGATGCGGGCGAGCGGGATGACCGAGGAGAGGGCGGCCCAGGGCCGCATGGGGATGATCTTCGGGCTCTCCTTCGTGCTCCAGCTCGTCGCCGCGGTCGTGCTGGCGATGTTCATCGGGGCCGAAGCCTCCATCGGCTTCGCGGTGGCGGCGAGCTCCTCGGTGGGGCTGTTCTGGGTCGCGCCGGCCTTCGGGGTCGTCTACCTGTTCGAGCAGCGCTCCTTCGTGCACTGGGCCTTGAACGCGGGCTACCACGTGGTGGCCTTCACCGTCATGGGCCTGATCCTCGGCGCGTGGCATTGAGCACCCGGCGATCGGGAAGGCTCGCGCTGCGCGTGGCTGCCGGGGTGTCGCTCGGGGCCTGCGCCCAGGCCGCCCCGGAGGCGTGGACCCCGGAGACGGCCACGGTGCTCTATACGGCCGCGCCGGAGGGAGACGCCGAGCTCTTCGTGCGCCAGGGCGCGCTCGGCCAGCCGGTCGACCTGACGCGCAATCCCGGGCAGGACCACTGGGGCGGCTGGTCTCCCGACGGCACGCGCATCGTGTTCCAGACGCTGCGCGACGGGAACCGCGAGGTCTACGTCATGGGCGCCGACGGCTCCGATCCGGTGAACCTGACCCGCGACGAGGCGGAGGATCTGCTCCCCGAGTGGTCCCCCGACGGGAGCCGCATCCTCTTCTTCTCGAACCGGGGAGTGCCCCGCGGACCGAACGGCGAGCTGGCCGGCCATCTCTGGGTGATGGGCGCCGACGGCAGCGGCCAGCGGCGTCTGACCCGGGAGCCCCTTCCCTCCACGTGGGCCGCGTCGTGGTCGCCCGACGGGCGCGCGGTGCTGATGGCGCGACCCATCGACGGCGACCTCGACCTCGTGCTCCTCGATCCGGAGACGGGGGAGGAGCGGACGCTGCTCCACCGGACCGGCTCCGACAGTGCGGGCCGGTACAGTCCCGACGGCAGCCGGATCGCCTTCCACGCGGCACTGGGGGAGGAGTCGCGCATCGCCGTCATGTCCGCCGACGGGAGCGCGCTCCGCTTCCTGACCGAGGGGGGGCTGCACTATTACCCCAAATGGTCGCCCGATGGCCGGTGGCTCCTCTTCACGGGCGCTCCCCCCGGAGGGGACGGCAACGACCTCCTGGTGGTGCCGGCGGACGGAGGCGCGGTCACACCACTGGTGGCCGGTCCGGGCGACGAGCGCTTCGGGAGCTGGGCGCCGCCGGCCTCGCGCTGAGCCGGTGGGCGGGACAGATTCGGCCTCCATGTCCGGGTTCGTCTTCTTCGCCCATGCGCCCACGCCGGCGCTCGCCCCCTTCGTGGAGACGTTCTGGGGGGTGAGAGGCACGGCGCATTTTCACGTCGAGTCGGTGCTGCCCAACGGAGCGACCGAGCTGATGGTGAACTTCGGGCCGACCCAGGAGGTGGTCGCGTACGGGGAACGGCAGGCGCGCGACGGCTTTCGGCGCGCATGGATCGCGGGGATCCAGGACCAGCGCCTCGTGCACGCCTCGCCCAACGGGGCGGACCACGTGGCGGCGCGCTTCCGCCCAGGCGGGGCCCACGCCTTCTTCGGCCTGCCGATGGACGAGCTCACCGACCGCGTGGTGGAGCTGGAGGACGTGGTGGGCCGCCCGGCGGCCGCGGCGCTGTGGGCGCGGGTGCGGGAGGCACCCGACGACGAGGCCCGCTGCCGCGCCCTGGAAGGGTGGCTCCTGGAGCGGCGCCGCGCCGTACACCCCTACTTCGAAACTGTGCGCCGTGCCATCGACATCCTGCGGGACCGGAGCTGGGGGACGCCGGTGGGGGAGGCGTGTGCGCGCCTCGGGCTCAGCCACCGCCACCTGGTGAAGCAATTCCGGCACACCGTGGGGCTCACGCCCAAGGTGTACGCGCGCATCGAGCGCTTCCAGGGGGTGGTCGACGCATGCCGCGGACACGAGCAGGTGCCGTGGTCGAGGCTGGCGGCGCGATTCGGATACGCCGACCAGTCGCACCTCATCCGCGAGTTCCGGCGCCTGGCCCTGGTCACGCCGGAGGAGTTCCTGACGCGGCGCACCCCGGACGAGTCGGCCGTGGTCGTCGAATAGGTGGTGGCGGCAACGGGCGCCCGCGCCCGGATCGCCCCTACGCCTCCGCCCGTGCGGCCCGCCACGAGCGGGTCCACTCCACGTGCCCGCGCGCGGACAGCAGGAGGAAGACGGCGTACAGGAAGGCGGTGAGCAGAAGGCCGCGGCTGATCCACAGCCCGATGTAGACCACGTCCAGGCACACCCACAGCGCCCAGTTCTCCAGGTACTTGCGGCTCATCATGAACTGAGCGCACAGGCTGCCGGCGGTGAGCGCCGCGTCCAGCCAGGGGAGCGCGGCGTCGGTGTGGCGCGCGAGGAGCCAGCCCAGCGCCACCGTGAAGGCCACGGCGAGCAGCGGGAGCGCGACGCGCCACGCCGGGGGCGTGCGCGACACCTCGAGGGGTGCGTGCCCCGCGCCCCCGAACAGCCAGTGGTACCACCCGTACAGCGCGATGCCGGCGTAGAAGAGCTGCAGCCCCGCCTGCGCGTAGAGGCGCTGGTCGCCGAAGATCACGAAGTAGAGGAGCACGTTTACCAGCGACGTCGGCCACGCCCAGATCCTCTCCTTCACGGAGAGCCAGACCGAGACGATGCCGAAAAGGACGGCGACGGGCTCGAGGGAGGTCATGGGCGGGAGCATCGCACGGCGGCGACGGCGCTGCCAGGGTCAGTGGCCGGTTCGGGCATTCACGAGCCCGGCGCAGCGCCCACCGTTCCCCTGGGGCGCCGTCGCTCCCGGCGCTCCGCGGGCCACTTGATCGGGGAAGCAGGGTAAGTGTATGCTAAGTGCATGGCAGTCAAGACCATCACCATCGACCTGGAGGCCTACGAGACGCTGCGCCGGCACAAGCGCTCGGGCCAGTCGTTCTCCCAGGTCATCAAGGAGCACTTCGGGGCGAGGGGCATGACCGGCGCGGACCTGCTCCGCCTGGTCGATGTGGAGGAGGCCTCGGAGGCGCTTCTGGACGGCATCGACCGGATCGTCGCGGAGCGGGCCCTGGACGCCGCCCGCCTGCCCGAGCCGTGACCCCACGGCCGTGATCCACCTCGACACCTGCTTCCTCGTCGACCTGAAGCGCGAGCGGCGCGCCGGGCGGCCCGGGCCTGCGAGCGCCCGCCTGGAATCCGTCGTCGACCGGCGCCTCGCGGTGTCGACGTTCGTGGCGGCCGAGCTGCACCTGGGGATGCAGCTCGCTCCGGCGGCGGTGGGCGAGACCGCATTGATCCGGCGAATCCTCGAGGGCATCGACGTGGTCCACCCCGACGAGCGCTTCCCGCCCGCCTACGGCCGCGTGGCCGCCTACCTGCACCGCAACGGCCAGCGGATCGCGACGATGGACCTCCTGATCGGGGTGACCGCGCTGGTCGAGGAGGCGCCCCTACTGACGCGTGACGGCTCCAGCTTCCCGCGCATCCCGGGGCTCGAGCTGATCACGTACTGAGGGCCCTCACGTGACCGGCTTCTTCTCCACCCCCTTCACCCACTTCCCGTACCACGCCAGGTAGCGCTCGTAGCGGTCCTTCTGGTAGGAGGGGACGCGGATGCCGTGGCCCTGCCCGGGATAGACCACCAGCTCGGTGGGCACGCCCCGGCGGCGCAGCACCTGGTAGAGCTGCTCGCCGTTCTGGATGGGGACGTTCCAGTCCTCCTCGCCGCCCATGACCAGCGTGGGCGTGGTGATGTCCTGCGCCCGGTTGAAGGGGCTGATGCGCTCCCAGGTGGCGCGGTTGCCGTCCTGCCAGGGGAGGCCCAGCTCGTGCTCCCAGTACCACTGGTAGTGGTCGTGGCCGTAGTTGGCGACGTAGAGCACCTCGCTGGCGCCGCTGACGGCGCCCTTGAAGCGGTGCGTCTGGGTGATCACGTAGTCGGTGAGGATCCCGCCGTACGACCACCCGCCCACCCCCATGCGGTCGGCATCGCCCCACCCCTGGGCGAGCACGTAGTCCACGCCGGCCATCACGTCCTGGAAGTCCTTGTTGCCCCAGTCGGCGAAGATCGCCTGGCTGAACGCCTGGCCGTAGCCGGAGGAGCCGCGCGGGTTCGTGTACACGACCACGTAGCCGTCGGCGGCGAACATCTGCGCCTCGAAGTTGAACGAGTGGCTGAACTGGCTCACCGGCCCGCCGTGGATGCGGAGAAGCACCGGCCGCTTCTGACCCTCCCGGAAGTCCGGCGGGAAGCAGACGAAGCCCTCGATCTCCGTGCCGTCGGCGCTGGCGAAGTGGATGTTCTTCGTCTCCCCGAGCGCGACCCCTGACAGCCAGGCGTCGTTGGCGTGCGTCAGGCGCACGAGCTTCGCGGAGCCGCCGTCGACGCCGTCCGCCCGGTGGATCTCCGCCGGCCGGTCGAGGGTGCCCACCTCCACGGCGAACGTCCCCCCCGCCCAGTCGAAGTTCCCGGCGGAGAGCGGTCCCGCCACCGGACGCTCGAGGCCCGAGCCGTCGGGATGGATGCGCGCGACCTGGTCCTCCGCGGAGTCCTCCAGGCCGAACCAGATCCAGCGGCCGTCGTCGCTGAAGCGCGGGCTCGACGGGTTGCGGTCGAGGGCTTTGGTGAGGATGCGCGCCTCGCCGCCCGTCGAGGGGACCACCGCGAGGTACGACGTGGCGTACCAGATCGCCTTCACGTCGGTGGCCGTCACGTAGGCGACGGTCCTTCCGTCCGGGCTCCACGTCGGCTGCGTATCCGCGCCGGGGTTGTCCGTGAGCCGCGTCGGGGCGTCCGTCGGCTCGACGAGGCCCGCGTCCACCACCCAGATCTCCGAGTTGGGGTCGAGGTCGGGGTCCTCCGTGCGCGTCGAGGAGAACGCGACCCGCGTCCCGTCCGGGCTCCACGCCGGCTGGCTCTCGTCCCAGCGGCCCGTCGTGAGCTGGCGGAGCTCCTTCGTGGCGACGTCGAAGACGTACAGGTGCGTGTGCCGGTCGCCGGTCAGGTAGCCGACGCCATCGCGCTTGAACTCCAGGCGGTCGATGACCCACGGGTCCCGGGGGGCGTTCTCCTTCTTCTCCTCGTCGGCCTTCGGGTCGGGGTCGCGGATCGTCAGCAGCAGCCGTCCCCCGTCGGGGCTCCAGGCGTAGCCACCCACGCCCTGCTTCACGTCGGTGAGGGCCCAGGCCTCGCCGCCCCGTCGGTCCAGGACCCAGACCTGCGTCTCGCCGCCGTCCCGCGCCGCCAGGAAGGAGATGTACCTCCCGTCCGGGCTCCAGTCCGGTGACGACGCCGACTTCCCCTCGGCGGTGAGGGGAACCGCGTCCCCGCCGGCGGCCGGCACCATCCAGACGCGCGTCGTGCTCTTCTCTTCCTCCAGGGAGGTGCGGGACACGGTGTAGGCGATCCACGCTCCGTCGGGGCTCACCTGGGGCGAGCCCACCCGCTCGACGCGGAAGAGGTCGTCCACGGTCAGGTGCCGCGGGGCGGCATCCTGCGCGGCGAGGAGGGCCGGCGCGGTCAAGAGGAGGGCGGCGACCAGGTGGAGAGCGCGGGACGAGGAAAGCGGAGCGGGAGATCGCGGAGCCATGCGTGCGGCCGGGTTCGAGGTGGAGCCGACGGAGGGTTCGCACCAACCTGCGGATGGCTGATGCGGCGGGCAATGTGGAGGGACGCGCCTCCGCGCGTCGAACGGATCCGTCCATTCCAACCTTCCGCTCGCCTGCGCCGTCCGAATCATCGAGACGGGCTGGTGAAACGCCTCGTTCCCGGCACTCGTAGTATAAAAAGTAGACTACGCCAAGTCCCTGCATGCACCTCGACGCGGAGTCCCCATGCCCAAGGTCGGCGAGTTCGAGCTGCTGGTGCTGATGTCGATCCTCCGGCAGGAGGACGCCCCGTACGCGAACCGGGTCCGGGACGACCTGGAGGAGAACGCCGAGCGGCGCGTAACGCGGGGCGCCCTCTACCGCACCATCGACCGGCTGGCGGAGAAGGGCTTCCTGCGCTGGGAGATGGAGCCCAGCGAGGTCCCGGAGCGGGGCGGCCACCCCATGCGCCGCCTGCTGGTGACGGAGCGGGGCCGCGAGGCGGTGCGCCAAGCGCGGGACGTCCTGCTGGACTACTTCCGCGGCCTCGGCCCCCGCCTGGACGAAGCATGAGGGAAGAGCCCCCCCGCTTGGCGCGGCGCCTGCTGGAGCGCGCCCTCGAGGACGATCCCGCCGGCCCGGCGATCCTCGGCGACCTGCACGAGGACTTCGTGCGGCTTGCGCGGACCCGTCGGCTCGGCGCGGCTCGGCGCTGGTACACCCGCGAGGCGCTCGTCCTCGCCATGGGACGCGGAACGCATAGGCTCGCGACGCGCCTCTTCCACTCCCTGACCGACCCAACCTCCGGAGAGAGCCCCATGACCGGATCGACCCTCCTCGCCGGCCTGGCCCAGGACGGAGCGTACGCCACGCGCACGCTGCGGCGTACCCCTGGGTTCGCCCTCTTCACGGCCGCGGTGATCGGGCTGGGCGTGGGCGCGGCCACCGCGGTGTTCAGCGTCCTGAAGCCGCTGATCCTGGCGCCGCTCCCCTTCGAGGCCCCCGGGGCGCTCGTGTGGGTCGCCAACGCGGCGCGGCCCGGCGCGACGTCGCTGTCGGCGTTCACGTCGCGCACGTCGAACCTGACGGACTTCCGCGAGCGGGCGCGCTCCTTCGAGGGCCTCACCGGCTACAACGCCTTCTTCGACCAGGGCGCCTACACGCTTACCGGCGACGGCGAGCCCGAGCGCCTGGTGGGGGCCGGCGTCGCCGCCGACTTCCTCGACGTGCTGGGTGTCCGGCCGCTCCTGGGCCGCGACTTCACCCCGGACGAGGGGGTGTGGGACGGCCCGCGCGCGGTCATGCTCACCCACGGCTTCTGGGTGCGGCGCTTCGCCGCCGACCCGGGCATCGTCGGGCGGGCGATCACGCTGAACGACGAGCCGTGGACGGTGGTGGGCGTGTTGCCGGCGTCCTTCGACTTCTCGTCGATCTTCAGCCCCGGCGTGAGCGTGGACTTCCTCCTCCCCTGGCCCATCGCGCCGGAGACGGACCGGCAGGGCAACACCACGTTCATGATCGGACGACTGCGTCCGGGCGTGTCGCCCAAGGCGGCGCAGGACGAGTTGGACGCCATCGTGGCGGCGCTCCAGGAGGAGCAGCCGCGCCGGTGGGGGCTGGGCGCGAAGGTGGACCCGCTGCAGGCGCACATCGCCGGCCCCTTCCGCCCGGCGCTGCTCCTGCTGGCGGCGGCGGCCGGCACGCTCCTGCTCATCGTATGCGTGAACGTCTCGAACCTCATCCTGGCGCGCGCCCCCGGTCGGGCCCGCGAGGTGGCGGTGCGCAAGGCGCTGGGGGCATCCCGGGGCCGGCTCGTCCGCCAGCTACTTCTGGAGACGTTGGCCATCGCCGTCGCCGGTGCGGCGCTGGGCAGCGTGCTGGCGTGGGGCGCCACGCACCTGGTCGCGGGGAATGCCGCGAGCCGAATCCCCCTCCTGTCCGGCGTGCGCGTCGACGGCGCCGCGCTCCTGTTCGCGACGGGTGTGGCGGTCGTCACCGGGCTCCTCGTCGGCCTGGTGCCCGCGCTCCAGGTCGCCGAGGGGGGAGAGGCCACCGTGCTGCGCTCCGGGGGCAGGGGAGCGAGCGCCAGCCGGAGCGCTCGGCGCATGCGGGAGACGCTGGTGATCGCCGAGGTGACATTGGCCTGCGTGCTCCTGGTCGCGGGCGGGCTGCTCGTGCGCAGCTTCCGCGCCGTGCTGGACGTGGACCTCGGCTTCGATCCGGCGCACCTGGTCGCGTGGCAGCTCAACCCCGGCGTGGACTTCCAGTCCAATCTCGAGCGCACCGACTTCTACGCTGCCCTCGCCGACCGCGTGGCCGCCGTGCCCGGCGTCGAGCACGTGGGGTTCGTGGACGCGTCGCCCCTGGGCCGCAACCGGACGTGGGGCTTCCGCGTGGCCGATCGCCCGGAGGCCGAGGATGCCCCTGGCTTCTCACTCTTCCCGCACATGGTGGACCCCGGATACCTCCCGGCGATGGGCATCCCCCTGGTCGCGGGCCGCGACTTCACACGCGACGACCTCGAGGACTCCGAGCCCGTCGTGTTGATCAACGAGACGGGCGCGCGCCGCGCCTTCCCCGGTGAGGAGGCGGTGGGGCGGCGGATCCTGCAGAACGACGAGGTGCGGACCATCGTGGGTGTGGTGAAGGACGTGCACCACCTCTCTCCGGAGCTTCCCCCCGGCACCGAGGTCTACTTCCCGTGGACCCAGATGCCCGACTTCGGCACGCTGGACATGGTCGTACGATCCGCGCTGCCCGACGCCCGGACGGCGACGGCGGTGTCGGCGGTGCTGCGGGAGATCGATCCGTCGATGCCTACGCGGGAGTTCTGGACGATGGAGTCCCGGGTGGACCGCGCAGTTTCCGCGCGGCGCTTCACCCTGGGGATCCTCGGGGCCTTCGGCGCCGCGGCGCTCCTCCTGGCCGGACTCGGCATCTACGGAGTGCTGGCACACTCCGTGGCCGAGCGCACGCCGGAGATCGGCATCCGCATGGCCCTCGGCGCCTCGGCGGAGGGCGTGGTGTGGAGCGTGCTGGGCCGCACGCTGGCGCTGGCGACCGTTGGCATCGGGGCGGGGGTGGTGCTGTCGCTGGTGGGGGGCCGGCTGGTCGCCTCGCTCCTCTTCGGGGTGCGCGCCACCGACCCGGCGACGTACGTCGGGATGGGGCTCGTGCTGCTCCTCATCGCGGGGGCGGCGGGGGCGCTGCCGGCGCTCCGCGCCGCGCGCACGACGGGGATCCGCGCCCTGAGGGCGGAGTAGCGGAGGGACGCCGAGCCGTTCGGCTCGGCGCGCCCCGTCCGGCGAAGACAGAGCCGGCTCCCCGCGTCCTGCTGCGGGGAGCCGGCCTGGAGCGCACGCCTCGTGGGTGGAGACTGGATTCGTCCGCGAACACCGTCCGGCGTGGAGCCGGGACGGGGGCGCCTTACCTCGCCGGCGGGAGGATCACCTTGTCGATGACGTGGATCACGCCGTTCGACGCCATCACGTCGGCGGTGACGACCTTCGCGTCGTTGATGTAGACGCTACCGTCCTTCATGGAGATGCGCACGTCGGCGCCCTCGACGGTCTTGGCGTGGTCGAGCTTGGCCACCTGATCGGCCGTGACCTTACCTGCCACCACGTGATAGGTGAGGACCTCGATGAGACGATCCTTGTCCTTCAGGAGGGCGTCGAGCGTGCCGGCGGGCAGCGCGGCGAAGGCCTCGTCCGTGGGGGCGAAGACCGTGAACGGCCCGTTGCCCTGGAGGGTCTCCACCAGGTCCGCGGCCTCGAGAGCCTTCGCCAGCGTCGTGAACGACCCGGCCTCAACGGCCACGGTGACGATGTCCTTCTGGCTCATCGGGGTGGGGTTCATCTGGGCGGTTGCGGCCACGGGGGCCGCTACGAGGGCCGCCGCGGCGGCCATGAGGGTCAGCTTACGAATCATCGGTAGAACTCCGCGCTACGAGGTATCTGTTCAATCTCTGTCCAAGAATATGCACTCCGCTGCTTCTGATGTCAAGACAATGTCCAAATTCTAAGTTTGACAAAGCTTTTACGGTCGGCTATCGTGGCTTATGTCTACGACGCACGAACCCCGTCACCCGATCCGGGTTGTGGCGCAGAGGACCGGGCTGACGCCCGCGACCCTGCGCGCGTGGGAGCGCCGGTATCGGGTGGTCGATCCCGGACGATCCGAAGGCGGCCAGCGCCTGTACTCCGACCGGGACGTGGAGCGTCTGCGGCGTCTGCACGCGCTCACCGAGGCCGGGCGGCCCATCAGCCTCATTGCGTCGCTGCCGGACGAGGAGCTGGAACAGCTCCATGCTGAGGACCGGAGCCGCCGCTACGTGCCGCTGACGACCGAGTCCGCCAACGGGCGCAACGACGTCGAAGCCCTGGTGACCTCGGCGTTCGAGCGGGTGGCGGGACTGGACGGGGACGGGCTGGAGGCGGTGCTGCGGCGGGCCGCAGTCACCCTCGGTGTGCACACGTTCCTGGAGGACGTGGTCACGCCCCTCCTCCACCGGGTGGGCGACGCATGGGCGCGGGACACCCTCGGGCCCGCCCACGAGCACCTGTGCACCGGCGTGATCCAGAGCGTGCTCGCCTGGCTGCACGAGCCGGTGGCGGGCGGGGCGAACGGCCCGCGCCTGGTGGTGGCGACGCTACCCGGCGAGCGCCACGGACTCGGGGCGATGCTCGTTGCCGCCGCCGCGGGGCTCGAGGGGTGGCAGGTCACCTACCTCGGTGTGGACCTCCCGGCCGACGAGATCGCCCGGGCCGCCCAGGCGGTAGGCGCGCGGGCCGTGGCGCTGAGCGTGGTGAACGCCGACACGGTGTCCGATGCGGTGGACGCGCTGGGCGCGCTGCGCCGCGCCCTCGGTCCCGCCGTCGGCCTGCTCGTCGGGGGCGGAGCGGCCGCGCGGATGAGCGCCGCCGCGCTCCCGGCCGGCGTGGAGCGGCTCGAGAACCTGGCCGGGCTGACCGAGGCGCTGGCGCGCCTGGCCTGAGCGAGCGCCGGCGCGCGACCGGCGTTTAGCGTCCCGGCCGCCGCGGACGTCGCCGGGCTACATTCCCGCCTGCTCCTTCACGTAGCGCGCCGCCTCCTCGTGGGTGGCGAACCACGCGCCGCCCTTCGCCTGGATGTGGTCGATGAGCCCCTCCAGGGCCACGATGCGCGAGCGGTGGCCGCTGATGTGCGGGTGCATGGTCAGGAGGAACATCGTGCGCTCCTCCCACGCCTTGTCGAACTCGTCGATCCACACCTGCATCACGTCCCGCGGCGGGCTGTAGCTGTCGCCTTGCGGGTTGAAGAGCGGCGCGTCGTCGAGGATCCACTCCACCGGCAGCTCGACGATGCCCGTCGGCTCGCCCGCTTGCACCAGCTCGTACGGGCGGTCGTCGGCCATGAGCGAGCTCTCATAGAGGAAGCCCATGTCGCGCACGATGGACAGCGTGTTCGGGCTGAAGTTCCACGAGGGGGCGCGGTAGCCCACCGGCCGCCCGCCGGCGATCTCCGTGACCGCGTCCACGGCCTGCTCGAGGAGGCGCCGCTCGGTGGGCCCGTCCAGCGCAGAGTTTCGCTCGTGGATCCACCCGTGCACCGCGATCTCGTGCATCCCCGCCGCCTGGATCATCCCGACCTGCTCCGGCGCGATCTTCAGGCTCCAGGCGGGGAAGAAGAAGGTGGCCGGCACGCGCTCACCTTCGAGCAGGCGCAGCACGCGCGGCAGCGCCGTGCGGTGCCCGTACTGTCCCTGGGACAGCGGGCCCACGCTCACCGTGCCGTCCCGCAGCCCCTGCACCGTCTCGTTGTCGACGTCGAAGGAGATGAGCACCGCGACCCGCGCGCCGCCCGGCCACGCGGCCGGCGTCAGGTCGCGGCCCGCACGCACCTGGTTCACCGCGGCGAAGACCGTCGAATCCGACCAGTCCCACGGCGCGGCCCCGGCGGCCGTCGCTTCGACGTCGGCGCGGGGCTGCGGGGCGCAGGCCGCCGCGAGCGCGGCGGCGAGAACGGCGAGGGACGGCGTCGTGTGGCGCATGGGGGTCTCCGGTCCGAGAGGTTCCCCAGCCTACGCACGTCCGGGTCGTTCGGCCAGGCGACGGGAGGCCCGCCCCCTCATCGCCCCGTGTCGCGCGTCGTCCACATCAGAACCGCGCCCGCGCCGCCCAGCGTCCCCCAATACGTGGTCGCCTCCGTGGGCCTGAGCACCGCCACCGCCTCGAAGGCATCCGGATCGATGAGCACTGCCGCCTCCTCCGGAACCACCATCCCGTTCAGGACCAGCAGCGCGCACCCGTTGCCCCCCATCCCCCGGCCCCGCTGGAGCTGGATGCACAGTCGCGGCACCCCGCTGGTGCTCGTCGCGTTGTCGCCGTTGATGACGTACGCACCCGGGATGTTCTTCCACCGGATCACGCTGCCGATGTCCCTCTTCGCTTGGACCGACTCGATGAAGTCCCGGTCGATCCAGCGGTTGCCGAGCCGTGCGGGGGTGAGCCCCATAGGGGTGAGAAGCTCGCTCGCCTCCTGCTCCACGGTGACCCTGAAGCCCTCCAGCCCGATGGGGAGCGGTCTCATCATCAGGTCCAGCGGCACCGAGCCGCCCTCGTGCATGTCGAGAAGGGGGGAGCGGGTGCGCTCGTAGCCCAGGCGCACGGCCTCCAGCACGTAGTGGCCGTTCTCCGGGGGCGCGAGGGTGAAGCGGCCCAGCGAGTCGGCGATCGCCTGCGCGCGCTCTTCGTCTTCCTCGTCCAGCAGGCGCACGATCGCCACGGCCACCGGCGAGTTGCGGGCGTCGTCGAGCACGCGGCCCACGATCGTCTGGGCGGAGAGGGCGGGCGCGGCGACGAGGAGCGCCAGAAGGACGGCGACGCCCGAGCCCCGAGCCGCCGCGCTCACTCCGGCACGAAGCGGTAGCACCAGGCCTCTCCCGCCAGCACTTCCTGGTCGCCTGCGTCGCCGTCGTCGCGGGCGACGCGCACGGCCAGGCGGCACACCGGCTTCGTGTCGTGGACGTCCAGCACCTCCGCCGTCGCCGTGATCCGGTCGCCGATGTAGACCGGCGCGGTGAACTTCCAGTTCTGGCTGAGGAACACGGTCCCCGGCCCCGGCATGTCCTCGGCGACCAGCGCGTGCAGGATGCCGGTGGTAATCCCCCCCTGCGCCACCAGCCGACCGAACTTCGTGCGCGCCACGAAGCCCTCGTCGAAGTGGAGCGGGTTGTGATCGCCGGTGATCTCCGCGTAGGCGCGCACGTGGTCCGCGGTGACGGTCATCGCGCGCGCGGCCCTCTGGCCGACGGTCAGGTCGAGCTTGCCGCTCATGGCGTCTCCGGGCAGGGCGGGGGGCGTCAGCCCCCCGCGGTCACCTCGGGCGGCAGCGATTCCATCAGCACGCGGATCGCGTTACCACCCATGATGTTGCGGATACCCTCCTCGCCGAAGCCCTCGTCCAGCAGGGCCTGCGTCAGTCGTACCGTCTGCGAAGCGTCGATCATCGTGGCCACTGCGCCGTCCCAGTCGGAGCCCAGCCCCACGTGATCCACCCCGGCCACGCCCGCCGCCCAGCGGACGGCGCGGGCCCAGTCGGCCGGCGTCGTGCCGCACACCGCCGTATCCCACAGGCCGATACCGACCACCCCGCCGGTGGCCGCGATGGCGGACAGCCTGCCGTCGTCCAGATTACGTCGGTTGTCGCAGGTGCCTTTCACCCCCGTGTGCGACACCACCACCGGGCGCTTCGCGACGGCGAGCACGTCGTCGATGAGCGAGGGGGAGGCGTGGGCCAGGTCCACGAGGATGCCGAGCCGCTCCATGCGCGCGACGACCCGCTTGCCGAAGGGCGTCAGCCCGCCCTTCTCGACGCCGTGGGCCGAACCCCCCACCTCGTTGTCGAAGAAGTGCGTGAGGCCGAACAATCTGAAGCCCGCGTCGAAGAGGCGGTCGACGTTGGCGACGTCGTCCTCCAGGGCCTGGGCGCCCTCGATGCCCAGGAACCCCGCCGCGGTCTCGGGATCGTCCCGGTGGAGCGCCAGGTAGCCGTCCAGGTCCGCGCGGGTGCGGATGATGGCGAGGCGGCCGTGGCTGTCCGCCGCGAAGCGACCCAGCTTGTCCGCCTGCCAGAGCGCGCGCTCCAGGAGGCTGCCCCACGTGCGCGGCGGCCACCGCTCCAGGACGGCCAGGAGCGTGATGTTGTCCGAGTTGCCCGCGTTGGCCTCGATGTTCATCCCCCGGGGCGTCTTCGTGACCGTCGTGAACACCTGCAGGGCGACGCGTCCCTCGATCATGCGCGGGACGTCCGTGTGGCCCCAGGTTCCGCGGCGCAGGAGGTTCCGCCTCCACAGGAGCGCATCGGCGTGGAGGTCCACCACGTCGAGGGTCGCGTGCAGGCGCCGGGCCTCCTCGCTCACCGGCGCGGCGTCGGCGGCGGCGAGGGTGCGGTTCATCATCCCGCCCAGCGCGCGGGGCGCGACCCCGAACGCCAGCAAGGCGACCAGCGCCACGACGCCGACGACGGACCCCAGAAGCACGTGTCGCCTCCCCCGTCTCATTCCGGGACCGACATCGTGCCGCGGCTCACGAAGACCGCCGAGCCGCCCACGCGCACCCCGGTGGTAGCGCCCCCGGAGCGGTCGGCTTCGACGTGGATCGTGGACGGCCGGCCGATCTCCAGCCCCTGCTCCACGGTCCAGCGGAGCGAGCCCGCATCGCTCCCGTCCGCCTTGGACAGGTAGCCGCCGAGAGCCGCCGCCGCCGACCCCGTGGCCGGGTCCTCCGGCACGCCCGCCGCCGGCGCGAACATGCGCACGTGCACGTCGGCGTCGGGGTCCTCGGTCTCCATGCAGATCAGGTAGACGTGGTCGGCCCACAGCGGGGCGACCAGCCGCTTCCACAGCGCCGTGTCCAGCACCGCGCGCACCACCGCGTCGAGAGAGGCGATGGGGATCACGTGGTAGGGAAGCCCGCACGACACCATCTCCGGACTCAGGTCCGGGGAGAGGTCGGACGGGTCGAGGCCCACCATGCGCGCCAGGTCCGCGTCGGCGACGGGCGTTGGGCGGTGCTCGGGGAGGACCGCGGTGGTGAAGCGGGCGAAGACCGGGTCCCCGTCCTCGAAGCGCACGTCCACCGGCACCGGCCCCACGTTCTCCTCGAGGACCAGCGTGTGCGTCCCGTCGGTGGGCGCGTCGTCGAGGTGGGAGCCCAGCCAGATCGCCGTGCCCACGGTGGGATGGCCCGCGAACGGCACCTCCACGCCCGGCGTGAAGATGCGTACGCGGGCGTCGCCGTCGGCTTCCGGCGGGCCGAGGAACACCGACTCGGAGAGGTTCATCTCCCGGGCGATGCGCTGCATCAGGGCGGAGGGAAGGTCCGCCGCGTCCGGGAAGACGCCCAGCGGGTTGCCGCCGAAGGTGCGGTCCGTGAAGACGTCGAGGGTGAAGAAGGGGAGGTCCATGACGGTGTCAGGCGGAGGTGGTGCCCGAGGCGCCGCGCCGCCGGTAGCGGCGCAGCTCGCCGCGCGTGACGCGGCTGTCGAACTCCTGGAGGATTCCCTGGCACTGCGCGCACGACACGGAGACCTCGGGGTAGCGGTAGCGAGAGGGCGCGCCCCAACCTGAGCGCCGGGCCCACCGGAGAGCAAGAAAGGAGTCGCCGCCGTGCGCACGATCGGCGTCATCTCGGACACCCACGGCCTGCTGCGGCCGGAGGCGATCCACGCGCTGGAGGGCAGCGCGCTCATCCTGCACGCCGGCGACGTCGGCGACCCCCGGATCCTGGAGCGCCTGGCGGAGACCGCGCCCGTCCACGCCGTGCGCGGCAACACCGACATGGGCGAGCTGCGCCGCACCCTGCCCGCCACGGCCATGGTCGACCTCGGCGCCAGGGACGGCCGCCCCGGCGGGGCCGGCTCCGGGGGCGTCCTCGCCTACATCCTCCACGACCTGCTGGACCTCGACCTCGACCCCGTCGCCGCCGGCGTCGGCATGGTCGTAAGCGGCCACACGCACCGCCCCGTGGCCGAGGAGAAGGACGGCGTGCTCTACCTCAACCCGGGCAGCGCCGGTCCCCGGCGCTTCTCGCTCCCCGTGACCGTGGCGAAGGTGGTGATCCGCGACGGGCGGGTGGAGGCGGAGATCCTGGAGATCGTCGGGTAGGGGAGGCGGGCCGCGGGACGACGGAACGGCGGGCGGTCCCAGCGAGGTATCGCGGCGCCCCGCTGGTGCGCCGAGGGTGAGGGATGGCACACTACCCCCTCATCGAGCGCGTCGTCGGACGCACCCGCGACATCCTCCGGACCCGCGAGTACAGTCCCAGGACGGAGGAGGTCTACCTCGGCTGGATCGATCGATTCCTGCGCTTCCACAGGACCCTCCACCCGATGGCGCTGGAGCGGAGCCACGTGGAGGCATTCCTGGAGGATCTCGCGCTGCGGGCGCGGCTGGCGCCAAAGAGTCGCAACCAGGCCGCCTCCGCCCTGTCCTTCCTCTTCCGCGAAGTCCTCGGGAGAGAGGAAGCGGCGGAGGTCCCGCGGGCGAGGGGGACCAGTCGAGTGCCCGTCGTGCTGTCGCGAAGGGAGGTGCGGGCCGTGCTCGCGGAGCTGCGAGGACGCTACCGCCTGATCGGCGCGCTCCTATACGGAACGGGGATGCGACTCAACGAGTGCCTCGGCCTGCGGCTCAAGGACCTCGACTACGAGCTCGGACAAATCACCGTCCGGGACGGCAAGGGGATGAAGGACCGCTACGTCCTCTTTCCGGACAACGTGCACGAGCACGTGAGCAGGCAAGCCCGCCGGGTCGCCGAGCAGCACCGATCGGACCGCGAGCGGGGCGGCGGCTGGGCTTCCTTGCCCGGTGCCTTGCATCGGAAGGACCCGGAGGCCGGATGGGAGATTGGCTGGCAGTTCCTCTTCCCCGCCGCTCGGACCTCGGTCGATCCCACCACCGGCCGGGAGGGGCGGCAACATCTGCACGAGAGTGCCATGCAGCGAGCGATGAAGCAGGCCGTCCGCCGATCCGGCATCCTCAAGCCTGCCACGTGCCACACGCTCCGGCACTCCTTCGCCAGCCAACTGCTGCGGGACGGATGCGACATCCGGAAGGTGAAGGAGCTCCTCGGTCACAAGGACATCCGCACCACCATGATCTACCTGCACGCGGTCGATCAGACGGGGATCGGAATCCGCAGCCCCCTCGATCGTCCCGAGTTCGGACGGGAGCTCAGCGACCCCTTCGGGGGGGATTAGACCCGCCAAGGGCCCCGACCGAGGGGTCGGCAGGCATCGCAGGACAACACAACAACAGAATGCCAGTAGCGCGGGGTCGAAGACGGGGAAGGACGGGAATGCTGTCGACCTCCCCAAGCCCACGGTAGGTTGCAGCATGCTCTCGCCAACCTCCAATCTCCAGGGAATTGGCGTAGGCTAGAGATGAGTTAGTTGGCTTGTCACTCATGAAGGCACATGAGCTGTGATGACAAGAAACAAAT
>CAZPZU010000006.1:0-118253 GCA_964591135.1 uncultured Gemmatimonadaceae bacterium | reverse complement strand
GAGCTGGCCGACCGACGGATCTACCCGGCGATCGACCTGAACGCCTCGGCCACACGGAAGGAGGAGCTGCTCCTGGACGACGATGCACTCTGGCTGTCGCGCGCGATGCGGCGTCAGCTGGGTGCCGTTCCGCCCGCGGAGGCGATGAACGAGCTCCTCGGCGCCATGAGGAAGACCAAGAGCAACCAGGACCTGATCGCCTGGGCGCGGCAGCAGGGTTAGCAGGTCGCTGAAAGAGGGGAGTACCCCGCGCGCGCCGGATCCTGCAAGGCGCGACAACGAGGGTTACAGCGCGTAGCGTTGTCGGCAGCGCTATTTCGAGGCTGAGCAACGCGGCAGGGCCGGATGCACCGGCGCTCGAATGGCCGAGGCATTTCTGCGGCACCACACTAGGAGGCGTCCGCCGTCGTCGAGTCGGCGGACGTCTCTTCACGTCGGCGCTCCGCGAGCTCGCCGAGGCGCTCGAGTGCCTTCTCGAGCTCGGCGCCCTGGGCGTGGGCCATGAACCGTGCCCAGTACCCCATGAGCGGGTTGTTCCCGAAGTCGCCCTCCTCGCGCCACTCGACGCGCGTGCCCGTCCCGTCGGGCCGGAGGCGTAGGGTGCCGTCGGTGTGCATCGCCCCTCCCTGCACGACCACGCGGTAGCGCACCACCGAGTCCGGCACCGTCTGGACGATCTCGAAGGAGCCATCGCCGAGCTCCTCGTCGTCCCACGCGAGGCGTGCACCGACGCCGTGCTCCGGTCCTTCGCGCACGACGCCGGAATCGGGCCACGGGGTCCACCGCTGCCATCCCGACGGGGAGTCCATCCACGGGTAGAGCTGAGCCGGCGACACGTCGAGCACCGCGGATCGCTCGGCCGCCCACGTCCCGGGGAGGACCCATCCCACGACGAGGAAGAGCGAGAGGAGGCCCGCTGCGGAGGCGAGGACCAGGCTGCCGGGGCTGATGGCCGGCCTCTTCATCGTGCCTCCCGGGCGGCCGCGGGGTGCGCCGCGTACCAGTCGCGAACCAGCGGCTCCAGGACGGGCCAGACGGTGTGCGCCATGATCAGGTGGCCTTCCGGGGTGGGGTGGATTCCGTCCGACTGGTTGAGCTCGGGGATGCCCGCGACACCCTGCAGGAGAAACGGCACGAGCGCCGCGCCCGTCTCCTTCGCGACCGTCGGGAAGATGGCGTGGAAGCGCGACGTGTAGGCAGGCCCGAGATTGGGAGGCGCCTCCATCCCCTCAATCAGGATACGGACGTCGGGGTACTTCGCCCGGGTCTCCTCGACGATCCGGCGCAGATTGGCTTCCGTCGCGTCGGGGTCCTGACCCCGAAGCCCGTCATTCGCGCCCAGCTCGACGCAAAGGATGTCCACGGGCTCGCGCAGAACCCAGTCGAGTCGGCGCAGCCCGCCGGCGCTCGTCTCTCCGGACACCCCGGCGTTGACCGCCCGGATGGGCAGGCCGGCGGAGTCCGCCAGTTCCCCCAGACGTGCGACGTAGGTATCCTCCGCGCGGAGGAGGCCCAGACCGGCCGTGAGGCTGGTGCCCAGGAAGACGACCACCGGGCCCACCTTCTCGGTCGGGGCGGAGTCGGGCGCGGGCGCCGCAGGAGCGGCGCGCTCCGCCACGCCCGCGGCCGCGTCCGTACGCGGCTCGGAGGGCGAACAGCCCACGGCGGCGATGCAGAGCAAGGAAAGGAGTCGGTGGTTCATATGATGATCGTGGCCCGGGGCCTCGAGAAGACGTACCTGAGCGGGGGCAAGCCGCTTCGCGTGCTACGCTCCATCGACCTGGAGGTGCCCCCCGAAGCGTTCATCGCCGTGGTCGGACCGTCGGGGAGTGGCAAGACCACCCTGCTGGGCCTGCTGGCCGGGCTGGACGAGCCTTCAGCGGGAGAGGTCGAGCTCGACGGGCAGAATCTCTTCGATCTTACCGAGGACGGCCGTGCCGAGTTTCGTGCCCGCCGCGTCGGCTTCGTCTTCCAGACCTTCCACCTCCTTCCGACGCTGACCGCGCTGGAGAACGTCCTGGTGCCCATCGAGCTGCAGGGCGGGGCGCGGGGGGCCAAAGACCGCGCGGTCGACCTGCTGGAGCGCGTCGGCCTCGGCGACCGCCTCGACCACTACCCGGCGCAGCTGTCGGGTGGAGAGCAGCAGCGCGTCGCCCTGGCGCGCGCGTTCGCGAACCAGCCGCGCATCCTCTTCGCCGACGAGCCCACGGGCAACCTGGACCAGGAGACGGGGGCAACGATCATCGCGATGCTGGAGGAGCTGAACCGCGCCGCGCGCACCACGCTCGTGCTGGTGACCCACGACCTTTCGCTTGCGGCGCGGGCCCACCGGGTCGTGCGCCTGGCAGGCGGGACGATCGTGTCGGACGAGCCGGTGGGCGGCAATGGCGGCGCCCCGGACGGGGAGGCGACACGCATATGAAGCTGGGCTTCGCGCTACGCCTCGCGCTCCGCGAGAGCCGGCACGGAGCGCGCCGCGTGGGCGTCTACATGGCGTCGATCACGCTGGGGGTGGCCGCCCTCGTCTCGATCCACTCCTTCCGCGACGACGTGGCCCGCTCGGTGCAGGAGTCGGCCGACGTCCTCATGGGCGCGAACGCGCGCCTCGAGGCGAACCGTGCCCTCCCGGACTCGGTCACCCGCATCGTCGATTCGCTGAATGCGGCCGGCGTCGAGACGGCCCGGGTGACGACGGCCCTGTCGATGGTGCTCGCGCCGGGCAGCGGGGACGTCCGCCTCATGCAGGTGCAGGCGATGGACGCGGGCTATCCGTTCTACGGAGCGGTGACCACCGACCCGCCGGGCCTCTGGGGCAGCCACGTGCGGGAGGACGTCGCGCTCGTCGATCCGGCCGTGCTCACGCAGCTGCGCGTCCGGCGGGGAGATACGATCGTCGTGGGGCGGATGCGCCTCGAGCTCGCCGGCACCGTCGAGGATCTTCCAACGGACCTCGGCTACCAGACCGCCGTCGGCCCCCGCGTCTACGTCTCCCAGCGGACGCTCCAGCGGGCGGGCCTGCTCGGATTCGGCAGCCTGGCCCGATACGACGTCTTCCTGAAGCTGCCGGACCGGGCGGCGCGCGACCGCATCGAGGCGCGCTACGACTCGATCTTCCACGCCACGCAGGTGCGCTACACGCTCGCCGAGGAGCAGGCGCGCAGGCTGTCCAACGGCGTGCGCTTCCTGGGGCGGTTCCTCGCCCTGGTGGGCCTGGGGGCGCTCCTGCTGGGCGGGATCGGCGTGGCCAGCGCGATCCACGTCTACATCCGCGAAAAGCGCCCAGGGGTGGCGGTCCTCCGCTGCATCGGCGCCGACCAGTGGACGGTGTTCGCCGCCTACCTCCTGCAGGCCGCCGCACTGGGCCTGCTGGGCTCCGTGCTGGGCGTGGCGCTGGGGGCCTTCGTGCAGCGATGGCTGCCCACCCTTCTGGCCGCCGCGCTGCCGGTGCGGGTCACGACCCGCTTCTCCGTCGGCTCGGCCCTGGCCGGGCTCGGCATCGGCGTCTGGGTGGCCGCGATCTTCGCGCTGATCCCGCTCCTACAGGTGCGCGACGTGCCACCGCTGCAGGCACTGCGCCAGGACTTCGAGCCCCGACGCCGGCGCCGTGACCCGCTGCATGTGGGTGCCTACGTCGCGCTCCTCGGCAGCGTGGTGCTCCTGTGCGTCTTGGAGGCCCCGGAGCCCGGGGTCGGCCTCGGGTTCGCCGGCGCGCTGCTGGTCACCGTGGGTCTCCTCGCGGGAACGGGATGGCTGCTCACCCGGCTCACCCGCCGGCTGTTCCCGTCGCGGGCCTCCTACCCGGTCCGGCAGGGGGTCTCGAACCTCTTCCGGCCCCAGAACCAGACGGTGTCGGTCACGCTGGCCCTCGGCTTCGGTGCGTTCATCGTCGGTACGGTGCTGGAGGTGCAGGGCAGCCTCGTGGACGACCTCACCGTCTCCTTCGAGCAGGGGCGGCCGAACGTGCTGCTCTTCGACATCCAGCCCGACCAGCTCGAGGGGGTGCGCGCGCTCCTGCCGGAGGACGTGCGGGCCGACGCGGACGTGGCGCCCATCATCATGTCACGCATCGCCGCCATCAACGGCCGCACCCCCGCGGAACTGCGCGCCGACACGTCCGGCGGCCCGCGCCCCGAGCGTTGGGCGCTGCGCCGCGAGTACCGCAACACCTACCGCGCCAAACTCGGAGCCGCCGAGTCGCTCCTGACGGGGAGGTGGTGGGACGGCACGCCGGGCTCGGAGAACGGCACACGCGTGGACGCGGGCGGCCTGGCCAGGGTCTCGCTCGAGGAGGGCATCGCCAACGACCTGCAGGTGGGTCTGGGCGACACGATCACCTGGGACGTGGGCGGCACGGACGTCCCCTCGGTGGTCACCAGCACCCGGCGGGTGGACTGGAACCGGCTGGAGCCCAATTTCTTCGCGATCTTCGAGCCCGGCTCCGTGGACGAGGCGCCGCAGACGATCATCATGGTCGCGCGCATCCCGGACGCGGACGCGCGCGCCGCCTTCCAGCGCGCCCTCGTAGGCGCGTTCCCCAACGTGTCCGCGTTGGACTTCTCGCGCGTCCAGTCGGCGATCGACGAGATCCTCTCCCGCGTGCGCCAGGCGGTGGCCTTCCTCGGGCTGTTCTCCGCGCTGGCCGGGGTCGTGGTCCTGATCGGGGCGCTGGCCAGCTCCCGCGTGCAGCGCATGCGCGAGGGGGCGCTCCTCAGGACGCTGGGCGCGCGTCGGCGGCAGGTGCTGGTGGTGCTGTTCGCGGAGTACCTGGCCCTGGGGACGCTCGCCACCGCCACCGGGCTCGGCCTGGCGTGGATCGCATCGGCGATCATGGTGCCGCGCGTCTTCGAGATGGACTTCTCGGTGCACCTCGTCCCGCTCCTGGCCATCTGGGCGGGTGTCGCGGGCCTCACGGTCGTGGTCGGGCTGGTGGGGAGTCGGAGCCTCCTGGTCCGCCCCCCCCTCGCCGTGCTGCGCGAGGCGCCCGAATAGCGGAGGGAGTCCGAGCGCGGCCCGCGCTCGCCCCCACCGCCCTCAGCGTTCCTCACCTCCCGGCACACGGATGCGGATCTCCGCATCCCCCGTCCGGATGATCACCAGCCTGCCGTCCTCGGACTCGATGACGTTGACCCGCCCGCCGCCGCGCACCTCGACGGACGCGTCACCCACCATCCCCGAGAAGCGCAGCGGTGCCGTCGAGGGATCCTCGACGACGGCCCGGGCGACGCGCGCGGCCGGCGCGCGCTCCACGGCGCGCGTGGTCACCGCGATCTCCCGGCCGTCGCGCTCCACCGTCCATCGCAGCGTATCGCCCGGGCGGATCTCCGAGAAGCGTCGTCCACCCTCGTCCGACGTGAGCGGAACGCCGTCCAGGGCGACGAGGTGGTCTCCGGCCCGCAGGCTCGCCGCCCGGCCGTCCTTCTCCTTGTCGATGCCCACCACCTCCGGCGGCTCGGGGAAGGTCCACCGCCCGAGCTGGTCACCCTCTCCCTCGCGGTAGACGCACTCGCTGCAGCGGAACCCGAAGCCGAGCGAGGCGTGCGGGGCCATGCGGGCGGGGGCGGGCGGAGGCGGGGGCGGCACCGGGCGCGCTGCGGCCCGGGGCTCCGTCACCCTTGCGGGCGGGTGGGGAGGAGTCGGCTCCCTCACCACGACCGGTGCCCCGGGCGAGACGGGCTCCGAGACCCGGGCGGGCGGCGGAGGCGGTGCGGGCACGCCCCGCCCCGCGACGACCGGGGCGCCCGCTTCCTTCGTCGAGGGACAAGCGGCGGCGACCGGAACCGTGAGGTCCACGAGGCGACCGTCACGGCGCACCCTCAGCCGGGTCGGCCGGTCCGGGGGGAGCGCCGAGAAGCGCGCGCTGCCCTCGCGCGTGGTGATGAGCTGTCCGTCCACGGACACCAGGACGTCGCCCTCGCGCAGCACCGAGGACGCGGGGTTGGACGCGTCCAGATCGAGGATCGTGGGCTCCGTCCAGAACACCGCCCGGTGCAGCTTCCCGTTCGTGAAGAATTGGCATCGGTCGCAGGAGATCCCCGTGATCCCCAGCGACCCCACCGGGTCCACGCCACCCTTGCACACCAACCGTTCCCCGGCCTGCGCGGCCGCGCCCGCCGGCAACAGCGCGACGATCGCCGCCGCCTGCGCCATCCGCCATGCCCTGCCCATGTCCCCTCCTCATATGCGTGCGTCGCGAGCGAGCCCGCGGCGTCGGTGGTCAGAACCAGATCGTCTTGCGCGCCGGGCCCGCCGTCGTGTCCGACGCGGCATCGGCCCGCTCCTCCAGGACGGCGAGCACCAGCCGCAGCGTCGGGTCGTCCGGGCGAACGCGGGCAAGCTCCAGCGCGGCCGCGTGCAGCGCGACCCGGGCGGCCTCCGCGCCGGAGGCGAGCTCGCCGCCGGTGTCCTGCCCGGCGAGCTCCGCGAGATGCGCCACCGCCCGTACGTACTCGGATCCGGCCTCCTGGACCTCCGTGGCGGCCTGCTGCGGATCCGCGCCATGGTCGAGCGCGGCGGAGACGGCGTCGGCCACGCGCTCGCCCGCGCTCCAATGGCCGACGGCCACCCCGGAAACGAACAGAGCCAGGCCCGCCGCCACGGCGGCGGCCACCCACGAGCGTCGGAAACCCTGCGCGCCGGCGCGCTGTCTCGTCGCGTCGGACAGGAGTCCCTCGGCGCGCAGCGCGCCGACGACACGCTCCTCCAGCGTGGCCGGAGGGATGCGCTCCCTGGGGAGGGAGGCGAAGGCCTCGCGCTCCTCGGAGGTGAGCTCGTCGGGAAGGTCGTGGTCGTTCATCGGGTTTCCTCCGCGGCGGGGTCGAGCAGGCGCCGCAGCGTGCGTCGTGCGTGGTGGAGCTGGCTCCTGGACGTGCCGATGGCGATGTCCAGCCGCTCGCTGATCTCAGGATGGGTGAAGCCCTCGAGGTCGTGCAGGAGCAACACCGTCCGGTATCCGTCGGGAAGGCACGCGATGGCACGCTCGAGATCGAGCCGCTCCGCGGTCGGAGGCGGCAGGACGGGCACCTCCCTCTCTTCGGCTCCGTGCGCCGGGGCCCGGTTCCGGCCGCGCAGCACCTCGCGCGCCCTGTTCAACCCGATGCCCAGCAGCCACGTGCGCAGGGAAGACTCCCATCGGAAGCGCGGGAGCGCCCGCACCGCGCGCACCCACGTGTCCTGGACCACGTCCTCCGCGTCGGCCTCAGCGCCCCCCAGAACCCTCAGAACGAAGGGAAGGAGCGCCGGCGTGTGCCTCCGGTAGAGCACGCGGAAGGCCGCCTCGTCACCGCCGCGGACGATCCGGTCGGAGAGGTCCCTGTCCGAGAGATCGGGAATCGCCATTGCCTGTCTCACACCCCTGAGTGGCATCCGGGGTCGGAAGCGTTGGTCGGCCTCCCGGTCCGCTATTGCTGGTGGCCCGCTTCCCTGTGCAGCGCTTCGGGCGGAACGTCCACCGAGGCCTCGTAGTGGCAGGACTCGCACAGCACGGGGTGGGGGCTTCGAAGTCGGCCCCGAGTCGCCTTCACGGGCTCCCCGCATCGGGGGCAGGTGCCCTCCACGTCGAGGACCGTGAACCGCTCCGTCCAGCGTCGACGGGCCAGGAACCCACCGCCCGCGAGCGCACCGAGGACCCACGGAGCGTGTGGGGGAATCAGGCCGACCACCGGAGCCGCGAGGAGCGCCAACGCCATCGTGCGCACGGAGCCACCCACGCGCCAGGATCGGGAGCGCGGGCGGAGGCGGAGCGTCGCGGGTGTGGGGTCGTATCCGAAAAGGGAGATGCGCCCCCCGATCTCCAGGGAAGCGCCGTCGCCGTTGTGCCGTCTCTCGTTGTCTTTCACGGGTCCGTCGTGGTTCCGAGCCACCCCGACGTCGCGTCGGGGCAAGGCGAAATGTATCTTCGGGCATCCCGCCATCCCAAATCGGCAAGGCAGGCGCGCCCCTCGTGACCCAAACCCGCACAACGCCTGAACCGGACCGCGCTGCCCTGTCGCGGGAGCTCAGCGAGTTCCTCGTCGAGCTGTCGATCGGCGTACACCGGTACGCGATGTACCCCTCCGGGCACCCCTCGCTCACGCCCGTGGTGGAGAACATCATCGGACGCCTGGCGGAGATCTTCGAGGTACGGCGGACGCTTTCCATCGGCGTGGCGCAGCGACAGCTCGTGATCGAGGGGGTGGCCACGGATCAGCGCCATCCGGTGCTCTCCGATCTGGCGCGCCGGCTGCACGACCACCAACTCTCGGCGCTGTCCTTCGAGAAGGGGATCCGTGCCTCGGAGGTCGCCGGCCTGCTCGGCTCCTTGGCGCAGGAGGTGGAGCGCGGCGGCACGCCGCTCGGCCTCCTGACGCCCGAGGAGGCGCCGCGCTGGGAGCACGCGAAGCTCTACCGCGTGGGGTACGAGCGACTGGAGATCAAGGAGGGCGACCAGGCGGCCGAAGACATCGACCGGGCGGATCGGGCAACCGCGCTATGGCTGGGGCTCGCCCAGGCCGCGCTCGCCTCCGAGGAGCCGCTCGAGGTCGTGCCGGACGCCGCGGAGGTCGCCCGCAGCATCTCCGAGCATCGCAAGGAGTCCGCGTACGACCAGGTGATCGTCGGATACCTGCTGCAGCTCGCGGACGAGCTCAAGGGGGCGAAAGGCGCCGAATCGGACAAGGTCAGGCACCGTGTCTCCAGGCTGATCGATGCGCTCGACGACGACACGCTGGGCCGCCTCGTCCAGTTCGGAGGCGACCGCGCGCAGCGTCGCCAGTTCCTGTTGGACACCAACCAGAGTCTGGCCGTGGATTCGGTGGTCAGGGTGCTCACCGCCGCGGCCCGGAGCTCGGAACAGTCGATCTCGACATCGATGACGCGCCTGCTCACCAAGCTCGCCGTGCACGCCGAACAAGGAAGCGCCCAGCAGCGATCCCAAGCGGACACGGCCCTGCGCGAGAACATCGAGGCGCTCATCTCGGGATGGGATCTGAAGGACCCCAACCCGGAGGCCTACACCAACGTTCTGGACGCGATCGCGCGCGCCGCGCCGATCTTCGAGTCGGATGCGGAGAAGGGGGAGGCCCTTTCGGGTGCGATGCGACTCGTCGACATGTCTCTGGAGATGGACGCATGGGGACCGACCGTCGCGAAAGCCGTGGCAGACATCGTGATGGACGGGGGGATCGACGCGCTCCTGGACGTGCTCGCCGGTGCGCCGCCGGAGAGCTCGGTCGCGAACCGGTTGCGACAACACCTCATGGGACCCGAAGAGCTTCGGCGCATCCTGTCGTTCGGACAGGTGAGCGACGACGGGCTGAGGACCCTCTTCGAAGCGATGGGCGAGGCCGCCGTCGACCCGCTGCTGGACGTCCTCTCGGACACCGAGGACCGCACGGTCCGGCGGCACGTCTTCAAGGCGCTCTCGCGCATGGGCTCCGTCGTCGGGCCGCGCGCGGTGGAGCGTCTCTCGGACACGCGCTGGTTCGTGCAGCGCAACATGCTCGCGCTCCTGGCACGCCTCCCTGACCCACCCGAGGATTTCGACCCGCAACCGTTCATGGAGCACGCCGACATGCGCGTGCGGCGTGAGGCCTTCCCGCTCGCTCTCGACAAGCCTCGACTCCGCGACAGGGCCCTCGTCGGTTCCCTGATGGACTCGGACGAGCGCATGGTGCGGATGGCGTTGCTCGAGCTGCAGCAGGAGGTGCCGGACCCCGTGCTGCCCACGCTGGTCAACCGGGTCGTCGCGGCGGAGGAGCGGTCGCCCGACATCCGTGCCCTGGCGGTCAAGGTCATCGGTGCGAGTCGCTCCACCCTCGCGCTCAAGGCGCTGCTCGACCTCGTGACGGCGGGAAGGACGCTCTTCGGGAGGATCCGGTTGGCGCATGCGACGCCACAGACCCTCCAGGCGTTGCGCGTCCTCTCCCAGAAATGGGCGGACCGTGAGGAAGTCGTGCGGATCCTCCAGGCGGCCGCGCGCTCGAAGGACGAGGACATCCGCAACGCCTTGTTTCCCGAGAGCGAGGGCGGCGCGGGGGAGGCCCCATGATCGACGAAGCCGTTCGGTTCCTTACGAGCATGGCTCAGGCCGTGTCCACGATGACGCTGTACGCGGACGACCATCCGGCCCGGCAGCGCGCGATCGACAGGGCCTACGAGGCGCTATGCGATCTGCAGCAGCGGAACGAGCGACCCCTGTTCACCTTCCTCGGGTCGGAGATCGTGCTGGACAGGGTGCCGCTGCGCGAGCTCAGGCAATGGGACTGGGGACCGCGGCTCGCCGCCGCCGGGATCCAGCGTCTGGAGTTCGAGGGGTCGGTGTCGAGGGAAGACTTCGACGCCTTCCTGGCGGACGCCTACCTCCGCATGAGCGGCACGCCCATCCCCAGCGCCGAGCTACGGCAGAGCCGTCCCTCGCAGATACGGTACGGTACGGTGGCGCTCCGGGGTGAAGCGGTCAATGAGCGCGCTCTCGTGGAAGGTGCGGCCGCCGCAACCCTCGGATATTCCCTGCGCGAGGAGATCGAGGGCGTGGAATGGCTGCACGCGGAGGTGAAGGAGCGGCGCCAACTCCACATGCTGGAAGCCCAGGGGATCGTGCGCTCGCTCTCGGTGGCCATGCACGGGGATCAGGCCTACCTGATCCCGCTCCTGCGCCTCAAGCAGTTCGACCAGTACACGGTCACCCATGCGCTGAACGTCGCCGTGCTCACGATGGCCCTGGCGGAGTTCCTGGGCATGGGCCCCCGGGAGGTCCGTGCCTTCGGGATCGCCGGACTGCTGCACGATCTCGGCAAGGTGAAGGTCCCCGAGGAGATCCTGAACAAGCCGGGGAAGCTCACCGACGAAGAGCGCGAGGTCATGAACAGCCACCCCGCCGAGGGAGCGCGGATGATCCTGGAGGCCGAGGAGCACCTCGACCTCGCTGCCGTGGTCGCCTACGAGCACCACATCCGCATCGACGGGGGAGGATACCCCTCGCTCAGGTATCAGAGGGCGTGTCACGAGGCGTCGAACCTCGTCCACGTGTGCGACGTGTTCGACGCGCTTCGTACGCACCGTCCCTACCGCGAAGCCTGGCCCGCCGAGCGCGCGCTCAAGATCGTCGAGGAGGGCGCGGGTCCGGAGTTCGACCGGGACATCGCGCACGCCTTCATCCAGATGATGCGCAGGTGGGACATCCGGGTCGCCGAAGCCTCCATGGACGACCCCGAGATCCGGACGCCTGCGGCCGACGCGCCTCGGTCCGGCCCGGCGCCGGACGGGCCCGGGGAAGGTGAGACACCCCCCTCACCGCCCGAAGACGCGTAGCCGCTCGCCGGCGTCGCGCAGCGTCTCCACGCGCTTGCAGAACGCGAAACGGACCAGGCTCCGCCCGCGCTCCTTCTCGTGGAAGAAGCTGGAGCCCGGCACGGACGCCACACCGGCCTCCCGGGTGAGACGCTTGGCGAAGGTCGTGTCGTCCTCGTCGCTGAGCGCGCCGAAGTCCGCGAGCACGTAGTAGGCCCCTTCGGGCGGGCCGCAGGAGAAGCCCGCCTCGCGGAGCGCGTGGATCATGACGCCCCGCCGCTCGCGGTACTCCTCCGCCATTACCCGGTAGTAGTCCTCGCCCAGGTCGTCCAGGCCCACCGCGCAGGCCTCCTGCAGCGGGGCGGGAGCCCCCACCGTCAGGAAGTCGTGCACCTTGCGGATGGCGTCGGTCAGCCGGGGGGGCGCGATGACCGTGCCGACCCTCCAGCCGGTCACCGAGAACGTCTTGGACAGCCCGCTCACCGTGACCGTGCGCTCGCGCATCCCGTCGAGCGTGGCCAGGGGGATGTGCTCTCCCTCGTACAGGATGTGCTCGTAGATCTCGTCGGTGATGGCGAGCAGACCGTGCTCGCGGCACACGTCCGCCACGGCCTCGAGCTCACCCCGGTCGAACACCCTCCCGGTCGGGTTGTTCGGGGTGTTGAGGACGATCGCGCGCGTGCGGGGCGACACGAGGGCGCGCAGCCGTTCCGGATCCAGGCGGTAGTCGGGCGCCTCCAGGGTGAGGAAGACGGGGCGTGCGTCCGCCAGGACCGCGTCGGGTCCGTAGTTCTCGTAGTAGGGCTCCATGACGATGACCTCGTCGCCCGGATCGACCAGGGCGAGCATCACCGAGGCCATGGCCTCGGTCGCGCCGCAGGTCACGGTGATCTCCCGCTCCCCGTCCACCTCCATCCCGTACCACCTCCGGTACTTGCGGACGAGCGCGTCGCGGAGCCGGGGGGCGCCCCACGTGATCGCGTACTGGTTGACGTCGTCGCGGATGGCCCGGCAGGCCGCCTCCTTGAGGAGGTCCGGAGCGGGGAAGTCCGGGAATCCCTGCGCCAGGTTGACCGCATCGTGCAGCCGGGCGACCCGGGTCATCTCCCGGATCACGGACTCGGTGAAGCCGTGGGTGCGTCGGGCCGTGCGCAGGGCGTGTGTGCTCATGGGCGACCTTCGTCGGAGGGATGCGCGAGCGCCCCATGATGACCGCCCGGTCCAAGCGCGGCAACGGTCCTCGTGGCGCACGGGCCGGGGGCCGACTAGGATAGGGGATCCGAACCCAGGCCCCATCCAGCCGAGGTCGTCGTGACGTCTGGCTCGCGTGGCATCGTGCTCTCCTTGGTCGCCGCGGGCATCGCCCTCGCCCCCCACGTCCTCCTGGCCCAGGCCGCGCCGCTGGTGGTGGAGGTCCGAACCGGCGCCGCCGTGCCCGTCTCCACCCTCGCGACCGGTACGGCGCCCGGAGAGGGTGTGAAGGCGGGGACGTCCTTCGGCGTGGACTTCGCGATATCCGGCCAGGGGCGCCGCTCCATCTACGCGGGGTTCAGCCAGCACCGTTTCGCCTGCTCCGAGGCCGGGTGCCCCTCGGGAGACCGCTACGTCGCCACCTCGCTGGATGTGGGCTTCCGGTTCAGCCTCATCACGCGCGGACCCGTGATCCCGTGGATCCGCGCCGGGGGGACCACGCTCCTCATGGAGACGCCCGCGCTCCCCGACGGGCCGGCGGGTGTGTCGGGCCGTGGATACGGGGGCGAGGTAGGGGTGGGCCTCTACGTGGGCGCGTGGAGCTCGGTCGCCCTCAACCCCGGTGTCCGCTTCACCACGGCCAGCGCGCGCCTGCCTGGAGGCGACGATCTGACCCTGCGCTTCGTGGTGGCGGACCTGGGCCTGTCGCTGGCCTTCTGATGCTGCGCCGCACCCTGGCGCGCTCCGCTCTGGCGCTCGCGCTGCTGGCGCCGGCGCCGTCCGTCCGGGCGGAGGTCGTGCGCGTGGTGATCGACCGGCGCGAGGACGTGCTCGACGGGCGCGCGTGGGGGAAGGTCGGTGCGTACGAGAAGCTCGTGGGACGGATCTTCTTCGCGTTCGACCCGGACAATGCCGCAAACCGGGCGATCGTCGATCTGGGGCTGGCACCGCGCAACGCCGAGGGCAGGGTGGAAGCCTGGGCGGAGTTCATGGTCCTCCGTCCGAAGAACGCGGACGACGCCCGCGGCGTCGCCTGGCTCGAGGTGAGCAACCGCGGCGGGAAGGCGTCGCTACGATACTTCAACGGGGCGTCCGTGGGGGCGCTCGACCCGACCACCGCGGAGGAATACGGCGACGGGCTCCTCTTCCGGGAGGGGCTGACGCTGATCTGGGTGGGGTGGCAGTGGGACGTTCCCGAGCGGGAGGGGCTCATCCGCCTGCACGTCCCCTTCGCGCGCAACCCCGACGGTCCCATCACGGGGCTCGTCCGCTCCGATTGGACGGTCGACGCGGCCGTCGACGTCCTCGATCTCGCCCACCGCGGCCACAGGGCCTACCCGGTCTCGGACCCCGCCGACTCCGCCAACGTCCTCACCGTGCGGGACGGTCGGGAGGCGCCTCGGCGCGTGGTCCCCCGCGAGCGCTGGCACTTCGTACCGGCCGACGACGGCCAGGACAACGGGCGCCTGACCCACATCGCCCTCGACGGTGGCTTCGAGGCGGGAAAGATCTACGAGCTCGTGTACCGGGCGCAGGACCCGCGCGTGGTGGGGTTGGGCCTGGCCGCCATCCGGGACGTGGCGTCCTACGCCAAGTACAGCCTGCGTAGCGAGTTTCCGGCAAGCCACGTGATCGCGTTCGGCGTGTCGCAGACCGGCCGGTTCCTCCGCCACTACCTCTACCAGGGCTTCAACACGGACGAGGGGAACCGCAAGGCGCTGGACGGGATGTTCGTCCATGCGGCCGGGGCGGGGCGGGGGAGCTTCAACCACCGCTTCGGCCAACCGTCCCGCGACGCGCACCGTTACTCCGCGTTCTTCTACCCGACTGACCTCTTCCCCTTCACCAGCCTCCCGCAGACGGATCCGGTCACGGGGAAGGAAGACGGATTGCTGGCTCACACCCGACCGGAAGACCTGCCGCTCGTCTTCTACACGAACTCCGGATACGAGTACTGGGGCCGCGCCGGATCGTTGATCCATACGACCCCGGACGGCATGGGCGACGTGCCCCCGCTGCCGAACGAGCGCATCTACCACCTCGCATCGGGGCAGCACTCCGTGGGCTCGTTTCCCCCCTCCGGGGAAGCGGAGACGGCGCCTGGGGTGTTCCGGGGCGACCCGCTGAACTACTTCCCGATCCTGCGCGCGCTCGCCGTGCGCCTGGTGGCCTGGGTGGCGGACGACGAGGATCCTCCGCCGAGCGCCTATCCGACCATCGCCGAGGGAACGTTGGTCCCTCCGGCAGCCCTCGCCTTTCCGCCTATCCCGGGCGTGCAGCCACCGCGGGTGATCCACGTGGCCTACCGGGCGGACTACGGTCCGCGATTCGAGGACCGGGGGATCGTGGACCTCCAGCCTCCGCGGCTGGGGCCGCCGTTCCCGTCGCTGGTTTCGCAGGTCGACGGGCTCGGGAACGAGGAGGCCGGCGTGCGCAGCGTGGAGGTGCGCGTGCCCCTCGCGACGTACGCTCCGTGGAACCTGCGCACCGGGTACCCGGGTGGCACCGACGAGCTGACCGACTTCCTGGGCACGTTCGTTCCGCTGCCGCGCGACGAGGCCGAGCGGGAGGCGCGGCACGATCCCCGCCCGAGCATCGCGTCCCTCTACCCGCGCCGCGACGCCTACCTCGCGCGCGTCCGCCAGGCCTCCAACGACCTGGCCATCGACGGGTTCCTCCTGGCGGAGGACCTGGACGCGGTGGCGGCCCGCGCAGCGGCGCTGTGGGACTGGTCGACGCGGCCGCCGGAGGCGTCCGACCGTGCGCCTGCTACAGCCGGAAGAGGTAGCTGAGCTTCACGAACAGCCCTTCGTCGACCGGGTCGAGCGCGGAGAGCCGGAAGGTGCGGTCCCCGCGCATCAGTCGGCTGAAGCCCACGTAGAAGATCGTCCCGGGGCTCGGTTCGTACTGGACCAGGAGCTGTCCCTGGAACTCGCCCGTGGACGCGGCCGGGACCGCCTGGCCGTCGATCAGGATCGGCCGACCGGTGCCGGGGTCCACCAGCGCCGCCTGGTCGGCCAGCTCGTACTGCCCGATGGCCCGCACGAAGAGCGCCTTGTCGAACTGATACTGCAGGCGCACGCGTGGGATGTGCACGGTCGAAAGGCGACTCCCGTCCCCACGACGGATCCTCGAGTACGTGTAGCTCAGCTGGAGCTGGAGCTGCGCGGTGGGCCGGTACTGTACGTCGGGCGCGAGGCGCACCTCGTACCCGCGCGCCGCCTCGTCGTAGATCGGCACCTGACGGAAGAACGCCTGGCCGTTCACGTTCAACGCGTTCGTGATCCGTGCGCGCGGAAGGAACCCCCAGGCGTTCAGGGCGTCCAGCGCACCTGGAAGCCGGAAGGGAAGGGCGGCGCCGTCCGCGCCCAGCACCTGGTAGGCGGCGTAGTCCTCCGCCTCGAAGCGGAAGTAGCCGCGGCGCAGGACGAAGGTGATCAAGCGGTCGCCCCTGAACGACAGCGTCGGCCACAGCTCGATCTCGTGCTCGAAGGGGAGCTCGCCGCTCCAGAACTGGTCGTGGCGGAAGAAGTTGTTCGTGACGATGCGAACCGAGGTGCGCTCCAGGAGCCCGCCCGGCGCGCCGAAGCCTGTGAAGGTCATGGAGGCGTTCGCCTCGGTGTCACCGGCGCGCGTGATGAAGCCCGAGCGTGCCCGGAAGTCGGGCGCGATGTCCGTCATGCTCACATTCCAGCCGAAGGACCGCCCGCTCCGCGCCACGTCGAGCGACGCCAGGGGCTGCAGGGCTCCGTCCACGGGGTCGTCGGCGTCGCGCGTCAGGCTGCCGGCGAGCTGCGACGTCACCGTGTAGCGCCCCCCGAAGACCAGGCGCGCGTCGCCCGCGACGACCCGGTTGTACGCGCCCGATCCGTCGGTGAGGGCGCGGTCCGTGTACAGCAGCCCCACGGTGGAGCCGGTTCCCACGTCCCGGCGCGCGCGCACGAGGTTGAACACGGCGTTGCCGGCGCCTTCGCCCAGCGAGGACGGGCTCTCGTCCACGGCGCCGATATAGCCCACCTGGAAGGCCCCCACCTTCCCGGTGAGCTTCGCCCCGGCAACCGGGTCCACGATCTGCCGGGTGTACACCAGGCGCTGCGGCGTGTTGAAGACCTCGACGCCCTCGAGGAAGAACGAGCGCTTCTCCGGGAAGAAGAGCGCGAAGCGCTCGTTCACGGCGATCTGGCCGGCGTCCGCCTCCACCTGGGAGAAGTCCGGGTTGTACGTGGCGTCCAGCACGAGGTTCTGCGTGACACCGAGGCGCCCGTTCATGCCGAAGGCCCCCCTTGGGTCGCTGCGCAGGAACGTGCCGCTCTCGTCGGTCCCCGTGCGCGTGCCGGTGAGCACGGGGTTCACCTCGATCAGGCGGCGCGGACGCAGGTCCGTGAGTCCGACCAGGCGCCCGCTCTGAGCGAGCGTGCTGGAGATCTCCTGCGTGAGCGGGGCCCAGCTCTGCTTGAAGCCCTTCCGCTTCACTTCGCGGGCGACCTGGATGCCCCAGTCCTGGACGGGGACCTCCCGGAAGCGGAGGGACACGTAGGGGATCCGCAGCTCGGCTGTCCAGCCGTCGTCCGTCAGGTGGCCGTCCGAGTCCCAGATGAAGTTCGGGTTGAAGTCGATCGAGATGCCGGACCCTGCGCCCCCACCTCCGCCACCACCCCCCCTCCGGAGACCCTCGATCCACAGGCCGTCGGTCTGGAGCCCCAGCGGGTTCACGTAGAAGACGTAGGCCTGCCGTTGGTCGTCGAAGGTGTCCAGCATGATGCGCAGCCAGTCGTCGTTGAAGACGACGCGGTCCCGCTCCCCGAGGCGCGCGAGGATCAAGTCGGGGCGGGGGTCGAAGGCGTGCACGCCGAAGTAGATGGCGTCGTCGGTGTAGAACACCCGCACCTCGGTCGGCTCCTCCGGCTCGACGCCCTCCACCGGCTCGTACTGCGTGAAGCCCGCCAGCACCGCCGCTCGTTGCCACACGGGTTCGTCGAGATCACCATCGATGGCGATCGACACGTCGCTCATGCGGGGCACCCGGACGTCCAGCTCCGAATCCCGCCCACGGAACATCAACGAGTCCGCGGGAGCGGCCAGCGTGGCGAGCAGGCCGAAGAGGGTCAGCATGGCGTCCGTTGGTTCGAGGAAGAGCCCCGCGGAGCGACGGTGGACGCGAGGTACCGAGGACGTCTACTCTACGCCTGGTTCCCGAGGCTGCAACCCCATCCCCGTGAGGCACCATGGCCAGCCGGGTCGCTCACGTCTGTATTCCGCTCCTCCTCCCCCTGACGGCGCTGTCCGCCGCGTGTGGGCATTCGGGCGGGGGTGAGCGCATGCCCGCCGACGCCGCCTCCCTCGAGGCGTCGCTGCGCCGCACCATCGACGCGTCGGGAGCGGAGGTCGGTCTCTACTACCTGAGTCTCGCTCCAGGGGGTGACTCTGTGACCATCGACGCCGACGTGCGCATGCACGCGGCCAGCACCATGAAGGTGCCGGTGATGATGCGGCTCTTCCTCGACGCGCAGGAGGGGATCCGGCCGCTGGACTCCGGCGTGGAGATCACCCGTACCTTCCACTCGATCGTGGACGGGTCCGCCTTCGAGCTCCCCGAGGACTCCGACTCGGACACGACGTTCTACGGCAGGGTGGGGGACACCGTCACCGTTCGCGACCTGATGGACCGCATGATCACGTGGTCGAGCAACCTCGCCACCAACATCCTGATCGAGGAGGTGGACCCGAAGCGCGTCACGGCCATGCTGCGCGAGATGGCCGCCGATTCCATGCAGGTCCTGCGCGGCGTCGAGGACCTGAAGGCATTCGACGCCGGCCTGTCGAACACGACCACGGCCCGCGACCTGGGGGTGGTGATGGCGGCGGTCTGGGAAAGCCCCCGCTTCACCCCCGAATCGCGCGAGGAGATGCTCACGATCCTCGAAAGGCAGCACTTCCGGGAAAACATCCCGGCCGGCGTTCCCGAGGGCACGCGCGTGGCCAACAAGACGGGATGGATCACCGCCCACAACCACGACGCCGCCCTGGTGTTTCCTCCCGATGCGCCACCCTACGCCCTCGCGGTCATGGTGCGCGGCATCGAGGACCAGAAGGTCGCAGCGGCGCTGGTGGCCGAGCTGTCCCGCCAGGTCTGGGCGTACCACACCCGCGGCGACTGAGGGCCGCCGGCGGGCGCCGAGCACGTCACCATTGACGCCTCACAGGGCTCCGTGATAGTATCTACGAAGATCCTCGTAGAAGGAGGTCGGCATGCTGGTCCTGTGGATGGGATACACGGTCCTTCTCGGCGCGGTGGTGGTGGGTGCGGCGGCCCTGCTGGAGCGAGGTGTGCCGAGCCGCCGACGGTGGCTTTGGGCCGGTGCGCAGCTCATGGTCGTGGCGCTCCCCCTGGTGCGGCCCGTCCTGCGCCGACTGGGCGGAGGATCGGGCTCCCTCGACGTGGTCTTCGGCCCCGTCGCGCCCGTCGTCCGGGGCGCGCTCCCCGACCTGGGCGCGCTGGGTGCCGCGGTGGCCGCGTCTCCGACGCTCGCCGACCTGCGGGGCCCGGTCGTGGGGATCTGGATCGGCGCCTCGCTCGTCCTCCTCGTACTGGTCCTCGGGGGGATGCTCCGGACCCGGCGGCTGCGGCGGACGTGGCGCGCGCACGTGATCGACGGCTCGGAGGTGCTCGTGTCCGACGATCTGGGACCGGCGGTGGTGGGCGTGCGCCGACCGGCGATCGTCCTCCCGACATGGGTCCTGGAGCTCGCGCCCGCCGAGCGATCCCTGATTCTCGCGCACGAAGACGAGCATCGCCGCAGCGGAGACCCCGCGCTCCTCGCGGCGGCCCTGGCGGTACCGGTCCTCATGCCGTGGAACCCCGCGGCGTGGCTCGCCTTCGCCAGGCTGCGCGAGGCGGTCGAGACCGATTGTGACCAGCGTGTCCTGGCCCATCGCGGTCGGGAGCCGCTGCACTACGCCCGTCTCCTCTTCGACGTGAGCACGCGCAGCACGGCCGCCGTCCCGTTGGGTGCCGGATTCGGCGAGCGGGCCTCGACGCTCGAGCGCAGGATGCGCGCCATGCTGGGCGCGAAGTTGACCTTCGGGTGGAGGGGCCTGGCGGCGCGTCTGGCGGTGGTCGCGGTGCTCCTCACGGCCGCGTGCAGCCTGGAGGTGAACATCTACGCGGACGGCAGCAAGAAGGACGAGGCCGACGCGACGCTCACCACCGACGCGCGCTCTCCCGAGCCGGCGTTCCGCACCGACGCCACCGCGGGGGCGAAGAAGGAGGTGATGATCCCGCCGAAGCCGCCGGTCATCGCCCGCCCCAAGCCTGAGGAGGAGCGTGGAGCGCCGCCGAAGGAAGAGATCTCCGCCGGGCCCATGTTCACACCCTTCACGGTCGCGCCCTCGATCACGAACCGCGAAGAGGTCATCCGAGCGATGGAGAAGGAGTATCCGCCGCTACTGCGTGATGCGGGCATCGGCGGCACGGTGAAGGTCTACTTCTTCATCGACGAGACCGGTCGTGTACAGGACGTACGCATCGACCAGAGCTCAGGGCACCAGGCGCTGGACGAGGCCGCCCTCAAGGTCGCGAACGTCTACCGGTTCTCGCCGGCCCTCAATCGGGACCAGAAGGTGCCGGTGTGGGTGAGCTTCCCCATCACGTTCCAGGTGCGCTGACGCGGAAGGGCCGGAGCGTGGTGGGCCGCGTGGAGGCGAGGCTACGAGCCTGCCTGGCGCTGACCGCCGCGCTCGCGGCCGCGGCTTGCGTCGGCGAAGTGGGCACGGCCGGCTTCACGCTGAGGGACAGCGCGGGCGTTTCCCTCGCAGTGAACGCGGGGGTGGAGCCTACCGTGTGGAGCCTGTCGCCCGAGCCCCTCGTCGTGATCGGCGACGAGGCCCGGGGGGACACGCCCCTCTTCCGGATCTACGAGGTGCGGCTCGGCTCCGACGGACGGGTGGTGGTCGGGCACGGGGGCGGCAACGAGGTGCGTACCTACGCGGCCGACGGGCGTCTTCTGTGGGGGGCGGGCCGGGCCGGGGACGGGCCGGGCGAGTTCCGGCACGTGACCGGGCTCACGATGCTCGCCGGTGACACTGCCGCGGTGCTCGACCTGCGGCTGCGTCGCCTGACGCTGCTGGATCCCCAGGGAGCGCTCGTGTCGGTGACGGCGCTGACCTATCCGCAGCGCGCCCAGCTCCCACCCAACGCCATCGTAATTCCCTCCCCGAACCCGCTGGGCACCACGTCGGGGCACGAGGTGTTCGCGCTGCTGCATGGGATGCTCCTGCTCCAGGGGGCGCCCGGCGTTCGCTCCTTCCGTTTCGTGCTCTCCGTCTTCGACGCCGATGGCCAGGCGGGCGACTCCCTCCTGAGCGTTTCCGTGGTGCAGGACTGGGAGAGCCCCGGCGGGGAGGCCGGGATCGAGGACATCCCGTTCTCGCCCCTCCTCCGGCCCTTCGTCGCCGGCGACCTCCTCTACCTGGCGCCGGGGGATGCCTGGCGGGTGGACGTGTACGACGCATCCGGCCGGCACCGGCGCTCCGTCCGCGAGGCGCGGGCGCGCGTGCCCGTCACCCCCGCCATGATCGCTGCGTTGCCCGACCTGCCGCCCGGGGTGGTGGAGCGGTCCGCCCACGTGCCGGACTCCCTTCCCGCCGTCGGTGACATCGTCGCGGACGACCACGGGCGCATCTGGGCCGTCGCCTACCGGCCTGACGATGCGGACACGACGTCGGCGCGGGTGTACGCGGCCGACGGCCGGCTGTCGGGCGTCGTGGCGCTACCTGGGAACTTCCAACTTATGGACGTCCGCGGCGACCGCCTCGTGGGCGTCCAGAAGGACGCGCTGGGCGTCGAGACGGTGGTGGTCTATGGCCTCGACGGGGCAGGGACGTGACGGACGAGACATCGCCCCCGCCGGATCTCGGTCGGCGCACCGCCGCGCTACCGATCGTCACCGCGGCCCTCCTTCTGGCCGGGTGCGCCCACGCGCACAGCGCCGGGCCAACCTCGACGGAGCCGCCGCCCCCCTGCGCGGGGACGTCCTCCGTTCCCTCCGACCAACCTCGTCCCGTGCGGGTGGCCGTGGAGAACCACACGGAACAGGAGATACGGATCCTCCTCGACCGATGCCTGTGGTGGACACGCCTGGGCACGGTCGAGGCCGGACGCACGGCCTACCTGCGCCTGCCCGACCGTCTGCTCCGCTTCGGAGAGGGGCTCCGCTTCCACGCCTTCACGGAGACGCCCAACCGATGGTACGGAGCCTACGCGGGCGATTTCGGGGTGCCGATGGCGCACCTCGTGGTGGGGCCGGACAACGCCCTGCAGGCGGTCACGGCCCCTGACTCCCTCGCCGGAGACGGCGGCGAGACACGCGCGGTGCTGTCCCGCGCCCTGGCCGGCGCACCGGCGGTCTCCGCCTTCTCCTTCGACTCCTACGCCGTGCTCACCTGGCGTTGTACCGTGGAGGGGACCGAGCTGACGTTCTCGTCCGGCGGCCGCCTCGCGGGAGACCCGTCCGTGACGCTCTCCCTCGGGTCCGGAGAGCTTCCCTTCGGCACGTGGAGCCTGATCCGCGCGTACACCGACGGTGCGGCGGCCCCGGCCGGCGTCGTTGGGGACTTCACGGCCGCCGTCCGGCGGGCCCAGGGGATCACGCTTCTCGTGGGCGTCGAGGCGGGCAACCCCGAGCGATACAGCTTCGACACCCGGGAGCTCGACGCGGCTCTGCGCGGACTCGACTGCCTGCGCTGACGCCCCGGGTGGCCCGCGCCCCCCCGCACCCGTACTCTGAGTGCGGCCGTCCCGATGGGGTCCGACGGCCCTCGTGCACACCCGGATCCCGCAACACCGCGGAGCATCATGAAGTCGTCCTCTTCCCCCCGCATCCTGCTCGCCCTCGTCCCGCTCCTCTTCGCGACCGGCCCCCGGGCCCTTTCCGGCCAGGTGGGGGGCGACCTCTTCCGGGACATGCGGGCCCGCTCCATCGGCCCGGCGGGCATGAGCGGCCGTGTCGCGGCGGTGGACGTAGTCCTGCGGGACCGCAACATCGTCTACGTGGGCGGCGCAACGGGCGGGCTCTTCCGCTCCGCTGACGGCGGGTTGAGCTGGGATCCCGTCTTCGACGACGAGCCGGTGCTGGGCATCGGAGCGATCTCGGTCTTCCAGGCCAACCCCGACATCGTCTGGGTGGGGACGGGCGAGGGGAATCCCCGCAACAGCGCGGGTGTGGGCCAGGGCGTCTTCAAGTCCATCGACGGCGGGCGGACGTGGAGGTCGATGGGGCTCGAGAAGTCCGAGCGCGTCGCCCGCGTGCTGACGCACCCGACCGACCCCGACTTGGTTTACGTGGGGGCGATGGGCCCGGCGTGGTCCGACGGCGAGGAGCGTGGCGTCTTCCGGACGCGGGACGGCGGACGGACGTGGGAGCGCGTGCTCTGGCAGAATCCGCGCACCGGCGTGGCAGACCTCGTCATGGACCCGTCCAACCCGGACCACCTCCTGGCGGCGATGTGGGAGTTCCGCCGCGAGCCGTGGTTCTTCACGTCGGGCGGACCCGGCTCCGGCCTCTTCGAGACCCACGACGGCGGCGACACCTGGCGCCGGCTGGGTCCCGGTGACGGCCTGCCCGCGGGTGAGCTCGGCCGGATCGGGCTGGCCTTCGCTCCCTCGGACCCGAGCGTCGTGTACGCGCTGGTGGAAGCCACGAAGAGCGCGCTCCTGCGCTCCGACGACGGCGGCCGGAGCTTCCGCACGATCTCGGACCGGGACGGCATCGTCCCGCGGCCCTTCTACTACGCGGACCTCCGCGTCGACCCGAAGAACGAGAACCGCATCTACTCGCTGCACTCCGCGATCCAGGTGAGCGAGGACCAGGGCCGCACGTGGCGGACCGTCGTCTCGAGCGGGATCATCCACGGCGACGTGCACGAGCTGTGGATCGATCCCGACGACCCGCGGCGGATGATCCTCGGCGAGGACGGCGGCATCGCCTTCACGTACGACCGCGGCGACCACTGGCGCTTCGTCGAGAACCTCACGCTCGCGCAGTTCTACCACGTGACGGTGGACCAGGACGTTCCCTTCAACGTCTACGGCGGCCTGCAGGACAACGGCTCCTGGTACGGGCCCAGCAACGTCTGGGAGAACAAGGGGATCCTGAACGCGTACTGGCACCGCGTGGGCGGCGGCGACGGCTTCAGCGTGATGGGCGATCCGTCGAGCCCGCAACACGGCTACTCCATGAGCCAGCAAGGCAGCCTGGTGCGCTTCGACAAGGTCACGGGGCTGCAGACCGACATCCAGCCGGTGCACCCGGACGGGATCACGCTGCGCTTCAACTGGAACGCCGGTTTGGCCCTCGATCCGCACGACTCGACCACGATCTACCTGGGGTCGCAGTTCCTGCACCGCTCCCGCGATCACGGGCGGAGCTGGGAGATCATCTCGCCGGACCTCACGACCAAGGACCCCGCCAAGCAGCGCCAGATGGAGAGCGGCGGGCTGACCATCGACGCCACCGGGGCCGAGAACCACACGACGATCGTGGCGATCGCCCCCAGCCCCATGGAGCGGGGCGTGATCTGGGTCGGCACGGACGACGGCAACGTCCAGCTCACCCGCGACGACGGGGCCACCTGGACGAACGTGCGTGCGAACATCCGCGGCGTGCCCGACGCGACCTGGGTCCCCGACATCGAACCCTCGAGGCACGACGCCGCCACGGCCTACGCCGTCTTCGACGACCACCGGCGTGGGAACTGGGAGACCTACGTCTACCGCACGCGGGACTACGGGGCCCACTGGGAGCGGCTGGCCCAGCAGGGGGTGCGCGGCTTCGCCCACACGCTGGCGGAGGACCCGGCGGAGCCCGGCCTCCTTTTCCTGGGGACGGAGTTCGGACTCTGGTTCAGCACGGATGCCGGAACGAGTTGGCAGCAATGGACTTCGGGTGTTCCGTCCGTACCGATCCGGGACGCCATCGTGCACTTACGCGACGGCGACCTGGTGCTCGCCACCCACGGCCGCGGGGTCCTGATCCTGGACGACGTACGCCCGCTGCGAGACCTGGCCGCTGGCAGGGCGGGACCCGGAGTGGCGCTGTCGATGTCACCGCCTCCGCCCGCGATCGCCGCGGACATCGGGGAGGCCATCGGCTACCGATCCACCGGCCACGCCATGCAGCAGGGGGAGACGCGCCCCTACGGCGCGCTGCTGTCGTTCTGGAGCGACGCGGACGGCCACGCGCGCGTCGAGGTGCGCAACGACGCCGACGCGCTCGTCTACAGCACGTCGGTGGCGGCCCACCGGGGCGTCAATCGGATCGACTGGAACCTGCGTCCCGCCGGAGACGCCGACGAGGAAGCGTTCCCCCGCATGGTCGAGGTGATGCCGGGCCGGTACGGGGTCTCCGTGAGCATGGGGGAGACCCGGTCGGCGGCGAGCCTGGAGGTGCGCGGGGACCCGCGCCGGCCGGTCGCCGCGGCGGACCTGCGGGCACGCGACGAAGCGCTGCGCGAGGTCGTGCGGCTCAACGACCAGGTCGCCGAGGGGCGTACGCGCCTGCAGCGTGCGCTCGAAGGCGTCGGTGCCGCGCTGGAGACGCTCCCGGCCGGCGCCGACACGCTGCGCGCGGGGGGGCAGGCGCTCCGCGACACGCTCCGGAGGAGCCTGCGGGACCTCTACGAGGGCCCCGAATGTCAGGGGATCTGCGGCGGCGACATCCCGGCGTCACAGATGCGCTCGCTGAGCTTTTCGCTCTTCGGGATGCCCGAGGCCCCCAGCACGAACGACCGACTGAAGCTGGCGCAGGCCCGCGCCCTCGCCGGACGCATCGTCGAGGAGGTGGACCGGGTGCTGGCCGAGTGGGTGGCGCCCTACCGGGACGCGTTGCGTGACGCGGGGTACACACCCTTCGCCGAGCCCCGGCCGCTGAGGAGCCCGGGCGATGCCTAGATTCGGCGCCCGGGCTCTCCGTCCCGTCGGACTCGTGCACCGCTTCGTCCAGCCCTGAGGTCGTCCAGCATGCTCCGCAACACGCTCCTGTGGGCCTCCACCAACCCCTTCCTTGCCGAGCGTCTCCCCCGCTACGGCTTCGTGCAGCGGGCCACCCGCCGCTTCATGCCCGGCGAGACGCTGGAGGACGCCCTCCGCGAGGCCGAACGGCTGAAGGGAGGCGGGATCCCCACGACGTTCACGCTCCTCGGGGAGAACGTCACCACGCCCGAGGAAGCCGACCTGGTGGTCACGCACTACCTCGAGGTACTCGAGGCCGTGAAGGCCCGCGGCGTGGACACGGAGGTGTCGGTCAAGCTCACGCAGCTCGGGATGGAACTGGGGATCAACGGAGCGCGCCAGCGGCTCGAGCGTATCGTCCGAGCCGCCGATCCGGGCGAGCTGGTGTGGGTGGACATGGAGTCGTCCGACTACGTGGACCGGACGCTCGAGGTGTTCCGCGCCGTGCGAGAGGACCACCAGAACGTCGGGCTGTGCCTGCAGTCCTATCTCATGCGCACGAAGCAGGACCTGGAGGAATTGCTCCCGCTCCATCCCGCCATCCGCCTGGTCAAGGGCGCCTACAAGGAGCCGCCGAGCGTCGCGTTTCCCCGCAAGACCGAGGTGGACCAGAATTTCATCCGCCTCACCAGTCAGCTCCTGCGGGCACGCCGGGAAGGGAGGGCGGGACGCCCGGTGATCGGCACCCACGACGCCCGCATGATCAACGAGGCCAACCGGATGGCGCACGAGCTCGGCGTGGACAAGGACGCCTACGAGATCGCCATGCTCTACGGCATCCGCACGGCGGAGCAGGAGCGCCTGGTGCGCACGGGGCACAACGTGCGCGTGCTCATCTCGTACGGTAGCCACTGGTTCCCCTGGTACGTGCGCCGGCTGGCGGAGCGGCCGGCGAACGTCTGGTTCGTCGTCAAGCAGATCGTCCGGTGACGCTCGCAGGTCCGGGTGCGGAGCCCTTCGACCAGGACCCGCGCCGCTGGGGGATCCTCGCGCTCCTGTCCGCGGGGCTGCTGCTGGGCATGTCGGCGTGGTTCACGGCGAGCGCCGTGGCCCCGGAGTTGGAGGTCCGCTGGGGGCTGACGTCCAGCGAGGTGGGATGGCTCACGACCGTCGTCCAGCTCGGCTTCGTGAGCGGCACCGCCGCCGCCGCGCTCCTCAACCTCGCGGACGTGCTGCCCTCGCGGTGGTACTTCTCCGTGAGCGCGCTCCTGGCCGCGGCGTCGAACGCCTCGCTCCTCGTGGTCCCTGGGTTCGCCACCGCCCTGGGAGCGCGCTTCCTCACCGGCTTCTTCCTGGCCGGCGTCTATCCCCCCGGGATGAAGATGATCGCCACCTGGTTCCGCTCCGCGCGGGGCATGGCGATCGGCACGGTGGTGGGTGCGCTCACGGTCGGGAAGGCGACGCCGTACCTGCTCAAGGCGATCGGGGGTGCCACGATCGCGCCCGTCGTGCTGGGCGCTTCCGGGGCGGGCACCATCGCCGGCCTGCTCGTCTTCGCCGCCTACCGGGACGGGCCCTATCCCTTCGCCCGGCGCTCGTTCTCCTGGGGGCTGGTCGGGCGCATCCTCCGCCACCGTCCCACGATGCTCGCCACCGGCGGATACCTCGGGCACATGTGGGAGCTGTACGCGATGTGGACGTGGGTGCCGGCGTTCCTCCTCGCGGCGGCCGCCGAGCACGGTGGCCCTGGCGTGGGCGTCGTGGAGCTGGTGGCGTTCGGGGCGATCGCCGCGGGAGGGCTCGGCTGCGTGTGGGGTGGCGTGGCGGCCGACCGGATCGGCCGCCACCGGGTGGTCAACCTCGCGATGAGCGTGAGCGGGATCTGCTCCCTGGCCGCCGGCTTCTTCTTCCACGCGCCATTCGCCCTTCTCGCCCTCCTCACCTGGACGTGGGGGTTCTTCGTGGTCGCGGACTCCGCCCAGTTCTCGGCCATGGTGACGGAGGTCGCGCCGGCCGACGCGGTGGGAACCGCTTTGACCCTGCAGACTTCGATGGGCTTCCTTCTGACCATGGCGACCATCCAGGCCGTCCCGCTCATGGTGGATCGGCTCGGCTGGCCGTGGGCCTTTCCGCTGCTCGCGCTCGGACCGGCCGCGGGGATCGCGAGCATCCGCCGGCTGCGCGCACTCCAGCGCGAGCGATGAGGCACTTCGCGCCCCCGGTGCCCGCGCATAGATTCCCCTCGCGTTCGGGGAGCATGAACCACCGTCGTCCAAACCGACGACCCATCCACGCCCGATGATGCGCAGCCGACTCACCCGCTGGGCGCCGCCGATCGTCGCGGCACTCGTGCTGGCCATCGCCCTGGCGGCCCTGCACCACGAGCTGCGCACGTACACGCTTCCCCAGATCCTCGAGAGCGTCCGGCGCATCCCGCTGCCGCGCCTCCTCCTCGCGCTCTTCTTCACCGGGCTCTCCTACCTGACGCTAACGGGCTACGACTGGATGGCCGTGCGCTACGTGGGCGCCGCGATCCGGTACCGGCAGGCGGCCCTCGCGTCCTTCGTCGGCTACGCATTCAGCCAGGCGCTGGGCTTTCCGCTGGTGACCGGCGCTCCGCCCCGCTACCGGCTCTACACGGCGTGGGGCGTGGAGGCGCCGGACATCGCCCGTATCGTGGCGTTCTACTCGAGCACGTTCTGGGTCGGCTTCCTCACGGTCAGCGGCGTCGCCTTCCTCCTCGAGCCACCCGCGCTTCCGGGCCCTCTCGCCGCGCTCGTGCCGACCGCACGCCCCCTGGGCGTGCTCTTCCTCCTCGTCGTGATTGGATACGTCGTCTGGTCGTGGCGGGGCGGCCCGGGCCTGCGGATCCGGCGCTGGACGCTCGACGCGCCGGCGCTCAAGACCGCGCTCAGCCAGGTGGTGATCGCGTCCGCCGACTGGCTGGCCGCGGCGATGACCCTCTTCGTGCTCGTGTCCGGGGAGGTGCACATCGGGTTCGGCGTCTTCCTCGGCACTTTCCTCCTGGCGCAGATCATCGGCGTGTTCAGCCAGGTGCCGGGCGGTCTCGGCGTCTTCGAGGTCACGCTGCTGCTGACCCTGCCCGAGCACGCGGACAACCGGGCGCTGATCGCCGCGCTGGTCGCCTACCGCGCCGTGTACTACCTGGTGCCGCTGGTCCTTGCCGCGGCCTCCCTCGGCGTCTTCGAGCTCCAGCGGCGTCGACAGGCCCTGGGTCAGGCGATGGAGGTTCTCGGGCCCGCGGTGTCCACGGCGGTGCCGATCGTGCTGGCGGGCACGGTCTTCGTCGCGGGAGGGCTGCTCCTCGCGACGGGCGCGATCCCGTCGCGCGGGACGATGTCGTGGCTCGGCAAGGCGCCGCCCCTCGTGCTCCTGGAGGCGTCGCACTTCCTGAGCAGCCTGGTGGGAGCATCGCTCCTCATCCTGGCATGGGGGCTGGCACGGCGACTCGACGGGGCGTTCCACGCCGCGCTCGCGCTGCTGGGGGTCGGCGCGGTGCTGTCCGCTATGCGACCCGGCGGGGTGGTGGCCTCGATGGTCCTCCTGCTCGTGCTGCTCGCGCTGGCCCCCGCGCATCGCGAGTTCTTCCGGCGGAGCGCGCTCCTCGCGGAGCCGCTCTCCCCCGAGTGGATCTTCGGCGTGGGCGCGGTCCTCCTCACGACCGCGTGGCTTGGGTTCTTCGCGTATCGCGAGGTGGACTACTCCCACGACCTCTGGTGGCGCTTCGCGATGAACGACGACGCGCCGCGTTTCCTGCGGGCCTCGGTCGGGGCGGGCGTCGTGATCCTCGCCTTCGCGATCGCCCGACTCCTCCGCCCGCCCGAGCCGGAAGAAGCCGTGGCGCCCGAGCGGATCCCTGAGGAGGTCGACCGCCTGGTGGCCGAGAGTCCGCGCACCACGGCATGGCTGGCCTACCTGGGGGACAAGAGCTTCCTCATGTCGTCGGAGCGCTCGGCGTTCCTCATGTTCGCCGTGGAGCGACGGAGCTGGGTGGCGATGGGTGACCCCGTCGGCGACCCGGCGGTGTTCCCGGAGCTCGTGTGGGGGTTCCGCGACCGGGCGCTGCGCCACGGCGGCTGGCCCGTCTTCTACCAGGTACGGCCGGAGTTCCTTCCCCTGTACGTGGACGCGGGCCTCACCCTGCTCAAGCTCGGCGAGGAGGCGCTGGTGCCCATCGGGTCGTTCTCGATGGAGGGCGGCAAGCGCTCCGGCTTCCGGCGCACGCTGCGCAAGATCGAGAAGGAGGGCGGCTCGTTCGAGATGATCCCGGTCGAGGGGACGCCCGACGTGCTGCCGCGCCTGCGCGAGATCTCCGACGAGTGGCGGAGGGCCAAGGCCATCCACGAGAAGGGCTTCTCGCTGGGCGCCTTCACCGAGGAGTACGTGTCGCGGTTTCCGGTGGCGGTGCTGCGCCAGGAGGGGCGCGTCGTCGCCTTCGTGAACGTGTGGCCGGGGGCCCCGGGAGAGGAATTCACCGTCGATCTCATGCGCTACCATCCGGACGAGGCGCCCACCGACGCGATGGAATACCTCTTCCTCAAGATGATCCTGTGGGGGAAGGAGAACGGCTACCGCAACTTCAGCCTGGGGATGGCGCCGCTGTCGGGGCTGGAGGGAGGTCCCCTGGCGCCGCTGTGGGCGCGCATGGGCGGTGCCGTGTACCGCTACGGGGAGCACTTCTACAACTTCCAGGGCCTGCGGGCCTACAAGGCCAAGTTCGACCCGGTGTGGGAGCCCCGTTACATGGCCTCCCCCGGAGGACTGGCGATCCCCCGCGTCCTCGGCAACGTCGCCGCCCTGATCTCGGGTAGCCTGCGCGGGGCCCTCGCGCGCTAGGCTGGGCTCAGCCCCGCGTCTCCTCCCAGTGCTCCAAGAAGCCGGCGCCTCCGCGCTCGTGCTCGTCGACGAGTGCCTGGAAGATGGCGCGCAGCTGCTCGTACGGGAGCGTGCCGATGATCATGCGGTTGTTGATGATCATCGTGGGGGTCGACCGGATCCCGTAGGCGTACCGATCCGAGGTTCTCCCGTACTCGGTGCCGGTGCGCAGGATCTCGTGCACCTGCTCCTGGACCGCCGGATCTCCCGCGCCGAGCGCGCATCCCCAACGCGCCGCGAAATCCGCGCGCCACTCCGGCGACTTCGCTGCCTGCATGTTCTCGTAGACCTCGTCGAGCATGGCGGGGAAGTCGTCCGGGGCCGCGGCCAACATGTACGACATCTCGCAGGCACCGGGGTGCTTGTCCTTGTCCACGACGTCGTTGCACGCGGCCTCGAGCGGGAAGAACTGGTAGGCCACGTTGAGCCGGCCCGCGAACTCCCCGGCCAGGCGCTTCATCTGACGGTGCAGGAGTTGGCAGTCGATGCACAGGGGATCGCCGTACTCCACCACGCGGATGGGGGCATCCTCGAAGCCCTCCGCGCTACGCACGGACCAGAAGGGGCTGATCACGCTGGGCCAGGCCACGGAAGGTAGGCTGTAGAACTGGCTCACGATGCGCGCCGCGACCCCTCCGGATTGCGCGTCGCGTCGGGCACCGTGGTACGCACGCACACCCCAGGCGCCGACCAGCGTGACGACGCCGAACACCATCAGGTGGCGCGGGGCGGGACGCAGCCAGGACCCGCCGAAGATGGTGCGGGCGCCCCGCCGCCGCTCCTTCGGCCACAGCGCCGCCAGTGCCAGGAAGGAAGACACGTAGTAGCCCGAGCAGAGGAGGCACAGGCTCCCCAGCACCGCCACCGAGTACCCGAGGAGGGCGATCACGCCGAGCACGTTGAGCATCGACAATGTTCGGTTGGTGCGGTCGAGAGCGGGGGAAGGGAAGAGCGCGCCGAGCGCCACCAGCCCCCCGAGCGCCATCCCGAACCACCCGATCGGGACCCCGGCCACCGCCGAGATGGACGAGTAGGCGGAGCTGTTGCAGTTGAAGAACGCGTTGATGTCGCAGAACGACCCTTCGAAGATCGAGACCGGGTAGTTCGCGGCGAAGAAATGCTGGATGGTGAGCGCGGAGAACACGGCCATCCCGATCCCGGCGAAGAGGCCGGAAGCGCGGGCCAGGCTCCATCCTTCGTCGATCTCGACGCGCGCCATGGGTCCTCCAGGGACGGGGCGCTCGGCTCCAAAACGGCCGGCGCATACCCTGCTACGCTACGCATAGACCGCGGTCACGTCTGGAGGACGTTCCCCTGCCCGCGCGTCGGGGGATTCCCCACAAAGCCCCTCCCCTCCCGACGAGCGACGTTCTTGGACATTCTCGCGCCCGCCCCGCGGGGCTCGCTTCCGCCCGGGTCGACGCATCAGGTGTCGGCCCCGAACCCCCACGCGGAGGCAACCATGAAGAAGATCAGGATCGCCGTGTTCGTCACGCTGGCCGTGGCCGTGCTCGCCCCCATTCCCGTCGGCGTACGCGCCGCGAGCGTCGCGCGCGCACCGGTCGCCGGCCTGGAAGGATCCGGCCTGCTGGGCACGTTCGCCTGCTACTCGTGCGTGTTCGGGGCGGTCGGAGGGTCGATCGGATTCCCGGCCGTCGGGGACTTCCTTCTCGAGCGATGCTACAGCGTCTGCGCAGCCCTGATGTGACGGCCAGCGTGGCCCACCGGAAAACCCGTCCCATCCGCGCATTCCGGGGGCGTGACCGGTGGGCCACCCTTCCTCCATGCGCACTCTCCCGCCGATTCCACGGGGATCCGCAAGGGTCCGGACGCGTCGCCGCCTCATGGCGTGCGGCGTGCTCCTCGGGGTCGTGGCGACGCTCGCGGTCATGGCCGCGGCGCCCGCCGACCCCATGGCCGTCGGCCGGTCGGGGTACCGCGCGACCATACGAGCCCGGGGCGGCACCTTCGTGTCCTCCCCCGGCGCGGTTCTCCAGTCGGGCGTGACCGACTGCGGGCCGGCTGCGCTGGCCACCCTGATTCATTCACTGGGCGGGACGCCCCCGCCGACGGACTCGCTCGCGCGACTCGCGGGGACAGGTGCCAGGGGCACCACCTTCGCGGGCCTGGCGCGCACGGCCCACCTCCTCGGAGTGGCCAACGAGCTCCGCCGGCTCGATCCCGCCGCCATGGACGCCCTGAGCACACCCGTGATCGCCTGGGTGGATGGAGGTCACTTCGTCACCGTCGTTCCGGACTCCTCCGGGTTCGCGCTCGTCCTCGACCCCCAGGTGGGCCCGTACCGCATCGGGCGGGCCCACCTGCGGCGCTACTGGTCGGGGGAGGCGCTCGTGCCGGTCCGCACTGAAGCGTGGCCGGCGGGGATCTCTCGATGAAGGAGGACGAGGATGAACACCCGGGTCGGATGGAGGTGGGAGGCGGCGCTGATGAGCCTGGCCGCGACGTTGGGGACGCTGTGGGCTCTCGCGGGTCCGCCGGTGCTCGAGTCCCTCCGTGGGGGCGGCATCACGACCGCAATAGCATGTGTGCTTTGCGCCGGAGGAGGGCTGGCGGCCGCGCTCGGCGGGGGTCCGATCTCGTGGATCCTGTGGACCACGCAAGGAGCGGCCGCGGCGGGCGCATGCCTCGGCACCTGCATCGCGGCGGTGACGTGATGGGCCCCCGCACCGTCGTGAGCGCTCGCCCGATGGCGCTCCTCGCGTTGACGATCGGGACCGTGTTGGGAACCTCGGGGCTGACGCCCCCGCCGCCGGCACCGGAACCCGCGCAGGTGGAGGTCGTCCGCGGCGCGGGCATCAGGGACAAGGTGGTGTGCCTTGGATGCGCGGCCACCCTCTTCGGAGCGGGCGGTGCGACGCTCGGCGGGCTGCTGCTCGAGGCGGCCTTCTTCCCGGAGGCCTTCGGTGCCTGCGCGTACACCTGTGTCGTGGCGTTCGCGGAATGAAGACCCACCAGGGGAGGGGCCCGCACCGGGCCCCTCCCGACCCGCCCCGCGGCCGTCCGAGCCGCGCACCGGCCGCGCTCGGTCTCATCGTCGCCGTGGGCCTGGCCGTCGCGGTCACGGTGTGCGCCGCCCCGAAGCGTCCGGCGCCGGAGCGTTCCGCTCCGTTCGATCCGGGACCATTGACCGGGATGCGACCCACGGGCGAGCCGGCTCGGGTGCCACGACCGGGGACCGTCCTGTACGTCGACGACGCATGCCCCTACTGCGCCGTGGAGCTCGCGCGCTGGTCCGAGGTCGGCGGCGAGGCGGACGCTCACCCCACCGTGGTCATTTCGCCGCGATCCGACCCGTCGGGCCGCCACGTCCCGGCCGCCCTCCGTGCCACCATGCTCCATGACGCAGACGGAAGCATCGCACGGGCCCTCGGCGTCCGAGCGGTGCCCTTTCTGGCCGTCCTGGACACGACCGGCGCCGTGGTGGCCGTGCGGATCGGGGCCAACCGGGGATCGGACCGCATCCCGCTCGACACGCACACACCAGCACCGGAGGTCACGCCCAGATGATACCGTCTCCCGAACGCCTACCGGCTCCGGCCGGCTTCCTCGATCGGATCGCCTCCTGGGCCCTCCCACCGCTCGGGTCGCTCGGATCGCGGCCCACCCTCGTCGCTCCCCTGGCGATCGTGCTGGGCGTGGCCCTCGCCACCGCCGCGGGGACGCAGGCGTGGGGCTGGACCCTCGCGGCCGGCCCGGCCGGACCGCCTCCGGAGGCGGTGCGAGCCTGGGTTTGGGTGATCGCGGCATCCTCGCCGCTGATCGCCCTCGTGAAGGGTGGGCTTCTCGCGCTGGTGGCGTGGGCGCTCCTGGTGCTCTTCGGGGCCCCCTCGAACTTCCGGCCGGTGCTCAGCGCGCTCCTTTACGGGGAGGCGATCCTCTCCCTCCAGGGTCCCGCGCTCCTCCTGACGCTGCTCCTGCAGGGCGGCGTGCGCCGGGGCGGCGTCCCGGTGCCCACGGGCCTGGACCTCCTCGTCGACCCGGCGCACGCCGTCCTGTTCGCGCTCGCCCGCGGCGTCACGCCGTTCCACCTCGTGTGGGTCGGATTCCTCGGGCTGGCGCTGGCGGCTTCCGCGAAGGCCCCGCGGGCCCGAGGCTTTGCGGTCTCCGCCGCCCTCTGGACGCTGGTCGTGGGCCTCGCTGCGCTGCGGGCCGTCCTCACGCAGGGGGCGGCGTGATCGAGCTGAACGCCTTCGGGGTGAGGTTCCCGGGCTTTTCGCTGGGTCCGCTCTCCCTGACGATCCGTTCGGGAGAGCGCATCGCCCTGGTGGGTCCCAACGGAGCGGGGAAGAGCACCACGCTTCGTGGGATCGCCGGTCTCCTGCCGGAGGGCTACGACGGGAGCGCGCGCGTGGGTGGGGAGGAGGTATCGGCCTCGGGACCGGAGATCCGGAGGACGGTCGGGCTCCTCCCGGAGCGCCTGGCGGGCTTCGGATGGATGACGGTGAAGGAGCATCTGGCGTTCCTGCGTGCCTTCCACCCCACGTGGGACGACACGTGGGCTGCTGAGCTGACGGACCGCCTCGAGCTTCCGACGCGCACGAAGCTGGCCAACCTGTCGAAGGGGATGCGCGTGAAGCTCTCCCTCGTCTCGGTGGAGGCCCATCGTCCCCCCGTGCTCCTTCTCGACGAGCCCACGTCGGGGATCGACCCGGTGATGCGCCGCGGGCTCCTCACCCTCCTCCAGGAATGCGCACCCCCGGGGGGCGACCGGACGGTGGTCTTCTCGAGCCACATCCTCGAGGACGTCGAGGCCGTCTCCGACCGCGTGCTCCTCCTGCGGGAGGGTAGCCTCGTGGGGGACGCATCGGTCGCGGATCTGCGGGCAGTCCGTGGGGGCGCGTCGGTCTCCGAGGAGCTGCTTCGTCGGCTCGGCGCGGAGGGTCCACGATGAGCCGCGCCGTCTGGAGGGCCCTTCTGGGCCTGGAGCTGCGTCGCGCCGTCGTCATCGCCGGCAAGCTCCTGCTGTTTTCTGCGGTGGCGGCAGGGCTCCTCGCCATCCTCGGATCGCTTTCCGTCTCGCGGGCGGCGCTGCTCCTCTCCATCGCCGCGACCGCCTTCGCCATGCAGGTCCCGGTGGGCATCCTGCGGGACAAGCTGGACGGTGGCCTGGAGTTTCTCCTCTCGCTGCCCGTGCCCCCGGTGCATCTGGCCGTGGGGCGGTTCGTGGCGACAGCGCTCTGCTGCCTGCCCGCATCGGTCGCGCTCGCTCTCGCCCTGCACGTGTCGAGGCCCATCCTGGAAGCCGCCTTCCCCGGGGGAGCCCTGGGCGCGTTCCTGGCCATCTGGGTGGGGATGAACCTCCTCTGCATGCTCATGGTGGGGATCGCCCTCCGCTTCGATGCACGAGCCACCCTCTACCTGCCGGTGAGCCTGGGGTTCGCCGCGGCCCTGTCCGACGAGATCGTGCAGAGGATGGGGTGGGGCCCCGCGGCCCTGGCGCGCCTACTGATGGCGCAGCCGTGGGCCCCGGCCGCCGCCCGGGTGGTCGCCTCCCTCGGGGTCGGGGCGCTCGTGTGGGTCGCCTTCCACCTGGGCCGCACGGGGCTGGAGCGCTACATCCCCGGACGGGACCGTATCACCTGGTAGGCCAGGGGCCTCCACCCGCAGGTCGGCCGGGCTGCCCCCTTCGGTCACGACTTGACGGGGCCCGTGCCGCGTGGCCCATTGCGCCGGCATCCACCATCCGAACGGGGAACGCGGCATGCTTCACCTCGCGATCGGGATCGGCCTGGTCGCCGGCCTCGGCTTCGGCCTCCTGGCCGCGGTCACCGGCTCCGAGACCCTCATGGGAATCGCCCAGGCCTCGGCCCCCCTGGGCACGGCGTTCATGAACGCGATCCGGATGGTGGTGATCCCGCTCGTGATGGCGGTGATCTTCTCCGGCGTCGCCAGGCTCGGAAATCCGAAGAAGCTGGGGAGGCTGGGCGTGCTCACCCTCGGGTTCTTCTGGATCACGGTGGTTCCGGCGATCCTGCTGGGGATGGGCGCCATGCGCCTCGGACTCGCCTTCGCGCCCGGCGTGACCGCGCCCGAGGCCGCCGCCCAGTCCGCACCCGAGTTGCCCGGCTTCGTGGAGTTCCTCGTGTCCCTGATTCCCTCGAACCCCTTCGCCGCGGCGAGCTCCGGGTCGCTCCTGCCGCTGATCGTGTTCACGGCGCTCCTCGCGGCCGCCGCCGGGACGCTGGACGAGGGGCCGCGCGGGCGGCTGATCGACCTGGCCGACGCCCTCGGCGACGCGCTCATCAAGTTGGTCTACTGGATCCTGTGGACCGCCCCGATCGGGATCTTCGGCCTCGCCGCGCCCGTCACCGCGCGGATGGGGTGGGGGCTCCTGGGGAGCCTGGCTGTGTTCGTGGTGTCGGTGGTGGTCGCCCTGGCGATCTACCTGGCCGTGGTGTACCTCCCGCTGGTGCGGCTCGTCGGCGGCATCGGGCCCGTCCGCTTCCTCGCGGGCACCTTCGGCGGGGCGGCGGTGGCCTTCTCGACCACGTCCACCGTGGCGGCCCTGCCGGTGATGATCGAGGAGGCCGAGGAGAAGCTCGAGCTGTCCCCCTCGATCTCGACGCTCGTGCTCCCGCTGGGGGCGTCGATGTACCGCCCCGGCAGCGCGCTCTTCCAGGGCGCGGCCATCGTCTTCCTGGCGCACCTGTACGCCGTCCCGATCCCCCCGGCCGCCGTGGGTGGCGCGGTCCTCGCGACGTTCCTGGTCTCCCTGACCGTGGCCCCGGTCCCGAGCTCCAGCGTGGTGACGCTCGCGCCCGCGCTGGACGCCGTGGGGATCCCCCTGGCCGGTCTGGCGATCCTCCTCGGGATCGACCGGATCCCCGACATGTTCCGCACCACGGTCAACGCGTTGGGTCAGATCACCACGGCGGTGCTCATGGACCGCTGGGTGGGTGGGGAGGACGCTCCTGTGCCACCGTCGCCTGCACCGGACGGCCGCGGATCTTCCGGATCCCCAGGGTGAGGATCGGCACGCCGCCGGAGATCACCACGCGATGGAAGACGAAGCCGGGAAGGAGGTGGCGGCGGCAGGCGGAAGCGGTGGGGGCAGCGCCGGCCATGGGACTCCCGGGAACGGGCCGCATCGACGGGAACGCCGGGTCGAGCCCCCTCCCGGACACCGCTTGCGCAACCGCTTCGCCACAGCCGGGGCGTGCGTACGGTTCCGTCGGGACGTAGAGTTGGCCCCGTCCACGCGACACGGCCGCTCCCCTTTCGGATCCCCGGAGGCGCCATGGTCCACACCCACCGACCTCTCCGCACACGGTCTTCGGCCCGTGTCCTTCCGCTGCTCCTCGCCCTGCTGGTCGGAGGAAGCGCGCCACCCGCGGCCGCGCAGACGCCCGAGCCGCCGCTCTACGACATCGTCATCAGGAATGGCCGCGTGCTCGACGGTGCGGGCAACCCCTGGATCCGCGCGGACGTGGCGATCCTGAACGGCCGCATCGCCCGCGTCGGCCGGGTGGCGGCGTGGGGGCGGCGGGAGATCGACGCGACCGACCGATACGTCGCACCCGGCTTCATCGACATGATGGACCAGTCCGGCGCCGTCCTGCCGCGCAGCGGGCTCGCCGAGAACAAGCTCCGCCAGGGGGTCACGACGGCCATCGGGGGCGAGGGCGGCACGCCGGTGCCGGTGGACTCGATCGCGGCGTACTTCCGAGGGCTGGAGGAGTCGGGGATCAGCATCAACTTCGGCACCTACTTCTCCGAGACGCAGGCGCGCGTGGCGGTGGTGGGCGACGACGACCGCCCGCCCACGGCCTCGGAGCTCGACAGCATGAAGGCGATCATGGCGTCGGCGATGCGCCAGGGAGCGATGGGGATGACGACGGCGCTCATCTACCCGCCGTCCTCCTTCGCGTCCACCGGGGAGCTCGTCGAGGTGGCGCGGATGGCCGGAGCGTACGGGGGGATCTACGCGAGCCACATCCGCGACGAGGGTCGCGGGCTGGTCGATGCCGTGCGCGAGGCGATCACCGTCGGCGAGGAGGGCGGCCTGCCCGTCGAGATCTTCCACTACAAGGGCGCCTACGAGCCCGGGTGGGGCACGCTCGTGCGGGAGGCCGCGGCGGAGATCGATTCCGCGCGCGCCCGTGGCGTGGACGTGGCCGCGGACATGTACCCCTACACGGCGGGGGGGACCGGCCTGGAGGCGACGATCCCGTCGTGGGTGTTCGACGGCGGGCTCGACTCGGCGCGTGCGCGCATCGCCCGCCCGGACGTGCGCGCGCGCCTCAAGCAGGAGCTCGTCACCGGCTACCCGGGGTGGTGGAACATCGTGGAAGCCGCGGGCGGATGGAGCGGCGTCGTGCTCGTCAACGCCCGCAACCCGGAATACGCCCGCTTCGAGGGGAAGGACCTGGCTACCATCGGCGCGGCGTGGGGCAAGGACCCCGCGGACGCGGCGTGGGACATCGTCGCCGCCGGTGACGGGCGCGTCATGGCCATCTATCACATGATGAGCGAGGACGACGTCGCCTGGTCGCTCCAGCGCCCGTGGATGAGCATCGGGAGCGACGCCGGCGCCGCGTTGGAAGCCGGCAAGCCGGATGTGCTGGGCCTGCCGCATCCGCGCAGCTACGGGACGTTCCCCCGCATCCTGGCCCGGTACGTCCGCGAACAGGGCGTTCTCACGCTGCCGGAGGCCGTGCGCAAGATGACTTCCTGGCCGGCGACGCGCATGCGCCTGGATCGCCGGGGGATGCTACGTGAGGGGTTCTGGGCCGACGTGGTGATCTTCGACCTCGACCGGGTGCAGGACCGTGCGACGTACGACGAGCCGACGCTCTTCCCGACCGGCATCGAAACCGTGCTGGTGAACGGGGAGGTCGTCATCGAGAATGGAGGACGGCACACGGGCGCCCGCCCGGGGCGCGTCCTCTACGGACCGGGAAGGGAGCCGATGCGATGAGGCAGGAAACGGGCACGAACGCGGCGGCGACCGACTCGTCGAGGCCACGGAGCACGGGATGGGGGAGGGGCGCCTTCCTCGCCGCGGCGGCGGCCGCCCTGCTCCTGCCGGCGCAGGGCGGCGCACAGATCGAGGCCGCCGGGGAACCCGCGGTGGCCCGCGTCGTCGCGCGCCTGGAGCCGGAGATCCGCCGCGCGATGGTCGAGGGACGCATTCCCTCGATCACGGTCGCCGTCACAGATCGGAAAGGCGAGCTGTGGAGCGGTGCCTACGGCGAGTCCAACGTGTGGGCGCACGCGCCGGCGACCACGACCACCGTCTACCTGATCGGCTCCACCTTCAAGGCCCAGTCGACCGTGGCGCTCCTCCAGCAGATGGAGGCGGGGAGGTTCTCGCTGGACGACCCGGTGCACGACTACCTCGGCGACCTGCACATCCGCGGGGAGGACCCGTCGGCGCCGGTCACCTTCCGCCACATCCTCACCCACACGTCGGGGATCCCCGGCGCGTTCGGGCCCCACCTGGTCTGGGGGGAGACCGTGCCCCCGCCGCTGGCCGAGTACCTGGCCGACTCGCTCCAGGTCGTGCGCAAACCCCTCGAGAAGCTCGAGTACTCGAACCTGGCGTTCTCGCTCGTCGCGTACCTGATCGAGCGGTTCAGCGGCGTTCCCTACAAGGAGTACATCCGGACTCACGTGTGGGGCCCACTCGGAATGGAGAGCACCGCCTTCGAGCCGACGCCCGACATGCAGGAGCGCATGGCCGTGCCGTACCTCCCGGACGACGCGGGCCGCCTCGCGCCGGCGCCCCGCTTGAAGGCGAACGTGTGGCCGGCCGGCATCGTCTACGGGACGATCCACGACCAGGCGCGCTGGGTGCGCTTCAACATGGGAGACGGCACGGTCGCCGCACCCGACAGCACCGTGCGCATCTTGAGGGAATCCACCCTCGAGCAGATGCAGACGCTCCAGTACCCCGAGTTCGTCGGCCAGGGGATGGCGGGCGGCTGGGGCTACGAGGACGCGGGCTACGGTCTCACGTGGTGGACCACGCACCGGGGTGACGACCGCTTCTTCGCACACTCCGGGAGCGTCCCCGGATACACCGCGTTCGTCATGGGGAACCGCACCCGCGGCTTCGGTGTGGTCTTCCTCACGAACGGCAACCAGGCGCACCCGCACCTTGTACGCCTCTCCAACCTCGCGCTCGACCTTCTCGCCGAGGAGGTCGGCACCTCCCGATAGCCTCACACTCCAACAGGAGTCGGACATGCAGCGCGTGATCTCGAGCCACCCCTGGGCGGCCGTATCCTTCGCGCTCATCCTCCTCGCGATGGTGGCCTGGGTGGCCGACACCCTGACAAGGCGCCTCTTCTTGGGCGTCATCCGCCGGCTGACGGTCCGCACGCGCTCGACGTGGGACGACAGAATCATCGAGCACAGGGTCTTCGCGCGCATCGCCCACGTGGCGCCCGGCGTGATCACGTACACCTGGGCTCGGAAGCGGGGAAGGGGTGCTCGCGGGCGCGGGGGAGTCGGCAGAGCCCCTCACCTGATCCCCCGCGGCGCCACCGCGCGCTCGGCGAGCGCGAGGATCGAGTCGACCGCGAGGGCCAGGACGGCCGCCGGGATCGCGCCCGACAGGATCATGCGCGTGTCCGACAGCGCGAGGCCGGCCACGATCGGGTCGCCCAGTCCGCCCGCGCCGATGAACGCGGCCAGCGTCGCCGTGCCCACGTCGATCACCGCAGCCGTGCGGATCCCCGCCATGATGACGGGGGCCGCGAGCGGCAAGCGGACCTGGGCCAGGAGCTGGCGATCGGTCATCCCCAGCGCGCGTGCCGCCTCCACGGCGAGGTTGTCCGCGTCGCGCACCCCGGTGTAGGCGTTGCGCACCATCGGGAGGAGCGAGTACAGGAAGAGCGCCACGATCGCGGGCACCACGCCGATGCCCAGCACAGGGATCATGAACGCGAGCAGCGCGATGCTCGGGATCGTCTGCAGGAGGCCGACCGCCCGGATCGTCGCCTCCGCGCCCCGCGGTGCCCGCTCGAGGGAGATGCCGAGGGGGACCGCGACCAGCACGCCGGCCAGCAACGAAAGCCCGACCAGCAGGAGGTGGCGCAGCGTCTGGCGCAGCGTGTCGGCCCGGTGGGCCCACAGGTACGCGGGGAGAGAAGGGCCCGACGCGTCCCGGGCGGACGCGGCCGGCCGCCCCGCACCGCCCACCAGACCGAGCCGGGCGAGGGCATCCGCCGCCACCGCCGCCACGTCCTCTCCGTCGACCTCGACGCGCCGGTTGAGGGCTCGCATGGTGGTTTCGTCCAGCAGCCCTCCTAGCTCCGTGAGCGCGGCGACGGCGTCCGGGCGATCCTCGGCCAGGTGTCGGCTCACCAGCGGCGCGCCGTCGTACGGGGGGAAGAAGCCCCGGTCGTCCTCCAGGACCACGAGGTCGTAGCGGGCAATCTGGCCGTCCGTCGAGTACCCGTCGATGACATCGACCTCGCCGGCGGCGAGCGCCTGGTACTTCACGGCCTGATAGAGCGCGTGCACCGAACCCGGATCGATCCCGTAGACACGGCGCAGCCCCTCGAGTCCGTCGGCACGCCCGATGAAGTCGGGCGAGAAGCCCGCGGTCAGCCGCCCGGCGACCCGCGCGAGGTCGGAGAGCGTGCGTAGCCCGAGGCTGTCGGCCGTGGCGGGGCGCACCGCGATGGCGTACGTGTTCTCGAAGCCCAGGGGCGGGAGCCAGCGCACGCCCCACCGCCCCCGGAACTCCTCGGCCACCCGCCGGAACGCCGCCCTCCGATCGTTCGGCGGCCGCTCTCCCAGGATCGCGAGCAGACCTGTGCCGGTGTACTCGGGGTAGACGTCGATGGCGCCCTGCCGCAGCGCGCCGAACGCGATCTCGGTGGCCCCCAGCCCGGGCCGGCGCTCCACCTCGATGCCGCGGGCCTCCATGAGCCGCGCGAACATCTCCGCCAGCACGTAGGATTCGCCGAACGGCTTCGACGCCACGACGACGGGCGCCGACTCCTGCCCGGTGCCCGTCGCGGCCGGGTGGGCCGGGTCCAGCTGTCGGGCCACCGCCGCCGCCCCCGGCCGCGCGTGCCCGGCCAGCACGAGCGCCGCCGTCGCGAGCGCCACCCGTGCACGCCGGCTCATGCCACGCCCGCCTTGGCCAGCAACGCGCCGACGTACGCCGTCGCGGGCGACGTCCTCAGCCGGTGGGGGTCGGCCACCTGCTCGATGCGGCCCTCGCGCATCACGGCCACCCGGTCGGACAGCCGGAACGCCTCCCGCAGATCGTGGGTCACGAGCAACACGGTGACGCCCAGCTCCGCCACCAGCGTCCCGAAGGCCGACTGCAGCTCGCTCCTCGTGATGGCGTCGACGGCGCCGAACGGCTCGTCGAGAAGGATGGTACGGGGCCTCGCGGCGATGGCACGCGCCAGCGCGACGCGTTGACGCTGCCCTCCGGAAAGCTCGCGCGGCCAGCGGGCTCCGAAGGTGGCGGGATCGAGTCCGACGAGCTCCAGGGCCTCATGGGCGCGCGTATCGGCATCCGCCTGGCCGCGGAGGCGCGGCACGAGCTCCGCGTTGCGCAGGACCGTCCAGTGCGGCAGCAGGCCTCCTTCTTGCTGCACGTACCCGAGGGCGCGGCGCAGCTGGACGAAGTCGGCGGCGGCGAGCGCCTCGCCGTCTACGAAGACGGACCCGTCGTCCGGGAGGACCATGCCGTTGAAGGTGCGCAGAAGCGTGGTCTTCCCGGAACCGCTCTCTCCGACCAGCGCCACGATCTCGCCCGGCTGCACGGAGAGGGACACGTCGTCGAGGGCCATCACGTGTCCGTAGCGCTTGACGAGCCCCCGCGCCTCCAGCGCCGGCGGAGCCGTCATCCGCACCGCCCTGGAACCCGACGCGCGCCGCGATCGTTGGGCAGTGGGCGCCCGCTTCGGTGGACCCGCACCGGCGCGTGGTCTACCTTCCGACCGTCCCACCCTCCCGCACCGCACACATGCATGGATCTCCACCCAGGTGAACCGCTGGCCCGGAGCCGCATCGCCGGGCTCCTCACCGAGGCCCGCACGCGCACGCCGCTGCTCACGAGGCTCCCGAGGGAGGAAGGGCTCGAGCAGCTGCACGACCGCATCATGGGCCGATCGTGTGGGACCTGGGCCACATCGCCCACTTCGAGGAGGTCTGGCTGCTGGCGAACATCGCGTCGGCGGGCGCTGGATCCGAGGGGCTCGACCGCCGGGCGTGCTTGGGCCTGGCCGCGGACACCGAGCTTCTTCGTGACGGCTTCGTGCATCGGATGGTACTCCAGCGCGAATACCAGCACAACGAGACCATCCTGCAGACCCTGCAAACGGAGACGGGACGCCCGTTTCCGGGGCCAGATCTTCGCCGGCCCGAGGTGGGCGCGCGATGACTGAGCGTCACGGCCCGGGGCCGGCCCCCAATGCGGCCGTCCTCCCCTCCGACCCGCACGATCGGGAGCGTATGCTCGAGGATGTCCTGGACGGGCTGTCGCGGCCGCAGAAGGAGCTGTCGTCCAAGTACTTCTACGACGCGCGCGGATCGGAGCTGTTCGAGGAGATCACGACCCTCGACGAGTACTACCCAACGCGCACGGAGCGGGCCCTCCTCGGGCGCTGGATGCCCTCGTGGGTGGGTGATCTCCATCCCCGCGGGCTGGTCGAGCTAGGCGCGGGGAGCGCCGCGAAGTCGCGGATCATCCTCGACGCCATGGAGGCGCGCGCGCCCGGCGGGGTCTACGTCCCCGTCGATGTGAGCGGAGACTTCCTGCACGAGACCGCCGAGCGGCTGAGGGCGGAATACGACCTCCTGCGGGTGGAGCCGGCCGTGGCGGACATGGACGCGCCGCTCCGTCTGCCCGTGGCGCTCCCGGAGCCCTCCTGGTTTGCGCTCCTGGGTGGCACGATCGGCAATTTCCCCGACGAACGAGCTGTGCGCCTGCTGCGCCGCGTAGCCACGCGAATGAGGACTGACGATCGCTTCGTCATGGGCGCGGACCTCGCTCCGGGCCCGAAGAAGAGCGTCGCCCGCCTCGAGCTGGCGTACGACGATCCGCAGGGCGTCACCGCGGCGTTCAACCTGAACGTGCTCCGTGTGCTCGGTAGGGAGCTCGGCGCCGACTTCGACCTCGAGGCGTTCCGGCACCGCGCGTTCTGGGCCGAGGCCGACCGCCGCATCGAGATGCACCTGGTGGCTACCCGGGCGCAGACCGTGACCTTCGAGGGGGGTGCCGAGGTGACATTCGAGGCCGGGGAGTCGGTACGCACGGAGATCAGCCGCAAGTACGACCGGCCGTCCATCGATGCGCTCTTCCGCGAGGCCGATCTCGTGGTGGACCGGTGGCAGGAGGACCCGCACGGCTTCTTCGCGTTGTGCCTGGGGCGGAGGCGGTCCTGCTGACACCCGCCTCCCCCATGGTTTCGCGAGCCGAGCTGCTCGCCGACGTGACCCATGCGCTCGGCGCCTCGATCGCGGGCGAGGAGGGCTTGCGCATCGGTCTCGAGGCCGAGTTGATCCCCGTGGCCAGCGAGGACGGGACGCGCGTGGGGGTCGACGCACCCGAGCCGGGGGGCCCCGCGACACGCCCGCTCCTGGAGCGGGCCGCGGCGCGCCACCGCGGCACCGTCGAAGCCGGGCCGCACGGGGCGCCCCGGGCCCGGATCCCGGGGGTCGGGCTCTTCAGCTTCGAGCCGGGCGGGCAGCTCGAGCTCAGCACAGAGGCCTTCTACTCGGTAGACGAACTGATCCGAGCCGTGGAGCGGATCCTTCGCCCGCTCGCGGAGGACGCGGAGGAGCTCGGGATCACGCTGCTCGCCCGAGGGATGGACGCGCGCAACGACACGGAAGACGTACCGTTCGTGGTGACATCCCAGTACCACCGCCGCCAGCGGGCGCACTACGACCGCATTGGCCCGTGGGGAGGGCGGATGATGGTGCTCTCGGCTGCGTTGCACCTGAATCTGGATGTTGGCGGGCGTCCGGTCCGACGCTGGTGGGTGGCGAACCGGATGGCGCCGCTCCTGACTGCCCTGTTCGCGAACTCTCCGGGTCCGGCCGGTCCCGGGGAAGGCGAGGCGCGCTCCACCCGGGCGGAGCACTGGCGTCGGCTCGATCCCTCGCGCACCGGCCTGTTCGGGGCGGAGGACGACGCGCGCGGACGCTATCTGGCGTTCGCGCTGGGGGCGCTCGACTCCCTCGGCACCGAGGAAGGAGGAGAGGTCCGGCCCTTCCGGGCCGCGTGGGAGCAGGGAGCCGATCTCTCGAGGTGGCGGGCCCACCTGACCACCCTCTTTCCCGAGGTGCGTCCGCGGGGATACATGGAGCTCCGCTCCGTCGATGCGCTGAGACCGGCCTGGTACGCGGTCCCCCTGGTCCTTGCCGTGGGGCTCCTCTACGAGCCTGGCGGCCTGACGCACGCGGAGGAGATCCTCCCCCTCGCCGACGTCGGGCTTCTCGCCCGGGCCGGTCGCCAGGGCGTGCGGGACCCCGCCCTCCGGGACGCGGCCCTGCAGGCCTTCGACGTGGCCCTCTCCGGCGCCCGGGCGCTCGGTCCGAGGATCGTGGGCGGCCGGAGCCTCGAGCGCGCCGAAGAATTCCGGACCCGCTTCGTCGCCCAGTGGCGCGATCCGGGTGACGAGCCCGAGGGGTCCGACCTCTTCGAGGTGTAGCCGGAGACCCGCACCGGACGAGCCACCCGGGTCAGGGGCCGACCGGTCGCACGTCCACGTCGCCGCCCTCGCCGACCACCACGGACGAGTGCTCCGGCACACGCTCCCACGACGGCCCGGGATCGAGCGGCTCCGACGCGAGCACCACCCCGTGCGGCGCCTGGGTGCAGCGGCGGGCGAGGTAGAGCGAGTTCGTTCGACCCACGGTCGACGTCAGCAACACGGTGAGCGTCGTCCCGTCGGTGAGGAGCATTCCCAGCTGTGCCTCCTCAGCGCCAACCCTCGCCGACACGGCTCCTGCCGACGCACACAGCGCCTCCACCGTCGAGGCCCCGTTCTCGAGAGCCGCAAGGGCCAGCAGGAAGAGGGTCTCGGCGTCCGAGGCGCCCTCGAGGGTCGCGTACAGGTGGTCGGGCAGCGAGCCCCTCAGCGCCCGCATGTGCCGCTCGCGGAAGTGGGGAACGAAACCGTTGAGCACGAAGCTCCATCGGTCGCGCGTGAGGGGCAGGAGGCCGGCGCGGTCGACGGGGAGCCCTGGCGTGCCCTTGCGCAGAGCCGCAACCGCGCACCCGGAGGAGATCGCATCGAGCGTGCTCTGGAGCTCGGCGTCGTGCCAGATCGGGCGAGGCTCCGAGAGCCGGCGGGGGAGGCCGCCCGCGTACCACACCACCCCGTATCCATCTGCGTTCACCGAGCCCGAGAGCAGCTCGCGCGGGGCCCAGCTCTGCCGGTACAGGGAGTGCTCTCCGTCGAAGACGAGTGGTGCGACGCGGGTGGGGGCCCCCCGGTAGGCGACCAGGCGGCACATCGTCAGGCCTTCGGCGTGAGGAGGTGACCCAGCAGCGCCAGGTCCACGTTGCCCCCGCTGATGACCACGGCCACCGGCGCCTGGTCGTCGAGGGGGATGCGTCCCTGCAGGAGCGCGGCCAACCCGGCCGCGCCGGCCGGCTCCGCGAGCAGCTTCGTACGCTCCAGGAGCAACTTCATCGCGTCGACGATCTCGTCGTCGGAGACGAGGACCACTCCGCGCGCGTACGCCGCAACCAGCGCATAGGTGAGCTCGCCGGCCATGGGCGCGCCGAGCCCGTCGGCTACGGTGTGCACGGCGTCCAGGTGGACGGCCCGGCCGGCTTCCAGGCTCCGATGCATGGCGTCGGCCCCGTCCGGCTCCACGCCCCAGACCGCCACACCCGGACGCACGCACGCGGTGGCAGCCGCGATCCCGGACACGAGGCCCCCGCCGCCGACGGGCACCACCACGGTGCCCACGTCCGGCAGATCCTCCAGGATCTCCAGCGCGCAGCTCCCGTGTCCCGCCACGACCTCCTCGTCGTCGAAGGGATGGATGAAGCGCATCCCCCGTTCCTCCGCGATCTCGAAGGCCCGCGCGAACGCCTGGCTGGCGTTCCCGTGCAGGACCACGTCGGCGCCGTAGCCCCGGCTCGCGTCCACCTTGGCCGGCGACGCGTGCTCCGGCATGACGACGACGGTCCGGGTCCCGGCGGCCGCTGCGGCCCAAGCCACGGCCTGCGCATGGTTTCCCGCCGAGATCGTCACGACGCCCCGGGCGCGCTCTTCGTCGTCCAGGCGCAGGAGTCGGTGCAGGGCCCCTCGCACCTTGAACGCACCCGTCTTCTGGAGGTTCTCGCACTTGAGATAGACGGGGGCGCCCACGCGGTCGGACAGCGTCCGGGAGCCGAGCAGGGGGGTGCGGTGGACCGAGCCCGCGATGCGGGCTCGAGCGTCCTCGAAGCGGTTCCGATCGAAGCGTGGAAGGGTCACGGTGGGAATGGGCGAACGGGGAGCGAGAGGCGGATCATGTGCCGTGGGGCGGTGCGCCGCCAGGGGGTAGCGCGAGGGGGATCCATGCGCGCCCGCTCCCTCCGGAGAGGTCGGGAATGATAATCATACGTTTTCATGCGAAATCGCGGCGCGGGCCGGGGCCGCCCCACGCTGCGGAAAACGTTTGCCATGTCGGGGATTCCCCCTGTACTTTCGCCACGTTGTCACCGCGGGTTTTCTCTGTTTCTTCCAGCGCGAGGCTTTCCTTCCATGCGCGTCCAACGTACGGGATCATTTGGTGGTTCGATCGCGGCGTTCCTGCTCCTGACCGCCCCCCTCGGCGCGCAGCAGGGAACGCTCACGGGACGGGTCACCGACGTGGAGACGGGCCAGCCCGTGCCCACCGCCCAGGTACAGGTGCTCGGAGGTGCCCAGGCCACGGGAAGCCTGACCGACCAGTCGGGCGTCTACCGCATCCAGCTTCCGGCGGGATCGTACTCCATCGTGGTCCAGGAGGTGGGCCACCGGTCCGCGCGCTTCGACGGCATCAGCGTCCGGTCCGGCCAGACGACCACCTACGACGTCCAGCTCACCTCGATGGCGCTGCTGCTCGACGGGCTCGTCGTCAGCTCGTCGCGTGGCCAGGCGGAGAAGCAGGTCGACGCCCCCGCCACCACGTACATCGTCGGGACCACAGAGCTCGCGGAGCGTCCGGTCACGACGATGGCCGACCACCTTCGGGATGCCCCCGGGGTGGACATCATCACCGAGGGCATCCAATCCACGAACGTGGTCATCCGCGGCTTCAACAACATCTTCTCAGGAAGCCTCCACCTCCTGACCGACCACCGCCTCGCAGGCGTGCCCTCCCTGCGCGTCAACCTCATGCACTTCATCCCCGCCAACAACCTGGACGTGGAGCGGATGGAGGTCGTCCTGGGGCCCGGCTCGGCGCTGTACGGGCCGAACACGGCCAACGGCGTGGTGCACATCCTCACCAAGTCCCCGCTCACGTCGCAGGGGACCACGGTGACGGTGGGTGGGGGGGAACGCTCGGTGTTCGACGGAGCGTTCCGCACCGCGTTCCTCCTCGGTGACAACCTGGGCTTCAAGCTGTCGGGCCAGTATGTCCAGGGCGACGAGTGGCACTACACCGACCCGACGGAGGCCGCGGCACGCGCGTCGGCCCTCGCCGACCCCGCCGCGTGCGTTGGGGCGCTGGCGATCCGTGGGTTCGACGCGGCGACCGCCCAAAGCTCCTGCCAGCGGGTCGGCCTGCGGAACTTCGACCTGAGCCGCTACGGCTTCGAGGCCCGCGCCGACTACCGTCTCGGCGACGACGGCTCGGCGGTGCTGACCTATGGCCGTACGAGCGACACGGGGATCGAGCTCACCGGGCTGGGCGCAGGACAGACCGACGGCTGGGTGTACGAATTCTATCAGGCCCGCATGTCGAAGGGCCGGTTCTTCGCGCAGACCTACCTGAACGCGAGCGATGCGGGCAACACGTTCCTGCTCCGCGACGGCGTGCCGCTCGTCGACCAATCCCGGCTCGTCGTCGGGCAGGTGCAGCACGGCCTCGGGCTGGGCGGCGGCCGGCAGGACTTCACCTACGGCGTCGACTACTTCCACACCGACCCGCGTACGGGAGGCACGATCAACGGGTCCTACGAGAACAACGACACCATGGACGAGTGGGGCGTGTACCTGCAGTCCAAGACCGCGCTGTCCCCCAAGGTCGACTTCGTGGTCGCCGGCCGCATGGACTCGCACTCCATGCTCGACCACAACGTCTACTCGCCGCGCGCCGCGCTCGTCTTCAAGCCCACGGAGGACCAGAGCCTCCGCTTCACCTACAATCGCGCCTTCTCCACACCGTCTTCGCTGAACTTCTTCCTGGACATCTCCGGGGGCGCGGCGCCCTCGCCGCTCGGTCAGCTGGGCTACCGGATCCGGGCCTTCGGCACGGGCAAGGACGGCTACTCCTTCCGCGACGCCGACGGCAGCCTGAAGGGCATGCTCTCTCCGTTCAACCCGGGGGGCGCCAACCAGATCCTGCCGACGGCAGCGGCCGCGAACTTCTGGCCGGCGGCCGTCCAGGTCGCGGCACAGAGCGCGGCGGCGGCGGGCACGCCCCTTCCCGCCTCGCTGGTTCAGCTCCTGCTCGGCCTGTCCCCCACGCCGTCCGACATCGGGATCGATATCTACGATCCGAATACCGGGTCCGTGACGCCGGAAGCGCAGGCGAGCATCCCGGCCGTTCCGGGCATCAGGGAAAGCCACACCGAGACGTACGAGGTGGGGTGGACGGGAATCCTCCAGAACCGCGTCAAGATCACTGCCGACGCTTACTACGAGAAGAAGAAGGACTTCGTGTCCCCGCTGGTCCTCCGAACGCCGCTGGTGACGCTCGACGGCCCACAGATCGGGGCCTTCATCACGGTGCCGATCGTGACGGCGCTCACGCAGCAGTACATCGCCGCCGGCCTGCCTCCGGACCAGGCGCAGCAACGGGCGCAGCAGGACGCGGCCACCCTGGTTCCCCAGCTCGCCGGGGCGGTGGCGAGGGTCCCGGTCGGCGTCGTCACCTCCCCCGAGGTCGCGGCACAGGGCGCGGACATGATCGTCACGTACGTCAACGTGGGTGATATCGACCTGTGGGGCGCGGACCTCGCCTTGCAGGCCTTCCTGACGGACCAGTGGACGCTGAACGCCACGTACTCGCACGTGAGCGACGACTACTTTCAGGTGGCGAACTCGTCGCCGATCGCCCTGAACGCTCCGAAGGACAAGGGCAGCATCGGTCTGGCCTACCGGAACGTTGTCGCGGGCTTCAACGCCGACGCCCGCCTCCGCTTCACGAGCTCCTTCCCGGCGGAGTCGGCCGGATACGTCGGTACGAAGTGCATCGAGGTGTTGCCGGACAACCCGTTCCAGGAGGACTGCGTGGATTCGTCGACGCTGGTGGACGTCAACGTCGGCTACCAGATCCCGGGGACCCGCGCGACCGCGCAGCTCGCCGTCACGAACCTCTTCGACTCGCCCTACCGCAGCTTCGTCGGCGTGCCGAACATCGGCAGGTTCGCGATGCTGCGCCTGAAGTACGACCTCTTCTGAGGTCGGGAGGACCGCGGGTGGGCCCCGTGGCCCGGTCGGCGCGAAACGCCGGCCGGGCCGCTTCGTATCCATCGCAGGGGTGGGGGCGGGGGTGGTCCCGACGGCCAGGTCCTGGATAGGTTCCTGAACGACTTCGTGCTCACGATTCCGTAGTTGCGGACGCCGTCCAACGAGGACCTCGCGTGCAGACCTTGGAAGCCTCGAGTCCCGTCACCCTCCGGTGCGGGTTCTGCCTGACGCTCAACAAGATCGACCTCGCCCGCGCCGCGGATCGTCCGACGTGCGGCAAGTGCGGGCGCCCGATGCTGCTGGACCGGCCCGTGAAGGTCACCGAGGAGGACTTCGACCGCACCGTGGTGGACGCCTCCCCGCCCGTGCTGGTCGACTTCTACGCCGACTGGTGCGCCCCCTGCAAGATGGTCGCACCCCTGGTCGACGAGCTCGCGAGGGAACACTCGGGCCGCCTCCTCGTGGCCAAGGTGGACACCGACCAAGCGCCGGGGATCGCCCAGCGGTACGGTATCCGCGGCATTCCGACGCTGATCCTCTTCGAGGAGGGGAAGGAGGTGGGGCGCAGCGTGGGCTTCGAGCCCGACAGGCTGCGGGCCCTGGCCGAGAGGGCGGCACGATGAGCAAGCCGGCGCGCCACGCCCGGATCCTCGAGATCATCAAGCATCACCGGGTGCCGAGCCAGGAAGCGCTGCGTGAGATCCTCCTGGCCCAGGGGACCGACGTCACCCAGGCCACCCTCTCCCGGGACATCCGGGAGCTCCGACTCGTCAAGGTGCCGGATGCGGAGGGCACGGCTCACTATTCCTTCCCGGAGGAGTGGGAGAGCACCGCACCCCTCGAGTCGCTCCTGCCAACGCTCTTCCTGAGCGCCGAGGGGACGGGGAACCTCCTGGTGGTCAAGACGATGAAGGGTGGGGCCCAGACCGTCGCGGCCGGCATCGACTGGGAGGAGTGGCCCGAGGTGCTGGGGACGCTCGCCGGTGACGACACGATCCTGGTGATCGTACGGGAGCCGGAGTCGCTTCCCTCCGTGCAGCGGCGCGTCGAGGAGATGGCGAGCGTCCACAGGCGTTGAGCCCGAGGCCCCCCGGTTGGCGTGATCGATTGACTTCGGGAAGGGCATAACGCATGATTATGCGATGAATGAGCATATTTCTGCCTCGGCGGCCATCGGTGTCGTCGGGGCGACTGGCTACACCGGCCTCGAGGTCCTGCGCGTCCTCCGCAACCACCCGCGGGTGCGCGTCGCGTTCGCCACCTCCGAGGGGCAGGCCGGGGAGGCTTCGGGGCTACCGGGCCTCGCGCTCGTGGACAGCGCCGGCGCGCCCCTGGACGAGGTGGCGCTGGTCTTCCTCTGCCTGCCGCACGGACAGGCCGTGGCGTGGGCCGAGAGGGCACTCGCCGCCGGTGTTCGGGTCGTGGACCTGACGGCGGACCACCGGCCGGGCTCCGGCCGGGACGCCGGCGCGGTCTACGGAATGGCGGATCTGGCGGCCGACCGGGTCCCCGGGGCCCGGTTGGTTGCGAACCCCGGTTGCTATGCCACCGGCGTGCAGCTCGCGCTCGATCCCCTGCGGAGGGCCGGGATGATCGAAGCCGCCGCTCCCGTGGTGGTGAGCGCCGCCTCCGGCGTGACGGGCGCTGGCCGCACACCGAGGCGGGAGCTGCTGTTCGCCGAGGTCGCCGGGGATTTCCGTCCGTACGCCACGGGCAACGGGCACCGACACCTCCTGGAGATGCGTGCCAGCCTCCGCGGGCTCCAGCTCGTCTTTCAACCGCACCTCCTCCCGATTGCCCGCGGCATCCTGGAGACCATCTACGTTCCGGTGAAGGCGGGCATCGACGCCGCCGCCGTGCGGGCCGTCTGGCGCGACGCGTACCGGGACGCGGCAACGGTTCGCGTCACGGACGCGACCCCCACCCTCGCGCAAGTCGTGGGAACCGACCTCCTGCTCCTCGGCGCGGCGGACAATGCGGGGATCGAGGTTCCGCTGGTCACGGTCATGGCCTCGTTGGACAACCTCGGCAAGGGCGCCGCGGGACAGGCGGTGCACAACATGAACTTGATGCTCGGGTTCGAGCCCGCCGCCGGGCTTCGATGCTGACGGATTCGACCACTTTTGCGACGGCCGGCGCGCCGCCGGAGGCCCCATGACCCATCCGACGACCACCGAAAGCCACCTTCTGGGAATTTATGCACAACCCGACTTCGTGTTGGCGCGCGGAGAGGGGTGTCGCGTGTGGGACGAGGACGGGAAGGCCTACCTGGACTTCACGGCCGGCATCGCCGTGAACGCGCTCGGCTACGGCTCCTTCGTGGTCCGGAGGGCCGTCGAGGAGGCGCTGTCCACCGGGCTGGTCCACACCTCCAACCTCTTCCGGACGCGTCCTTCCGCCGAGCTCGCCGACCTCCTGGTCGAACACAGCTTTCCGGGGCGGGCGTTCTTCTGCAACTCGGGCGCCGAAGCCAACGAGGCAGCCTTCAAATTCGCCCGGCGCTGGGCGGGCGCCACGCACGGAGCGGACAAGCACGAGATCGTCGCCTTCCGCGGCGCCTTCCACGGGCGCCTCTTCGGGACGCTGGCCGCCACCGACCGGGATGCCTACCAGGCCCCCTTCCGGCCCCTCATGCCGGGCGTCCGCTTCGCGGAGGTGGGTGACACCGCGGGTGTCGAGGCGATGCTCGAGACCGGCACGGTCGCCGCGGTGATCGTCGAGGCCGTCCAGGGCGAAGGCGGGGTCCGACCGACGCCCCTGGGCTTCCTGGCCGATCTGCGCGCACTATGCGACGCCCACGACACCCTCCTCGTCTTCGACGAGATCCAGTGCGGCCTCGGACGCACCGGCGCGCTCTTCGCCTGGCAGCATGGGAGCGCCGTCCCCGACATGATGACCCTGGCCAAGCCCCTCGCCGGCGGGCTGCCCATGGGCGCGGTCGTGCTCACCGACGCCGTGGCCGACACGCTCAAGCCGGGCGATCACGGGACCACCTTCGGCGGTGGGCCGCTGGTGTCGTCGGTCGCGTTGGCGGTCCTGCGCACCCTGTCCGAACCGGAATTCCTCACGCGGGTGCGCTCCGTGGGCGACCATCTTGAGCTTGGGCTGCGGTCGATCGCGGCCCGCCACGCCTCCGCCTCCGGTGTCCGCGGCCTCGGGCTGATGCAGGGCCTGATCCTGGACGGGCCGGTGGCTCCCGTGGTGGCGCGCGCGCGGGACCTGGGCCTGCTCGTCGTTTCGGCCGGTCCGGACGTGGTTCGCCTCGTGCCACCGCTGGTGGTCACCGTGGCGGAGGTGGACGAAGGGCTGGCCCTTCTCTCCGAAGCCCTGGCGGCCGCGTAGGAAGATCCTTGACATCATGCACCTGTCGTGCATAACAATGCCCTAGCGCGGGTCCGTCCACAGGGTGGCGCGCTTCATCGGAACCGGTTCGAGCGCGGGGGGAGGGGTTCGGGGCGTTCACGCCCCCCGACGCTTCGGCGGGAAGCGGTCGGTCCCCTCGCCCCTGCCTCGGCCATCCCGGCGTCCGTCTGCCCCCTCAGGTGTGCCTCCTCGCGCACCCGTCCCGTAGGCCGTGCCAGGCGCATGCGCACGTTGTCCCCGCCTCCATTCCCGGGTATCCTCCCGACCACGCAGCGCTGAGCAAGGACGGGCCCATGAAGTCGAATCCACATGAGACAGAGTCATCCAAAGCATTGTGGGGCGGCCGTTTCGATGCAGGCATGGCCCCCGCGATGGTCCCCTTCAATCTCTGCCTCCCTGTGGACGGTCGGCTCTGGCGGGAGGACATACGCGGCAGCCTGGCGTGGGCGCGGGCGCTCCGCGACGCGAGGGTGGTCAGTGAGAGGGAGTGCGCCACGCTCGCCCAGGGGTTGGAGGAGGTCGGTCGGCGCATCGAGCGCGAGGGACTCGCGGGCGCGCCCGAGGAGGACATCCACTCGGCCGTGGAGCGCATGCTGGGCGAATCGGTTGGCGACGTGGCTGGGAAGCTCCACACAGGGCGCTCGCGCAACGACCAGTCCGCGACGGACGTGCGGCTCTACGGGATGGACGCCTGCGACGCCGTCCGGCGCGAGATCCTGGGGCTGGGTCGTGCGTTGCTCGCGCTCGCCGAGCGCGGCGTGGACGCGATCATGCCGGGCTACACGCACCTCCAGCAGGGACAGCCGATTCGCGCCGCCCAATGGGTGCTCGCACATCTGTGGGCCTTCCTTCGGGACGTGGAGCGGGTCGAAGCCGCCCGGCACGCCGCTGCCGTCCTGCCGCTCGGCTCCGGTGCGCTGGCGGGATGTCCGTTCCCGGTGGACCGGGAGCGGCTGCGCGAGGCCCTCGGATTCGAGCGGATCAGCGCGAACAGCGTCGACGCCGTCTCGGACCGCGACTGGATCTGCGACCTCGCGTACGCCGGAGCCATGACGGGCGTGCATCTGTCCCGCCTGGGCGAGGATCTCGTCCTCTTCTCGTCGACCGAGTTCGGGTTCGTCCGCCTCTCGGACGGCTTCAGCACTGGCTCGAGCCTGATGCCGCAGAAGCGCAATCCCGACGTGGCCGAGCTGGCGAGGGGGAAGTCGGCGCGCCTGGTCGGCAACCTCTCGACGATGTTGACGCTGCTGAAGGGGCTTCCCACCGGCTACAACCGCGACCTCCAGGAGGACAAGGAACCGCTGTTCGACACCGTGGACACGCTCCTGCTCACGCTCCCGGCCGTGGCCGGGGCGATCGGGGAAGCGGAGCTCCGTCCCGAGCGGATGGCGGCAGCGATGGACGCCCAGCTCCTCGCCACGGATCTGGCCGACTACCTGGTGCGGCGCGGTGTGCCGTTCCGGCAGAGCCACGAGGTGACCGGACGCCTGGTTCGTCGCGCGGAGCGGGAGGGCGTCAGCCTCGCCGCGCTGGACGCATCGGCGTTCCACGAGGAGCACCCCCTGTTCGATGACGACGTCCACGTGGTCTTCGACTGGGCCCGCTCCACCGACGCCCGCGACAGCGAGGGCGGCACGTCCCGCCGGTCGGTGCTCCACCAGATCGAGCGCGCCCGGGAGATCCTCTCCGGAGCCTGAGCTTCGCCGAGCCTTCCGACCGGCACGTGCCGCGGCGGACTCAGACCCGCGCAGCCTCCCGCTCGGCGGCGAGGGTCCGGCGCACGGCCTCCACGAAGGGCCGGACGCCCCGCATGAGCGCCTGGAACTCCCCGAAGTCGAGGGACTGCTCGCCATCGGAGGTTGCGCATTCGGGATCCGGATGCACCTCGATCATCAGCCCGTCGGCCCCCGCGGCCACGGCCGCGTAGGAGAGGGGCTCCACCAGGCCGCGCGCGCCTCCCGCGTGCGACGGGTCCGCGATCACCGGAAGGTGCGTCTCCCGCTTGAGGACGGGGATCGCGGCCAGGTCGAAGGTGTTGCGCGTCGCGGTCTCGAAGGTGCGGATGCCCCTCTCGCACAGGATGACGTTGGGGTTCCCCTGGCTCATGACGTACTCCGCGGCCAGGAGCAGGTCCTTGATCGTCGCCGACATCCCCCGCTTCAGGAGCACGGGTCGGCGCAGCCGCCCGACCTCGGTCAGGAGGGCGAAGTTCTGCATGTTGCGCGCACCGACCTGTAGCACGTCGGCGTAGGAGGCGACCAACTCCACCAGGCGGGTGTCCATGACCTCGGTCACCACCGGCAGGCCGGTCTCCGAGCGGACCTGCGCCAGGATCTCGAGGCCCTCCTGGCCCATTCCCCGGAAGGAGTAGGGGGAGGTCCGCGGCTTGAAGGCGCCGCCGCGCAGGGCACGGGCCCCCGCTTCGGCCACGCATCGCGCCGTGCTTCGGAGCATGTCCAGCCCTTCGACCGAGCACGGCCCGGCGATCACCACGACCTCCTCGCCGCCCAGCTCGGCCTCGCCGAGCGGAACGCGGGTGGCCTCCGCGGCGAACTCCCGCGAAGCCAGCTTGTAGGGCTTGAGGACGGGATGGACGGCCTCCACGCCCGGGAAGCTGAGCAAGGGGATGTTCTGCAGCCGTTCCTCGTCGCCGACGCAGCCGACGATGGTCCGGTGCTCCCCGCGGGAGACGTGGGTGCGGAGGCCGGCCGCTTCCACCCGCTCGCGGATGTGATCGAGCTCCTCCTGCGTGACGCCCTTCCGGGTCACGATGATCATGCTTCTCTCCTGGTTCCGCCCGCCCGGCCCTCAGCCACGAAAAAAGGCTCCCGACCCGATCGGGAGCCTTCGGTGGCCGCTTCTCTCGTGCCGGGAGTCAGCCTTCCGGCGCGCACGGTTCCCGGGCTCCCGAGGGAGCGAACCACGTATACCGATACCACCGGGGCGCGTGCGGCTGCATGCGGCCAACGATCCCACGGGGGTGGGCGGCTGTCAAGGCGCGCGCCCTGGAATCTGCCCCTCGGCACGGATACCTTTTTCGCGGTTCCCCGAAGCGCGTCGACCACGCACGGCGGGGCTCCGAAACCCGATTCCCGTGCCGCCTCCTGGAGGCTGAACGTCATGAGCCCGAAGACCAGAACGTCCTCGGTCCAACGCCCGAATCTGGACGAGCTGGGCCTGTCGATGGGCAAGAAGGTACGCCTGCATCGGATGCTGTACGAGCACGGCCTGAAGAACGGCACGCTGCTCATCCTCCCCATCGACCAGGGCCTGGAGCACGGGCCGATCGACTTCTTCCCGAACCCGGCCTCGGCGGACCCGGACTTCCAGTGGCGCCTGGCCATCGAGGGGAACTACAACGCCATCGCGCTCCACTACGGGCTCGCGCGCAAGTACATGACGAAGTGGGCCGGCAGGATCCCGCTGGTCCTCAAGCTCAACGGCAAGACGTCGATCCCCTCCGACGCGGACGCGCTCTCCACGATGACGGGGAGCGTCGACGACGCCGTCTCGATGGGCGCCGACGCCGTCGGGTACACGCTGTATGTGGGCTCGCCCCGCCAAGACGAGGACTTCCTCCAGCTGCAGTCGGTCCGCGAAGACTGCGACCGCTACGGGATGCCGCTGATCGTATGGTCGTACCCCCGCGGCAGCGCGATCGAAGAGAAGGGCGGTCGCGACTCCCTGTACGCGGTGGACTACGCCGCCCGGGTGGCCCTCGAGATGGGCGCCGACATCGTCAAGCTCAACATGCCGAAGCACGGCTCCAAGGACGCGGAACAGCCCAAGAAATACGCGGCGCTGGACCACTCCTACGAGGAGGGCGCGCGCAGGGTCGTCGCGTCCGCCGGCCGCTGCCTGGTGCTGTTCAGCGGCGGCAGCAAGCTCGGCGACGAGGACGTGATCCACAAGGCTCAGACCGCCATGCAGGCGGGCGCGGTGGGGCTGATCTTCGGGCGCAACATGTGGGAGCGACCCTGGAAGAAGGCCCTGGCCATGACGAAGCGCATGCACGACGAGGTCCTCTCGAAGTACCCGGGCTGAGCACGTTGGCGTCCGTCGCCACGCTGAAGCGGGAGGCCGCCGCCCACGCCCTCGGGGAGGTGGAGAGCGGCATGGTCCTCGGGCTCGGGTCCGGAAGCACGGTCGCTCATTTCCTCGAGCTCCTCGGAGAGAAGCTCGCTACGGGGGCCCTCACCGACGTGGTGGGGGTCCCCTCGTCCGTCCAGACGGGAAGGGAAGCGGGCCGGTTGGGCATCCCGTTGACGACTCTGCGCGAGCATCCCCGGCTCGATCTCACCGTGGACGGGGCCGACGAGGTGTCGCCGGACCTCGATCTCATCAAGGGGATGGGCGGCGCCCTGGTACGGGAGAAGATCGTCGCACAGGCCTCGGAGCGGTTCGTGATCATCGCGGACGCGGGCAAGGCCGTGGAACGGCTGGGCACGCTGTCCCCCCTCCCGGTCGAGGTGGTGGCGTGGGAGTGGTCGGGCCACGTGGGGTACATGGAGTCGTGCGGCGCGGAGGTGACGCTGCGTACGCTCGACGGCGGGCGGCCGTTCGTGAGCGACAACGGGAACCTGATCCTCCACTGCCGTTTCCCGGACGGCATCGACGACCCGGAAGCGCTGCAGGCCTCGGCCCTGGCACGCGCCGGCGTCGTCGATACCGGCCTCTTCCTCGGGATGGCCTCCGAGGCGATCCTGGCCGGGTCGGAGGGCACGCGCATCCTGCGGAGGAATCGATGAAGATCGCGCCGTCCATCCTCGCCTGCGACTTCGGCAGGCTCGCCGAGGAGATCGCTTCGGCGGAGCAGGGCGGAGCCGACTGGATCCACGTGGACGTGATGGACGGGCACTTCGTGCCCAACATCACGATCGGCCCGGCGATCGTCGAGGCCGCCCGGCGGGCGACGAAGCTGCCCCTCGACGTGCACCTCATGATCGAAGCGCCGGACCGGTACCTGGAGGCCTTCGCCGGGGCGGGTGCCGATCGGCTCACCGTGCACCAGGAGGTGTGCCCTCACCTCCACCGCACCGTGCAGCGGATCCACGAGTTGGGGGCCAAGGCGGGCGTGGCGCTGAACCCCGGCACGCCCCTGGAGACCCTGCGCGAGGTCCTGGGCGATCTCGATCTGATCCTCGTGATGTCCGTGAACCCGGGGTTCGGTGGGCAGGCGTACATCCCCGCGAGCACGGACAAGATCCGGAGGGCGCGCGTGCTTCTCGACGAGCTGGGCTCCCGCGCGGAGCTCGAGGTGGACGGGGGCGTCGACGCGTCGAACGTGGCCGTCGTCGCGGCGGCGGGCATTTCGGTGGTCGTGGCCGGGTCGGCCGTCTACCGGCATCCGGGGGGCGTGGGCGCCGGGATCGCGGCGCTCCGCGGCGCGCTCGGCCCCTGAAGCCCACCCGGTGGACGGCATGACGCTGCTCGCCGTCTTCGCGCACCCGGACGACGAGCTGGGCGTCGCGGGAACGCTCCTGGCGCAGAAGGCGTGTGGGGACCGCGTGGTACTGGTGTACCTGACGCGCGGCGAGGCGACCGGCGCGTTCGGCGACCTCCCCGAGGGGGAGATCGTGCGGCGCCGCGTGGAGCAGGCCGCCGGGGCGGCCGAGCTGCTCGGTGTGGAGCACAGGATCATGGACTTTCCCGACTGTGGCCTCTCGCCCACGCCCGAGGCGGCGCGGGCGGTGGCGCGCCTCCTCGCCGAGCTCCGTCCCGACGGCCTCGTCACGTGGGGAGACGCCTGGGTGAAGGGCATGCGGCACCCCGACCACCAAGCGACGGGCCGCATCGCGCGCGACGCGGTTACCTACGCGCGCCTGGCAAGGCTGACCGACCCCCTTCCGCCCCACCGGGCCTTCTGTCCCGTCTTCACGGTGCGCGGGGTGCACTCCACCCTCCCGCGGGTGACGGTCGACGTGTCGCCCTGGGTCGAGCACATCTTCGAGCTGGCCGACTACCACCGCGCGCTGATCGGCTTCGGAGACAGGGCGTGGCTGGAGGAGCGGTTGCGGTCCGCCGGCCACGCCGGCGGCGTCCCCTGGGGGGAGTCCTTCGACGCGTGGGAGAGCCTGGCGGGCACCGTTCCGCACCTCCTTCCGGCCCGGGAGCTGGACGCGCGCGCGCGCCCGACCCGGCAGGGCGAGGTGCCCTGAGGCGAAGCGCCCCCAAAGCGATGCGTCGCCTCGACATCCGACGCTTCGACGATTGCTGGCGGCGCGCGCCGGGGCTACACTGGAAAGGTCCCCCAGAATACGGCCCCCAGAGGCGAACGACATCGCCGCTCCATCCACGAAGGCATCGATGACCGACCCGCACGTCCTTGACCCCGAGGCGCTGGAGCGCCTTCGCGAATGGGGTGGCGAGAAGCTGCTCGCCCAGATGGTGCGTCTGTTCCTCCAGAACGCGCCGCAACGCATGAGCCAGGTGCGGAGCTACGAGGATGGAGGTGACGGGAAGGAGGCCGAGCGGGGAGCCCACTCGCTCAAGTCGAGCGCGGCCAACGTGGGGGCACAGCGGGTAAGGGAGCTGGCGGCGGAGGTCGAGCGTGCCGCGGGCGACGGGGACCACGCGGCGGTCACGGCCGTTCTTCCCGATCTCGAAGAGGCCTTCTCCGAGGCGATCCGTGCCCTGGAGTCGGTCGCAAAGGAGGTGAGCCCTTGAGCGCGAAGATCGCCGTCGTCGAGGACAATCCGGACAACCGCCTTCTCGTGAACGCGATCCTCGAGGACGCGTACGACATCTCGGAGTACGAGACCGGGGTGCAGGCCGTGGAGGGCCTCGCCGACGATCCCCCCGATCTGGTGCTCCTCGACATCTCCCTCCCGGAGATGGACGGCACCGAGGTCCTGGCCTGGATCCGGCAGCAGCCGCAGTTCAGGTCGCTTCCGGTCATCGCGCTGACGGCCCATGCCATGGCGGGCGATCGGGAGAAGTATCTCGCGGCGGGCTTCAATGACTACGTGACGAAGCCGATCGTCGACGAGGACGTGCTTCTCGAGGCCATTCGGCGGTGTCTGGACACGACGTCCTGAGCACGGCTTCACCCGACCCGGAGGCCTCGCCCCCGGAGCCCCACGTGCCAGGGGCGAGTGCGGCCGCCATAGAAGGCGCCCTCACCGGGCCCGACCGATCCCGCGAGCGCTTCTTGGTGCTCGGGACCCTGCTGCTCCTCCTGCTCTCCGGCTCGGTCTTGCTGCGGGGCTCCCCGTGGCGGAGCGCTTCCTCGGACCACACGCTCATGGAGGCCCTGGCCACGCTCATGGCCTTCATGGTGGGCGGCCTGGCGCTCGTGCGCTTCTACAGCCGCAAGCAGGCCACCTTCCTGTTCATCGGCACCGGCTTCATGGGCGCCGGGCTCCTGGACCTCAACCACGCGCTCCTCACCAGCCAGTATTTCCTGGTCCAGGAGGGCGTGGCGGCGGAGGATCTCTTCGCGTGGAGCTGGACGTCGGAGCGGGTCTTCCTCTCGCTCTTCCTCTTCGTGAGCCTCCTTGCCTGGCGCCAGGAGGTGCGGGAGGGGGAGGGCGAAGCCGTCCACGAGGGCTCGGTGTACGCCGTGGCGCTGCTGCTGACGCTGGTGAACCTCTTCTTCTTCGAGTGGGTTCCGCAGACGCGCACAGCCCACTTCCCGGGGCTCGCGGTCAACCGCCCAGCGGAGCTCCTCCCGGGTCTCTTCTTCCTGCTGGCCTTCCTCGGCTACGTCCTCAAGGGTACCTGGCGGCGGGACGCCTTCGAGTACTGGCTCCTCATCTCGCTCCTCATCTCGACGATGGTGCATTTCGGGTACATGGCGTTCTCGAGCAACCGCTTCGACGGGATGTTCGACGCCGCCCACCTCCTGAAGATCGCGAGCTACGCCGCCATGCTCGCGGGCCTTCTGGTCAGCGTCTATCAGACGTTCCGGCGAGAAGGGCAGGTGCTGGGCGCCTTGACGGGGGCCAACGAGGCGCTCGCCCGTGAGGTGGCCGTGCGCTCGCGCACCGAGCAGGCCGTGAACGAGGGGCGCGCACGCCTGCAGGACTTCCTGGACAACGCGAACGACCTGATCCAGAGCGTGGCGCCGGACGGGAGGATCCTGTACGTCAACAGCACGTGGAAGCGGACGCTCGGCTACACGGACGAGCAGCTCGAACGCCTCAACCTCATGGACATCGTCCATCCGGTGCACCGCCGTGCGGTCCGCGACGAGTTCGACAGGGTCCTGAAGGGAGAGGCGCCGCGCCGCTTCAACGTCGAGTTCGTGGCTGCGGACGGCCGGATCGTCATCCTCTCGGGGAGCACGGCGGCCCAGCGCAGCCACGGCCGGCCCGTCGCCACGCAGGGGATCTTCCGCGACGTCACGGAGCAGCGCCTGGCGGAACGGCAGCTCGCCGAATCCAGGGCCAACCTCAACGCATTGGTGGAGAACACCGGCGACGCGATCTGGTCAGTAGACCGCGACCGTAAGCTCATCACGTTCAACTCGGCCTTCTCGCTGGCCATGGAGGCGCGCACGGGACGCGAGCCGGCGGTCGGCGATCTTCCGCGCGCGATCTTCCCGTCCGAGGACGTGGCCTGGTACCAGGAGGTGTACGACCGGGCGCTACGGGGGGACCGGAACGTGGCCCTGCGCACCGACGCCGTGGATGGGCAGCTCCGCTACTTCGAGCTGTACGCCAACCCCATCCAGGGCGACCAGGGCATCCACGGAGCCGTGCTCTTCGGGAAGGACGTGACCCCGCGCGTCCGTGCCGAGGAGGCGCTGCGGGTGGCCAAGGAGGAGGCGGAGGCCGCCAACAAGGCGAAGAGCGACTTCCTGGCGAACATGAGCCACGAGCTGAGGACGCCGCTCAACTCGGTCATCGGCTTCACGAACATCCTCCTGAAGAACAAGGAGGGACGCCTCAGCGAGAAGGACGTGGGCTTCCTGGAACGGGTGCTGTCGAACGGCAAGCACCTGCTCGAGCTCATCAACGAGGTGCTCGACCTGGCCAAGGTCGAAGCGGGACGCATGGAGCTCGTCATCGAGAAGGCGGACCTGGGCCATCTCGTGACCGAGACCGTCCAGCAGCTCGAGGGACAGGCGAAGGTCAAGGAGGGCAACGTAGCCCTGGTGGCGTCGGTACCGCAGGGCCTCGACGCGGTCGAGACGGACGCGGCCAAGCTGAAGCAGGTCATCATCAACCTCGTGGGCAACGCCCTGAAGTTCACGCACGGGGGGTCGGTGACCGTGCGCATCGACGTCGCCCCCGACAAGCGGACGCCGGTAGCCATCTCCGTGCAGGACACGGGCATCGGCATCCCGCAGGACCGCCTGGAGGCGATCTTCGAGGCCTTCCAGCAGGCTGAGGCCGGCACGGCGCGCAAGTACGGCGGCACCGGGCTCGGCCTCGCGATCTCCCGCTCGATCTGCCTGCTCATGGGCTACGATCTCATTGTGGAGTCCGAGACGGGGAAGGGCTCGACGTTCACGATCGTGATGGGCGAGCGTGCGAAGAAGCCTGTGCGGCCCGCCCCGGAGACGGTGACGGAGGAGAAAGCGGCCGTGGAGGAGGCGGAGCCCCGGGAGGTGCTGGTGCACGCCGCACCGAGGCTCCGGGACTTCAAGGTGCTGGTTGTGGACGACGAGAAGGACTCGCGCGACCTGATGGCCCACTACCTGGAAGAGCTCGGCTGCCGGGTTCTGACGGCGACGACCGGGGAAGAGGGCATCGCCACCGCGCGCGAGCAGTGGCCGGACCTGATCACCCTCGACCTCATGATGCCGGGCATGAGCGGCTGGGACGTCCTCAAGCACCTGAAGGAGGACCGTGAGCTGCGCAGGATCCCGGTGGTGGTCGTCAGCATCGTGGCCGCGGAAGGGAGGGGGAGGCTGCTGGGTGCGGTGGACCTGGTGACCAAGCCCTTCGAGCGCGAGGACATCCTGCGCGTGCTGTGGCGCAACCTCGTGCGCAAGCGCGGCGGCCGCGTGCTCGTGGTGGACGACGACGCCGTCACGCGGACCATGCTGGGCGAGTACCTGCGCGGCGTCGGCCTGGAGGTCGTGCAGGCGTCCAACGGCCACCAGGCGCTAGAGGCGATCCGGATGGAGGCGCCCGATGCCGTGCTGCTCGATCTTCTCATGCCCGTCATGGACGGGATGACGTTCCTGGAGCGCCTGCGCGCGAACCCATCCCACGTCGGTCTGCCCGTCCTGGTGCTCACCGCAAAGATCCTCACGCGCCAGGAGCAGAGGGACCTGATCGACTTGGCGTCGGGCGTGATCATGAAGGACGACAGCATGATCGATCAGCTCCGCGAGGCGCTCGACTCCATGTTCGTGCTGGTGGAGCCGGAAGACGGCGTCGTGGCCGTCCCCGGAGCCGAAGCGGACGCCTGACCTCCCGCCGAGCACCAACCGACCCCCCGCCGCCATGCGCCTCACCTACCGCACCGAGATTCCGGATCACGCCCCCGACGAGGTCTTCGCCTGGCACGAGCGACGGGGCGCGCTCGAGCGCCTGACGCCGCCGTGGGCCGACGTGGACGTCGAGCACAGGGAAGGCGGCATCCAGGACGGGGCGCGCGTCGTGCTGCGCGTGCGTCGGGGCCCGGCCTCCTTCCGGTGGGAGCTCCGTCACCAGGACTTCGAGGTGGGGCGGCAGTTCCGGGACGTGCAGGTGCACGGGCCGCTCAAGTCGTGGGTCCACACCCACGGCTTCCTGCCGCGTCCCGGGGGCGGAACCGTGGTGGAAGACCGCATCGAGCTGGAGGCGCCCCTGGGGCTGCCCGTGGGACCGGCCTTCGTGCGGCGCGAGCTCGATCGGCTCTTCGCCTTCCGCTACGCCAGGCTGCCCCAGGACCTCGCGCGCCACGCCGAGTATGCCGACCGGCCGAGGCTCACCGTGGCGATCAGCGGCGCGTCCGGCCTCATCGGCACGAACCTGACGCACTTCCTCACCACCGGCGGCCACCGGGTGCTGCCGCTGGTCCGCCAGGAGAGGAGGCTGGGGGAGGACGGGATCTATTGGAACCCGTACACGGGCGAGATCGACGCAGAGCGCCTGGCGCGGGCGGACGCCGTGGTCCATCTCGCGGGCGCGTCGATCGCCGGCGGACGCTGGACCGACGCACGGAAGAAGATCATCCTGGAGAGCCGTACGAAGGGAACCGAGCTGATCGCGCGCACGCTCGCCGGGCTGCGAAGGGGCCCGAAGACGCTCCTTTGCGCCTCGGCCGTGGGCTTCTACGGCAACCGCGGCGACGAGCGCCTCGACGAGTCCTCCTCCGGGCCGGGGGAGGGTTTCCTGGCCGACGTCGTACGCCAGTGGGAGGCCGCGAGTCGGCCGGCCGAGCGTGCCGGGCTGAGGGTCGCCCACCTGCGGCAAGGCGTGGCGATCTCGCCCGCCGGCGGCGCGCTCGGCGAGATGCTCCTCCCCTTCAAGATGGGCGTCGGTGGGCGGCTCGGGGGCGGACGCCAGTACTTCTCGTGGATCGACATGGACGACCTGATGGGCGTCCTGCTCCGCGCCCTCCACGACGACGGGATGAGCGGCGTGGTCAATGCGACGGCGCCGCATCCGGTGACGAACGCGACGTTCACCGACGCCCTCGGACGGGTCCTGGGGCGCCCCACGATCCTCCCTCTGCCCGGGCTCGCCCTCAAGGCCGCTTTCGGTCAGCTCGGAGAGGAGACGCTCCTATGGGGGCAGCGGGTCCTCCCCGCGCGCCTCGAGCACGGGGGGTTCCGCTGGTTCTACGAGGGTGTGGAGGAGTCGCTCCGCTTTCAGCTGGGGCGGCCGGAGGGCTGACGCGGACCGCGCGTGCCCGCGCCGTTCGCGCCTCGGGGTCCGGCCGGGGCTGACGGCTCGACTTCATCAGGGAGCCCGGCTCGGCCGGGCTCCTCCGGATCCCACTGCGGGGGAAGGCCGACGTCGGCGGCGATGCTCGCGTAGGTGGCCTCGGCGCTCAGCAGGACGCCCGGGACCCCGGCACCCGGATGTGTCCCCGCGCCGACGAGGTAGAGACCGTCCACGTCCTCGCTCCGGTTGTGTGGACGGAACCACGCCGTCTGGGTGAAGCGCGGCTCGATCGCGAAGGCATTGCCCTCGGTGGCATTGAGCTGTTGCTCGAAGTCATCGGGCGTAAAGACATGGAGCACTTCCGTTTCCTTGCGAAGATCCTCCAGTCCCCACTCCTCGAGGAAAGCGAGGATGCGGTCCGCGAAGCGCTCCTTGACCTCCTCCCAGTCGATGCCGGAGCGCTGGTTGGCGACGGGCACCAGCACGTACATGCTCTCCCCGCCGGGCGGGGCCATGTCCGGGTCCGTGCGCGTCGGCGCGTGCAGGTACATGGAGAAGTCGTCGGGGAGGATCTTCTTCCCGAAGATGTCGCGCAGGAGATCGCGATACCGCTCCGTCAGGATCAGCGTGTGGTGCGCGAGCTGCGGGTACTGTCGTCGGGTCCCGACGTAGAGGAGGAAGCAGCTCATGCTCCACTCCGTCCGCCGCAGGCGCCGGTCCGTCCAGCGCCTCCGGTGTCGCGGGTCCACCAGCGCTCCGTAGGTGTGGCCCGGGTCGGCGTTGCTCACGACCATGTCCGCGCGGTAGTGGCCCTGGCCGGTCCTCACGCCGGTGGCGCGGCCGTCGCGGACCTCGATCTCCCGCACCTCCTCGCCCGTGCGGATCGTGCCGCCCAGCTCGAGGAAGAGCCGGCCCAACGCCTCGACCACGGCGTACATCCCGCCCCGCGCGAACCAGACGCCCCCCTCCCGCTCCAGATAGGGGATCATGAGGTAGATCGAAGGCGTCCTGAAGGGATTGCCCCCCACGAAGAGCGGGTGGAAGGAGTACAGGAAGCGGTGCCGGAAGTCCCGGAAGAAGCGGTTCACGAACGTGGTGACGGGAAGGTACCCACGCAGCTTCACCATGCGGGGGAGGAACCGGAGCATCGTTCCGAGCGTGTCGAACGGCCGCGAGCCCAGGCGGTCGCCGATCACGGTGTCGTAGATCGGGCGGACGCGGGCGAGGAAGGCGTCGAGGTTGGCGGCGTCCCGGGCGTCGAAGCGTGCCATCTGCGCCTTCATGCGCTCCGGGTCCCCCACGTAGTCGAGGTGCGTCCCGTCGTGGAAGTGCACCCGGTAGAAGGGGTCCAGGGGGACCAGGTCGACGTAGTCCGTGAGCGTCCGGCCGCCCGCCCGGAAGATGTCGTCCAGGATCTTCGGCGCGGTGATCAGGCTCGGGCCCATGTCGAAGACCCACCCCCGGTCCTCGAGGCGGTAGGCCCGTCCGCCGATCCGCTCCCGCTTCTCGAGGAGGGTCACGTCGACGCCAGCGGCCTGCAGGCGACAAGCGATCGCCAGGCCGCCGAAGCCGCTCCCCACCACGACCGCGCGCCTGGCCCCCGTGGGGCCGGTTCCCCTCGTGCTCATGCCATGTCCTCGTCAGTTCCTCGAGACCCAATGCCTTACGTCGTGGGAGACCCGCGACGGTTCCTGCGCCCTCGGGAGCCTGCCCGCGGGACCCGGCCACCGCGCGGCCGCGTCCTCCCCGTGCCCAGGACATGCGCGCGGATCGCGTTCAGCTCCAGGGCGACCGCCGACTCCAGCCGTTCCCCGCAGAGCACTCCGGAACCGCGGACCCCGATGGCCCCACCGACGGAGAGAAATGCGTCCATGCGGGCCGTTCGACCCGGCAGGACGCGGATGCCCACGGGGAGGACCGTCACCGGCGCCAACGCCTCCGCCACCGCCACGACCCCCGTACGGAAGCCCAGCGGACGCGGGTCCCCGGGCCGGATCCGACCCTGCGGGAAATACCCGAGCACCGCGCCGGACTCCTGCGCCCGGAGCGTGCGCACGGCCCGTAGCATGCGTCGTCCTCCAGCGATCGAGCCCGGCTCGGCGCCGATGGCGCCCAGCAGGGCGAGCCAGGGTCGGACTTCGAGCTCGGAGCGGAGCATCACGGCGTGGAAAGGCAGGTCCGGGAAGAGCCGCCGCTGCAGGGCCTGCAGGAGGAACCCGTCCCAGAAGCTCTCGTGGTTCGCGCACAGCACGACCCGCCGCTCCGTGCGCCCCCCCCGGCCGAGGCCCGTCATGTGCACGCGGAGGCGCGATCCCATCCAGGGTCGGAGGAACGGCTGGAAGAGCCGCCAGGCGAGACGCGAGTCCACGGCGGACCTCACGTGCGCCCGCGGACCAGCCCGCCGACGGCAAGCGCGATCTTCGCGGGAAGCGAAGTGTGCGCCCGCAGGCGGAGGTTGTCGTAGCCGTTGCGCCGCACCTCCCGGTGGATGCCGCGGTACGCCTCCGCCGCCACGGCCGTCGGGCGGCGGAACCAGGGGGGGAGGCGGCGGATGCCCGGCCAGGCGCGGGCGTACCACCCGTCGGCGCGGGCCATGAGCGCGTCCAGGGCGCGGCGATAGGCATCCGGGATCGGTCCTCCGCCCACCCGGATCGCGCGCAGGTCGTCGGCGTCGAGTCCGTGCGCCTCGAGGAGCGAGAGGGGGAGGTAGACCCGCCCCCGGTCGAGGTCCTCTCCCACGTCCCGCAGGATGTTCGTGAGCTGCATGGCATGTCCCAGCGCGTGCGCACACTCCAGCAGATCGGGCTCGGGGAGGCCGAACAGCTGCGTCATCCACCCGCCCACGGCTCCGGCCACGCCGAAGGTGTATTCCTCGAGCCGCTCCCAGTCCGAGTAACGGGTCGGCGCCAGATCCATGGCGACCCCGGCGAGGAGCGCGTCCGGATAGCGCCAGGAGACGCCGCGCGCCGCGGCCTCCCCGAGCACGTCGTCCAGAAGGGGGATTCCCGTCCTCCTTCCCTCGAACGCCTCCCGGGTGAGCACACGCCACGCGTCCAGACGCTCGGCGCGCTCCGTCGCGGACACGCTCGGGTCGGCCTCGTCGACCAGGTCGTCCGTGAACCGGCAGTATGCGTAGAGCCCTCGCACGAGCCGGGCCTGCTCCGCCGGAAACAGCCGGGCGGCCAAGTAGAAGGTGCGGGCGTGGCGCTCGAACAGCCCTTTCCACGACGCGGGGCCTCCCACCGCGCGGGCCGACGCCACCACCGCACCCCGCGCGTCCCGACGCGCGGGCGGCACGCTGGAGGCACGCTCCTGGGCCGCTACACCTTCGGTAGCCGCACGCACCCACCCATCGAGAATGCCGCCGATCAGCGTGTCGTCGGGCGCCAGGGCCGCGTGACGTTCGAGCAGGGCGTCCCGCTCCACCCCAACGGCCTCGACTGCCCGCCGCGCGGCGGAAGGCGCGCCGTCCCGGCCGAGGAAGAGCAGATCCAGCACGTCGGCCTCGGAGGGCGAGAAGTCCGCGAGGCCGGCCAACTCGAGCACCCACGTCCACTTGCGTTGCCGGTAATCCTGGAGCGGCGGCTTGCCCGTGGCGGCTGCGGGGCAGAAGTCGAGGAGGTCGTCGACACGCTGGTACAGGGTGCCCAGCGCCGTCCCGAAGGCCACCCGCTCCTCGTGGGCGTCCAGCTCGAGGACGGCGCCACCGAGCGCGGCCGCGGCGCCGAACAGCTCGCCCGACTTGCCGGCGACGATCTCCTCGTACCGCCCCGGGGTCAGGCGCGCGCCGGTGGCCCGGCCCTGCGCGATCTCTCCCGCCACGGTCCGCTCGACCGCCCGGATGAAGCAGTCGAGGAAGCGCCGCGACCCCGTCGCCGCCGCGGCCCGGTAGGCCCCCGTGAGGTAGTGGTCTCCGAGCACCAGCGCGTGGCCCATCCCGTCCGCCGCCGCGACGGTGCGGACCCCACGGCGCACGGCGGCGCCGTCGAGGATGTCGTCGTGCAGGAGGGAAGCCTCGTGCACCATCTGCACGGCCAGGGCGCCGGACCAGAAGCGTCCGTCCAGCCGGTCCCGGAGCTCCGGGTCGACCAGAGCGTACGCCACGAGGGGCCGGAGCAGCTTGCCCGCGAGATCGGGTACCGGGACGCCCGCTTCGCGGAGCCGGTCCGCAGCCTCCCCCAGTCCGTCGCGCACGATTCCCTCGACGTCCGTGGATCCGACGCCGGGGGGCGCATCCGTGGGGCGCAGGATCACGGCGCCCTCGCGCTGGAAAGGGCGGGGGAGTCCGCGGCGGAGGGCCGCGGGTGCTGCACGCCGGAGGAGGCCCCGGCTCCCGCACGTCCCGCCGCCCATGTCACCGCGACGCAGAGGCCGAGCCCCGCGACGGTCGCCACGACCGCGACGCCCAGCCCGGCCGCCACGACCATCCCGAGGGGCATGAGCAGCACGACGCCGTAGTAGGTGGCCAGCCAGCGCACCGGGAGCTCGGTGAGACCGAGCCGTCCACCGATCGCCTCCAGGACCGAGACGATCGTGAGCGCGGTCAGGTACCAACCCAGGAGGTTGACCCACGGCATCCCGTAGTACGGGCCGGTCGCTTCCCAACGCCAATACGGCGTCAGGTAGCTCATGGCCGGGTCCAAGGCGAGATCCCACGCCACCAGCCACAGGGCACCTACGGCGATGCGGAGGCCCCGCCCCGGGACCGCGGCGCGCGCGATGGCCCAGGAAGGAAGCGCCATCAGGAACCAGCTCAGGGGGACGAGCACCGGCACACGGCCCCCCAGCTTGAAGCCGAGGAGGCCGGTGTAGCCGTATCCGCCGAACGGCACCCCGTAGCCCGTCCCGATGTGCTCGAACAGGAAGGCGAGGCCCGATACCGCGAGCGCCGCGGGCACCCAGCGCGCACGCAGGCGACCGATCAGCAGGACCGCGAGCGTGCCTGCCGCAGCGAGAACGTGGAGACGGGCGAACCACGGGAACGATGTCGAGTAGACCCGCGTGGCGAGTCCGCTCGCGGGGATGCGTTCGGGATGCAGCGCGAAGTTCCAGTAGCCCGCCACGGCAACCAGCGTGAAGGCGAACAACCCCAGCAACGCCCGCCGCTCCGAGACCCGCGACACGGCGCTCACGCGCTCAGCACCGGCTGGGGCGCGAAGCCACGCTCGAGGGCGGCCTCGAAGGTCTCGCACGAACCGAAGGTCGCGACGGACGTGAACGCCCCGGTGAGGAGGCCGGGATCCACCTCGTTCCCGAACTGCCCCCCGATGGCGAGCGCGTAGGGGCGCGAGGCGTCGTACCGCTCTCCCAGGACGCGCACCACGCGCGCCACGTCGCCGCCTGCCGCGGGCGGGGGCAGCGAGACGCACACCATCGTGGCCCCCCGGCTCCGCTGCATCGCGTCGAAGTCCTCGACGGGCACGTCCGGGCCGAGGTAGCACACCTCCCATCCCCTCCGCTCCAAGACCACGCGCACGATCAGGGCACCGAGGTGGTGTTGGTTGCCCTCCACCGTCCCCACCACCGCGACCGGCGCCGATGGCTCGGGCAGGCTCCCGTCCGGCGCAGCGAGGAGACGGAGCAACACTTCCGTCATCGCTTGGCTCACCACGTGCTCCTCCGCGACCCGTAGCCGTCCCTCCGCCCACGCCGTGCCCACCCGGCTCATCAGACCCGCGACCCCTTCGTCCGCGAAGCGGTGGAAGGGAACCAGCTCCTCGCGAGCCAGGGCATCGTAGAGCAGCCCCACGCTCCGGATCCGGCCCCGGACGATCCAGCCCATCGCGAGCTGGTGTAGCCGCTTGAAGGAGTCGTGCTGGCGGATCTCCTGCAGAGCCTCCCAGACGTGGGGCTCATAAGGGTGGAAGGGGGACAGGACGGTCGGGATCCCCCGCTTGCGCGCGAGCTCCACGGCGTCCTCGAGACGGATGCGCCGATGCCCACCGTGCGTCGTGTCGAAGGGGAGCTCCCCCTCGTTGCACCAGCGCTTCACGGTGGAGGGATGGACGTTCAGGAGCTCCGCGGTCTCGGAGCTGGTCAAGGTCAGCTCCAGCGTGATTCGCTCCATGGCGCTCCTCCGAACGGTTTTCTGAAGGCGGTCGGCGGCCCCGCCGTTCAATAACGTGCGTCGAAGCAATTCTGAGCGATTATCGTCTCCATGTCAACGGGCAACGCCATCCTAAACGCTCATCACGGTGTTGTGAGCGTTTCGGGGCCTCACGACTCGAGGATCGTCCCCTCGTTGTCCAGCGCGGGGTAAGGGCGACCTTCGCGCCGGTACCGTGCCGCCAGCAGGGGGTAGGCCCACTCGAACAGCGTGCGGCGGTATTCGTCCGGCTCGAGGCGGGGACCGAGGTACATCCCGGCCGCTTCGCGCTGTCGCATGGCCTCGTAGAGGAGGAGCGCGGTGGCGACGGAGACGTTCAGGGAATGAACCATCCCCATCATCGGCAGCGCCACGTGCCCGTGCGCCAGGGCGAGCCCCTCCTCGGACACACCGTGGAGCTCGGCGCCCATCATGATCGCGGTGGGGCGGGTGAAATCCACCTCGCGGTAATCACGAGCTCCTTCGCCCGGGTGCGCGGCGAGCACGTGGAAGCCCGCGTCCTCGAGGCTCGCGACCGCCGCCTGCACGGTGGTGTGCTGGAGCACGCGGATCCACTTGCGCGTGCCCGCGGACGTGGCGTGATGCAGCTCCAGACCGGCCGCCGGCGGGACCGCGTGGGCCTCGAGCACGCCCACCGCGTCGCAGTTTCGCAGGATCGCGGAGAAGTTGTGGGATTTGTTGACCTTCTCCATGAGGACGGTCAGGTCGGGCTGGCGGCGCGCGAGCACGCGCGCGAGGCGACGGAATCTCTCGGGGCGCATGGAAGTCGGTCGAGGGGAAGGCGGGCTGCTCCCGACCGGAGTATAGGCCCTCCCACCCTGCTGCGGCGACACCTCCACGTTGCGCCTCTCCCACGCCATCCGGGAGCCCGAGTGAGACGGCACACGTCGGAATCACAGCCCCGGGATCGAGCCCGCCACCCTTCGGTGCGTGGCATGGGTCGTGCTATTCCCCGAGGTTGCGAGGTGGGGAGGAGGAAGACGCAGCGGAAGGAGGAGCCCATGATCGAGCCCATCGAGAATCTGCCCGACGACGTTCTCGGATTTCGCGCGAGCGGGCGGGTCACGGGACAGGACTACGAGGCCGTCATCATTCCGGCCGTGAGCAGGGCTCTGGGTGACCGCGCGGACTTCCGCCTTCTCTACCAGCTCGCGCCCGACTTCGAGGGCTTCGACCCGCACGCCCGCTGGGACGACGCGAACGTCGGGCTCCCGAGGACCGTGTCCTGGCAACGCATCGCGTTCGTCACCGACCTGGGATGGCTGGGCCGCGCCGCCCGCGCGCTCGGCTTCACGATGCTGGCCGAGGTGCGCGTCTTCCAGAACAGCGCGTTCGACGAAGCGCGCGACTGGGTGAGCGCGCACCCGTAGTCGCGCCAGCCGTGAGCGTCACCCGAGCTGCTATCGCCCCGACCGACGCCCCCTGGTAGACTTCGGGTCCGCCGGGGTGGCGAAAGTGGTAGACGCAGGGGACTTAAAATCCCCTGGGAGCAATCCCGTCTGGGTTCGAATCCCAGCCCCGGCACTTGCTCGTTCACGTGCCAGGCCCGGAGCGGGCCGGCGCACTTCACCCCAGGAGATCCGGAGGGCGCTGAGTCGCCGGCTCAGGTCGGCACGCGAGCCTTCAGCTGCTCCAGCGTCCCCTGTGAAGAAAGTTCCCTGTCGGCAACACCTAGGGGAAGCTCTGCACAAGTATGGTACCCCGCGCGCGTGGCGCTTTCGCGTGTTCAGAGCAGGAACGACGACGAGTCGTAGCAGCGCTGCGGCGAGGAGGAGTGACGCACTATCAACCGCGAAACCGCCATGCGCCCATCAACATGGTGTGTATCAAGTAGGAAGCTCGTGGGTTGGGGCGGCACGGCCCCGCCTCCTGCGTTGGGGCTCCTCGACGTAGCTACGGCTATGCCTTCGTCGCCCCGCCTTGGATTCGGGGCCGTGGCGCTCCCAACGCGGGGTGCCAGACTTGTGCAGCGCTTCCCTAGCTCACGCGGGTGAACTCACCCGTGCGGGTCCTGACGGATACGAGTAGGTTGGGGCCCGGACGGTCCAGGGAGGGGGCCGGGGGAGGCTCGATCGCGGTCGAGCAGAAGATCTCCAGCCGTTGGAACTGGGATCGACCGGGCGACGTCGGGTCGACCAGGAACACGAGGTTCAACCGGCTGAGCTCGGGAGGCGGTCGATCGGGAAGCGGATCGAGTGTGACGTTGTATTTGGTCAGGTAGCTCGCGCCGCGCGTCCCGAGCTCGGACACACCACGCTTCGTCTGGAACGGGCTGGGGTCACCCACGAAGAAGGGGGGCACGCGCTTCGGCGTCGGCTCGAAGCCCGACCCGAGGTGGTAGACGGCGCGCAGATCCGGCCGACCCGGGTCGGAGATCTGGAAGAACCAGTGGTTCGGATTGCCCGGGTCGAGGAAGACGCCCGGCAACAACACCCCACGCATCACGAGCGTCTTCGGGACGGTCCGCTCGAACTCGTTCAACTTCCGGAGCGTCTGGCCCCCCGGATCGACCCGCCCGTCCATGCCGCGAAAGCTGAAATGGTGCAGCTGAAACGTCTGGATGGCCTTGATGGTCAGAGGACCGCACCGGCCATCGACGACCAGCGGCGGAGCCGGGCCTCCCTTCTGTGGCGGCACTCGGTTGAGGAGTTCCTGGACGGTCACCACGTCCGGAGGACGATTGACGCCTCCGAGACGCCCCACCGACGCCGAGATCGATCTGGGCATTCCGGAACCTCCTTGTCCACCGTGTCCGGGGGTGTCAGCGGGTGGCCGCTTCCTGCTCCCATCCCTACATGCGTCGAACCGCGACCGTAGGGGCCACGCATCGACCGAATGCGCTCCGCTCGGCCTGCCGACCCGAGCGTGACGACCGTGCACACGATCGGAGGCCGGGAGGTCGGCCAATCAACACATTCAGGCGTCCGAAGACATCGCCGTCGAGGTGGTGCTGAACGACAGGATGGAGGGGCGTTATCCCTGTCGCAGCGCTGTGATGGGCGCCACTCGTGCGGCGCGGCGGGCCGGCAGCCAGGTTGCCAGCAGCGAGGCCGCGGCGAGCACGAGGGGCGCCGCCAGGAAGGTCAGCGGATCGAGGGCGCTCACCTCGTAGAGCATGCTGCTGAGGACCTTGGCCACGCCCGCGGCCAGCAGGGTCCCCACGCCGAGACCGACGGCGGTCAGCGCCATGCCCTCGTGAACCACCAGCCACAGGGTGTCGCCGGTGGTGGCGCCGAGGGCCTTGCGGATGCCGATTTCGCGGGTGCGGCGTGCCACCGTATACGCCTTGACGCCGTAGACGCCCACCACCGCGAGGCCCAGCGCGAGGGCGCCGAAGGTGCTGAAAATGCGGGCAGCCAGGCGCACCATCCACAGGGTGGCGCTCTCGGCGACGTGGTCGCGCATCGACCGCAGGTTGACGATCGGCACCTGGGGATCGACCGCTTGCACCTGCCTGCGGACCTGCTGCAGCAACGCGGCCTGGGCCGCCTCGTCGGTCGTCGAGGCCCTCAGGTGGATGCTCATGCCAGCCTGGAAGTCCTGCCCGAACGGAACGTAGACGTGCGGCCGGCCGGTGGCGGAGGCGAAGAGGTCGTCTCGCACCGTGCCGACCACGCCGACGACCTCCATCTCGTCGCTGTCGTGGTCGGCGTCGGTCCGGTGGAACACGATCTGACGGCCGACCGGGTCCTGTCCGGGCCACAACCGCGTCGCGAGCACCTCGTCGACGACGGCGACACGCGGGCCGCCGTCCGAATCGGTCTCGGCGCGGGTGAACGCTCGACCTCGCAGGACGGGGATTCCGAGGGTGGCGAAGTAGTCGGCACCCACGATGTTCGACGTCGCGCCGACCGCCTCTACCTGCTCGTCGCCGGGCGCCGATCCGCCCGCATCCTCGGCGCGCATCACGCTCTGGCCGGACGAGACGGCACCGAACGGCACGGTGGCGGCCACGCTCGCCGACTCGATCCCGGGCATGGAGGCGAGGCGCTCGTGCAGCCCCTGGTACAGCTCCTGGCTGCGTGCCTCGTCGTAGCCGAGCAAGCCTGGGTCCACCTCGACGATGAGCCCGTGGTCGAGGTCGAAGCCGGGCTCGACGTTCGCCGCCGCGACGGCGGCTCGGACGAACAGCCCGGCGGTGACCAGCAGCACCAGCGACAGGGCGACCTGCCCGACGACCAGCAGGTTCCGGCCCCCGAGCAGGCGGAGCCCAACGCCGCGCCGGGCGGTTTCGGCGCCCTGCTCCTTGAGGTCCTCCATGACGTTCGGCCGCGACTGCCGCAGGGCCGGGCCGAAGCCGAACAGCAGGGTGCCGAGCACGCAGAAGGCGGCGGTGGCCGCCAGCACGCGGACGTCCGGCGTCGAGCGCAGGACGACATCCATCGCCAGACCGTTGACCGCCAGCAGCTTGTTGAGCGAGGCACCCAGGAGGCGATTGGCCCAGGAGGCGACCAGCAGGCCGGCGGCGCCGCCGAGAGCCGACAGCATGAGCCCCTCCGTGAGGAGTTGGCGGACGAGCCGCCGGCGCTCCGCGCCGATCGCGGTGCGGATCGCGAACTCCTTGCTGCGGGCCGCGCCCCGGGCGAGCAACATGTTGGCCAGGTTGATGCAGGCGATCAGCAGGACGATGCCGGTCATCGCCAGCAGCAGGACCGCGGCGACGCCGAGACTGCCCTGGTCCGACGGCTGGGTACTGATCGACAGGCGCGCCAGCGGCCCGACCACCAGCGTGTAGTCCTGGTTGATTGCCGGGTAGGCCTCCGCCAGGCGGGTGGCGAGCGTGCCGACGCGGGCATTCGCCTCGGTCAGGGTCAGACCGGGCCGCAGGCGGCCGACCAGCAGAAGCCGGTGGTTGGAGCGGTCGTTCAGGGGCAGGTCGGTGTCCCGGAACATGTCGCTCAGGAGCCGGTCGTCCATGCCCAGCGGCAGATACAGCGGCGCCGACATCAAGGCCGTGCGGCCGGTGAAGTGGCGCGGCGCGATGCCGACCACGGTGAGCGCCTGCCCGTTGACCTCGACCGTCTTGCCGACGAGATCCGGGTCGGAGCCATGGCGGCTCCAGTAGTCGTAGCTGACCACGACCACCGGGATGCCGCTCGCCGGCACCTCCTCCTCCGCGGTAAAGAAGCGACCGCGGAACGGGCTGACGCCGAAGGTGCCGAAATACTCGTGGCTGACGACCTCGGCGAAGACGCGCCGCGTAACGTCGCCCTCGCGGAGGCCTACGGTGGTCAGGTCCTGCGCCAGGATGCTGCTGAAGGTCGTGTTGAGGTCGCGGATATCCTGGAAGTTCGGGTAGGAGAACGCCCGGTAGGAATCGGGCCGATCGACGTTCTTCTCGTAAACGGCGACGAGCCGGTCCGGGCTGTCGGCCAGGATCGGTCGCAGCAGCAGCGAGTTGGTCAGCGTGAAGGTCGCCGCGTTGGCGCCGATCCCGAGGGCCAGCACGATCACCGCCACCGCCGTGAACCCGGGGTTCTTGAGCAGCATGCGAGCGGCGTAGCGGCAGTCCTGCCAGAGGCTCTCCATGGATCCATCCTCGGGAGCGGCGGGGGCACATCCTGCCGTACCCAACGTTGGCACGGGGGAGATGGTTTCATGGGACGGCGCCCGAGAGCCAGCGACGATGGCGGGACGGTCGCTGGCTCGGGGGGTGCTCCCCGGGGCCGGTGCCCTGGACGGGGTTCTCTCCAGCCAGGGTCTCGTCGCCCGCGAACATGCCGTTCACCTGGCCAGTCAGATAGTCCCTATGGTGTTGCGCGCTGTGGCGTAAGTGTGGCGTAACCCCACCGGAAGAGAGTGGCACGGATGGCACAACCGCCTTCCCGGGAAGGGGCCAGAGGTTGTTCTCCCGTACCGTTTCTTGTCGCTCAGTGACCCCGTAATGCATTGTGATTCCAGGACTTACAATCCCCTGGGATCAATCCCATCTGGGTTCGAATCCCAGGCCCGGCATCGCTGTGGTGGTTTTGCCATTCAGCCCCAAGCCTAGCCAGGCCAGGAGGCGTCTTCGACGCCCGCGGAGTGAAGAAGGGGAACCCGGCGGTGCCCCGCCAATCTTCGAACCGCCGTCGGCCACTGGAGCCTACGGCTCTCCGGCCCCCTTCACCTGGACGTTTCCTCTGATCACCGTGGTCCAACCGACCACGGCTCCCGGCGGGGGCACCCAGGCTTCGAGATGCGCGATGATCTCGTGACAGTAGTCCGGGTGTGCGAGGTAATCGTCGAAGGCGTACACCCCTGTGGCCCTGTCCGGCGGCGCGTTGACTCCCTCGCCGTTGTCCTCCACCACGAACCAGACTCCCACCCCTACGAACTGGGGAAAGGTGAACTGGGTGCTGACTCCGCTCATCACCGCGACGTTCCCATCGATCGCCAGACAATCGATGGTCATCTTGAGCCTGGTGTCGAAGTAGCGATTCTGCAGGATCAGCTGCCCCGTCACGGCTCCATCGACCTGTTTCACCGCGTTGAATGCGATGACGTTCACGCTACCGTCGGGTCTTGCGGAGTGGCCGGTACCGTTTGCGGATTCCAACACGCCGGGCTGGCCGAGGGCTGCCATCTGCGGGGTGGGACCGTCGTCAAGCGGATCGGGGGAGACGCTGGTGAGAGCGTCACCGCAGCCGACGAAGACGGGGAGTAGAGACAAGAACATCACCGTAGGGATGCGGATCTCGCCGATCTTCATCATGTCCCTCCTTCTTCTTGGATTGGGGGGGGCGTACCGGTCGCACGGGACGCCGCGGGATGTTGCGGACCATTCCAGGATCCCCTGGAACCACGAGTCGAGTGAGCAATGTGGCGCGGCGCCGTTCTCTGAACGTTCCGGCGGAGGAACACCCGAGAAGACGCGCGAAGAAGTGGGTTGCTCACCCTTCTCCGTTCTCGGTAGAATGCACGTACATCGGAGGCGCATTCCCAGGGGCGGTGTTTCCCTGTGATTTCATTCCGAGTCCTCGGCACACTCGATCTCCGCCACGAACACGGAGAGGAGTGTTCGTATGCCCTTCTCCGCCAGAAGGGTGTCGCTCTCCTCACGTATCTCGCCCTCTCCGCTCCCCGGGGGTTCGTTCGCCGGGACACCCTTGTGGGCCTTCTCTGGCCCGAGCTCGACCAGACGCATGCCCGAGCCGCACTCAGGAAGGCGCTCCACTACCTGCGCCGCGCTCTCGGAGAAGGCGTCCTGGTCAGCCGTGGGGACGAGGAAGTCGCGGTTGTACCGGAACGGTTCTGGTCCGATGCCTCGGCGTTCGAAGATGCGCTGCGGGAGGACGAATCCGAGCGTGCCCTGGAGCTCTACCGGGGAGATCTTCTTGTCGGTTTCTTCTTACCGGCCTGTCCAGAGTTCGAGAACTGGCTGGAATCGGAGCGCACCCGCCTGCGGGAGATGGCGGCCGGGGTGGCATGGAAGCAGGCTAGCCTCCTCCTGCAACAGGGTCGGATCACTCAAGCCGAGCGACTGGCCCAGCGTGCCATGGAGTTGGTTTGCACAGACGAGGTCCAGGTTCAGCGGTTCATCGGGGCTCTGATTGGTGCGGGGGATCGAGCGGCGGCGTTTCGCTTCCTCGAGCGGTTTGCCGCACTGCTGAGGGGGGAGTTTGACCTCTCCCCGTCCAGGGAAACCATGGAGCTCGCTCGCCGGCTCCAGGAGGATCCCGATCCGCCTGCGCCGAGCTTCGGTTCGCGCTCGACAGCCAGGGTGCCCGAAGACGCCCGGGAGGCCTCCGACGATGCCGAAACCGTTGGATGGGACCGAACCTCTGCGTTCGATGAGACGCCGGCGAGGCTCGGGCGACAACGTGTAGTCCTGACGGTCTTGGCGGGGCTTGCCCTCGGAGCCGTCGTCGGTATCACCGTCACCGGCAACCGTACGGCCAAGCTCACAGACAGCCGGATCGCCGTGCTCCCGCCGGTGAACCGGACGGGCGACGCATCCTTGGATTCCTACGGAACCCTGGCGGCAGATTGGATCACGGAAGCCCTGGACCGTGCAGAATTCGGCCGTCCGGTGCCCTTCCTGGAATTGATGTTTGCGGCAGATGCCATGAAGGCGACATCCGACCCTCGCGTCGCTCTTCAGGAGAGGTGGCCCGCCGAAACCGGCGCCGACCTGGCCGTGGCTGGATCCTACTATCTCCTTTCCGACAGCCTCTTCTTCGATCTGATCATCGTCGACGCTCGGGGAACCGTCCTCGAAGGGGTTCCCCCGATCGGGGGGCCGTCAACAGATGTCCGGAGTATCCTCGATCGACTCCGATTTGCCGTCCTTTCGCGGCTCGGACGGCGCCTCGCTCCCGAGGGTTTCCAGTTGATGTGGCCGGAAGGCGATCCCCCCCAAGACCTGGCGAGTGCCCAGGTGCTCTATGAAGCCGCCCATGTCTATGGCACCGAAGGCGCGGCTGCGGCTATTCCCCTCTTCGAGCGGGCGGTGGAGCTGGATTCGACCTATCTCGCCCCCCAGCGGTGGTTGCTGGGGGCGTACATGGATACAGGAAGGTACGCGGAGGCCGACTCGGTTTGCGGGTTCCTGGAGGACCGGATCGAAGGGGCACCCAGGGAAGCTCGCTTGGCGACCCAAATGAACTGTGGAGCGATCCACGGTGACTACCTGAAAGCCCTCACCAAGGCGCGGGAGCTCCTGGAGTTCTCCTCCATCTACTACCTCCGCGTCGGGTGGCATGCCCTGGACGTCAACCGGCCGCACGAAGCGGTCGAGGTCTTCTCCCGATACGACCCTACGGCGAGCCGGGTGGCCGCGTCCTTCGCCCACTCGAATGATGAGGGCTTGGCCTTGGCCTACCACTGGCTTGGAGACCACCGACGGGAAGTGAAGGTCGCGAAAGAAGCGAGGCGGCGTCTTCCTGAGAACGCTCCGCTCATCCGGAGGGAAATCGCCGCCCTGATCGGCCTCGGCAGAACGGAGCAGGCGCTGAGCGTCCTGCAAGAAGGCCTGGCACTCGTTCCTCCCGGCAGCAGTCCTGGTTCGTTCCTGGACTCGGCGGCAAGGGAGTTCGACGAACACGGGAATCCCCCGGTGGCTGCAGAGCTCTGGGAGCGCCTCGTCTCCTGGCAGGAGCGCGGAGCCGAGCCCACGGGCACGCACCTCGACTGGACGATGGAGCGAGTCGATGCCCTGCTTCACTTGGGTCGGCCCTCAGAGGCTGAGGCTGCCCTCCGGGAACTCGCCGACCACCAACTCCAGACCCTGGGAGCACGGGGAAGGCTCGGCGTCGCCCTGGCCCGGCTCGGTCGAACGGGCGAGGCGAATCGGATCTCTGAGGAGCTTCGCCTGTGGGATGACCCCTACGACTATGGCGAGAACACCGCTTGGCGAGCGTACATCGCGGCGTCGAGGGGAGAGGGAGAGCGGGCGGTGTCGCTCCTGCGCGATGCCCTCGCGGAGGGCATGACGTACTCGACGCTGGCTCCCCACGACTCACCCTATTTGAAGCCTTTGCGAGGCCAACCGGCTTTCGAGGAGTTTCTTCGGCCCAAGGGCTGAGACTAGTCGGAGGGGGATGTGACCGAAACTGTGACCGGTGCCCTGCGGACCCCTGCGGTTGCGAGCCCACCTACGCGCCGGTCGGTCGGCCCGGAGAAAGCCCGATGGGATCTCGGAATGTCGCGCTGCGGGTCACTGCCATGATTGCGCCAGGAGTTTCTCGAAACGCGGATTTCCCTTGAGCGGCGCAAACATCGGATCGATCCGCAACCACGCCGGAGTGATGAAGAACGGCACCTGCCGCAGACGCTCGACCGCGTTCAGCGCGCGGTCGGGATCGTCGACCGCCAGGAAGAGCCGTGCCGCCTCCTGCAGATAGTAGCCGTTCGCGTAGTCGTCCGTGGTCCCAATCTGGGCCAACACGCTGTCGGCCTGCCGCACGGCATCGGCCTTCCGACCCAGATAGGCGAGCATCACACCGTAGAGGACGCGCAATTCCGGGTCGGTTGGATTGGCGGCGAGCTGGGCGACCGATGCGGTCAGGGAAGAGTCGGCATACGCCTGGGCCCGGGCGCGATCTCCCTCATCGAATGCCGCGATGGCGAGCGATTGGCCCCACCATGCGCGGTCGTTGTCAAAGGACGAAGGCGTGAGGCGGAACAACAGCCGGCGCTGGGCGGCGGTGAGCACCCACGCCATCTCGTTGTAGCCGGCGAGGTAGGCGATGACGTCCGGCTCGGGGATCGTGTCGAGCGCCGCCTTGACGACCCGGCGGGCACCGGCCAGATCGCCGTCGATGAGGAAGCTCTCCACGTTCGTCTGGAAGACGCCGAGATTGGCCGGATCGAGAATCGCCAGTTGCGCGGCGATCTCGCGAGCCTCGGCGCCCTGGTGCAGCGAGATGAGGATTCCCTGAAGTATCGCCAACGTGCTCGGCGACTGCGGATCGAGATCGCGGGCTCGCTCGGCGAGGGTCAGTCCCTCGTCGAGGCGCCCCATCACGCGAAGGAGACGCGCGGCCGTCGCCAGAATCTGCGGATCGTTCGGCGACGCCCGGAGCGCGAGCTGCACCTCCTGGTACGCCTTGGCGGCATCCCCTGCAACGTTCATGTAGTAGAGCGCCATGGCCCGGTGGCCTTCGGCGCCGTCCGCCGCCAATTGGAGCGCCCTTTGTGCAGCTCGATAGGCGCGCTCTCCAACCGCGGGATCTCGCGTCCCGTTTGCGTATTCGAGCGTCAGGGCCGACGTCAGACTGGTCCAGGCGTCGGTGAAGGTGGAATCGAGGGCCACCGCCTGTTCGAAGAAACCCGCCGCCCGCCGCACGTCGCCGACCGAGTTACTGTGGATGGAGCGCCCTTTGAGGTACAGTTCGTAGGCAGCGGTGTCATGGGTCGGGCTTGCCGCCAGCAGCTGGCGTTCGTCGGCGCCGAGCACGACTCCCAGCGCGGTCGCGACCTCGGTCGCGATGGAGCTCTGGACCGCGAAGACATCGGCCACGTCGGCGTCGAACGGCTGCTGCCAGGTCACCGCCCCTGTTCGCCCGTCCACCAGTTCGGGAATCACCTGAATCCGGCGCCCGCCGTTGGCCCCGGCGGCCCAACGCACCTTCCCGATCAACAGGTACGTCGCCCCCAGCTCGTTCGCGATCTGCTGCGGCGACTCGGACGTCTCTCGGTATCGATCGGTGCTGGTTGAGGCGATCACGGAAAACTCCGGCAGATGGGTGAGCTTGCCGCGCACTTCGTCGGAGATGCCGTCTGCCAGGTAAGCGTCCCCCCCAACGCCCTCACTGGTGAACGGCAGGACGGCAAGGCGCTTGTCCATCACCGCACTGTTGCCGGCCGGACCGCCAACGGCCATCCCGGTGGCGGTCACGGCCCAGAGGGCCAATGCCGCCACACCACACAACGTGGCGTTGCGCAAGGTAAGCCAGGGATCGAGGCGCTTGGCCGTGGCACCGGCTGCGCGGCGGCGCTCCGCAGCCGCCGTCAAGGTGAGCGCTACCGCGCCGCCGCCGATCAGCACCACCGCGAGACCGAGGATCCAGGGAGGCAGCCCCTTCCGCAACGTCATCAGCACCAGCGCGGTCAGCGCCAGCAGCGCGCCGACGCCGAAGGTGAGCCAGACCTTGCTCTGTGCGGCCGGCGCCGTGACCGGAATCGCGGCCGAGCCGCCGTGCAGCTGGTTCTCGACTTCGCCGAGCGCGGTGTCCAGCGCGGCTGCAGACTCGAACCGGTCGGCAGGGGTCTTGGCCAGTGCCCGGGCGACGGCGTTGGCGAGTTGCGCCGGGACGCCGTCCCGGGTTGCCGTGAGCGGCCGGGGTTTTTCGGTGAGGCTGCGGGCCAGCACGACCTGCGTCGTGGGCCCGGTGAACGGCGGCTCGCCGGCGATCATTTCGTAAAGCAAGCTGCCCAGGGCGTAGACGTCGGCACGGCCGTCCACGTTGGCCCCACTGAACTGCTCGGGACTCATGTAGTGCGGGGTGCCCACGGCGAGGCCGGTCCTGGTGATCGTCTCGCCCTGGGAGCTGATCCCGCGGGCGATGCCGAAGTCCGCCACCAGGACATGGCCGTGACTGATCAGGATATTCGCGGGCTTGATGTCTCGATGGATGATCCCGCGACCGTGGGCATGGTCGAGCGCTTCAGCCACTTCGCGCGCCAGGCGAACCGCCTCGGTCAACGACAACTGCGTTTCCCGCTCGAGCCGCGAGGCGAGCGACTCCCCTTCCACATACGGCATCACGTACCAGAGGATCCCGTCGCTGGACCCGGAATCGAAGACCGACAGGATGTGGGGGTGGCTCAGTCGTGCGGCGAATCCGATCTCACGCAGGAAACGTTCGGTCCCCAGAGTTTCGACCAGCTCGGGCCGCATCACCTTGACCGCTACCTGGCGGTTGTGCTTGAGGTCTTCGGCCAGGTAGACGGTCGCCATGCCGCCCTCGCCCAGGATCCGCTCGATACGATAGTGGTCGGCGAGCGCGCGCCGCACCCGCGACACCTCGACCGCAGAGGTCGGCTCGGTGCGGTCCGGAGCCTCCGGTGGAGGGGGGGTTGGGGTGCCGCACTTGAGGCAAAAGCGTGCCGCTGCCGGAAGCGGGGTGTGGCATTCGGGACAGATGCGACTGGCTGCTGGCACGGAACGCTTGGGCCCTGGGGTGTTGGACGTCTTGAAGAAAATTGGTGTGATGCCGGCGACGCAAGGCGTGGCAGGGGGGACGAGCACCTGCGTGGGCGCGATGTCCTCGTGCCTCCCACATGGGAGCTGGCACGACCAGGAACAGGAGGTTCAACCGCCCTGTGGGCCCGAGGAGCACGGTGGGCTGCTGAGGCGCCGGAGCGACGCCGATGGGAAGGACTGAAGCGTAACTGTAGCGTAACCGAGAGGAACACGGTAGAGGAGACGGCATGGGACATCGGACGTTCCGTGATTGCCATCGGCGCGGTTCTTGCATCCCCATGCCTGCGTTCTTCGAGGTTGAATCGGACCACGTGTGCGCGCGGGGCGGATCGAAGTCGGGAACGCCGCCCCCGCGAGGTGGGGCTTGCCAGCGGTGGAAGCGCCCGAAGCTCGTGCGCGTGTCGCAGGCAGGGGAGAGGTCCCAACCATGCGTTCGCCGAATCGAAAACGCGCCGCATCTCCGACGCAGCTCCTCGCCGTAGTGGTCCTGACCTTCGGGCTCGCGGCCTGCACCTCGGAGAACGCCACGGCCGACCAGGGCAAGATCGACGCCTGTGAGCTCGTAAGCGCCGCCGATGCCGGGGAAGTCCTGGGCACGGACGTGACCGTGAATCCCATCGACACCTCAGCCGCGGGACCGGACGCTGCGTCGATGTGCAGCTACCAGACCGGCCAGATCGGGGGCGGCTTCATGCTGCTCGCCGGGCGCGTGCCGTACCGCGATGCGGCGGCGGAGGTGGCGGACCGACAGAAGGAGGAGCTCTCGGGGGTGCCGGCGGGCATTCCCAAGCCGACCTTCTCGGACGTGACCGGCCTGGGCGAGGCAGCCTACCTGGCCGAGACCCCGGAGAGCCTCGAGCTGCACGTGCTCGATCACGGTGCGGTGATCGTCGTAACCCTGAGCCGGAAGCCGGACACCGCGGCGGAGACACTGGCCGAGCAACTCGCTCGCGTCGCGGTGGGGAACCTGGAGAACGAAGCGGACCAGTGATGCCGGCGCGACGCGCCGCGTCGAAATCCGAAACCTGGAATCCCCTGGGAGCAATCCCGTCCGGGTTCGAATCCCAGCCCCGGCATCTCTTGTCCGTGACTACCTACGGGCTCCACGGCACAATTGTCTCGTCGGTCGCGGTGAATTCAACACGCTCCCGCGTCTGGGCCCAGGGGTTCACGTAGAACAGTGCCCGTTCATTGTGCGCCCACACGGTCTGGATGCCACCCTTGAACACGCCGACGGACACGGCCGCGCAGTCTCCGGTCGGGTGCGATCTCAGGCCGACTCAGCCGTTGGCCCAGAAGAGGATGATCCTCAGGTTCCATCCCGAGTTGATCATCGTCGCGTCGGTGAACGTCGCGCGGCCATACCATCCCGAGGAATCCTGAAATAGGCCGCACGCGCCTTGGCTGGTGTCTCCTCCTCCCCAAACCAGCCACACGCTCGGGACGCTGCTCAGGCTCACATAGCAGATGATCCCGGGGGTGATTCCGCCGGTGTTCTGAGAGGGCGTGCTCATGGTCGAGTTCGTGATGGACCCGTTGAACACGTAGTAGGAGACGCCGGGCCCGGCAGGCCCCTGGGGCCCAGTGGGGCCCTGCGGTCCTTGGGGACCCTGCGAGCCCTGCGGGCCCATCGGTCCCTCGGCGCCCTTGCAGGCACTCAGGAGGAGCAGGGAGAGGAGGACTACGGGAAAGGTGCGCATCTTCGCGGGCTCCTTTCGACGGTGGTAGGGGCCGATCCATCGGGAGCTTGGCGGGAAGGCGCGACCAACTTACGGGAGGGCCAGGACGACAAGCAAGCCGATCAGCATCCTCCGAAGGTGCGATTACTCAGGCATCTACTCCCGAGCCAGACCCGAGGGGCACTCGCTTCCCTCCCGGTCCCTTCCGACCAGGCGGAGGCGGAGGTCCGCTGGGACGTGGACTCCCGCTGGAGCCTGGTGGGCTTCGGGGGGATGGGATGGACCCGGAACACGGTCCTGAGGGAGGCGCCACACGGAGGGTGGGTGCGGGAGGGGGCGGGTTCCACTACCTCCTCGCCAGAGCCTTCGGCGTTCGGGGAGGGATCGACGTCGCCTGGGGCCCCGACGGGGGTGCCTTCTACGTCACCATGGGGAGCGCGTTGCGCTGAGGGGTCGCCCCGTCCCTACTCCGTCAGCCTGGGGAACTCCGTGACCCGGATGTTGGTGCATCCGTAGGGGATGAGCGTGAGCTCCTCCACGGGCTCGTCGGAGGCGTGGGGCCCCGAGGCGATCTCGTCGGCCCACCCGTGTCGGAGCTCCCACCCGGGGAGCCTCCGACCCCGCACCGTGGCGGACATGCCCGCTCCTTCGGGGGAGAACGGCTGCGCGCCGACGGGCCGCTCCTGGAAGGCGAGGCCCGACCCGGGATCGTCGGGGTCCAAGAGCACGCCGTAGTTCCACGCGCTCGCCGGGCGCACCTCGAAGTCCCCGTGGGGAAGCTCCCGGTGGGGCTTGTCGGCGTTCACACGGGTCCACGCCTCCTCCAGCAGCAGGCTGTAGACCAGGGGGCCCCGCTCCACCGCGACGGCACCGTGGTATCGGGCGCTCACCCGTGGGTGCATGGGGAAGCGCAGCGTCACCGTCGTGGGTCCGGACCACGCGCGCTCGAGCCGGTGGTGCGTCCCGGGCACCATGTCTTCGCGCGGCCCGTCGCCCACGCCGACGGTGGCGCCGTCGGCCCATGCGGGCACCCGGAGGAGGAGGGGGAAGCGCGCGGTACGTTCCGGCGTCACGGTGAGGGTGACCGTCTCGCGGAAGGGGTAGTCGGTCTCGCACAACACCGTCATGGGCACGTCGCCGGAGCGGAGGCTCACCTCGCTCGGCGCGTACGCCACCGCCACCACCCCGTCGTCCGGCGTCTTCATCCACAGGTGGCTCAGCAGCTTCGGCCACCCCTGGTGCATGTTGGAGGTGCAGCAGCCGTAGTTGGGCTCGAGACCGTACAGGTTCGACTCGGGCCCGTTGCTGGTCCACATGTGGTCGGGGTTGATGGTGCACTGCACCTGGTTGACCTGCTGGTCGTACTGGTGGGCCCACATGTCGGGCTTGAAGGTGGCGGGCAGCGCGTTGTAGGCCACGCGCTCCAGGCGGTCACCGAAAGCCGGATCGCCGAACACGGAGGAGAGGACCTCGAGGGAATAGAGGAGCTCCACCACCGCGCACAGCTCGGTGCCCTGGACGGGGTTCTTGCCCGCCAGGGTCTCGTCGCCCGTGAACACGCCGTTCACCTGGCCGTGATACCGATCCAGGATGTGCAGCATGCGGGCAGGGAAGGCGCGGTCCTGGGGTCGGCGGTCCAGCCTCCACGACAACGCGGCCGCCTTGGGCGCCATGCCCATGTTCACCACGTGCTTGTCCCACGTCCACCGGCCCCGTCGGGGCGTGGGCACGGTCACGTCCTCGCCCTCGAACAGCGCGACGTAGTCACGTCCCTGCGTGCGTAGGGTACGCGCCAGATCCAGGAGCCAGGCGTCTCCGGTGCGCTCGTAGACATGGAAGATCGGGACGAGCCCCTCGAACCAGCGGTACCGCCCCCAGTCGAACAGCGGCGTCCCCGCCACCGAGCCTTGCACGGACCGGAGGCTCGCCTCCACGGCCCGCAGCACGCGATCGTCACCCGTGGCGTCGTGGTACTGGGCCAGGACCTTGTTCACCAGGAGGATGGCCCACAGGTCGTAGCGCTCGCCGCGCCGGGCCGCCATGGGGGCGAAGATCCCGTCGTCCCCCTGTCCAGCGACGATCAGGTCGACGTACCCGGCGATCCTGGCCTTGAGGGCCGCGTCGTCCAGCGCCCACGCGAGGGGGATGACGCCATCCAGCCAGTAGGGTGCGCGCTCCCACCCTTCGGCGTCTCCGCCGAACCAGCCGCTGCGGGCCACGTCCGGCCAGAACCGGTCCAGATGCCCCGAGAGGCCGTCGGCCTGGATGCGGAGCTGACGCGCCAGCCAGCCGCGAGGGCGGATGGAGCCGAGGGGGAGGGGACGGAACGCAGGCTCGGCCAGGCCGGACGGGGGGAGGGCTCCCGCCTCCCCAGCCGACGGCTCCGCGGCCCCGGCAACGGTTCCGTCGGGGAGCCGCAGGATTCCCGATACGCCCGCGGCGGCCCAGATCGAGCTTCCCGCAGCCACCCGCGAGATGAAGTCCCTCCGGTGCATCGGCGTCATGGCACTCCCTCCTGGATGGGTGCCCCGCGCAGGACTCCACGCGTTCCATCTCCTCGCGATTCTGCTGCCCGAGCCTCGTGCTGACAACTCCCGGCTCCGGTCGCCGGGTCCCACTCGTCCCACCCGAATCCCGCCCATCCCCGAACGCTCCGTTCCAGCTTGGCGGTTCAGTAGCATGGGTCGTCACGATCGACCAACCCGTCCGGAGGCGTTCGATGCGCGGATTCTCCCGATTCCCGACCCGGCTGCCACAGGCCGGACTGCGTTTCTTTCCGATCCTCCTCCTCTGGGCGATACCCACCGCCGCCGCCGCTAAGACCTCACCGGTGCGGGAGCCCCGCAATACGCTCCATGCCGTGCGCGCGGAGGGGGACGGGTGGTCCGCCCCACGACCGCGGGGATCCGGGCCGGCCGGGACGAGGTCCTGGAAGCCGGCGCGAGCCGGGCGCTTGGGCGGGACTTCCGGTTGGCCGGGGGTTGAGCGACCCTATTGCCAGGTCCGGAAGGAGGAACGAGCGTCGAAACGCTGCGACAGGTGGGAGGATGACGATGCATGCGATCCTCGGCAATCCGTGGCGCTTCGTGCTCGCCGCCAAGCTCTGGACGTGGAGTGCGTTTGCGCCACGGGCCCGTGGCACGTGGACCGCCCTTGCGCTGCTCCTCGCGCTCGCGGCCCCCTGTCCGGCTCTCGCCCAGATCGTCCAGGGCCGGCTCCGGGACGCCGCGTCGCAGGCTCCCGTCCAGGGGGCGCTCGTGCTCCTGCTGAGCGCCGACGGCAGGCAGGTGGGCGGATTCCTCACCGACGAGGGGGGTGCGTACCGACTCCGCGCACCGGAGCCGGGCCGCTACACGTTGCGCGCGGAGAGGATCGGCTTCGAGACCGTCACCTCAGACGCCTTCGAGCTGTCGGCCGGGCCCGCGCTCCGGGTCGACCTGGAGGCGGCCGGCATGGCCGTGGCACTTGAAGGGATCCGGGTGGAGGGGCAGAAGCGGTGCGTCGTGCGGCCCGGGGAGGGACAGGCGCTCGCCCGGGTGTGGGACGAGGCGCAGAAAGCGCTCCGCAACCAGGAGTGGACGGATCAGTCCGGACTCGTCCGCTTCCGGCTGGAGCGGTACGAGCGGGAGATGGATCCGGCGTCCCGCGTGGTGATCTCCGAGAGTCGCACGCGCAGCGTCTGGACGGGACGGAACCCCATCCGCAGTCTCCCGGTCGAGGACCTGCTGGAGAAGGGCTTCATCCTGCAGACCGGGGACGGCGGCTACACGTACTTGGGTCCCGACGCTGCGGTCCTGTTGTCCGAGGCGTTCCTCGAAACGCACTGTTTCAGCCTGGAGGCCGACGAGAACGACCCCGGCCTGATCGGCCTCGGCTTCGAGCCCCTTCGCCGCCGGAACGTAGCGGACATCCACGGGACGCTGTGGCTGGGCCGCGCGGATGCGCGGCTCCGGTTCCTCGAGTTCGGCTACACGACCTCCCCGTGGCCGGAGGTCGGCCGCGTAGCCAACGGGCGCGTGGAGTTCGACGAGGTGCCGGGAGGCGCCTGGGTCATCCGCCGGTGGTGGATCCGGATGCCGAAGGTGGTCCGCGACTTCGGCATGATGAATCGAGGTCGGTCGGGGCTGCGCGTCGCGGGGATCGTCGAGGCGGGTGGTACGGCCACCCAGGTCGACGTCCTGCGAGCCGCCGTCGCGAACGACGCCCGATCCGGCCGCGTTCGCGGCGTCGTCTGGGACAGCATACGCGCCCGCCCTCTGCGCGGTGCCGAGGTGTACATTTCCGCCGTGTCCCTCTCGGCGGTCACGGACTCGGCGGGCCGTTTCACCATGGACGGCGTCCCGGAGGGAGCCTACGAGGTCGCCTTCCGGCATCCCCGGCTGGACTCCCTTCCGGTGTACCGGTCGGGCGTGGAGGTCTCCGTCGGGGCGGGGGCGACCTCGGACGTCACCCTCGGCGTGCCTTCGCTCTCGTCCATCTTCGGCGCGATCTGCAGCGATGAGGAGCGCACAGGGGGAGCCTCGGCGGTCGTCGGGGTCGTGAGAACGGCCGGGGATGGCTCTCCCGTGTCCGGGGCCAGTGTGAGCCTGGAGTGGACGAACTTCCGGGTGGTCGGAGGCCGTGAAGTCCAGGGTGACGTGCGGACGGTGCGGGTCACCACCGACGCGCGGGGCCGCTATTCGGCGTGCGGCATGCCACCCGGTGTGCTCCTGACCGCGCGGGCTTCCCTGGCGGCCTGGAAGAGTGGCGTTCGAAGCGCCGAGGTACCCCGGGAGGACGTCGTCGTGCTGGACCTCACGCTGCCCCATACCCATCGCCCCTGAGGCCCTATGGTCCAGCGGAGCGACCATCCCCGCGCGTATGGCGCGTTTGCGCGCGTCATCGCGAAGTACGTGCGTGAGGACGGGGCGCTCGCGCTGGAAGACGCGGTCCGGCGCATGAGCTCCCTGGCCGCACACCGTCTCGGACTCGAGGACCGCGGACTGGTCGTTCCCGGCATGGCGGCCCATCTGCTGCTCTTCGATCCCGAGGCCATCCAGGACGCGGCTACCTTCGCCGATCCCCTGCGCTACGCCACAGGCATCGATTCCGCGCTGGTGAACGGGGATCCGGTCATCGACGAAGGAGCGCTTGAGGAGGCTCGGCCCGGACGGCTGCTCCGCCGTTAGGAGGGGTGCTCCGGGCGCGATTCTTGCGTTTGATCGAGGAAGCGCAGTGGACTGCGGCAGCTACGCAGGCCGACGCGACGCGCGCTGCGGCAGATCGGCGGGAGGAGGAAGACGGATGAACGGCTTCAGGCTCGGCTCGGTGCTCGGATTCGAGATCCGGCTCGACTACTCCTGGTTCGTGATCTTCTTCCTGATCCTCTGGACGTTGAGCGCCGGCTTCTTCCCCTCGAGCGTGCCCGGGCTCTCCCCGGCCACGTATCTCGTGATGGGGACCGTGGGCACGCTCCTCTTCTTCGCGTCTCTCGTCGCCCACGAGCTCTCCCACTCCGTCGTCGCGCGCCGCAAGGGCATCCCCGTGGAAGGGATCACGCTCTTCATCTTCGGCGGCATGGCGCGCACGCGCATGGAGGCGGAGAATCCCGAGGACGAGCTTCTCATCGCCGGGGTGGGGCCCCTCATGAGCCTCGCCCTCGCGGCCCTCTTCTTCGTGATCGCCTGGTTGGCGGCACGGATGGGGTGGGGGACCCCCACGCGGGCCCTCGCCGGCTACCTGAGCTTCATCAACCTCCTGCTGGCGGCGTTCAACCTCCTGCCGGGGTTTCCCCTGGACGGGGGCCGCCTCTTCCGGGCGCTGGCCTGGAAGTACACGGGAGACCTGACGAAGGCGACACGGTGGGCTTCCACCGGTGGGCGATGGCTCGGATACGCGCTCATCGGCCTCGGATTCGTCGAGGCGTTCTCCGGCCGCGTGCTCGGCGGCCTGTGGCTCGTCTTCATCGGGTGGTTCCTGAGGGGCGCCGCCGAGATGACCTTCCGACAGCACCTCCTGACGCGGGTCCTCGAGGGCGTCACGGCCCGTGAGGTCATGACGCGTGACCCCGAGACCGTCCCCCGCGACATCACCGTGCAGCAGCTCGTCGACGAGCACTTCCTGCAGCGACGCTACCAGGCCTTCCCCGTGACGGAGGACGGTCGGGTCTCGGGGCTGGTGACCCTGGACCAGGTGAAGCGGGCGCCGCGGGACCGCTGGTCCGGCTTGCGGGTGTGGGAGATCATGGCACCGGAGGAGGCGCGCATCGTCGTGGGCCCGGACGAGCCCATGACCGCGGTCGTGGAGAAGATGCGCGACTCCGGCACGGGACGCGTGCTCGTGGTGCGCGCGGGCAGGCTCCTCGGCATCATCTCCGGGAGCGACGTCACCGAATGGGCGAGACGGACCCAGGAGCTCGGCGGCCTCGCGGGTCCGCGCGGGGTCAGCCGGGCATGAGCGCCCGGTACCGTTCCGCGTCGGCGGTGCGACCCCACGCGTCGTACATGTCGATCACGTGCTGGAGTGCCGCTCGGGTGCGTCTGTGCTCCGGCGGGAACGCGGCTGCGATCGTCTCGTAGCCCTGCACGGCCAGCGGCTCGGCCTCTTCGAAACGACCTTCCTTGGCCAGGCAATCGCCGAGAAGGTTATTCGAGGTCGCGACCAAAAAGTGGTCCTCGCCCAGGTTCGCCACGTAGATGCGGCGCGCCTCCAGGAAGCGACGCTCGGCGGCAGCATACTTGCCCTCCAACACCAGGACGGCCCCCAGGTTGTTCAGCCGGTCGGCGAGGATCCTGTGGTCCGGACCGAGGGCCGCGCTGTCGATCGCGAGCACGCGCCCCCATGCGGTTTCCGCTTCGACCAGTCGGCCGGTGTCCCGAAAGACCTGGGCGAGGTTGTTGAGGTAGTTCGCGGTCTCCGGATGCTCGTCACCCAGGGCGGTCCGGCTCCCTTCGTACGCCTCGCGCAGCCTGAGCTCCGCTTCGTCGTATCGTCCTCGCCGATAGTAGAACATCCCCAGGTTGTTCAGGCTCTGCAGGTAGCCGGGGTGATCCTCTCCCTCAGCGTCCCGGTGGATCTGGAGCGACTCCTCGTAGAGGGGCTCCGCCTCTTCGAAACGCTCGAGCGTGCTGAGCGTGATGGCGAGGTTGTTCAGGCCCGTGGCGATGTCCAACGGCTGGGAAGGGACGATGGCACGCAGGACCTCGAGCGCCTCCCGGTTAGACCGCTCCGCCTCGTCATACCGGCCTTGCTCGTAGTAGAGGTAGCCGAGGATGCTGTAGACGTAGGACAGCTCCTGGTCCGTGCTGTCCATCACCACCCGGCCCACCTCCGAGGCCCTGTTCAGCGTCGCCTCGGCTTCCTCGTACCGGCCTTGCAGGAGTTGGATCCCACCGAGATGGCTGAGGCTGATCGCAGTCAGGCGATTGCCCTCTCCCAACGCCTCCCTGCGCAGGTCGAGGGCCTCGACCGCGGCCTCCTCCGCCTCCGGGAAGCGGCCGGCCAGCGGGAGGAGCTGCGCCAGGTCGTCGAGGCTGTACGACGCGTCGACGGGGCTCTCGCGCCTCAGGGCGAGGGCGCGCTGGAAGTTGTGCTCCGCCTCCTCGTACAACCCGAGATTCATGTACGTGCGACCCAACGTGGAGCGCACGGATGCCTCGAGCTCCGGCTGGGAGGCGAGCGTGAGCTCCACCTGACGGGCGGCACGCTCGAGAACGTCGACGACCCGTACGTCCCGTCCCTCGTTGCGGGGGTCCGGGGCAGCCAGCATGTCCTGCAGGAACTCGTTGATGGCCGCTGCCTTGTCGGCCTCGGCACGCGCCTGGGCCTCCGCCGCGAGGGCACGGGCGCGTCCGACGGCCGTCACCACCGTTGCTGCTGCGAGCACGACGACCAGACCGGCCGCCATGGCCGCCGGGACCTTGTTCCGGCGGACGAGCTTGCCGAACTGGTAGAGCCCGCTCGCCGGGCGTGCCAGGATCGGCTCGCCCCGCAGGTATCGCTCCACGTCTTCGGCGAACGCCCAGGCACTCTGGTAGCGGCGTGCCGGCTCCTTCTCCAGCGCCTTGAGGAGGATCGTCTCGAGGTCCCGATCCATCCGACGGCCCATCTCTCGCCACACGCGGCTCGGTGGCGCAGGACTCTCCTCGTTGATCACGTGCGGCGCCACCACGGGCGTCCGGATACGGTAGGGCAGCTCCCCGGTGATCATCTCGTAGAGGAGGACGCCCAGGCTGTAGACGTCCGTGCGCAGGTCGACCTCGTCCGGGTTCCCCCGCACCTGCTCGGGGCTCATGTAGCTCAGCGTACCGAGGATGCGGCCCGCCTCCGTGACCCACGTGTCGGAGTCGGTGATGCGCGCGATGCCGAAGTCGAGCACCTTGACCTGCCCGGGCACCATGGACAGGTGCTGTTCCACCCCGTGCCCTCCGCTCGGGACGACGACCACGTTGCTCGGTTTGAGGTCCCGGTGGATGACCCCGCGCTGGTGCGCGTAGTTGACGGCGTCGCAGATCTGAAGGAAGAGCGACAGCAGGGCTCTCAGATCTCGCTCGCCCGACGTGCGCGTGACCGGGTGCACCGCCATGTGCTCGCCGAGCGTGACCCCCCGCACGAGCTCCATCGCGAAGAAGTGACGGCCGTCGTCCGTGCTGCCACTCTCGTAGATCTGCGCGATGCCGGGGTGCTTCAACAGCGCGAGGGCCTGGGCCTCACGGCGGAAGAGCTGCAGGGTCTCCTCCGTGACGACCTCGCCGCCGCGGACGACCTTGAGGGCCACCCGCCGACGGGGATCCTCCTGCTCGGCCTCGTAGACCGTGCCCATCCCCCCTTCGCCGAGGACGCGCACGATGCGGTAGTGACCGATCCTTGCCGGATCGGGAGCGCGGTGGGGCGGGGAGGCCTCGCGCTGCGACGCGTCGGGCCCGCCGGAGAACTGGTTGCGGTCCGTGGGCATGGGTCGATCTCCCGGACGACTACCCGCCGTGCGCCTACTATGCCAGCAGTCGCCACCCCGAACAAGAGGTATCGCCTACGGACCCGTCCAACCCCGCTCCCTTCGCCTCGACGGCCCCTCTACGACAGGAAGACCGGCGGGTCGTTGACCTCGCGCTCCATGTCCCGGACGAGGCCGTTCACGAGCTTCTCGACGAGCTCCTCGATCTTCTTTCCACAGCGCTTCGCCTCGCACTCGTAGGCGTGGAAGAGATGCTCGCTCAGCTCGACCTGGATCTTCAGCTTCGGCATGGCGCTTCCCTGCGGCAGGTGAGCCTACGCGACGGGCACGGCCTTGTGTCCGTAGCAACGGATGCCTCCGTGCCCCTCCTTGCGGACGAGCCTGAACTCGAGCGCCACGTCCATGCCCGGCAGAACGTCCTCCACGTGGCAATCCACAACCTGCGTCATGAACCGCGCGCCCTCCGGCGTCTCGACCACCGCCATCGCGTAGGGCGCCTCCATGAGGAGGTCGTCGGGGGGCGTGCGCACCACCGTGGACGTCACGACGCGGCCCCGGCGAGACAGGTTGATCGTCTCGACGTCCATACCGCGGCACGAGGGGCAGACCCGCCGCGCCGGGAAGCTCACCTTGCCGCAGGCGGTGCATCGGCCCGCCTCCAGCCGGTAGCGGTTGCCGACCTCCCTCCAGTATCTCGGGCTGGGCATCGTCAGACCCTCTCGAAGATGTGAACGACCGAGCTCGCGCCGGACCCGCCCATGTTCTGGGCAAGGCCCCGGTGGGCGCCCTCGACCTGGCGGTCCCCCGCCTCTCCGCGGAGCTGCTCGAAAATCTCGATGGTCTGCGCGACGCCGGTCGCGCCTACCGGATGGCCCTTCGACTTCAGGCCACCGCTCGTGTTCACCGGGATCTTCCCGCCGAGGGCGGTCATCCCGGAGCGGGCCGCTTCGGCGCCCTCTCCGGCGCAGGCGAATCCCAGCGCTTCGACGCAGCAGATCTCGGCGATGGAGAAGCAGTCGTGGACCTCGGCCACCTGGATGTCCTTCGCGCTGACGCCGGCCATCCGGTAGGCGCGCTCGCCCGCCTTGGTGACCGCGTCCAGCGCGGCGATGTCGTCCCGGTCGGCCAGCGCCATGGTCGACGTCGCCTGGCCGCTCCCCACGATCTTCACCGGCCGGTCCGTGTAGCGATGCGCGTCCTCGAGCGGGCACAGCAGCACGGCCGCGGCACCGTCGCTCACCGGCGAGCAGTGCAGCAGCCGGAGCGGGTCGGCGACCGGGGTGGAGCGCATCACCTCCTCCAGGCTCACCTCCCTCTGGAACTGCGCCTTGGGGTTCTTGGCGCCGTGCTTGTGGTTCTTCACCGACACCCAGGAGAGGTCCTCCTCCGTAGCGCCCCAGCGCTCCATGTACGCGCGCGCGATCATCGCGTACAGGCCGGGGAAGGTGATTCCTTGGTAGACCTCTCCCTCCTGATCGGCAGCGGTGGCCAGAATGTCGGTGACGTCCCCGCCGTCGGTCATCTTCTCCACGCCGGCCACCATCACCAGGTCGCTCATCCCCGACGCGACGGACATGAACCCCAGTCGAAGCGCGGCGCCGCCCGACGCGCACGCCGACTCGACGCGCGTGGCCGGGATTCCCGCCATGCCGAGGTGGTCGGCCATCATCGGAGCCAGGTGCTCCTGACGCACGAACTGACCTGCGGACATGTTGCCGACATAGAGATCGTCCAGGTGGTCGGCCCCCGCGGCCTGCAGCGCCTCAACGGCGGCCTCCACGAACATGTCCCGCAGACTCGATTCCCACAGCTCGCCGAAGCGGGTCATGCCGCCGGCGACGATCGCAACCTCACGCATGATCCCTCCTACGAGTTGACGATGATCTTCTCGCGGTACTTCGCGTACTGGCCGTACGTGAGGTAGCGCTTGGGTCCGTCCAGCATGCCGCGCACCGTGGGGGCGCGACCCCTGCGCTCGGGCAGCAGGGTGGTGGCGCGCAGCACGAAGGAGTCGCTCCCGGCGCCGGAGCCGAACGAGGTGATGAGGATCAGGTCGTCGGGATCGGCGACGTCGAGGATCGCTGCCAGACCCGTGGGCGACGATCCCGAATAGGTGTTGCCCATGAGCGGCACCACCCAGCCGACCTCCATCTGCTTCTTGGTGAAGCCCAGCTCCTTCCCGGCCGACTGCGGGAACTTGCCGTTGGGCATGTGGAAGACCGCGAACCGGAAGTCACCCGGCTTGAGGCCGGTCTTCTCCAGGATGGCACGTGTGGCCATGGTCACGTGCTTGAAGTAGGCGGGCTCGCCCGTGAAGCGGCCGCCGTGGCGAGGATAGAACTCCCCCTCCCGCCTCCAGAAGTCCGGCGTGTCCGTGGTGCAGCTGTAAGTCTCCAGGACGTCGACCAGGAGGTTCTCCGAGCCGAAGATGTACGCGGCTCCGCCCGCGGACGCGGAATACTCCAGGGCGTCGTTGGGCGCTCCCTGCGACGTGTCCGCGCCGATTCCGAGCGCGTACTCCACCCGACCGGACTCCACGAGGCCGAGGGCGACGAACATCGCCTCCGTGCCCGCCTTGCAGGCGAACTCGAAGTCGGCCACGTGGACGTCGGGACCGATCCCCAGCGCCTCGGCCACGATCGTGCCCGTGGGCTTCACGGCGTAGGGGTGCGACTCGGAGCCCACGTACACGGCACCGATCCGTGTGGGGTCGATCCCCGCCCGGTCGAGCGCGCTGCGCCCCGCCGCGACGGAGATCGTGATGGTGTCCTCGTCGAGGCCCGGGACCGACTTCTCCTGGAGCATGAGCCCGCGGGCGATGGTGGCGGGGTCCTTGCCCCACTGGTGGGCGATCTCTTCGGTGGTGATGCGGTTGCGCGGGACGTACGCGCCGTAGCCTACGATACCGGCCATGGCCGAGACTCCTCCTCTCCGGCGGTGGGCAGCTTGGATGGGTGGGGACGGTGCGGAAACCGGTTACTCCATGGTCAAGCTGCGAGAGGCTCCGGGTGGGAGCAGTCGGGATGATTCAGCGGTCCGCTGTGGGGGATTCCCGCTCCGTCCTGGATGCACGGCGCTCCAGAGCACCTCATGTTCCGCTGGATACATGGAGGCGTATCATGCTACGAAGAAGTAAGTTGCACATGATGCCGGCCGGAGAGGAGCGCGGGAGCTGGGTACCTCGGCGAGGGCCCCCCGCAGGGGCCCCCGCCGGGAACGTCAGAAGGTGACGGGCGTCGCGGAGCCGTAGAGCAGCCCGTTGAAGAGCAGCTTGAACGTGCCGTGCGGCTGGCCGCGGAACGTCACGAGGGGACCCAGGAGCGCGACGTGCCCCGAGCCCACGGTCGCCTCGAGGGCCGCCGTGGCGCCGTCGAGGTGGGCCTGACCCCAGGCCCACCCGCTCCGCAGCGGCGTCGGCCCCGCGAACCACGCGACCGGGCGTACGCCGCTGAGCGCTGCCTCGGGCTCCAGGTCGAAGACCGGGTTGTTGTCGTAGACGACGTCGCTCCGCGCGGGCATCCCGTATGCGAGGGGATCGGTGGGATCGACACTCACCTGCAGGAGCGATCCGGGAATGAAGAACTCGTCCTCCGGCAGGGATTCACGCGTCCCGTCGGCGACGACGCGCGTCAGGTAGTTGCGCACGGGCACGCCGAGCAGGTGCCCCATCCCGGCCGAGCTGCCCACCGCCACCACGGATCCGCCTGCCTCGACGAACGCCTTGATCTGCGGGATCGTGACGTCGGGCGTCATGTACCCGAGCCAGCCGCGATACTCCGCCGGGATGTCGTCGGGAGCGGGCTGGTTCCCGCCGTCGTAGCGCCGCTCGCTGTCCGTGAACGCCCCGTCCGGGAAGACGATGACGTCGAAGCGGCTCTTCAGGTTCCCCCCGTCGAGGTCCTTGGGGTAGATCCGCTCGTAGGGGAACTCGTATTGCTCGAAGAGCCAGCGGTCCCAACCGGTGGGCATGAGGCCACCGTACTGGTCGTAGAGGCCGATGCGCACCGGGCGGAGCTTCAGCGCCGCACCCTTCGGCGCCCGCGCCACGGCCAGGGCCGGGACACCGAGCTCGATTGCGCCACGCTCCAGGATGTCGCGGGCGTCCGCCGAGGCGGGAACCCACAACGTGCCCGCGCCGAACCTGCGTCCGTCGACGACGTGCTCCTCCTTCAGCCAGTAGACGTCCACGCCGGCATTCAGGAGACGGTTGGAGACGACGAACGCGTCGTTCATCTCGTGGCTCACCAGGTACCCGGCGGGGTTGGACGCGCCGGAAATGGCGGCGGCCGGCGGCGACTCCAGGTCCTCGACCGGCGCGAAGGGCCCGTCGAAGCCGTCCAGGATCCGGGCGAAGTGGACGCCCATCTGCCAGGCGAGCGTCCAGCCGGTCATGTCGTAGGGCGGAATCGGAGGTCCGCCGGGATACTCGAAGTCGTTCGGGTGGTCCTGCGGCTCGAACATGTCGAGCACGTGGGGTGCGAACGCCTGGTCCGTCTTCACGACGTAGGAGCCGGCCGGGAAGCGGTCGGCGCCGACGCTGAAGTCGGCCGTGGCCTTCATCACCTCCACGCCCGTCTTGACCAGCGCGTTCACGAACTTGACGGCGGTCGGGAAGTCGGGCTGGTCGGGCGTGATCACGTAGCCGCGCGGATCGCGGTGCGCCGGGTCGTGCAGGATCTTCTCGTACAGCTCGGTGGGCGCCGCGAAGCCGCTGCGCACGCTCATCCCGTGCGGCATGTCCGCCGCGGCGGCTTCCACGGCCGCGATCCGGTCGGGCGTGACCGTCCAGGAATCCCGCCGACCCTTCTCGATCTGGTTCATCCCCTTCCGCCACATGTCGAAGAGCAGCGTCTCCCGGTTCCTGGACGCGTAGTCCATGACCGCGCGGTCGAGCTGGACGTCGTAGTCGATGGACCGGCGATAGTGCCACGTCTGCGGCGGGACGGGGGCTGGGAGGTCGTTGTGCGCCAGCTGCATCGTGGTAACGAACGGGAGCTGGACCGGGGTCGGGTTGCCGATGATCTCCGTCAGCAGCCCGATCATGTTGTGGAAGTACGTGATGGTGCGCAGGCCCCCGTTCCACCACGTGGAGTAGTTGGAGAAGCTGCGCTGCCCCGACCCCGGCATCCCATGCTCGACCAGGCGGGCGTTCATGGCGGCGCCGACCTCTTCGATCTCCAGCGGGACCAGCGGATCGAAGTGATAGTTGAAGGGGTCGCGGAAGGGCGGCACGAACACCACGCCGCCGGTCTGGCCGAAGCCCGGCTGGTGGTGGTTGTAGACGATCTGCGGATACCACGTCAGGAACATGATCCGGTTCATGTTCGTGGTCTCCGGCATGTTCGACATGAAGAAGTCGCGGTTGTTGTCGTGGCCAATGTACTCGTTGTAGAGCCGCGGCAGGTCCATCATCGACCGCGCCTTCTCGTCCGGCTTGCGCATGTACCAGTCGGCCACGATCTCCTGGCCGTCGGGGTTGGCCTGGACCGCCAGGAGGATCACGTCGTCCAGGAAGCGCATCGTCTCGTCGTCGGTGCGCGAGACCATCTCGTACACCAGCTCCATGAGCTGCTGCGAGCCGACCGTCTCCGATGCGTGTAGGCCACCGTCGATCCACACGACGGCCTTCCCCTCTCGAGCGAGCGAGCGGGCCTCGTCCTCCGTGAGGCCTTCGGCCCGGGCCAGGCGCGTGGACACGTCCCGATAGTGGTCCAGACGCGCCTGGTTCTCCGGCGAGGTGATCACCGCCATGTACTGGTGGCGGCCGGCCGCCGTCGGACCGATGTCGACCAGCTTCATGCGCGGCGACTCGTCGGCCAGCTTCTTCCACCACGCCTCGAGCTGCGTGTACGAGGCCATGTGGTAATCGGCGCCGAGCTCGAAGCCGAGCGCCTGCTGGTCCGTGGTGACCTGGGGGGTCTGCTGCGCGGTCGCGGTCGCGGCCGTGAGGGCGGTGACGAAGACGACGCCGAGGGCCGGAAGGAACGACCAGCGACGGTTGGGTCGTGCGCTCATGGAAGCCCACCTCTGCCTCGAGGGGAGCGACGAGCCGGCGTCGGGAGGTCGGACGGCCCGTCGCGGGGACGGGACGATCCGTCGAGATAGGGGGGCCGCCGCCGCACCGCAAGATGGAGGGCGCGTGGCAGGCGGAGCCCGGAACGCGCGCGGCTAGTCCGCGCGGGCGTTGGCCTCCGCGTAGCCGGCGGAGGGCGCTTCGGGCACCGACCGGGTGCGTCTCGAGGCCTTCGTCGGAGATCGGCCCGCCGGACGACGCCCGGCACCGGGTGCTCGCCGGGCCCGGCGCCGGATCCACCCCGGGACGCGCAGGCTCATGAGCAGGGCGTAGATCGCTGCCAGCGTCAGCGGGAGGCGCACGTCGGCCTTCACGAGCCAGTAGTAGTGCACGACGCCCAGCACCGTCGACACGTAGACGAGCAGGTGCAGGCGCGTCCACCGCTTCCCGAGGCGGCGGATCCACCCCCTGGTCGACGTGACCGCGAGGGGAATCAGGAGGAGGAAGGCCGTGAAGCCGACCGTGATGTAGGGCCGCTTGTGGATGTCCTCCCAGACCCAGTCGAGCCGGAAGCCCAGGTCCAGCACCATCCACACCGAGAAGTGCAGGAAGGCGTAGAAGAAGGCGAACAGCCCGAGCGGCCGCCTCAGCTGGATGAGGAGGTTCCATCCGGTGAGCCGGCGCACCGGGGTCACCGCGAGCGTGACCAGGAGCAGCACGAGGGTGGTCATCCCCGTGACGTGCGTGAGCTTCTCGATGGGGTTCACGCCGAGCCAGCCGCGGAAGAAGCCGGCAATCATCCACGCGGCGGGCGCGAGCGCCCCGAGCCACAAGGTGGTCTTGAGGCCGAGCACGGCCCTCCGGGTGTTCACGGGTTCGTCCTGGAGCGGGGCCGGGTCAGAACCACTTCGCGAGATCCATCCCCGCGTACATGTGCTGGACCTGCTCCGCGTAGCCGTTGAACATCAGCGTCTCGCGACGGCGGAGCTCGCCGATGCGCCGCTCGCGGGCCTGGCTCCAACGCGGATGGTCGACGTTCGGGTTCACGTTCGCGTAGAAGCCGTACTCGTGGGGGTTCGTCACCCACCAGGTGTTGTGTGGCATCTCCTCGACGAAGCGGATCTTCACGATCGACTTGATGCCCTTGAAGCCGTACTTCCACGGCGTGATCAGCCTCAGTGGCGCGCCGTTCTGGTTGGGCAGGTCGCGGCCGTACACGCCGGTCACGAGCAGGGTGAGGGGGTTCGTCGCCTCGTCCAGGCGCAGCCCCTCGATGTAGGGCCAGTCCAGGACGCCGGTCCGCTGGCCGGGCATCTGGGAGGGACGCACGATCGTAGTGAGCTCGAGGAACTTCGCGTCGCCGGTGGGCTCGACTCGCTTGACCAGGTCCGCGAGGGGGAAGCCGCGCCACGGAACGACCATCGACCACGCCTCGACGCAGCGCATGCGGTAGACGCGGTCCTCCAGGCGATACGGCGCGAGGAAGTCCTCGAGGTGGTAGTCGCCGGGCTTGGCTACATGCCCCTCCACCGCGACCGTCCACGGCCGGGGCACGAAGGCATCCGAGTTGTGCGACGGGTCCGACTTGCCAGTTCCGAACTCGTAGAAGTTGTTGTAGGTCGTGATCTCCTCGAAGGAGTTCACCGCCTCGCCCAACTCGGATTTCATGTCCTCGTAGCGCACCTGCTGCGCGCTCCGGCGGGTCCCGAAGGCGGCCAGACCTCCCGGGGCCAGCGCCAGGCCCGCGGCGCCCGCGGCGGCACCCTTCAGGAAGCTCCGGCGATTCACGTACACGTGCTCGGGCGTGATCTCCGAGGACGGGACGTCCGATGGCTTCCTTCCGCGAATGATCATGGCGGCGCTCCCAGGGAGGTGGGCGTCGGACCCTTTCGGGGCCAGGTCGTGTCCGGCTTCTTCACGGCCATCGAGAGGGGCAAGTGTCGTGCTCAAACCCTTCCGACGGGGTGTCGGTTCCCGGAAGCGGTTGTGGGACAAGGCCCGGCCCCCTCGGGCGCCGGGCGCTGCCACCAGCCTGTTCCCGTTTCACGAAACGGGGCGCCCGACGCGGGAAACGGCGCCGTGGAACGCCGACCCCGGCGCCGCGGATTCCTACTCCAGGACCCCGGCGGGCTCCACGGCGAGCGCCTCCCCCACGGCCCGCGCCGAGGCCAGCATGGCGCTGCCCGCCAAGAGAGTGACCACGGCCGCGTAAGCGCCGGGGTCCAACGCGGAGACGCCGCCCACGGCCTGGCGGAGCAGCGCCACCAGCAGCGAGCCGAAGAAGACCGCGAACGCCCCACCCCAGAGGGCGGCCCGCGCGCTCCCGGCGAGGGTGTGCACGAGCAGGCGGCGGTCGGTGGCGCCGATGGCGCGACGCAGCGCGAGCTCGCGCGCGCGTCTCCGGCCGATCTGGAGGGCGGTCGCGTGTCCGCCGTGCATGGCGAGGCCGAGCGTCAGGAGGCCCAGAAGGGCCGCGAGTCGTCCGGCCCACCGCAGGGGAGCCGCGGCGCGCCGTCGTTCCTCGGAGAGGGTCCGTGGCCGTCCCGGGCGGTACCCGGCCGCGCTCAGCACCGCCGTCGCGGTCCGAACGGCTTCGTCGGACCCTCTCAGGAGCACGTCGCCATGATCCACGTCCCGCTGCAGCGCGTTCACCCACACCGCCGGGCGCGCGAGGTCGTCGCCGCCCACCACGGGGATATCGAGATCCTCCACCACCCCCACCACCTCGTGCCAGTCGTACATGCCCGCACCGAGGCGCACCAGGTGGCCCAGCGGATCGCCGTTCTCGAACGAGGTGTTCGCGAACGTCCGGTTCACCACGGCGACCGGTTTGGCCCCGGGAGCGTCCGTGGCCGTGAACCCGCGCCCACTGATGATCCGCATCCCCACCGCCTCGAAGAATCCCGGGCCGACGGCGTGGTGCTCCGCCCTGGCGCCCCAAAACGGCATGGGAAGCGTTCCCCGGATGCAGGCGCCACACTGGGCCGTGGCGTAGTCCCGGACGCCGAGACCGACCAGGGCTCCCGGCGTGGACAGGCTCTCGGCCTCCAGGCCCGGAACCGCGGCGAGTCGCGTGAGCAAGTCGGTCCAGGCCGCGCCGCCCCCACCCGAAGGTGCCCGGACGTCCACGGCCACCGTTTCCGCGGCCGCAGGGTGGAACGCCTCCGGTGTCGCCGGCAGCCGTGCCAGCGCCAGCGTCCCGAGCGCCACCGCGCCGGCCACACCCATCTGCACGGCGGAAAGGGCCCGGCGAACGAACGCCTCCCCCCGGTCGGGGGTCGCGCGGCCCCCGGCGCTCAGCAGCCCTGCCAGAGGCGTCCTCCTCCCGACGACGAGCCCGGTGCGCACGTAGATGCCTGCCGCGAGCGCGCCGAGCAGCAGGAGGGCAGGGACGATCGTCCCGGCGGAGGCCACCGCGTCCGCCCGCTCCGTCACCCCCGGCCACGCGGCGCGCAGCGCGCCCCCGGCGGCGATCCCCAGGAGCACGCCGAGCGACAGCGCCGTCGCGACCAGCCGACGGACGTCGTGCAGCAGGAGGGCGACCAGAGCGCGCGGCCCCGCGCCGACCGCGGCCCGCAGGGCGATCTCCCGCCGCCGCGAGACGCTCGCCTCCAGCAGGAGGACGAGCGCGTTCAGGAGGGCTACGGACGCCGCCGCGAGAAGGACCGCGGCGATCAGGCCGCCGATGCGATCCAGCGCCGCGTCCTGGATCTGGTCCGGCCAGACGACGCGCGGCGTCCACGCGATCCCCATCGCCTCGCGTGGCAGGGCCGGAAGCCGCAGGAGCCCCCGCACGCCCGGGAGCTCCACGGCCACGACGGAGCGTACGCCCACGAGCAGCCCGGCGGCCGCCGACAGCGCGACCATCGTGCCACCCACCGCGCCCAGCCTCGCCCTTCGTCTCCTCCGGTCCGCCCGTTCCACCTTCGCTTCCTCCTCGCCGTGGTCGACCCTTCCACGCCGGGAAGATGCCCCCGAGCGCCGACGTGATGAACTCCACGCCATCCCCAGGATCAGCAGCCCCCCCGCGACGCGCAACGACGCCGCGCCGATCCCGAAGAAGCGCAGCGGGCGCTCGCCGGCCACGTACGAGACCGTGCAAGCGAGCTCCGTCGCGGTCGAGGGCGGGGGTGAAGCTCGAACGGTGGCGGGCCGTTTCCCCCGCATCGATCGGGACGGAGGCGCTTTCACGCCTCCCGCGGGCCATCTACTTTGCCGGCTCCGCACCGTGCTGCGTCTCCCAGGAGTCTTCCGATGCTCCCGCGCTCCGTCCGCCTCGCCATGGCCGTCCACCTCGTCACCGCACCGCTCGCGGCGCAGACGCTGCGCACGCTGCCGGACGACTTCTTCGCCGACGCCGACTTCCGGCATGTCGGCCCCGTCGGCAACCGCGTGAGCGCGGTGATCGGCGAGCCGGGCAACGCCAACGTCTATTACATCGGCGGGGCGTCGGGTGGGGTGTTCAAGAGCGAGGACGGCGGCGTGTCGTGGCGGCCGATCTTCGACGGCCAGCACGCGATGTCCATCGGCGCCCTCGCGCTCGCCCCCTCCGACCCGAACGTCCTGTGGGCGGGCACGGGAGAGGCGTTCATCCGCTCGAACGTATCGATCGGGGACGGCGTGTACCGCTCCACCGACGCCGGGGAGACATGGCGCCACATGGGACTCGAGATGACGGGGCGGGTTGGACGCATCGTCATCGATCCCCGCGACCCGGAGGTGGTCTTCGTCGCCGCGCTCGGCCATCTGTACGGGCCGCAGCAGGAGCGCGGCGTGTACCGCACGAAGGACGGAGGCGCGACGTGGGAGCGCGTGCTCTTCGTCGACGAGAATACGGGTGCCGTCGACCTGGTGATGGACCCGGCGAACCCCCGCATCCTCTTCGCCGCGACCTGGCAGATGCGCATGTGGACGTGGGGACGCGAGAGCGGCGGGCCCGGCAGCGGCGTCTGGAAGTCGACGGACGGGGGTGACACCTGGCAGCGCCTCGAGGGCCACGGTCTCCCGCGCGGGACGATGGGGAAGATCGGCCTGGCGATGTCGGCGGCCGACCCCAACCGGGTCTACGCCCTGATCGAGACCAACTCGAACCGCGACTACGAGCCGCTCGAGGACCACGAGGGCGTGCTGTGGCGCTCGGACGACGGCGGCGCGACGTGGGAGATGATCAACGCCGACCACACCCTCGCCCAGCGCCCCCTCTACTACAGCCGCATGGCGGTGGAGCCGGACGACGCCAACGAGGTGCACTTCATGTCGACGCGGCACTCCAAGAGCCTGGACGGGGGCGTGACCATCGAGGCGGGGGGTGCTGGGGGCGACAACCACGACATGTGGATCGACCCGAAGCTCCCGGACCGGATGATCGTAGGCCACGACGGCGGTATCAGCATCTCGACGACTCGCGGGAAGTCGTGGTTCCGCCCGCAGCTCCCGACGGCACAGATGTACCACGTGTTCACGGACAACGCGGTGCCCTACAACCTCTATGGCAACCGGCAGGACGGCTCCTCCTTCGGCGGCCCGTCCAACACCCTCTCCTTCGGCCCGATCCCCATCGGCGCGTGGAAGACCGTGGGCGGGTGCGAGTCGGGCTTCGCGGTGCCGGACACGGTGACCAACGACGTCGTGTGGTCGGGCTGCTACGAGGGGATCCTGGACCGCAGCCAGCTGTCGACGGGGATCACGCGCACGGTGAGCGTGTGGCCGGACAACCCGGAAGGGTGGGCGGCGGCGGACCTCCGCTACCGCTTCCAGTGGACGTTCCCGATCGCGATCTCGCCGCACGACCACAACACCGTGTACGCGGGAAGCCAGCATGTGCACCGCACCCGCGACGGCGGCCAGAGCTGGGAGGTCATCAGCCCCGACCTCACCACCAACGACAAGTCGCGCCAGCAGGCGAGCGGGGGCCTCACCACCGACGACGTGAGCCCCACGTATTACGCGGTGCTGTTCGCCATCGCCGAGTCGCCGGTCGAGGCGGGCGTGATCTGGGCAGGCTCCAACGACGGCCTGGTGCATCTGACCCGGGACGGCGGCGAGCATTGGGAGGACGTGACCGCCAACATCCCGGACCTGCCGCCCTTCGGGACCGTGAGCAACATCGAGCCGTCCCGGTTCGCGGCCGGGAGGGCCTACCTGACCGTGGACTTCCACCAGCTGGGGAACACCGACCCCTACGTCTACGAGACGGGGGACTACGGGAAAACCTGGCGCTCGCTGGCCGCCGGCATCCCGAGGAGCGTGTTCAGCTACGCACACGTCGTGCGCGAGGACCCGGCGCGGGAGGGGCTTCTCTACCTGGGCACGGAGAACTCCGTGTACGCGTCGTGGGACGACGGGCGTGCCTGGCACCCGCTCCAGGGCGACCTGCCCCACGCCCCCGCGTACTGGCTCACCGTGCAGCCACACTTCCACGACCTGGTCGTGAGCACGTACGGCCGCGGCTTCTGGATCCTGGACGACGTCACGCCCCTCGAGCAGCTCACCGACTCCGTGCTGGCTGCGCCGGTCCACCTGTTCGAGCCCCGAGACGCGTACCGCTTCGTGATGCGCGAGGGTCGGGCCGACCAGCCCGGGGACCCCGCGGCCGGGGAGAACCCCGACTACGGCGCGACGCTGAACTTCTGGCTGAAGGACGATCCGACCGGTCCGGTCACGATCACCGTCGAGGACGACGGCGGGGGCGAGCTGCGCCGGCTCCCCGTCCGCGGCGCGCACGCAGGGATGAACCGGGTGGTGTGGGACCTGACGTACACGTCCTCCGCACGGCCGCGCCTGCGGACGGCCGCCTTGGAGCACGGCCACGTCACGGTGGGCGAGCAGGGGTGGCGCCCACAGGTGGACGGGGGCTCCGTGCGCCCGCTGGCCGTGCCCGGCCGCTACCGCGTCCGTCTCCGGGCGGGGACGGAGGAGCGCACCGCCTGGCTCACGGTCCTGCAGGATCCGGCCTCGCGGGCGAGCGCGGCCGACATGCAGGCGAAGCTCGCCATGCAGCTCGAGCTGCGGGAGATGACCGACACCGCGGCAGCGCTCATCGACCGGATCGAGTGGACGCGAAAAGGCCTCGCGGACGCGAACGCGCACCTGGCGGGGGAGGCGGCGTACGCCGACGTCGTGCAGGCCGGCGAGGCGCTGGCGCAGGCGCTCGTCGACCTGGAGATGCACCTGTACGACCTGCGCCTCTCGGGGGGCACGGCCGGGCAGGACACGATCCGCTGGCCGAGGCAGCTCTTCGCCAAGCTGACCAGCCTGGCGGGCTACATTTCCGGGTCGGACGACCGTCCCACCGACCAGGCGGGGGAGGTGCTGGCGCGCTACCGGACGCAGCTCGCCGCGTTGCTCGACCGGTGGACGGAGCTGGCCGCCGGGGACCTCGCGCGCTTCAACCGCATGCTCGCGGACCGGGGACAGCCGCCGGTGATCTCGCAGCCCTGAGCGGCGACGGGGCGCCACCCCGTCGCCGCCCCGTACCGGCGCTCAGAAGCGTACCGGTCCCTGGGCCCGGGCCGCCTCCATCATCCCGATGATCTCGGCGACGGTGCTCACCCCGCGGTCCTGGTCGTACCAGTCGAAGATATACTCGTGCAGCTTCTCGCTGGACATGTCGGCGCGGTGCGCCTGGAACCACGCCATGAGGGGGGCGGGCCGCTCCACCAACGAGCCCACCTCGTTCCACGCGGCGTCGAGAAGGAGCACGGTGGGCGTGGCGGGCCGTCCGTCCGGGGTGCGGTGGGCCTCCATGAGCCCCCGGCCCGTGTGCGAGTCGATCACCCGCATGTCGAGACCGTCCACGAGCTCCGCGAGCCGCGCCAGGTAGGGGATCGTGTTCGCGGAGTCCCCGCACCAATCCTCCGCCACGGCGAGGAGGTGCCACGTTCCCTCGACGGCGTGAGCGCGTGCCAGAAGGGAATCGGGGATCTGCGCGACACGGTAGTGGAGGTGCCACTGGTCCCGGCGGCTGCGCGCCGCCGCGAGGAACTCGGCAAAGGGGCGTCCCCCTTCGTAGAGCGCGCGCAGCGAGTCGGCGGCCATCGGGGCCGTCGCCGGCGCGTCCGCCACCGGGGCGGGTGGCGGGGGCAGCGATCCGCGCGGCCAGGCGAGGACCGCCGCGAGCAACAGGAGGATGATTGTCCCCATCCTCTACCTTCGGTCGCTACCGTCGGCGGCACGGCCGCCGCCGAGCTTGCGGCCGAGGAAGTCGCGCGCCGCCTCGTACGCCGCGACCCAGCTGCGGTGCAGGAGGAAGCCATGGACCTCGTCGGGGAAGACGAGCTCCTCGAAGTCCACGTGGCGCCGGGCCAGCGACTCGGCCATGTCCACCGACTCGGAGAAGGGGACGTTGCGGTCGTCGTCGCCGTGGATGAGCAGCACGGGAGAGCGCCAACCGTCGATGAACGCCATGGGCGACGAGGCGAACGCCAGCTTCGAGAACTCGGGGTGCGCCTCGGCTTCGTAGTCGGGCACGAAGTTCTTGATCACGACGTTCCAGTCGTGCACGCCGTGCAGATCCACGCCGGCCGCGAAGAGGTCGGAGGCACGGGCCAGCCCGAGCGCCGTGAGGTACCCGCCGTACGACCCGCCCCACAGCCCGATGCGGGAGCCGTCCACGTCGTCCCGGCTCTGCAGGTAGAGCCCCGCGCCGATGACGTCGTTGAACTCGCTGGCCCCCGTCGCTCCGTAGTTCAGTGCTTCGCGGAACTCCATCCCGTAGCCGATGCCGCTGCGGTAGTTGACCGCGAGCACGACGTAGCCGCGGCTGGCCAGCACCTGGTTGAAGGCGTACGCGTTGGAGTAGTAGTCGCGGTGGTGGAAGCCCAGGAGCATCTGGCGCCGGGAGCCCCCGTGGAAGAAGACCATCGCCGGGTGCTTCGCGCCGGCCCGCCCGCCCGACGGGAGGAAGAGCTGGCCGTGGATCTCCAGGCCGTCCGCAGCCCGGAACACCACCTGTTGCGGCGTCACCATGCGGTCGCCGGGAAAGGTCCGGGGGAGATCGGGCCCCACCTCGCGGCGGTCCTCGCCCACCATCACGACGGTGTGCGCCGGACGCGTGGTGGACGACGCGTGGAAGGCCACGGTGCCACCCGGGGTGACCACGGCCCCCCATTCGAGACCCTCCCCGCGCGTCACGGCGCGGGGCGGGCCGCCCGCGACGTCCACCGTCCACACGTGCTTGCGGTCGATGTCGTCCTGGTTGGAGTCGTAGATCATCCGGCGCCGGTCCGGCGTCATGGCGACGTACTGCACCTCGAAGCCGCCCGGCGTCAGCGCGACGGGCTGCCCGCCACCCACCGGGACCGCGTACAGGTGCTTCCAGCCGTCTCCCTCCCAGGGGAAGACCAGCCGGTCGCCCTCGCTCCAGAAGAGCTGGCTGTCCGCGTCGACGCCGCTGAACACGCTTCCGCGCCCCTCCGGCGCCCGCCACACCTCGCGGCCCTGCCCGGTCGTGGCGTCGGCGACGCGGACCGAGAAGGGCAACCCCGCCCGGCGCGGCGCGAAGGGGAACTGGTCCCGCTCGTGCGGCACCCGCAGGAAGGCGATCCGCCGGGAATCGGGGCTCCAGACCGGGGAGCCGTCTTCCCACACGCCCGGGTCGAGGTAGCGCACGGCCCCCGAGGCCGCGTCCATGACGCCGATGAAGGAGTGGTCGCCGCGGTTGCTCGTGAACGCGATCCGTGTCCCGTCCGGCGCCCACGTCGGGCCTCCCGGCCCCCCACGCACCGTGGCGAGCTTGCGGGCCTCCGCGCCCTCCTCCAGTCCCAGGATCCAGATCTCTCGGCCCTTCCCGTAGACGATGCGCGTACCATCGGGCGACAGCGAGAAGCCGCCGCCGTCCACGACCTTGCGCGGCTCTGCTCCGCCCGCGGCCGGCACGATCCACACCGCGCGCGCCTCGGTGTCGGGCGTGGAAAGCGGGTCGGGAACCTCACCCTGCCGGTTCGGCGCGCCCCCGCGGACGTAGAGCACGTGGGCGCCGTCAGGCGTGAAGGTGAGGGAGGAGAGCTCCTGCCCGTCGTCGTCGGCGTAGGCCGTAACGGCGTGGCCGGACCAGGAGGGCCCTTCCGCCACCCACACGTTGCGCGCGCCGCGGTCGTTCTCGACCCACGCGACGCGGTCGCCGGTCGTCGCGGCCACCAGCCCCGAGGCGAACGAGAAGGACAGCGCGTCCTGGACGCGGATCTGTGCCCGGCCGGCCGCAGGCGACGACGCGAGGGCCCCCATCGCGAGAAGGATCGCGCTGCGCCGGCGGCTCATCCCCCCGCACCGCGCCCGCAGGCGGTCGACGACGCTCATGCGAGGCCGTTCTTCACGACCGAGCCCACCGCATCGACGAACCGATCGAGCTCCTCGGGGCGCGTGTAGACGCTGGGCGATACGCGGATCCCCTCGAATTCCGGGTGCTTGATGCCGACGCTCAGGATTCTGTGCTTGTCCCACAGCCAGTTGTTGAGCTCGCCGGTATCGACCCCCTCGACCTGCACGGTCGCGATCCCGCAGGCGAAGCCGGGCTTCAGGCTCGTGTGCAGACGCACCCGATCGTGCTCGAGGAGGCGCTCCGCCCAGTAGTTGCGCAGGTAGACCAGGCGGGCGTCCTTGCGCGCGGGTCCGATCCCCTGGTGGAAGGTGAGCGCCTCGCCGATGGCGAGGTAGTTGGCCGCGGGGTGGGTGCCGATCTCCTCGAACTTCCGGATGTTGTCGTCCATCGTGTCCGGTGCGGCCATCATCGGCCACACGTCCTGGATCTTCTCGCGGCGTACGTAGAGCAGCCCCGTGCCATGGGGCGCGAACAGCCACTTGTGCAGGCTCGTCGAGTAGTTGTCGACGTCGAGGTCGGCCAGCGTGAAGTCGAAGTGGGCCAGGGCGTGCGCCCCGTCGATGATGAGCGGGATGCCGTGGCTGCGCGCCATCACGGACAGTTCCCGGACGGGGAGGATCTGGCCCGTGATATTGATCATGTGCGACGCCAGGATCGCCCGCGTCTTCGGGGTGATGGCCCCCTCGAAGAGGCGCACGACCTCCGCGGGGTCCTCCGCGGGAATCGGGATCCTTATCTGACGCAGCACGATGCCGTCGCGGCGCTCGCGCTGCTTGAAGGTCGTGATCATGCGCGGGTAGTCCTGCGTCGTCGTCAGGACCTCGTCGCCCCGCTCGAAGTCGAGGCCGAGCTGCATGATCTGCAGGCTCTCGGAGGCGTTGCGCGTGAAGGCCACCTCCTCCTTGTCCACGCCCCACTGACGCGCCATCCGCTCCCGCACGCCCTCCCGCTGCGGCTCCAGGATCGACCACATCGTGTAGGGCGGCGCGAGGTTGGAGTAGTCCAGGTGTCGCTTCATCGCGTCCTGCACCCAGCCGGGCGCCGGACTCACACCGCCGTTGTTCAGGTTCACGAGCGTGCGGTCGACGGTGAACGCGCGGCTCACCTCGAACCAGAAGTCCTCGTCGGACGCGATGGCGTCGGGCGCGCCCGGATGGCGCTTCAGCTCCACGGCGATGTCCGACGCCGAAGCCCGCAGGAAAGTCGGTCTGAACGGCACGCCCACAGCCGCCGCGGCGGCAGGGAGCGTGAACGTACCCAGGAAACGCCGGCGACTCTGCATGGCGCGGTCCTCCATGGAGGGGGCTCGATCCCATCATCCTACGCGCGCCCCGACGCGGTGTCCAACCCCGTGCCCCGCGGCGGATTCCGGATGGCGCGGCGCCTTGGAAGCGCCCTCGGGAGAGGCTACCTTGCCGGCGTCGGCCCGGGACCTCCTTTTCCCCCTGAGTTCCATGATCCGCCTCACCTTCCTCGGCACAGCCGCCTCCCGCCCCACGGTCGGGCGGAACGTGAGCGGGATCGCCGTACAGCGTGAAGGGGACGTGATGCTCTTCGACTGCGGGGAAGGGACGCAGCGCCAGATGATGCGCTACGGCACCGGCTTCGCGCTGAAGTCGATCTTCGTGACCCACACGCACGCGGATCACTTCCTGGGGATCACGGGCCTGCTGCGCACGATGGGGCTCCAGGGACGCGCCGAGCCCCTGCGCATCTACGGTCCCCCGGGATCCAGATCTTCGCTGTCAACCGCCGTCGAGCTGGGGGCGGAACGGTCGCCCTTCCAGGTCGAGCTGCACGAGGTCGGACCTGGGGAGGGCGTGGCCTGCGAGGGCTATCGGATCGAGGCATTCGCGGTCACGCACCGAACGACGGCCGTCGGGTGGGCGCTGGTGGAGCGTCCGCGCCTCGGGCGCTTCGACGTGCGGCGCGCCCGCGAGCTCGGCGTGCCGGAAGGCCCACTGTTCGGAAGCCTCCATCGCGGCCACGCCGTCGAGGTGGACGGCCGCACGGTCCACCCGGAGGAGGTGGTCGGGCCACCCCGTCCCGGAAGGCTCGTCGTTTACACGGGCGACACGCGCCCGTGCGCGAGCGTGGTGGAGCGGGCCGCTGGCGCGCAGGTGCTGGTGCACGAGGCGACGTTCGGCGCGGACGAGGCGGAGCGCGCGCGGGACACGTTCCACAGCACCGCCGCCGAGGCGGCGGCCGTCGCCCGCGAGGCCGGCGTGGGGCAGCTCCTTCTCACGCACCTGTCCGCGCGCTACTCCGACATGCCCGGGCCCCTCGAGGACGAGGCGCGCGCCGTCTTCCCAGCGACGCGCGTGGCGCACGACGGCTTGGTCGTGGAGGTGCCCTTCGCCGAAGACGACGAGGCGGTAGCCGTCCCCAGCCGCGCGGGCGCGGGCGAGCCATGAGCAGCCTGATCCCGCTGCGCCCCGGGGGCGGGGACGACCGCTCGGACCGTCCCGAGCCCCACCTCCTGCAGGGCGTCCGGACGGAGGCGGAGCGTCTCGGGCGCTGGGAGGTACGCGCGGCCCAGTGGCGGGCCCTCGAGCTCGCGCGCTCGGTGTTCGGTGCCGAGGCGCGCGGCGCCATGATCGGACTGCGCCACCACGGGCCCCTGCGCGGCCTGATGCTCCTCGACGTCCCCTTCGACGGCATCGAGCGACACCGCGCGCTCGAGGCGAGCTTCCTCTCCCAGGTGGGCTCCGATCCGCTCCTGTGCCGGGTACCGCTCGTCTACGTGGTCGGGCCGGATGACGCCTGAGCGGGTCGACGGGCACTTCGAGCGGGTCGCGATCCTCGGGCTGGGGCTCATGGGTGGCTCCCTCGCCCGCGCCCTGAAGGGTCTCTCGTCGCCGCCCCGTGTGACGGGGTGGTCGCCCCTCGCCCGTGAGCGCGAGGACGCGCTCGACGAGGGTGCCCTCGACGAGGCACCCGCCGATGTCGAGCCCGCGGTGACCGCCGCCGACCTGGTGGTGCTCGCGACCCCCGTGGATGCCGCCTGCCGCCTCGTCCACACCGTCGCCGGTCTTCTGCCGGAGCGGGCGGTCCTCACGGACGTGGCGAGCCTCAAGCGCCCTGTGCTGGACGCGGTGCGAGCAGCCGGGCTCGAAGCCCGCTGGGTGGGCGCGCATCCGATGTGCGGCAGCGAGGCTTCGGGCTTCTCGGCCTCCCGCCCCGACCTTTACGCGGGGGCCCGTGTCTGGCTGGTCGCCGACGGGGCGGGGGAGGAGAACGTCGGGCGGGTGGCGGCCTTCTGGCGGACGGTGGGCGCGGCCCCGGTCCGCGTCGACGCCGACGGACACGACCGACTGATGGTCCTCGCCAGCCACCTGCCACAGCTCACGGCCAACGCGCTGGCCCGCACCCTGGCCGAGGCGGAGGTTTCTCCGGAGGTGCTGGGCCCGGGCGGGCGGGACATGACCCGACTCGCCGGAAGCTCGCCCAGCGTTTGGCGTGACGTACTGGCGCACGCGCCGCCCTCCCTCCCCGGAGCCCTGCGGGATCTCTCGAGCCGCCTGGAGGCGCTGGCCGACATGGTGGAGCGGGCGGACGCCGAGGGGCTGGAGCGATGGATGGCAGGGACGCGCTCCTGGAGAGCCGGTCTGTGAGGCTGCGCGTGCCGGGGGACAAGTCGCTCACGCAGCGGGCGCTCATCCTTTCGGCGCTGGCCGACGGGGAGAGTCGGCTCTCGGGGCTCCTCCACGGAGGTGACGCCGACTCGACCGCGGGAGCGCTTCGGGCGCTGGGGACGGACGTGGGGCCGATCCCCCTGGACGGAGAGGAGCTGCGCGTGCGCGGCTCCGGCCTCGGCGGCTTCTCCACCCCCGCCGCGCCCATCGACCTGGGCAACTCCGGGACCGGCACCCGGCTCCTCCTCGGGGTGCTCGCCGGATGCCCGATCGAGGTGGTGCTCACGGGCGACGCCTCACTGCGGCGCCGCCCGATGGCCCGGGTCACCGAGCCCCTCGCGCTCATGGGCGCGCGCTTCCACTCCCTCGAGCGGGAGGGCCGCCTGCCGGTCTCGGTTCGGGGGAACCGCCCGCTGCGAGCCCTGGAGTGGACCAGCCCGGTCGCGAGCGCCCAGGTGAAGAGTGCGCTCCTCCTGGCGGGCGTGACCGGGGGGGCTTTCGTGCTGGTGACCGAGCCGCGCCGGTCCCGCGACCACACGGAGCGCCTCCTCGCCGAGGCCGGCTGTCCGCTCATCGCGCACGCGGCCGGACCGGGTTGGCGCGTGGAGCTGCGTGATCCGCCGGCACGGCTCGACCCACTGGACTTCAGGGTGCCGGGGGACGTGTCCTCCGCCGCCTTCCTCCTCGCCCTCGCCGCCCTGGGGGGCGCCGGTGGAGAGGTGGAGATCGAGGGCGTCGGCCTGAACCCGACCCGGACCGCATTTCTCGAAGTGCTCGCGCGCATGGGCACGCCCGTGCGCGTCGAACCCGAAGGACCTGCCGAAGCGCCAGAGCCGCGCGGCACGCTGGGGGTCGTGGCGGGAACGCTTCGCGGCGTCTCGGTTGGAGCGGACGAGGTTCCCCGCCTGATCGACGAGCTGCCCCTGGTGGCCGTCCTCGGCGCCCGGGCGGAGGGCGAGACCCGCATCACGGGCGCCGCGGAGCTCCGCCACAAGGAGTCCGATCGTATCTCCGCGCTGGTCCACAACCTGCGCGGCCTCGGGGTCCAGGTGGACGAGGCACCGGACGGACTGGTCGTGCAGGGCACCGACCGTCCGCTCGAGGGCACGGTCCGCACGTACGGTGACCACAGGATCGCGATGGCATTCGGCGTCCTCGGCGCCGCTCCGGGGAACCGGATCGAGGTCGACGACCCGGGGGCGGCGGACGTCTCGTTCCCGGGCTTCTGGGCGCTGCTGCGCTCCCTCGGCCGGAGTGGGGGACCATGAGCAGCGCGGCGCGGGGTGGGCCCGTGGTGACGATCGACGGTCCCGCCGGCTCGGGCAAGTCCACCACCGCCCGCGAGGTCGCGCGGCGTCTTGGCTTCAGGCACCTGGACTCCGGTGCCCTCTATCGCGCCCTGACCTTCGCGCTGATCGAGTCGGCACGTCCGCCGGAGACGTGGACCGAGCTGACGGAGGACGATCTCCGGGCCCTGGGCGTGCGGGTGACCGCGACGGACGGCGGCTTCGAGATCAGGCTCGGTGGCCGGCCGCTGGACGCGGAGCTGCGCTCGGAGCGGGTCACCGCCTACGTCTCGCCGCTGGCCCGCCTGCCGGCGGTACGGGCCTCGTTGATCGACCTGCAGCGGGAGGCGGGGAGGGAGGGCCGGCTGGTGGCGGACGGGCGGGACATGGGGACCGTCGTCTTCCCGGACGCCGAGGTGAAGGTCTTCCTGCAGGCCGACCTGCAGGAGCGGGCGCGCCGCCGCATCCTGGAGCGGGCCGGGCGACCGGGCAGCGGGCCGGAGATCGCCCGGGAGGCCGCAGAGATCGCCGCGCGCGACAAGCGGGACAGCGAGCGGGAGATGTCTCCGCTGCGCCGGCCCGACGACGCGGTCGACCTGGACACCACGCGGCTGTCCTTCGAGGAGCAGGTCCGGGCCGTGGTGCAGCTCGTGCGCGCCCGCACGCGCCCTCGGACGTAGGACACCCCGGGGCCACCGAGGCTACAACCGACCTCGCGGGGGCGACGGACGGACGTTGACGCTCCAGTGCGCGCCCGATAGCTTATCGGGTCTCGGCACCATGGCTTGAGGGCCGAGGCTGTGTTCGCCGAAAGGCCAACGAGCACGCGGGTACCCGGGCGGTCGCCCGGACGGGCGCCTGCTCCGGCCTTTCTTCGTTTTCCCCCGAGCCCGGACGTTCCGTCCACGGAATTCCGGCAAGGACCCGCCGCTCCCGCGCGGGACATCCGAGAACATGACCGACAACCAGACCCCGATCGAGTCCGAAGAGCCCACCGCCGACGAGTTGGCGGAAGAGGAGAACATCGAGGTGGACGCCCTCACCGGCGAGGTGCGCACCGCCGTGATGGACAACCCCGAGGGCATCTCCCCCGAGCTGCTCAACGACCCCTACGGAGAGGAGCCCCTCTCCACCTCGCGCGAGGAGTTCGAGGCCCTCCTGGAGGAGTTCCACGAGGACTTCCAGGACATCCGCGAAGGCGAGATCGTCAACGCCAAGGTGCTGCGTGTCACCGACGCCTCGGTAATCCTGGAGTTCGGGTTCAAGAGCGAGGGCTCCGTCGCGCTCGACGAGTTCAAGGAGCCCCCGGCCGCCGGCGACGAGGTCGAGGTCCTCCTAGAGAGCCTCGAGGACGATGACGGTGTCGTCGTCCTCTCGAAGAAGAAGGCCGACTTCCTGCGCGTCTGGGAGAAGATCCGCGAGGCGCACGAGGCCGACCGCCCGGTCAAGGGGACGCTGGTCCGCAAGATCAAGGGCGGCGTCACCGTCGACCTGATGGGCGTGGACGCCTTCCTCCCCGGCTCGCAGATCGCCCTGCGGCGGGTCCCGAACATCGAGGACCTGATCGGCGAGGTCTACAGGTTCAAGATCATCAAGCTGAACAAGCGGCGGCGTAACATTGTCGTGTCGCGCCGGGTGATCCTGGAGGCGGAGCGGGAGAAGAAGCGCGAGACGC
>CAZPZU010000005.1:93004-122698 GCA_964591135.1 uncultured Gemmatimonadaceae bacterium | reverse complement strand
TGGTTGGGTCCCCCCCCCCGAATTCGCGCGGCTTTGCCGGGGCGGGGGCGCCGCCCCCCGGCGGCGCAGCGCCACCGGGGGGGCCCCGGGTACTTCCGCCCCACCACACTAGTGGCACGGCTACCGTAGCTCGCCTTCGGTTTGTACCCTTCGGGCACGGATGGCGGCCCCTGCCGATGCACCTGCACGACAGAGTGAGGAGGTGAGCAGCATGACCTCGTCCAGGAAGATCCCCGCCTTTCGGGCGCCACGTCGAGCCGTCCCCTCGTTCCTCTGCTTCCTGCTCCTGACATCGGCCGTCGTGCACGGACAGGGATGCTCGGCTCACGGTCAAACATCAACGGCTCGAGGGCAACCCTCTGGAGCCCAAGCAGCGTGACCCATTCTCCGGGAGAATGGCCGCTGACGGAGCTCAGGTTCCAGCGTGCCGATGAACGGCGAGGTATCAGGGATCGTCTCGCGATAGGTGCGTCTAGAGAAGCTCAAGTAGGCGGTGACTTTCTCCCAGGCATCGGCCGAGGCGGCCAGGATGGCCGCGACGACGAGCAGCCGCTTCGGGCTCAGGTGGCCCGTTGTCTGCAATACCAGGAGTGATGAAATGGATATCCTCTCCTTGATCATCGAGGCACTGATTCTGGCAACGCTTTGGGGGATCCTCATGGCGTTGAAGAAAGGCTTCAACGAGGTCATCCGTGGTCTCGAGGCGATCGACCGTGCAGCGGCCAGCGATCGCCCCACGCCGCGGTGAAGAGCCAACCATGGATCAGGATCGCGGCGGCGTTCCCTTCGGCCCGTGATCGGAACCTCGACGCGCCCCTCTCGTACGGACTTGACGGAAAGAGCAGACCCGCCGATTCGGATCTCCGCGCACGGGTGCAGAAGCTCGGACTTCCCCCGGGATCCGTGATGGCGCCTACCGCCCCACGCATGGCCTACCTGACTCTGCGAGGCGTCAGCGTGGCTCGCGCCCTCGGGTTTCTCGGCTCCCCTCATGACCTGTCGATCGTGGAGGTGCATCCGGGAGCTGCCCTGGCCCTGGGAGGTGCGCCGGTCGAAAGCATCCGCACATTTCGCGAAGACCTGGCCGCCAGGGACGACCTTCTCCGGTGGCTGGCAGCCCAGGGGCTCGAGGGAATCGGATGGGAGGTGGTCACCACGGACCATTCGGTGGCGGCATGCGCCGCCGCGTGGGCAGCGTGGCTGTGGCGAAGAGGCGAGTCGAACTGGATCGTCCCGGCGGATCCACCGCATCATCCCTTCGACTTCGCGTGCTGATCGGGTGCACGGGGTGGACATCCTGCCCCTGCAACCTTTCCACCTCGAAGGGCATCATATCTATTGTACTGACCTGGTCAGATGAACAGGTATGATAAGCGGGAGGAGGGAGATCTCGTGTCACCGAAGGCCTCGAGCAGTCTCTATGGAAACCTCGATCTCTTGATCCTCCGAATCATCGACGTGGAAGGGCCCATCCACGGCCTGGGTGCCATGGACGCCATCCAGGCGAGCTCCGCGGGGACCATCGAGGTGGAAGACGGTGCCCTCTATCGGTCCCTCCACCGGCTGGAGGCCAGGGGCCTCCTGTCGGCGGAGTGGCGCACCAGCGACAAGAACCGCAGGGCGAAGTTCTACACGCTCACGAAGACCGGAAAGAAAGAGCTGGATCGGGCGCAGGCGGAATGGGAGCGCCACACCAGGGCCGTAGGCCGGGTCCTGGGTCTCGGGTGGAACGTGGCGCCATGACTCCCGACTCAGGCTGGAAGCGGCGTTTTCGCCTCGGCCATTCCCGGCGACGTGTCGAGGATGAAGTCGACGACGAGCTCCAGTTCCACCTGGAGGGATTGGTGGACCGATACGTGGAGCAGGGGATGAGCGAGGGCGAGGCGCGGCAGAGGGTGAGAGAGGCGTTCGGGAACCCCGACGGCACCCGGGCGGAATTGGCTGCCACGGCCTGGAGGACCCGGCGCCGGATCCTCCGAAGAGCGTGGATGGACGACTTCGTCCAGGACCTGCGGCAGAGCCTCCGGCACATAGGAAAGCGCCCCGGGTTCGCTGCGGTGGTGATGCTCACCCTCGGTCTCGGGATCGGCGCCAACTCGGCCATCTTCAGCGTTCTTCGTTCGGTGGTGTTGGCCCCCCTGCCGTACCCGGAGCCGGATCAGCTCATGACGGTCTGGACACCGTGGGAGGGGGATCGGTTCAACCCCGTCTCGGCCCTGGATTGGGTGGACCTGAAGGAGGGGAGCACCTCCTTCCAGGCCTGGGGGATCTACGAGCCGCAGTCCCTGAACCTCTCCGGCGACGGGGAACCGGAGCAGGTCCGGGGGATCCGGGCCTCGGCGGGGGTGCTCCAGGCCCTGGGGGCCCAAGCAGCCCAGGGGCGTCTCTTTCTCCCGGGGGAGAGCGGAAACCCCGTCGCACACGTGGCCGTGATCAGCCACGGGCTATGGCAGAGACGCTTTGGCTCGGACCTGGGCCTGTTGGGCCGTGGGATCCTCATCAACAAGGAACCATGGGCAGTCATCGGGATCCTTCCCCGGGGGTTCCGGTTCCCGGACCGGGGAGGCCTGAGCGATCCCGACATCTACCTCCCCGTCTCCCTGGACCCCGCAACGGCGGACCGGGGATCCTACTATCTCGGGATCCTCGGCCGCCTTCGGGACGGCCGATCCATGGCGCAGGCCCGGGAGGAGCTGGACGGCATCGCGGACCGTCTGGCCAAAGCCTATCCGGAAACGAATGGCCACCGCGTCGTGCAGGTCGTTCCCCTCCGGGACATCGTTCTGTGGGATGCTCCGGGTCGGTTGTGGATCCTCCTCGGGGTCACCGGCCTCGTCCTCCTCCTCGCCTGCGCGAACGTCGGAGGGCTCTTCGTGGCCCGGAACCTGGGCCGACGCGCGGAGATGGCGATACGGGCCTCACTCGGTGCCGGTAGGGGCCGTCTTACACGGCAACTCCTGACCGAAGCTCTGACCCTTGCGATCCTGGCCGGAGGCTTCGGGCTCCTCCTGGCATGGTTGGGGACGGGTCTCCTCGTCCGGGTCCTCCCGGCAGGCCTCGTGGGAGGAAGGGAGATACGGGTGGACGGCCTCGTGGTCTCCGCCACCTTCGTGGCGACGCTCCTGACCAGCGTGGTGACGGGCGTCATTCCCGCCCTCGTGTCTTCGGCCATGGCCTCGTCCGGCACCCTGCGGGAGGGGTCCCGAGCGCTGACCTCCGGCCGAGGTCAGGGAAAGCTCCTGGGCTCCATGGTGGTGGTTCAATTCGCCCTGGCCTTCGTCCTCGTGGACGTAGCGGTGCTGATGGTCCAGAGCCTTCGGAAGGCCACGGCGTACCAGGAGTTGGCGGAGCCGGAGCAGGTCCTCGTAGCCGGATATCTCCAGCCCCATGAACGGGGCGAGGAAATACTCATCCCCGATCCCCTTCTGGAGGAGCTCCTGGACAAGGTCCGAAGGCTGCCCGCCGTGAGGGCAGCCGGAGCTACCACCACCCTTCCCCTCCAGGGCCGCTGGACCAGCGACCAACTGCCGGAGGGGCAGGAATACGATCCGGACGCGAACGTACCTTCGACCCACATGATTCCCGTCTCGCCCGGGTACTTCGACGCCATGGGAATCGAGCTCCTTCGAGGAAGAGATCTCACCCGGGCCGACCTGACCGAAGGCGCGATCGGAGTCGTGGTGAACCAGGCCTTCGCCGCAAGGAGCTGGCCCGGTGAGAGCGCCCTTGGCAAACGGATCCGGGCGAACGCCCCCACCGATCCCTGGCTGGAGGCCGTGGTGGTCGGGGTGGTGGAAGACGTGAGGCAACGCGGTCTGGAGACTGCCGCCGAGGGAGCCATGTACGTTCCCTTCTTCCCTTCTTTCCAGCAGGACCGATGGGTAGCCATCCGGACGGCCGGAGATCCCCTTGCCCTGGTCCCTGCCCTGCGACGGACCCTTTCGGAGCTGGACTCCAACCGGCCCATCACCCGGATCATGACCGGCGAGGACCTCTACGCGACCATGGCCCGGGGCCGGTCGGCCACCACCCGGATCTTCGGGGTCTTCGCCCTGGTTGCCCTCGCCCTGGCCGCGGCGGGGACCTTCGGGGTGATGAGCTTCTTCGTGGGCCAGAAGATTCGTGAGATGGGCATCCGCTTGGCCCTGGGAGCACGTCGCAGGGAGGTCGTCTGGCTCGTTCTGAGGATGGGCCTCGTCCTTGCCGTGGTGGGGACCGGCGTGGGGCTCCTGGGGGTGTGGGGAGTCTCCGGCGTCCTGCAAAGCCTCCTTTACGGTGTGGGCGCCATCAACCCACTGTTCATGGCAGCGGCAGGATTGTGCCTGGGCCTCGTGGCCCTCACCGCTACCGGCATTCCGGCCCTACGGGCCAGTCGGGCCGATCCCGTGGAGGTGATGAGGGCTGAGTGAGGAGGACACGCAGACCGATCGCGAACCGGCGTTGCGCCTCTGGCTCGAGGAGGATCGGACGCCACGGGTGAGGTTTCCCGGAACTTCGGCGGCCGCGCCAGGTCTGAAGCGTGCTCAGGTTGAGCGCTTTACGACGGACCCACCATCGGTCGGAGTCATCCATGTTCACCCAACACTTCAAGCCCCATCTGGTGGGGCCGGAGCCAATAGGCGTCGGAGAAATCGTGCGGAGCTACCAGCAAGCTGCCGGCGCGGCATGACCCTCACGCTCCCCGACCCCGGCCCGCCCAACCCCGAGTTCGAACGCCCCGCCGACCACGAGCGACTGGCGCGCACCGTGAATGCGCTCGAAGAGCGCGGCTTCACCGCCGAGATCGCCGACAGCAGCGCGCACGCCAGGCGACTCGTGCTCGACGCACTCCCCGAGGGTGCGGAGGTCCACGCGGCGCTTTCGGAGACGCTCCGGGAGCTCGGCATCACCGCGGAGATCGACGAGTCCGGACGCTACGACGCGGTGCGGCCCAAGCTGCGGGCGCTCGACCGCAAAACGCAGGGCCGGGAGATGCGCAAGCTCGGCGCCGCGCCCGATTTCATCCTGGGAAGCGCACACGCCGTCACGGACGACGGACAGATCCTCGTCGCCTCCGGCTCGGGAAGCCAGCTCGGCGCCTACGCCTACGCCGCGGGCAGCGTCATTCTCGTCGTCGGTCACCAGAAGCTGGTGCGGGACGTCGACGAAGGCCTGCGCCGCATCCGCGAATACAGCCTCCCCAAGGAGTTCCTCCGCATGAAGGCGGTGGGATACGCCGGCACGCTTCTCGCGGAGACCCTGCTGCTGCACTTCGATCCACGGCACCGTGTGAGGGTGGTCTTCGTGCCGGAGACGCTGGGCTTCTAGGAAAAGACCTTCTACGAAAAAACCTCTGGCGGCCGGTCCCTGGACCGCCCCATCTTCCCCGAACGCGCCGGTGTCGCGCTCGCCGCCCTCGGCGCGGACTGCCCATCCGCGAGGCTTCCGTGGCTGATCTACCCTCCCCTGGCACCCGTGGTCGCGCGCCCTTGTTCGTGCGACGCATCAATCGGCCGCTTCGGACCCGGCTCCGGCCGTGCGTGACCGCCGCGATCTGCGCCTTCCTCCTCGCCTGCGGCGGCAGCGACGGGACGGCCCCATCGAACCCTGAGCCGTCCACGCCGAACCTCTCGCACCTCGCCCTCTTCCCGGACCGGTGGGCGGCGGCGGTGGGCGACCATCTCACGCTCGAGGTGAGCGCCCAGAACCTTGCGGGAGCCGACACATCGGGCGTGACGCCGACCTATGCGGTCTCCAACGCGAGCGTGGTGCGCGTCGACGCGGGTGATCACATCGGCGAGCATTCGTCGAACTTCACAATGTCCGATATCGCGGTGAGCATCGGCGGGAAGGAAGACGGGACGCTCATCTCGTACTTCGAGACGATGACGGACGACGTGTTCGCCGAGTACCAGGCGCGGGGCGTGGCTTCGCGCGAGGCCGCGATCATCACCGCGGAGGAGCGCGACGCCGACCCGGTCCCGTGCGAGGCGGAGCTGCAGTTCACCGTGCACGGGACCCTGCCGGACTGGTTGGATCTGAGCTGAGTTCTACCGCGGAACAGCGCCGCCACGCAGGCGCGAGCGGTTGGTCCGCCTACTTGCTCCACGGCGGCACGACACGGTTCGCGCGAGCATACGCGATGGCCTGCCCCAGGTGCTCGTGGATGTGGAACACGGTCTCGAGCCAGACGCGCCGCGCTGTCGCCGGCCGGCCGAAGAAGTCGACGGACCTGTCGAGGTCACCGGCCTCATCCAACGCCGCCTTCAGGTGTTGGAAGGACTGCTGCAGCTCCCGCACGACTTCGGCCTTCGAGATGTCGGCGTTCTCGAACGCCTCCACCCCTTCGAAGCGGTCGCCGAGTGTGACGCTGGACGGCGGCTTCGTGCCCGTCATGGTCGGGAAGATGTAGTTGTTGACCGCGATGTGCAGATACACCTGCCGCACGGTCCGAACGCCCTCCATGGGGGTCCAACCGTACTGGTTCTCATCCATGGCCTGCGCGAGGGCGATCACCTTCCGCTCCACCATGGTGATGTCGCGCGCCAGGTCCTGGCGCACGTCGGCGGTGTCGGCCTGCGCGGCGCCGGTCGAGTTCAAGATGGCGCCGGTGGCGAACAGCAGTGCTAGGACGGTCATCGCTCGCTCCTCGAGTCCTGGTTGGGATCCGTGCCGCTCGGGCGGCCCAGCTAGGCGTGCGCATCAGGAACGCGTGCCTCCCCCCGGCGCTACCGGTCGCGCCCCGGATGGATGGTTCGGGCATCGGGAGTCACGGGAGGGCCGACCCCGTTGCCACCGATAGCGCGTGAAGCGTACCATTGGCGGCTAATCGTCCGACGGAGGTGACCCATGCGTACGATCGCTGAAGGGCAGACACTGCGGGCGTTGGGCGATCGGCTGGGCCGACTCACGCCGGACCGGGAGCGCCGGTGGGGCACGCTCACCGCCGCCGAGATGCTCTGCCATCTCGGCGACGCGCACGAGTCCGTCCTCGGGACGCGTGTTCCTCCGGGGGCTCCGCCGTCCGGCAAGCCACGGCCCGTGTACAAGTGGCTCGCCTTGTACTCGGGAATCCCCTGGCCGAAGGGTGTGAAGACCCGACCTGGCGTCGACCCCAAGACCGATGGTACCCACCCGTCGAACTTCGAGGCGGATCGTGAGCGTGCGATCGAGAGCCTGAAACGGATCGCCGTCGCCGACCCCGCAACCCTGACACCGCACCACGTCATGTTCGGCCCGATGGCGGCACGCGACTGGTACCGGTGGGCGTATCGGCACGTGTCCCATCACCTTCGGCAGTTCGGGCTGTAGACGTCGACGACTCCAGGGAGCCTCGAGATGAACGTCGCTGTTGTCCTCGCCGCCTTGCTCGGCGGGCTTTCCATCGCCGTCATCGTCCTATCCGTGTATCACGGCGTCCGAGCCAACGGTGCACGACAGGAGGAGATCCTGGAGCGGCTCTCGGAGATCGAGCGGCTGCTGAAGGGCTGGCAGGGCGACAGCGACCCGGAGGGACCGGGGTAGAGCGGATCGGGCATCTTTGCGCTCTCGAGAGCATCGCAGGTATCTTGCGCTCGCAACTCGGGCGCACCCCCCTGCCCAGGATACGCCCCCGTCCGGAGCCTTCTGGACATCCTATGCGCAAGGGGGCACCATGGACCGTGCGCTCGCACCGATCTGCACGTCCCTGTTGGCCGCGTCCATCGATCTCAACCAGAGTTGCTGGGACGCGTGGGCGGCGGAGGATCTCGGACAGATGCAGCGCGCCTGCAACGAGCGTCCGGACGGCCGGCACTGGTGGACGCCCGAGTCGGCTCCGGGCATCGGATGGTTCGCGAAGAACGGGGAGCGATGGGCAGCCATCTGGCAGAAGATCGACGGGCGTTGGACCTGGATCGGTGGCATGTCCTCTCCGGAAGCGAGCGTCCCGGAGATGTAGCATCTTGCCGCTGGGGTCGGCACTCGTGGTGCAACGACAGAGCACCGACGGGAAGGCGCGTCCATCGAAAGAGCCACGACGCGAGAGGAAGAGGGTGAGGATTGCGGCGAGACAGGGCAGGCTACGTACACGGCTACTCCAATCGGGAAGCTCAACGCCTTCTCGACCAGGCGGCGTCCGTCCGTGACCTCCTCCACCACGACTCCCGGTTTCCCCCGGGGGCCCTCATCCTGGAGCCGGGGTGCGGCATCGGAGCCCAGACCGTCACGCTCGCCGACAACAGCCGCGAGGCGACCTTCGTGTCCTGCGACATCGCCAGGGCGTCACTGGATGGGGCGGCCCGACGGATCCGGGAACGCGGCCTCGGAAACGCGCACCTCGTGCGCGCGGATCTCTACGAGCTGCCGTTCGCGCCCTCCACGTTCGACGGCGCCTTCGTATGCCACGTTCTCGAGCACCAGCGCGATCCGGTCGGCGCCCTGAGCGCACTCATGAAGGTGGTCCGGCCGGCGGGGAGCGTGACGGTGATCGAGGGGGACCACGGGTCCTGCTATTTCCACCCGACGAGCGACGAAGCCGTCCAGGCCTGGCGATGCCTGATCCGAGCGCAGGCCGAGCTCGGGGGCGATTCCCTCATCGGTCGGCGGCTGCATGCGATCGTGACGGAGGCCGGCGGCCGGGACGCCGTGGTGTCACCGCGGATGGTCTACGCGGACCGGAGCCGGCCTGCGGTGATGGACGCCTTCGTGGCGAAGACGATCATCCCGATGGTCGAGGGCGTCCAAGCTCAGGCGCTGGATCGCGGATACATCGAGCCTTCCGCGTGGGAGAAGGGATTGGCGGATCTTCGGGAGATCGTCTCCTCGGACGCGGGCGTCTTCTGTTACACCTTCTTCAAGGCCGTTGCCACGGTCGGGTCCTAGACGCAACGTCCCCCAGACGCCATCCACACCCCTGAGGAGCGCCACCGATGTGCCGAAACATCAGGACCCTCTTCAACTTCGACCCGCCCGCCTCGGACGAGGAGATCCGCGCGGCCTCCCTGCAGTTCGTCCGGAAGATCAGCGGCTTCACGAAGCCGTCGCAGGCCAATGAAGCCGCCTTCGAGGAGGCCGTGGACGAGGTCGCGGCTGCGGCCTCGAAGCTGCTCGACGCGCTCACCACGCGGGCCGGGCCGAAGAACCGCGAGGTCGAGGCCGCCAGGGCGCGCGCCCGGACGGCTGAGCGGTTCGCGTAGGCAGGGTCGCTGTCGATGCGCGTCGAGCCGGGGGCGCACGCCCGAAGCCGGGCCCCGACGGCCGGCTCCCGGGCGACAGTCCGTGAGCTACTTGTATCGGTAGGTGACGCGACCGCGGCTCATGTCGTAAGGAGAGAGCTCCACCCTGACCGGGTCCCCTTCGAGGACCCGGATGTAATGCTTGCGCATCTTGCCGGAGAGGTACGCGAGGATCTCGTGCCCGTTCTCCAACTCGACCCGGAAGTTCGCGTTGGGGAGCACCTCGTTGACCGTACCTTCGAGCTCGATCGGTTCTTCCTTCGCCATGCGATTCACATCCGCTTCGAGTGACTTCAAAGACTATTACCCTAACGGAGATCGCTCGGGAGCGGAAACGGTCCAGCCTGCGCTCACCCCTCCCCCACCCCGACCCGGACCCACGCCGGGGAGTCACCGATGTGCCGAGCCCTCGGCCGAAGGAGGCATGATCGGAATCGTCGAAAAACCGTACTTCCTCGTCACTTCCCGCTGCGGGTTCCGCTCCTGGCGCGCCGAGGACCTCGACCTCGCGATGAGCCTCTGGGGAGACCCGCGCGTCACGGCCCGGATCGACGCGCGTGGACGGCTCACACCCGAGCAGGTGCGGGAGATGCTCGAGCGGGAGCTGCGGAACGAGCGGGAGGCGGGTGTGCAGTACTGGCCCTTCTTCCTGCTGGCTTCGGGGGACTTCGTCGGGTGCTGCGGCCTGAAGCCCCATCACGTCGAGCCGCATCTCTACGAGTTCGGCTTCCATCTCCGCTTCGACTTCTGGCGGCGAGGCTACGCCACGGAAGCCGGCGCGGCGGTGCTGGCCCACGCCCGGGCCGCGCTCGGTCTGTCGCGGCTGGTGGCGGGACACCATCCCGAGAACCACGCCTCGAAGCGGGTGCTCGAGAAGCTCGGCTTCACGTACCTGCGCGACGAGTATTTCGCCGGCACCGGCCTGATCCATCCGCTCTGCGAGGTGGAGCTCCGCACGCCCGGTGAGAAGGAACCCGACCGTCCTCACCCTTAGAAGGGCGAGCTCCCCGGGCACCGGAGGTGGCGGATCCAGGCATTGCCGCCCCCGTTGGCCCCGGCGATATTCGGCGCCGCTCGCTCGTCTGGAGCCGCAGGGCGTCGCCACATGGTCGCCGCCCGTTGACCGTCCGACCCGAGGCTCCCTGGATGAATGCTCGAGCGCCAAATGTGCCCGCGACCCTGCTCGTCGTCATGCTGTCCTCTGTGGGTCCCCTTTCCGCTCAGTCGTTCCGGTCCGAGGCCGAGCCGCAGGTGTCGGGCCCCGACCGGGGCCGCGGTGCCCTATGGGGTGGGGGGATCGGGCTGGTTGCCGGCGGGCTGCTCGGGGGACTCACCGTACGGTCGGAGACGGACAGTGAGTTGGGCGGCTCCCTCGCGGAGAGCGCGGCGACCGGTGAGGCGGTGATTCTCGGTGCGTTGGTGGGTGCGGGGATCGGCGCGCTTCTGGGTGCCACCGTCCTCGCGCCGGGGAGGGCGGTCGAGTCGGCGTCCGATAAGAGCGGAGCGCTGCGTGTGACGCCGCTCGTCTCGCTCCGTGGTTTCGGGATGAGGGTCCGCGTCCGTGGGGTTCCCTCATGGCTAGGGTCGTGATCCGGCAAGGCGCACGCGTGAAGGGCACGCCCGGCCTGCGATCACCGCAGCGCCGGCGTGCTCGGCGGCGGCCGCCGGTGGTGCGTCGCCTGCTCGAAGGCGTAGCCGAAGTCGAGCAGCGTCTCCTCGGTGAACGGCCGTCCCAGGAATTCGAGTCCCACCGGCAGGTCGTCCGACGTGAATCCGGCCGGAACCGTCAGCGCGGGGAACCCGGTCGCGGGGCTCAGGCCGCGGTTGTCGCCCCAGCCGTAGCCGTCCTCCGGCGCGGGGTTCGTCAGGACGTCCGGCGCGATCGGGGTGGGTTGGTTCGTGAAGGTCGGATAGACGATGGCGTCCAGATCGTGGTCCGCCATGGCCTGCAGGACCATCTGCCGGAGTGATGCGCGGGCCTTCAGGAGGGCCAGGTAGCCCGCGTCGTCGGTGGTCTTGCCCATCACCGCCATCAACCCCCGGGCCCGCCAGGGGTTCACCTCTCCGGTGAGGAGGATGGCACCCAGCGTCTTGTACGGGGCGTCGGGGTGCTCGGCCAGGTAGGCGTCGGTGGCCGCTTCGGTCTCGAAGTCGTTGGCGATGGCGACCGAGAGCAGCGAGTCCAGGCCGGGGAGCTCGAAGGGATCCACCACTTCGGCGCCAACGGCGGCCAGCTCCCCGATCGCGCCGTCGACGACGGCCTTCACCTTTCGGAAATCCTCGGACGAGGGATCGGCGGACCGGTCCATGGGATGGCGCAGCACGCCGATGCGCGCGCCGCGCAGCCCATCCGCCGAGAGCCCGTCCGCGTAGCTCTCGGGGACGCGGCCAAAGGCGTACGCGGTGATGGGATCCTCGGGGTCGTACCCGGCGATCACGTCGAGGAGGATCGCCGCGTCCATGACGGTGCGGGCCATGGGCCCCATCGTGTCCTGCGTCGGGTTGGCCGGCAGGAGGCCGAAGCGGCTCACGAGCTGGAGCGTCGGCCGGAGCCCGACCAGGCTGGACACCGCCGAGGGTCCGCGCACCGAGCCGCTGGTGTCCTCTCCGATTCCCACGAGGCCGAAGTTGGCCGCCACGCCGGAGCCGGTGCCTCCCGACGACCCACTGGGATTGCGGTCGGGGTCGTACGCGTTGCGGATGATCCCGAAGGCGGACCCGACGTAGCGGGACGCGAACTCCCCCATCGTCGTCTTGGCCAGGATGATCGCCCCGGCGTCGCGCATGCGTGAGACGATCGTGGCGTCCCTCCCGGGCATGAAGTCCTGGAAGAGCACCGACCCGTAGGACGTGGGCATGTCGCGGGTCTCGACCTGGTCTTTCAGCAGAACGGGCACACAGTGCATCGGGCCCGCCGGACCGCGCGCGCGGAAGACGGCGTCCAGGGAGTCCGCCTCCTGGAGCGCGCGCTCGTTCAGGTGCTGGATGGTGTTCAGGCGCGGGCCGGACTGGTCGTACGCGGCGATCCGGTCGAGGTAGCCCTGTACCAGCTGCCGGCAGGTGAGCCGGCCGGCCCGCATCGCCTCGTGGACCTGGGCGATGGTGGTCTCGAGGAGGCGGAACTCCTGAGCGCTGCCGCTCCGTGGAAGGATGATGACGGCGGCAAGAACGGCAAAGAGCAAGGACCGTCTTGGCATTTCGGGGCTCGGGAACGGGGATGGGAGCGTCGTGGACGATCGACGATCATACCAGGACGGCGGCGCCGGAAGCGAATGGCATACCGACGCCACGCGTCCGACGCCTTTCGCGAAATCGATCACGGTTTGGTTCGTAGGATTGGGGTGCAGGACGGTCCGTCGAGCGGAGCGGCGCCGCCGATCCCCGCGGAATCGCCCGTCCACACGGAGAGTCGGTCCATGGTCCTCAGAGTATCCGTCACGGGGCGACGCGGCATCGCACTCCTGGGCGCCATCGCACTCTTCGCGTGCTCCGATGGCCCCGTCGGCCTCCGTGAGGAGGCTCCCGACCAGGATGTCATCGCGATCGGCCTGTCCTCCTCCGGGAATCGGGGCGGTATCTATCTGGTGCAGGCAGACGGCTCGGCCCTCCGGGGCGTTCATCCGACCTGTCGTGGTGGCTTCGCGTGGTCCCCCGACGGCCGCGAGCTCATGGCGAACTGCTACGGCGTGCTCACGCTGGTGGACGTGGAGACCGGAACGAGCCGGCGCTACGACGAGACGTACCACGGAGACGGACTCTGGCGAAGCCAGCGGCTTTCGTGGTCTCCCGACGGGCTCCGCGTGGCCTTCGACTGGTATCTCGGGAGTGAGGAGAGCTACGACGTCCTCGTCATCGACCGCGACGGGACCGGGATGCGGAATCTGACCCCAGGCCCCGACCGAAGTCGTGAGCCGGTATGGGCGCCGGATGGGTCGAGAATCGCATTCTCCTCGGATCGAGACGGGTCGGGCGTATACGTGATGCCGGCGGATGGATCGCAGGTCACGAAGGTCCTCAGCCGCGAGGGTTGGATCGCGTGGTCCCCGGACAGCGACGGCCTCGCGGCTTGCGCGGAGGAGGGGGTCTTCGTCAGGAATCCGCTGGGCGGGGAAGAGAGGATGGTGGCGGCGACCCTTCCGAACGGCTGCGCCTGGTCTCCCGACGGATCCTCGATCGCGTTCCACACGTTCGAAGACGTGGTCGTCTTCGATCTGGATGCATGGGCCATGAGGGTGGTGCTCAAGGGACGGCGTGCGTCGGGAGCCGTGGCGTGGTCCCCCGACGGACGTCGACTGGCCTATCTCGCGGCGCTCGGTGGAACGGCTCACGCGCTTCATGTGGTCACGCTGGACGACATGCATGACACGACGCTCGTCGAGTCGAGCGTCGTTCTCCGGACGGACGGGAACGATACCGAATTCACCGTCGCGAGCTGGGGCCTGGGCTGGCGCCCTCGGTAGGCCCGCGAAGCCGCAGATCCCCCCTACCCGGCCAGCACGGGCATCCCCATCAGCGGCCAGATGAGCCAGACGAACAGCCCGAGCACGGCCAGCAGGAGGAGGCTGGCCGGGATCCCGGTCGTGAAGAACTCCCGCGTGGTGAACTGGCGGCTCCGTAGGCGATGGCGTTGGGCGCTGCGCCCACCAGCAAGATGAACGGCATCCCGGAGGGTACGTCGTGAACCTGGGGTGCGGCCTCGACACGCGCTTCTGGCGCATCGACGACGGCCGGGTACGCTTCCGGGACCTCGACCTGCCCGAGATGATCGCCTTCAAGCGCCGGCTGGTGGACGAGTCCGATCGCTACCGCCTGATCGGGAGGTCGGTGCTCGACGCACGGTGGATGGACGAGCTTGCCACCGGGGAATCGAGGCCCTTCCTCTTCCTCGCCGAAGGCCTGTTCATGTACCTCCCACCGGAGGGGGTCCGCGGGCTCGTCCTCGGCCTCCAGGAGCGCTTCCCGGGAAGCGAGCTGGTCTTCGAGGCGGTCAACGCGGCTTGGCTCCGACCGTCGCTGAAGTGGATGATCGACGTGAAGATGCGGAAAGAGCTGGGGCTCGGGAGGGAGGCCGGGTACCGCTTCGGAATCCGGGATGGGCACGAGCTGGAGGCATGGGGCCCGGGCATCCGCTTCCTGGAGGAGTGGAGCTACCTGGACGAGGACGAGGCACGGGTCGGCGCGCTTCGATGGTTCCGCGGATGGAAGCTCCTGCGCCGGACGCAGTGGTCGCTGCGCTACGAGTTGGGGGCGGCGATGTGACCGGCGCGGCGCGCCGGCACCTTACCACAAGAAGGTTGAATCCCCCGATCTTCGGATCGATGATGCGGAACGTCGTGCTGGAGACGTACCGCCAGACCGTGGAGGTGGATCGTGGCGTGGTTCAGGCGTAACCCGTTGGGTCTCGAGGCTCTGCAACGGCACCTGAAGGACGAGCTCGCGCTGAATCCCTTCGTGAGCCGCACCGACGAGCGACCCCGGCGCAAGCACGCCCTCACCGCACCACCGCAGGCGCTCGGGCTGATCCCCGAGCACGCGAAATCGGACGTCTGGTCCGTGGTGATCGACACCCGCTACCCGAAGGGGCTCGTATCACTGGTGGTCGGCCGCGGCGATCTCACGGCGCTGGTATTCAGCACCGGCGTCACCCTTCCGGGTCGGGGCGCATCGGCCGAGGGCGCCAGCCGCGAGGTTCTCGAAGCCGCGGCCGGCCTCGTTGACGGGATGCCTCCGGCGGACGGATCGCCACCACCCCCCACCGGCCACGTGGCGATCCACGTCAGAACCTCGAGGGGGATTCAGCGGGTGATGGCAGCCGAGGGTGAATTGGTGGCCGGGTGTCACAATCTGTCGCCGCTGTATCGGGCCGGCCTCCGGCTCATGGCGGAGATCCTGGCGATGGACACGTAGGGATCCGCGCGATCCCTGCAACCGAACACCCGACGGAGGACGTCGTGCCCGACCTCTGGACACTCTACGCGCACATGCTGCGGAGCCGCCTCTTCGAGGAGGCGGTCTCGAAGCTCTGGCACGACGGGCTCGTGTCGGGTGAGATGCACCTGGGCACCGGCGAGGAGGCGATCGTCGCTGGCGTCGTCTCCCAGCTGCGCGATGGCGACGCCATGGCGCTGGATCACCGCGGGACCGCCGCCCTCCTGGTCCGCGGCGTGGATCCCGTCGCCATTCTCCGGGAGATGCTCGGCCGCCCCGACGGGCTGTGCGGGGGGATGGGCGGGCACATGCACCTGTACTCCCGGCCGGACCTCACCGCCTCCTCGGGGATCGTCGGCGCGGCGGGGCCCACCGCCGCCGGCTTCGCGCTGGCGGCGCAGCACGCGGGTGCCGGTGCCGTCGCCGTGGGCTTCTTCGGCGACGGGGCGATGAACCAGGGGATGCTGATGGAGTCGCTGAACCTCGCGTCGGTGTGGAACCTGCCCGTGGTGTTCGTCTGCAAGGACGACGGCTGGGCCATCACCACACGGTCCGAGGGGATGAGCGGCGCAGACCCGAGCGAGCGGGCGCGAGGCCTGGGCATCCCCCCTGTCGAGGTGGACGGCCGCGACGTGTCGGAAGTGTGGGAGGCCGCCCGTGCGGCGATCGCGCGCGCCCGCTCGGGTGGAGGCCCGAGCTTCCTGCGCGCCCGGTGCGTGCACCTGGAGGGCCACTTCCTGGGCTTTCAGCTGAAGAAGATCGCGGACGAGCCGTTCAAGGAGATGTCCGGTATGGCGCTGCCGCTCACGCGCTCGTTGCTGCGCCGGGGCGGCGGCGCCCTGCGCGAGCGGACGGCCGGGCTGAAGGAGGTCCTCGCGGCCGTGCGCTCCACGTTGCGCGACGCCCGTCGGGACGAGGCCAACGACCCGATTCGCCACGCGCGCGAGGCCCTGCTGGCCGAGGCGGGACGGCTGAAGGAGCTCGAGGACGGCATCGAGCGCGAGGTCGGCGACGCGCTCGAGGCCGCGCTGGAGGAAGCGACGCCATGAGGACCTCCTTCTTCACGCAGGCGGTGGACGACGCGCTCGCCCAGGCAATGGGCGAGGACCCGGACATCATCGTCTTCGGGGAGGACGTGCCGCTCCTGCGCCGCAACCTCCTCGTCCGATTCGGGCCCGCGCGGGTGCGCGGCGCACCCATCAGCGAGAGCGCCTTCCTGGGGGCGGGCGTCGCCGCCGCGATGGCCGGCCTGCGCCCCGTCGTCGAGCTCTACATGGTGGATTTCCTCGGCGTGTGCATGGACGCGCTCCTCAACCACGCGGCCAAGGTCGAGACGTTCTCGGGTGGGAGATGGAGCGCGCCGGTCGTGGTGCGGGCCCCCTGCAGCGGAGGCTACGGCGACGGGGGACAGCACGGACAGTCGCTCTGGGGATGGCTTGCGCACATCCCCGGGCTCAGCGTCGTCGTCCCGTCCACACCGGCGGACGCCGGCGGGCTGATGCTGGCCGCGCTGCGCCACGACGGGCCGGTCGTATTCCTGGAGCCGAAGCTCCTCTCGGAGACCTGGCTGGAGTTCCTGGGCTCGGGAGGACGGAAGACGGTCGACTACGACGTTCCCGCGGACGGGGCGAAGGGCTCCGTGCCCGACCGCTGGGAGCCGATCCCCTTCGGACGAGCCGCGCTCCGCCGCCACGGAGGGGACGTGACGATCGTCGGCGTGGGCGTAGGCGTGCACCGGGCGATCGAGGCCGCGTACGCGCTCGAAGCCGAGGGGATTTCCGCCGACGTGCTGGATCTGCGCACGGTGGCGCCGCTGGACCGGACGGCGGTCGAAGCGTCGGTCGCGCGCACCGGCCGCCTGCTTGTGGTGGACGAGGACTACGAGGCCTTCGGACTCTCGGGGGAGCTGTCGGCGCTGGTGCTGGAGGCCGGGCTCCCCTGCAGGTACGGGCGCGTGTGTACGCGCACGACCATCCCCTTCGCGCGCCACCTCGAGGACGAGACGCTGCCCAACGCCGAGCGCATCCGGGCGGGCGTCCGGAAGCTGATGGGGTGACGCCCCCCTACCCCGCCAGCACGGGCATCCCCATCAGCGGCCAGATCAGCCAGACGAACAGCCCGAGCACGGTCAGCAGGAGCAGGCTGGCCGGGATCCCGGTCGTGAAGAACTCCCGCGTGGTGAACTGGCGGCTCCCGTAGGCGATCGCATTGGGCGCTGCGCCCACCAGCAAGAGGAACGGCATCCCGGCCGTCACCAGCGCCGAGAAGAGCACGACTTCGGGCGCGACCCCGAGGTAGGGGGCGATGACCAGCGCGACGGGCATCGTGATCGCGATGGCCGCCACGTTCATGATCAGGTTCGTCATCACGAGCACGAACGCGGACATGCCCAGCACGAACACCAGCCAGTGCGCGTTCTGGAAGAGGCCGAGCCACAGCACCGCGAGCCATTCCGCCGCCCCTGTGCGCCACAGGCAAAAGCCGATGCTCATCGCGCCGCCGAAGAGGAAGACGATGTTCCACGACGCGCTCTCCAGGTCCTCCAGCGACAGCACCTTCAGGAGGAAGAGGAGCACGATGGGCACGAGGATGATCGCGCTCTTGTCGAGGGGCTCCAGCACCGGCACGAACGAGCGCAGGCCGAGGACGGCGACGGTGGTCATCACGATGACGAGCGCGAGGATCTCGTCGCGGCCCATCGGGCCGAGGGAGGCGTACAGCCGGTCGACGCGGTCGCGCAGCCCGGGGATGGTCTTCCGCTCGGGCGGATACCACAGCATGAAGAACACCCAGAGCAGCACCACCATGAGGGCACCGATCGGCAGCATGTAGTACGTGAGCTCGAAGAAGTCGATCTGCCGGCCGGTGATGTCGAGGAAGAAGCCGATCGCCACCGCACCCCGCGCCGCGCCGAGCAGCGTGATGATGCTGCCGGCGCCCGCCACGAACGCCATCCCCATGAACAGCCCCTTGCCGAAGCGGGTGGGCTCGCTGGACTCCGTGTAGAGCGCGTAGATGGCGAGGAAGAGCGGATAGACCGTGGCCGCGACCGCAGTGTGGGCCATGATCAGCGTGAGGCCCGCCGTCATGACGAAACAGCCGAGGTAGATCATGCTCGTGCGCTCTCCCACAACCGAGAGCATGCGGTAGGCCAGGCGCCGGGTGAGGCCGGTCTTGGTGAAGACCATGCCGATCATGAGCGACCCGAAGATGAACCACACGCTCGGGTCCATGAAGTCGGTGAAGGCTTCGCGCGCGGGGCGGATCAGGAAGAGCGCCTGCACCACGCCGATCGTGATGCTGGTCACGCCGATGGGGATGACCTCGGTGACCCACCAGGTGGCGGCGAGGAAGAAGAGGGCGAGTGCCGCCTTCCCTTCGCGGGTGAGCGTGAACGCCTGACCCTGCGGGTCGATGGCGGGTGGGGGCGTGGGCGCGTAGTAGACCGCCGCGAACAGCGCCATGCCGAGGAGGATGAACGCCGCCCGCTTCCAATCCTCCTTCGTGGGCCCGGTCGAGGTCTTACGGCCGGGCTCAGCCCCTCCGCGCGGCTCCCTCCTCCGCCCCCGGGTCCGGGCCGGTTCCTCCTGCCGCTCGGGGGGACTTTCCACCGCTGATGACGCGTCGAACGTCGGATCTATCGCCATGACCTGATGACCTCGGGCCACTGGATGACGTGCGCCCCACGGTGCCGGCCTCGCTCATACGAGGAGCTGCGCCAGCTCGTGGAACACATCCACGGAACGGATCACTCCCAACACGCGACCATCCTGCTCGACCGGAAGCAGGCTCAGGTTCAGGGACACCATCTCGTAGACGGCCTTCATGATGTGGTCGTCCGGATGGATGGTGGCATCCACCCGGCACATGACGTCGCGCACGGGCCGGTCGGCCTGCGCGCGAATCCCCTTCACCACACGGTCGAAGGGCAGCTCCGACAGGTTTGGGTCGACCGCGATGTCGAAGAACTTCTTCCGGTACTCCATGCGCTGGCTTACCAGGAATGGCGGTTCCAGGCCCCGCATGATGTCGCGGCGCCTCAGGATCCCCACCAGCTCCTCGTGGTTCTCCACGACCAGTAGCACGCGGGGCAGAGAGCGCCTCCGGCCCACCTCGAGGTGGGCTTCCTCGATGACCGCCACGGCATGGCGCAGCGTGTCGTCGGGATGGACGGAGGGATATCGATCCAGCGGGATCATGACCTCCGCGACACGCCTCATCGCGTCGGGCGAGGTCGGTGCCATGCGCTCCATGTCACCACCCCTTCTTGCGGATGATGTCGGCCACCCGCTCGCCGATGCGTTGGTCCTGCAGCGACGCCCGTCGGGCGGCCGCGGCATCGATCTTCTGGACGAGCAGCCCGATCTCGGCCGGCTTCTCGAGCAGGTCCAGAGCGCCGAGCTTGATGGCCAGCGCAGCCTGCTCGAGGGTGGCACGCCCCGTGAGCAGGATCACCTGCAGGTCGGGGTTCAGCTCCAGGAGGCGCTCGAGCGTTTCGATGCCGTCCATCCCGGGCATGGCCATGTCCAGGATGATCGCGTCGTAGTGCTTCCCCTCGGCCTTCACGATGGCGCTGAGCCCGGTGGGCGCCGTGTCGGTCTGGAAGCCACGCGCATCCAACCGCTCCGCCAGCGCCTCGACGAACTCCGTTTCGTCGTCGACCAGCAGCACCTTGCAGTCGCTCATGGTCCTTCACCTCGCTTGGCGACTCCGTCGCGGGCTCCGGCAGAGCGGAGGATCCGCGTCAGGTCGTCGATCTTGACGGGCTTCATCAGGTAGTCGAACGCCCCGGCTTCCATCCCTTGCTCGACGCCCATCGAGGAGCCGTGCCCCGTGAGCAGGATCACCTCGATGGCCGGTCGTTCCTTCTTGATCCGGCGGATCACCTCGAGTCCCCCGAGCCCGGGCATCTTCACGTCGAGGAGGACGACGTCGCACGGCTCGCTCTCGAGGAAGGCGAGCGCGTCCGCACCGGTTGTGACGCCCCGGGCGTGGAAGCCCCGCAGCTGGAGGCGCTCCTCGAGGGCGCTCACCAACTCCGCCTCGTCGTCCACGATCAGGACTCGCAACGCGTCCATGGCTGTCGTCCCCTATGTCTCTTTCGGCAGCGTGACCGTGAAGCGGGTGCCCTCGCCCACCTTGCTCTGCACCGTGATGTCTCCGCCCAGCTTCTGGACGATCCCGTACGTGATGGACAGCCCGAGCCCGGTCCCGCCGCCCTTCTTCGTGGTGAAGAAGGGGTCGAAGATGCGCGACAGGTGCTCCTCCTGGATGCCGACCCCATTGTCGGAGATCCACACGGCCAGCCCATCCTCGCCCGCCTCGCGGATGCCGATCTCGATGCGACCGTGGTCCTCGACCGCGGCGAAGGCGTTGTTGATGATGTTGAGGAAGACCTGCTGAAGCTGGCCGCGGTCCGATACGACCCGGGGCGGCTCCTCGGGGAAGGCGAAGTCGACCTGGATGTTCCGGTAGGCGGCCTCCTTCTCGAGGAAGCCCAGCACCTCGATCAGGAGCTGGTCCAGCTCGATGCTGTCGCGCTGGACCTCCATGTGCTTGGCGAAGCCGAGCAGCCGATGCGTGATGCCGCCGCAGCGCTCCGCCGAGCGAAGGACCGAGTCCACGAGCTCGACGAGCTTCTCCTTCGGTGGCATCTCCTTCGACATGAGGAGGAGGTCCTTCAGCAGCCCCGCCTTCTCGCTGATGATGGAGACCGGGTTGTTGATCTCGTGCGCGACCCCCGCGCTCAGCCGGCCGAGCGCGGCCATCTTGTTCGTGTACTCCATCTTGTGGTACGCCGCCGCCCGCATCATGTCCGCCTCGCGGTAGCGGGCTACCATCTTGGTCGTACCGATCGTGACCACGGTCAGAATGAGCACGATGCTCGCCGCCAGGAAGATCAGCAGGTTGCGGCGCAGCCCCACCCACCCGGACAGGAGCTCGCCCTGAGGGCTGACCAGCACCAACGTGAAGGGGGAGTCCTGGATGAGGGCGTAGCTCACGATCAGCGCGTCGCCGCGCTGGTCGCTCAGCTCGACCTGCTCGGTCTGCGGGCCTGCGGCCAGCGGCGGGAGCGGAGCGGGCTCGAGCGCGGCCCCGTAGCGGCGCGACGGCGACTGCAGCAGCCCCTCCTGGTTCAGGAGGAAGGCGTCGAGAGACGGTCGCGACCCGAGGGAGCGCACCAGCCGGTTGATGAGCTCGCTGTCGATCGTCGCCCGCAGCACGAACGCGCGCCCGTTGTCACGCTCGTGCTGGACGGCCACCACGAAATGCGGGGCGTTGCGATAGCCGAGGAAGACGTCGCTTACGTACTGGCCGTGCTGCGTGGCCTCGACGTACCACGGGTATTCCTCGTAGCTGCGCCCCTCCAGCTCGAACGGACCCGCGTAAGCCACCTGCAGGCCGCGCTCGTCCAGGAGCCCGAGGTCGACGAACCCGCCGAACGACTGCTTCATGTTGCCCAGCAACCCGCGCAGCCGGTCCGGATCGCGCAGCTCGTCGAACGTACACTCGCGCACGACCAGCTCCAGCGCGGCCAGGCGCTCCGTGAGGAAGGCCTCCAACGCCTGCTTCCCGTTGGTGACGAAACCGGCCATCGGGCGGGCCACCTCCGAGCGGAACGCCTGCCGGTACTGGTAGTAGTTAACGCCCGTCATGATGAGGAGCGGGACCACCGCCACCACCGACACGGCCAGCAGGGCGGTCACGAGGATCCTGCGGTAGCGGCCGTCGGAGATCAGCCGGTCGAGGTCTCCCTGCGGAGCGGCGGGCGGCGGGTCGACGGGGATCATGCTACCGGATCCTCGAACGGCCGGCCCTCCGGATCGTGCTCATCAGGTCGACGATGTCGACCGGCTTGCGCAGGTAGTCGAACGCCCCGAGTCGCCGCGCCTCCTCTTCGTCCTTCTCGGAGCCGAAGCCGGTGAGGATGATCACCTCGACCTGGGGGTGGGCTTCCTTGACGCGGGCGAGCACCTCGATCCCGCTCATGCCCGGCATGCGCACGTCGATCACCATGACGTCGGGGAGCTCCTCCTCCAGCATCGCCAGCGCCTCCTCGCCGGTCAGCGCGACGTCGCTCCCCAGGTCGCGCATCTCCATGCGCTCGGCCATCGTGCGCACGTAGTCCTCCTCGTCGTCCACCAAGAGGACCTTGATGGAGTGGGCGTCCGCGTGCTCCCCTTCCACCGGGGGGGCCTTCCTCATGGCGTCCACCGCCAGGTCCGGCTCGCCCGCCTCCGCCCAGGCGGTCGCCTGCATCGTGCGGTCGAACCCCCCCTTCGACTCCTTGAGGAAGTCCGCCGCGACCTTGAGTCCGCGCTTCCAGGCGGCGGTGATGACGTCGATCAACTGTCCGGTGTCTGCAGGCTTCTGGAGATATTCGAAGGCGCCGAGCGCCCGGGCTTCCTTCTCTTCCTTGTCCGATCCGTGACCGGTGAGGATGATCACCTGGACCTGGGGGTGTTCCTCCTTCACCCGCTCCAGCACCTGCATTCCGTCGATCCCCGGCATGCGCAGGTCGAGCACCATGACGTCGGGCGCCTCGTCCTCGACCATCTCCAGGGCCTCCGCACCGCTCAGGGCGACGCGGCTGCTCAGGTCGCGCATCTCCATGCGCTCGGCCATCGTCCGGACGTAGTCCTCTTCGTCGTCGACGAGAAGCACGCGGATCTTGCTCATATGCCCTCAGCTGGATCCGGCCTCGCCCGCCCGGAGGCGCAGATAATAGTCGGTCCCTACGCGACTCGCCCTACGTCCTGCCCTACCCTCCCCCTTCGTACAGAAGGCGCACGCCCAGCCCCTCGCCGTCGGGCCGTAGGCTCACGCCGAGGTCCGCGAGCTGCACCTCGAGCCGTGCCCACTCCGGTGACGCAACGGACTCCGCCGACGCCTCGTCCACCGCGCACCTGACGTGCGCCTCGGGAACGCCGTTCTCGTGCTCCGCCCGCAGCTCGAGCACGCAACCCACCGGGAGGTACTCGAGACAGAAGGCCACCGTCGCATACAGGGCCATCTGCACGTGCAGCGGGCTTTCGGTCAGCCACACGGGCTCGGCGCGGTGCGCGGCCTGCACGGTCTGGCTCTTCGCGCGCGCCAGGCGCTGCGACAGGAACGCGACGTGGTGGACCTCCTCGTCGAGGTCGACCCGCCCGACGTCCTCGTCCATCGAGTGGGCGAAGCGGTTGAGGTGCGTGACGATGTCGGCGCCGCGAGCGACCTGCGCATCGATGCGACCCGCGGCCTTGAGCAGCCGGTCGGCGTGCGGGGCTGTGCTCCCGGTTCCGGAAGCATGCACAAGGTCGGAGATCAGCCCGGCCGACTCCTTCACGATGGCCAGGACGTTGCGTATCTCGTGGGTTGCGGCGGCAGTGACCTTGCCGATGAACTCGGCCTCCCGCCTCCCGGGCGTCTGCATCCTCGTCGGCGCCGCCGGGGCTGACTTCGACCGCCCCACTGCCGGACTCGTGGTGAGGGCCCGCCGGCGTCGGCGAGTTTGGCCGGAGCGGGCTCCCGATCCTACTCAAGAAAGCTGGAACCGCCTCCATTCCATGGCAAGATCGTATCCTCGCGCGACCTCCATCCCGATCCCTTAGATTCCTCTCCCGGCGAGGCCTCGCTTCCCCGACAGACCGGGCGTCGTGCCGGCGCCCTCCTTCTTCCCCGGACCGTCGAGCCGTGGCCGCGAAGCGCAGCACCATCCTGCTGGTGGACGACGACGAAGACCAGATCGCGCTCCTGACGGCAATCCTGGAGCGGGACCGAACCTACCGCACGGTCTCGTCCACCTCCCCGCACCAGGGCCTCGAGCTCGCGCGCCAGGAGGCTCCGGACCTGGCGATCTGCGACGTCTCCATGCCCGGGATGGACGGCATCGAGCTCACCGAGATCCTGCGGGTGGAGTTTCCGGCGATGCCCGTCATCATCCTCACGGGGATGGAGGGCAGCGACACGGCGGAGGCCGCGTTCGCGGCGGGGGCGAGCGACTTCGTGACGAAGCCGGTCGAGCCCCGGACCCTGCTCGCACGGATCCAGCGGGCGCTCGAAGAGGTACCGGCGCGCCAGATCCTGCGCGAGGCCACGCGCGACCGATTCGACATCACGATCCTCGGCACCCACCCGCGCATCCAGCAGCTGCGGGAGTTCATCGACAACGTCGCGTCCGCCGCGCGCGTGCCCTCGCTCCTCCTCGGGGAATCCGGCACGGGCAAGAACCTGGTCGCGCGGGCGATCCACGCGGCGAGCGAGGCCGCGCCATTCCGCTTCGTGGAGGTGAACTGCGCCGCGCTGCCGGCCAACCTCCTCGAGGCCGAGCTGTTCGGCTACGAGAAGGGCGCGTTCACCGACGCCCGCCAGGCCAAGCAGGGGCTGGCCGAAGTGGCGGCCTCCGGCACGCTGTTCCTCGACGAGATCGGGACGCTGCCGGTCGAGCTCCAGGCGAAGCTCCTCACCTTCCTGGAGTCGCGTGCGTTCCGGCGCGTAGGCGGTACGGTGGAACGCAGGTCCGACGCCCGCATCGTGGCGGCCACGAACGCGAACCTGATGGAGGAGGTGCGGACGGGACGCTTCCGAGAGGACCTCTATTACCGGCTCGCCGTGGCGCAGTTCGTCCTTCCGCCCCTGCGCGAGATCCGCAGCGACATCCCGGTGTTCGCGGCATACTTCGTGGAGAAGGCGGCCGCGTACTTCCGCAAGCCGGCGCCGACCCTGGACCCGGAGAGCTCCCGGCAGCTCCAGGAGTACGACTGGCCCGGCAACGTGCGGGAGCTCCGCAACGCCATCGAGCGGTCGTTGATCTTCTCGAAGGGGCCGCTTCTCGCCGTGGACGTCCCGGCGGGGCGCGGGGGCGGGGACGCGGAGACCAGCGCTCCGGCCGGGACGGGCCCGGCGCTCCCGTTGGGTCTCACCCTCGAGGAGGTGGAGCGGCGCTACATCGCGGCCACGCTGAAGGCCTGCGACGGCCAGGTGGCCCGGGCGGCGGAAGAGCTCGGCGTCACGCGCAAGGTGCTGTGGATGCGCCGCAAGAGGCTCGGGCTACTCGATTGACCCGGCCGGGAGGGCGCGGACCCTCGCCTCAGAGGATGACGGCGATCGTGTAGGTGAGCCGTACGGGCCCGTCGCCATCCGGACGAGCGACCTGCATACGGATCCGTTGGGGGACCGCTCCGCGGCTCCCCGCGCGGAGCCCCGAGAACCATTCGGTGCCCGCGGACGCGCCTCCGGGTCCTGTGGACACCAGCACGTGGGGGACGGGGCTCGTGACCTCGAGCGTCCCGTCGACCACCAGCCCGCCCGCGCCGGTGTCCCGCAGCTCGAGCGGGGAAGCGGCGGTCACGCTCACCTGATCCAGGACCGTGACGGAGGCCCGCACGGTCGCCCGGGCCGACTGGCCCAACGCGGGTACGGCGCCGAGCACGAGCGTGCCCAGCGCCAGGACGATCGAAACGTGCAGACGGGTTTTCGCCACGCAGGGTCCTTCCAGGTCCCGGACTGCGGCACGCGGCCCTCCAGCCGCCTCCGCACGGGCTCGCTCCACCCGCGCCGGGTCGCGGCGACGGGTGGAGGCCCCTCATCCAATACCGGCCCCGCCGGAAGGGGCGCGCAAGCATCACGGGCCACCCGCCGGCCGGATGCGCAGCGCGGGAACCTCGACGGGGGCATCGCCGGCGGCGGGGACCACGAGCGGAACGGGTCGCGTACCCGTGGCGCCAAGGGCGTCCAGGGAGGCGCGGGCCACCCCGATGGTGTAGCGGCCCGGAGGGATGCGCTGGAAGTAGAACACGCCGTCGCTGAAGGTTCGCTCGCTCGCGACCAGCCGACCGCCGCCGTCGCGCACCTCGACCGCGACCCCGGCGAGCGCCCGTGGCTCCTCCCGGCCCAGCTCGACACGCCCGATGACCTCCCGGGTCCTGCGCAGCGGTAGGCTCACCTCGTTGAACAGGTTCGGCGAGGGGCGGATCAGGACCTCGCGCGGAGCCGGGACCCATCCCGGATCGATGCTCAGCGAGTCCACGGCCACCTCGACGACGTCGTAGGGTCGCACCTCCCACGCCCGGTAGTCCCCGTGCTCGTCGGTGGTGACGCGGTCGCCCCGCACCGTCACCCGGGCACCCGCCGCCGGGAGGTCACCCTCTCCGGCCCTCCCGTCCCCGTCCACGTCGTAGAAGACCCGCCCGCGGATCCCGGAGCGTCCCAGGCTCTGGAAGGGGAGCGGCACCACCCCGGTCTGTGGGTCCCAGGTGGCGCCGCCGTCCCCCTGGAGGAAGACACCGGCGCTGCTTCCACGGGCCGCGCGCGCCTGGAAGTAGCCCTGCGGCCTGCGGCTCACGAAGCCGATGCTGAGCAGCGCCGGCGCGCCGCGGTTCACGCGGACGTCCAGGCTCAGGCTGCCGGTCGGCACCGGGCGGAAGGACACGCCCAGCTCGAGGAGCTCCCCGCCGCGCGAGCTCGCGCCGACGCCCACCGAGGTGGCCAGGTCCCGGAAGGGGCCCGACCAGGGGGTGAAGACCCGCGTCGTGAGCATCCGGCGCGCCTGCAGCCCCGACTCCCAGTCCGCCGACACGTAGGACCGGCGGATCGTCGTGGCCAGCAGCGCCTGCCACGAATCGGCCGTTCCCGTCTCGGTTCCGCGCAGCAGAAGGCGGCCGGACACGTTGCGGCCGCCCAGAAAGTTCGTGGGGACGTTGGCGGAGAGCTGGCCGTACCATCCGTCGAGGGTCGGGGCGTCGCCCGTGGGGCGGGTCCACGCGTACGAGGTGCCGTAGGTGCCCCGGTGCACTGTCGTCAGGTCCAGGTTGGCCTGGAGGAAGGCGCCGGGCTGGGACTGCACGTCGAGGTTGAGCGACTGGAGCGGCGAGACGCCGAGGTAGCCATAAGGCCGCACGCGCACGTCTCCCTCCGCCGGATCGAGGCGGTCGACGCCCGCGCCCGCGGTCATCCATCCTGTGACGCCCCGGCGCAGCTCGCCGTACGCGTAGCTGTCGCAGGAGGGATCGCGGCAGGCGCCGCCGCCCAGGTCGTAGCGCCACGCTCCCCCGGGGATCCGGGTAGCGGGGACCACGTACAGCAGCTCCTCCGTACGCTCCTGCCCCGCAGGGCCGATCATGCGCACGCGCACGGGAGTGTTGCCGTAGTTCAGCGGGGCGCGAAGGTTGGCCGGATCGTCTCCCGAGGAGACGCCGACCAGGGTCTCGCCCTGGTAGACCTCGTATTCCCAACCCGCGGGAACCGTGGGCTGGACAAGCGCCTCCGCGAAGAAGCGCGGCATGGTGTAGGGCTCGTTGGTGAGCGTGATCCCGACGAGCCGGCGTGCGATCGGCCCCTCGGACAGGACGCTCCCCACCTGGAGCTGGCGCACGATCGATGCGTTCGGGAAGACGCGGCTGTAGCGCGCGTACCCTTCGCCGAACGAGTCCCCGACGTGGTCTCCGAATGCGAGCGTGCCGCCCACCTCGGTTGCGCCGCCCCAGATGCTCCCGCCCAGCCCGCTGCGGAAGGTCCCGCGGTAGATGTCCTGCGCGCCCGAGAGGGCCAGTCCCCACGTGCCGGTAACCCCTCCGGACCGCGGACGGAACCGCAGCCCGGGGGCTCGTTCGCTCAGGCGCTCGGCGGCGAGGCGCTCACGCTCCCTGCGGGCCTCGCGCTCCAGCCGGCGGGTGGCCGGGAACTCGGCATTCGGCGAGACGACGATCGCGAGGCCCGCCCAGTCCACGTCCACGCGGGCCGCCAGGACGCGGGCCAGCACCCGGCTCGAGACGTAGACCTCGCCGTCGCGCTCGACCCACTCGGTCGCGGGCACCGCCTCCTCGTCCCCGCCCGAGGCCAAGGTGCGGGCGTCCCGGTCGAGGACGGTCCGCCATGCGCCCGGCGGCCATTCGAGCACAAGGGTCCGGCCCTCCACCTTGAGCGGGATGCCGACGTGCTCGACGACCGGGCGCAGCGGGATGAGCACGGTGCCCCGCTCGTCCACCAGCGTCGTGACCGTGATGCGCGTGGGGATCCGCTGGACGTAGACTTCGAAGAACCCCTCCTCCATCCCCTCCGTGACCTGGGCGGCCAGCGGGGCACACCACGCGCTCAGGGCGACGACCGGAATCAGCCGCTGGAGACCGCGGGTGATTCCGCCGTGAGCGCGAGCCATCGGAGCAAGGGGGATCGGGTGGGTAGGGTTCGCGGAGGAGGCGGCCTCCTCACTCCTGCGCGACGTCGACCTCGCGCACGACCCGCTCGCTGGGCAGCGCACCGCCCGGTGGCAGATCGTCGCGCTGGGTGTCCATCGTGAAGCGTACCTTGAACGGGCCTTCCGCGTCGGCCGGCGGAACCAGGGCGAGGCGCCGCCGGATGGTCTTGTAGACCGCCAGGACCTCCTCGGTATCGGCGACCGTGCGACCGCCGGCGTCGACCAGCTCCGCGAGGACGCGACCCAGGTAGGCGGCGTTGCCGGTGCGCTCGAAGTCGATCGTGGCGCGGACGGTGTCCCCCACCTGCGAGGCGGACGCGTCGCGCACCTCGAGCCCCGTGCTCACCGAGCCGTTGCGGTAGTTCACCGCGACCACCACCACCGTCTCGACCTCGAGCTGCACGGTGACGTCCCCGCGCTGCTGCTCGATGGGGAGCTGGCCGCCGCGGGAATGGACGAGGGCGCGCGCCCAATACTCCCCGTCGGGAAGCCCCGGGGGCGGCTGCACCATCACCCGCATGACCTGGCGCTGCCCGGGATCGAGCACCATCCGACGCGGGAACGCCCGCAGCCACGCGACGGCGGACGGCTCTCCGGCCGGCACGGTGTCCATGATCTGCACGGAGACGTTGCCGTCGTCGTCCGACACGGGGTACCCGTAGGCGAACTCGACCTGGATCTCTTCCGGCCGCGAGCCCGGGTTGAAGAGGGTGAGCGTCCCGGTCCGGTCCCGGCTGTCGATGTACACGGCGACGGGGCTCACGGCCACGGCCGCCCCCCGCGCCGACGCGCCGATCACCAGGCACCCGAGGACGAACAGCACGCGCGCCGCGCGTGCTCCTGCATTTCGTCCGCTCGCCGACCCCTGCATTCCGGTTCTCCGTGCTCTCATCGGGTTGGTCATGATCAAGAAAGGCCCCGGACCGAGTCAGGTCCCGGGTGTGACCACCTGCACGGTGATCGTCGCAGTATAGCGCCCGGGTGGCTGGGACGCGTCCGGGAGGGCCATCCCACCGAGGCAGATCGTGCCGCCCCCGTCGCTGGCCTTGATGTTGAAGTTGGCGGACTTGTTCGGATCGAAGCTCCTCTCCTTTCCTCCTCCGCGGTCCGCGAACGTCGCGTCGCCATGGTCGAAGAGGAGCGGCACGTGGTGTCCGCCCGCGCTCACCATCTCGGTCGGAAGGGCTATGGTGATCACGACCCTTCCGGAGCCCACGAGCTCCAGCTCGGCCCGGCGCGCGACGTCGTCCGGAGCCACGTACTCGGGCATCCCCGCGCGGATCGTCCCGAAGCTCAGATTCTGGACCGGGAACACCGCCACCTGGGCAGGGAGTGCGCTTGGGGCGAGGAGGGGGAGGAGGGCGGAGAGGGCGAAGACCACGATCGCGCTCCGGC
>CAZPZU010000005.1:67943-92904 GCA_964591135.1 uncultured Gemmatimonadaceae bacterium | reverse complement strand
AAGGACGTTCCCTTCAGGGAACGCCGTGTCGGTTCGGGAACGAAGGGGAGCGGGCCGCGTCAGCTCACGTACGAAAAGACGGCGACGACGACGGCCGTGTAGACCCCGCGGGGGATCGGGCTGGGCACCGTGATCCGGGCACCGGCGTAGAGCCAGAGGTCGAAGTTGTTGCCCGACATGGAGTTGCTGAGGTTGACCGACTGGCTGGGTGCCGTCCCCGGATTGAAGGAGGCGCTCACCAGGCACGCGCCGCTCGACTTCGCCACGCAGATCGTGCCGTAGCCGGCGTTGTCCCAATCTATGGGGACCGCGTCGGCCCCCAGGGTCAGGAACGGCGGAAGCGTGAGGTCCAGCGCCACCACGTGGCCCTTCCGCACGCCCGTGAACCGCCAGCCGGCCGAAGAGGTCGCGGCGCCGGCCACGGCCGCCCCCGGGGGCACGTCCACCGCGTCACCGGGACGGGCGGAGCCGAAATCCAGCTCCTGGATGCCCGACCCCGTGACGGGCGGGGGGAGCACCTGCGCGGTGGTGTTGACGGTTCCGCTCCTCGCCTGGGCCCGGACGGCGGCAGGGGCGAGGAGGGGGAGGAGGGCGGAGAGGGCGAAGACCACGATCGCGCTCCGGCCCTGCGTGGCCGTGGTGCGGTGCGTGGTCATGGTCGTCGCCCTCGTGGTCCGTGGATGGCCGGTGGAGGCCGGCTCAGTACGTCGCCGTGATCGTGAGGACCAGGCTGCCCGTGTACGTGCCCGGCATCCGGTTCGACGTGTCGGCCGCCAGGATCGCGCCGCCGATCTGGATGTAGCTCGTCTTCGTCGAGCCGTCGCCGTTGCCCGCACGGTTCGCCATCGCGTCGCACGCCGAGCTCGCCCCGTCCAGCGCCCCGGAGGCCGCCGTCGCGTAGCCGCACGTGAAGCTCACCGGAAGGTCCGGCGCGCCCGCCAGCGCGAGCACCGTCGGCACCGAGGCCGACACGATCACGTCGGAGTTGTGGTCGATCTTCACCACGCCCAGGCTCTGTCCGGCGCCCACGGCGCCGCCCGGCGTCAGAGAGGCGCCGCTACCCGGATCGATCTGACCGAACGCGACGTCGTCCACCTTGGTCACGTCGAGGTAGGCCAGCACGGTGGCGCTCGCGCTCACGGTCCCCGTGGCGCTCTGCGCCTGGGCGTTGTGGGCCACTGCGAAGAAGCCGGTCGCGGCGAGGCTCCAGAAGACGATGTTCTTCTTGAGGCTGTTCATGGTGTGCTCCCTTTGGTTGATCCTTCGCTCTCTCGGTGAGGAGCCCTTCTCCTGACCGGGAGGCTCCTGTTCGCGCCGGGAGATAAGGCAGGAGGTGTGCCAGGATCGGAGGAAGCTACAACCTGTTGTACGACCACGACTTAGGAGAGCATGGCAGTCTCGGAAAAGCCGGCGGCGGTCCACATCGGGAACATAAGGACGTTCCCTTCAGGGAACGCCGTGTCGGTTCGGGAACGAAGGGGAGCGGGCGACGGCCCTGCTGCGGGTGACGTCGAAGTGCGGTGCGGCTCGCGACCGCTGGCCGCGTCGCCTCCGCGTCAAGGAGCTGCGGGAGTCCCCTCGTGCGGGCCAGCGCTCTCCCGGAACTCCCGGAGCGCCGACGCCTCGGCCATCACCAGCATCCGGTCGCCCTCCTCCAGGCGCACGTCCGGGTCCGCCAGCTTGCGGACCCGGTAGGGCCCTTTCAGGACGTACAGCACCTCGACGCCGTGGCGTGCGCGCAGCTCGATCTCGCGCAGCGTCCGTCCGAGCAGCGCCGTCGGCACGTCCATCTCGGCCAGGCGCATGCCATGGCCCAGCTCGATCCCGTCGGTCTGGATCGAGAAGCTGCGCCGCTGTGCCAGCGTCGACGCCAGCCTGAGCTTGCGCAGCTCGTGCGAATAGCGCTCCAGCACGTCGGAGGCCAGCACCACGCCCACGAGGCGGTCCTGCGCGTCGACGACCGGGAGGAGATCCGCCCCGGTCTCGGTGAGCTGGTCGAGCGCCTCCTCCACCGTGTCATCCTCGCCGAGGGTGCGCGACGGGCTGCCGAGGTCGGCCGCCACGAGGACCCCCTCGAGCGCGCTGCGGTCGTCGAGGGCCCGGTGCAGGTCCTGCACGCGGATGACGCCCGCCAGCTCGCCGCCCGGGGCCACGATGGGGAACGTCGTCTGCGGGCTGCCGAGCGCGTCGCCGAGCAGCCCGGGGAGGGGAGCGTCCTCGGGGAACGACCGGTATTCGCGGCGCAGCACGTTCCGCACGCTGAGGTGGCGCAGGATCGTCTCCTCGCGGCCCTGACGCAGCGTGATGCCCTTCCACTTCAGCTTCTGCGTGTAGATCGACTCCTCCTTCAGGGAGGAGGCGACCACCGTGGACAGGATGCACGCCAGCATGACCGGGAGGATGATCTCGTAGTCGCCGGTGAGCTCGAACATGATGACGATGCCGGTCAGGGGCGCGTGCGAGGTGGCCGCCACCAAGGCGCCCATCCCCACCAGGGCGTACGCCCCCGGACCGCCGTGGGCGAACGGCGCCCACCGCGCCACGGCGGTGCCGAGGGCGCCGCCGAGCGCCGAGCCTACGAACAGTGAGGGGACGAAGACGCCGCCGGAGCCGCCCGAGCCCAGCGTCAGCGACGTGGCGACGATCTTCATCACCACGAGCGCGAGGAGGAGGCCGAGCCCCACCTGCCCCTCGAGCATGCGGTCCATGGCCATGTGGCCGATGCCGAGCACCTCGGGGAAGAAGAGGGCGAAGAGGCCCACCACCAGACCGCCGAGCGCGGGGCGGAACCAGGGTGGGACGTCCACCTTCTCCCACGCCCGCTCCTGACCGTAGAGGAAGACCGTGAACCCGACGGCCACGAACCCGGCCAGCAGCCCGAGCACGGTGTAGGGCACGAACTCCAGGGCGGAGTTGAGCGTGTACGCCGGGATGTCGAAGACCTGCGCGTCACCGTAGACGGCGCGCGAGACGGCGGTGGCGGCCACGCCGGCCATGACCACGGGGGAGAAGGAGGCGATGGCGAAGTCCCCGAGCACCACCTCCAGGGCGAAGAGGGAGCCGGCGATGGGGGCGTTGAACGCCGCGGCCAGGCCGCCGGCCGCCCCGGCCGCCACCAGCGTGCGGACGCCCTCCTCGCTGAGCCGGCCCCACTGCGCGATCACCGAGCCGAGGGATGCGCCGATCTGGATCATCGGGCCCTCGCGGCCGGCGCTCCCCCCCGAGCCGAGCGTGAGCGAAGCCGCCGCCCCCTTCACCAGCGCCACGCGGCCGCGGATGCGACCGCCGCGCATGAGCAGGGCCTGGATCACCTCGGGAACGCCGTGGCCGCCCGCGTCGCGGGCGAAGAACCACACCAGGGGCCCCACCAGCAGGCCGCCCACAGCCGGCATGAGCACGATCCGCCACATCGGCGCCCGCGCGGCCGACTCCAGCACGTCCGCGCTCGACCCCCAGAACACCCACTGCACGAAAGCGATGAGCTCCTGCACGGCCACCGCGCCGAGGCCGGCCACCACGCCCACGATCGCGGCGAGGAGGAGGAGCCGCAGGTGCTGCTGCCGCCCCAGGCGCCGCACCCGTCCCCGCGCCCTGTCCACGTTCCTGCGGGCCCTGACCCACTCCTTCCGGAAGCGTTCGGCGCTGGTCAAGGTGCTGGCGGTCCCGTCGGGTGGAGGGTGTCGGAGGTCGTGGTCGCGTCAATCCTAGAGACATCGCCCAGCCGCGTCCACGCGTCGGACCGACGCGGCATGGGGCGTCGGCGGGTCGCTCCCGGGCATCGTCACCCTCGCGCGCCGACCGCCGCCTGCTTATCCATAGCACCCCGCCGTGACCACAAGGAGGAGGCCATGACGACGACCCCGATCCGTTTCCGCCGACCCACGTCCGCCGCGCTCGCGCTCGCCGCGACGGCGCTGCTCGCGCACCCGCTCACCGCCCAACGCGGGGAGTCCGGCCCCATGCAGGAGGCCGCCCAGCTCGACCGGGACGGCAAGACCGCGCAGGCCCGGGCGATCTACCAGCAGGTGATCGACACGGCCGGCGATCCTGGGCGGAAGGCCGCCGCGCAGCGCTCCGTGGCCATGTCCTACGCCTTCGACGGCGACTGCGCGAACACCGTGAGGTACGAGCAGATGGTCATCGACTACTGGAAGACGCAGGAGCAGGTCGATCCGCAGAACGCGTTCTACCAGCAAGGCGAGATGGCGGACGAGGCCGCGCGCGTGTGCATCGACGCCGGAGACATCGACGCCGCAGAGCACTGGTACCGGCGCGGGTACGAGCTGGGGCTGATGGAGCCGGAGCCGCGCACGCATCCCAAGAGCCTGTGGGACTACCGCCTCGCGCACGCCCTCGGACGCATCGCCGCCCGGCGCGGAGACGCCGCGGAGGCGCAGCGCCAGGTCGCCGCGGCCAGGCAGGCGCTGGACGGCGACCCCGGGATGGCCGAGCAGCAGGAGCGCTTCTTCCCCTACCTGACCGGCTACGTCGCGCTCTACACCGGCGACCTCGAGAAGGCGAAGAGCGAGCTGGAGCGCGCCGTGTCCCTGCGCGGGAACCAGAACGACCCCTTCATGAACACGCTGCTCGCCATGACCTACGAGCGCCTGGGGATGCAGCAGGAGGCGACCGAGCTCTACCGGAAGGCGTACGACCTGGCTCGGGCCCACAACCCGCCGGCGGCCTTCACGAGGAGGTTCGTGCGCGAGAAGCTGGGTCTATCGTAGGAAGCAGCCGGCGACGGCATGCCGGGTGGGGGGTTACGCGCGCCTGGAACGAAACGTGCGTCCCCCTGGGGGCATGACGCACGAACCAGGGGACGAGGCGTCCCGCGGGGGGCAGCCGCCGATCGGCGATTACGCGGTGATCGGCGACTGCCGGACGATGGCCCTCGTCTCGAAAGAGGGGGCGATCGACTGGCTGTGCCTCCCGCGCTTCGACGGCGGGTCCGTCTTCGCCGCGTTGCTCGACGAGGAGCGGGGCGGACGCTTCGCTGTCCGGCCCGTCGGGGCATTCTCCTCCTCGCGCCGCTACCTGACGGACACCAACGTCCTCGAAACGACGTTCCGCACGCCGCACGGCGTGGTCCGGCTCACGGACCTCATGCCCGTGCACGATCCGCGCCGCGACGGAGGTCGCCTCCAGCCCGACCACGAGGTCCTGCGTCGCATCGAGTGCCTGGAGGGGGAGGTCGAGGTGGAGGTGATGTGTGATCCACGCTTCGACTACGGAAGGCGCGTCCCGCGGAGCAAGGAGATGGGGAAGCTCGGCATCCACTTCGACGGCGGCGCCGACGACCTCATGCTGGTCGCGGACATCACCCTGGCCCCCACCGGCTCCGGGTCCGGCTGGCGAGGCGCGGCCACGCTGCACGGGGGCGAGAAGCGCCACGTCTCGCTCACCAGCGCGTGGGCGGAGCCGACCGTGGTGGGCGAGCTGGGCGAAGCCGCGGACCGTCGCATCGATGCCACGGCGAAGTGGTGGCGGAGCTGGCTCCAGCACTGCTCCTACGAGGGCACCTACCGGGACGAGGTGTCTCGGAGCATGCTCACCCTGAAGCTGCTCACCTACCCCGCGTCCGGAGCCATCCTCGCAGCCGGCACGACGTCTCTTCCGGAGGCCGTGGGGGCGGGCCGCAACTGGGACTACCGCTACTGCTGGCTTCGCGACGCCTCCATGACCATGGAGGTCCTGCTGCACCTGGGCTTCGCGCCGGAGGGCGAGGCGTTCCTGGGATGGCTGCTGCACGCGACCCGCCTCACCTTCCCCAAGCTCCAGGTGCTCTACGACGTGTACGGCCGGACCGACCGCCGGGAGAGCGACCTCGAACACCTCGCGGGCTACCGGGGCTCGCGCCCGGTCCGCGTGGGCAACGCCGCCTCGGACCAGCTGCAGCTCGACGTCTACGGCGAGGTCATCGATGCCGCGTGGACGTTCGTGGATCAGGGCGGATCCCTCGATTCCGCCGAGGCGCGCCTGATCGCCGGTCTCGGGGAGACGGTCCTGCGTTCGTGGCGACAGCCCGACAACGGGATGTGGGAGGTTCGCGGACCGCGCCGCCACTTCACCCAGTCCAAGGCCATGTGCTGGGTCGCCCTCGACCGTCTCCTGCGCCTGCAGGAACGGGGCGTGCTCACGCTGTCGCGGTCACGCGCGGTGATCGAGCGCGAGATGCGGGCCATCCGGGACGCGATCGAATCCCATGGATGGAACGATCGGCTGGGAAGCTACGTCGCGTGGTTCGGGGGCGAGGACGTCGATGCGGCCCTCCTCCTCCTGGGGATCGAGGGATACGAGGATCCGGGGAGCGAGAGGATGCGGGGCACGATGCGGTGCGTCCGCGATCGCCTGGAGATCGACGGCCTCCTCTACCGGTATGGGTACGACGACCACCTTCCCGGCCGCGAGGGCGCGTTCGGCATCTGCGAGTTCTGGGAGGCGGAGCTGCTGGCGCGGCAGGGACGGATCGACGAGGCCGTGCGCAGCTTCGAGCACGCCGCCGACTTCGCCAACGACGTCGGACTGTTCTCCGAAGAGATCGACCCGGAGTCCGGTGAGCTCCTGGGCAACCTCCCTCAGGCCTTCACCCACCTCGGCCTCGTCAGCGCGGCGAACCAGATCGCCCGCTCCCGTGGCCGCCCGCCGGAGCACAAGGCGCGGACGCCACGGACCACCGAGGCCGAGACGGAGGATCGGCCGAGGGAGGCCGCCGTCGTCCCGGATGGGGCAGCGCAGCCATGAACCTGATGGACGTGCTCGTCTGGGGAGGCATCGCGACGGTGGTGATGACCGCGGTCCTCGAGGGCGCCATGTACGTCGGCTGGACCCGCATGAGCCTTCCCTTCATCCTCGGCACGATCTTCACGGGGGACCGCCGCAAGGCCGCCTTCCTGGGCGCGGGGATACACCTCGTCAACGGGTACGCGTTCGCGTTCGGCTACGCCGCGGCCTTCCAGAGCCTGCACGCCGCCTCGTGGTGGATCGGCACGCTACTGGGAGCGGCCCACGCGACCGTGGTGCTGGTGCTGATGCCCTACCTGCCGTCCGTGCATCCACGCATGGCGACCGAGCATGACGGCCCGGGAGCGCGTCGCGCGCTGCAGCCGCCCGGCTTCTTCGCACTCAACTACGGGCACCGGACCCCGCTGTTCGGCCTGGTGTCGCACCTCATCTATGGAGCGATCATCGGCACGTTCTACCACGTGGTCTGAGCGGGTGACGACGCGAGTCGGGCAGCTGCTGGCGTAGGTCGGCGCCCCCCACTTCCCGACCCCGTCTTCGTCAGAGGCCTCGCCGCGCGTAGTTCGCGTAGAACCGGTCCCGTCCCACGACCCCGGCCGCGATCACGATCAGGAACGCGAGGGTGACGCCCGCCCTGCTCACCGATACCGGGGCGACGCCAGCCGCGCCGAGCCACAGCAGGGCGCTCGACAACAGCCCGGCCCCGAGCAGGCCCACGCGCCACCGTGCGACCCGGTCCGAGTCCGCGTGCGGATTGAGGCCGGCGTCCACCAGTTCGTGCGCGGCGCGGCGGCGCGCCCGCCACGCCGCTTCCGCCCCCAGCTCGACCGCGAGCGCGACCACGCCCACCGCGACCAGCGCCCGCACCACGCCCGCCGCCTGGGTGCCGCCCGTCGAGGAGGTGGCCGAACCGAGCGCGAAGGCCGCCGCCAGCGCGCCCGACGAAGCCGCCGTGAGGAAGAACGACGCGGTGGTGAGCCGCGTGTCCCACGCGGGCACCGTGCGCAGCCGGTACACCCGGGCCATGGCGTACACGAGCCCCGCCCCGGCGAGGGCGGTGAGCACGCTCGCCCCCGCCGCCAGCGCCGGCGACCGGGCACCCCGCGCCAGCACCGTGACGGCCCAGCCCACGATGAACGCGCCGCCGAGCGCCACCTCGCGGCTCAGCCACGAGGTGCGCAGGTTGCCCAGCGCGCGCCAGGCGTTGCGCGGCGTGCCCAGGTGCAGGAGCGCGGCCAGCCCGGCAGCGAGCATCAGCGCGCCCGCGAGCAGGAGGGGGCCCCGCAGCCAGGCGTCGCCCCCGGAAACGGCCCACCCGGCCATGGCCTGGGCCCAGAACAGGCCCACCGCCGTCTGGCCGAGTACCGTGAAGGCGACCAGGGAGCGCGCCTTCATCCCCGCACCTCCTCCCGGTTGGCGACGCGCCCGGCCCCGTCGGCACCCCGGGGCGCGGTCAGATACAGCGCGGGCCGCGTCACCTCCCGCTCCGGCAGCGGATGCACCGCCGCCGGCCCGTAGCGCGCCTCGAGCTCCGCGGCGTCACCGAAGTCCAGCGCCCGCAGGGGGCAGGCGGCGACGCAGGTGGGCGGGCGGCCACGGTCCAACTCGTCGACGCAGAAGTCGCACTTGGTCATGTGCCCGGCGTCGGCTTCGTACTGGGGCGCGCCGTACGGACAGGCCCACTCGCAGTAGCGGCAGCCCATGCAGCGCCCGGCGTCCAGCAGCACGACGCCGTCGTCGCGCTGGGTGATGGCCCCGGTGGGGCACACCTCCAGGCAGATCGGGCGCTCGCAGTGGTTGCACGCCACGGACAGGTGGTAGGCGAAGACGTCCTGCTCCCAGGCGGCGCCGCGGCGGGTCCAGCCGCCGCCCGTCACCTCGTAGACGCGCCGCCAGCGCACGCCCAGGGGCGAGCCCTGCCTGTCCTTGCACGCCACCTGGCACGCCTTGCAGCCGGAGCAGGCGGAGGCATCGAAGTGGAAGGCCCAGCGCGTCACGACCCGGCCTCCCGTTCCACCTGCACCATCACGGTGTGCTGGGCGGTGCCGTGCGCCAGCGGCGTCCACCGCTCGGAGGTGAGCACGTTGACCGATCCCCCCCGGTCCACGCCCTTCTCGTCGGGTGACCACCAGGCACCCTGCGGGACGTCCACCACCCCGGGCATGATGCGGTTCGTCACACGGCAGGGGATCACGATCGCGCCCCGGTCGTTGAACACGCGCACCTCGTCTCCGTCCCGGATGCCGCGCTCCCCGGCGTCCAGCTCGTTGAGGAACGCGCGCTGCGGGAACGCCTCGGCCAGCCAGTCGTTGTTGGCGTGGGTGGAGTGCACGCGCGCCATGGTGTGGTGTCCGATGGCCTGGAGCGGGTACGCCGCGGCCTCGGGGCCGAAGGGGCTCTCCCACTCCTGCTGGTACTTCGGCACGGCGGGGATCTCGGGGTCGTCCATGTCGTGGAGCTGCTTCGAGAAGATCTCGATCTTCCCGGACGGGGTCGGCAGTGGATGCCTCTCCGGATCCTCCCGGAAGTCGACGAACGCCACCGCCGGAGTGCCCACGGGTCGGCTGTGCACGCCACGGTTGCCGGCTGCCAGCGCATCGAGCGAAGGGAGGTCGGGGAAGCGCGTCGCGCGGTATCGATCCAGCGCCCACGCGACCCATCCCCGCTCGTCCCGCCCCTCGGTGTAGGCGTCACCGATGCCGAGCCGCTCCGCGACACCCGCGCAGATGGCGTAGTCGCTCCGGCTCTCCCCCAGCGGCGGCACCAGGGGCGGCATGAGGAGCACTTCGTCGCCGTACTTCCAGCCGTCCTCAACCCCCCACGTCTCGAACTGCGTGCACGCCGGTAGCACCAGGTCGGCGAAGCGGCCGGTGGGCGTGAGGAAGTTGTCTTGCACGGCGATGAACTCCACCCGCGACTCGTCGGCCAGGATCTTGGCCGTGCGGTTGATGTTGGCGTGCTGGTTCACCAGAGCGTTGCTGGCCACCGCCCAGATGAGCTTGATGTCGCTCGGCAGCCGCCGGTCCGGGTCCGGGGCGACCTCGCCGCCCACGCCGCCGGAGTCCCGAACGGTGCGTCCGTCAGGCACGCTCCCGTCCAACACGACGCCGTCGGCGGCGCCGAGCTCGCGGCCGCGCAGCACCGCCTCCGTCCACAGGAACACCGGGATGGCCGCACCCACGGGGTTGTCGCCCGCCGGGAAGAGGTTCCAGAAGGGCCCGCCGTCCGGCGCCTGGAGCGCCAAACCGCCGGCCCACCCCCCGGGGACGCCGACGTTCCCGGTGATGGCCGCGAGCACACAGGCGGCGCGTACCGCCTGCTCTCCGTACGCCCGCCGCTGCATGCCGTAGCCCTGGTAGAGCATGGCCGGCTTCGTCGTGGCGTACTCGCGGGCGATCCGCGCGATGGTCTCGGCGGGCACGCCCGTGATCGGCTCGGCCCACCGGGGCGTCTTCGGCACCCCGTCGCGCGCGCCGAGGATGTGGTCACGGTAGCTCTCGGCGCCCTCGCAACCGGCGGGCATCTGCGTGTCGTCGAAGCCCATGCAGTGCGTGCGCACGAAGGCGTCGTCGTGCAACCCCTCCGTGATCATCACGTGTGCCATGGCGCTCATCATGGCCACGTCGGTACCCGGCCGGATCGGCACCCACTCGTCCGCCAGCGCCACCGCGCTCATGCTCATGCGCGGGTCCACGCACACGACGCGCGCACCGCGCTCGCGGGCCAGCTTCACGAACCAGTCGCTGTTGGTGCCGTCCCGCATCTCGGCGGGGTTCCAGCTCCACATCAGGATGTACTTCGAGTTCAGCCAGTCCTGGCGCTGGTTGCCGGTCTCCAGCGTGCCGTACACGGTGGGCGTCGCCACGTTGATCGCGCCCCACGAGTAACTGTTCCAGATGCCCAGACAGCCACCGTACAGGTTCAGCAGCCTGCGCGCGGTCTGCGATCCGTTCGTCTGGTTGTAGCTCCCCGTCCCGTAGGGCACGAACAGCGCGCCGTTGCCCCAGGTGTCGCGCACCCGCCGGATCTCATCCGCCAGCAGGTCCAGCGCCTCGTCCCAGGAGATGCGCTCGAAGCGCCCCTCGCCCCGCCGCCCTACCCGCCGCAGCGGCCAGCGCAGCCGGTCCGGGTGGTATTGCCGGCGCAGGTACGCCCGCCCACGCGTGCAGGCCCGCAGCTGCGGGTCCGCCACGGCGTCGGGTCGGTCGTCGGTCTCCAGCCGCGTGATGACGCCGTCCCGCACGTGGGCCTGCAGCAGGCAGCGCCCGCCGCAGTTGTGCGCCGGACACCCCACGCGCACGATGCGCTCGCTGGACGTCGTGGCCCCCACCACGCTCGGCCGCTTCATTTCCCCTCGATCCACCCGGCCACGTCGGCGATCAGCCGATCGCTCACGTTCTGGTAGGAATGATCGGTCTGATAGACGATGAAGCGCACTCGTCCCTCACGGTCGTTGGCACGGAGCTTTCGATAGAGCGGCAGGAGGTGGTCCTCCATGCTCACTTCCCGATCGTCCAGACCGCCGGTCATGAGGACGTCGGTGTCCGAGAGTCCCTCCGCCTGATCGAGGATCGAGAAGAAGGCCTGGTTCTCGAGCAGCTCCCCGAACGGGGCCGCAAAGGCGAAGTCGACGGGTCCTGCGGGTTTCCTGATGGACTGGAAGAAGTCCGAGTACGCCTTCCGAAGATCGGGATTCGCGCGGGCCAGTCGGGCGAGGACGCCCAGATCGCCTCCGGAGATCGAGATCACCCGACCAACCTCCGGGTGATGGACGGCGTACAGCATGGACATGTGGCCGCCGTAGCTGTGGCCGCCCAGCACGATGCCCGCCGGATCGACGTGGTACTTCGCGACCATGTCGTTCGACGAAAGGAACGCCAACGCGGCGCCGATATCCTCCTGCGAGTTCATCAACCCCTGCTTCCCCTCGCTCTCGAAGCACCCCCTGAAATCGAACATGAAGACGTTGATGCCTCGCCCCGACAGGGCCTCGCCGATACCCCACGGGTCCCCAGACTCGAAGAAGGCCTGGGTGAAGACGAGCGTCTGCGGGTGGGCCGCGTCCGCCGCGTAGAAGCATCCGACGAGTTTCGACCCGTGGCTGTCGAAGGTCAGGCGGTCGCAGTCCCGGCGCGGCGGGCCGGGTTGCGCGAGGGCAAGCGCGAGGAGCGTGACGAGAACGGTCGTCATGGCGCGACGGGCAGCGGGAAGCGCGGAGGGAGGGTCTCCGGATGCCCCGGAGCTGAACGGATCGTAGGCAGCGCGTCGGGCGGCGGCAAGCGAAGGCAGCCCCTACGGCGTCCAGCCCAGCTGAACGAACAGGCTCGCGCCGGCGAAGGACGACCCCGCGTTCAGGTCGGCGAAGACCTGGAGCCCCAGTCCCACGACCGAGCTCTCCACCGCGGCCTCCGCCATGAGCGGGAAGCCGACGATGCCACAGCCATCCCTTCCCGGGTCGTCGGGGCAATCGTGGAAGTCCACCCAGGCGAGGCCCCCCGCCACGGTGGCGTGCCCCCAGGACGCGATGCCGGACCGACCGTAGAGCAACCCGAAGTCCCCCACCGAGCCGTCACCTCCGTCGGGGAAGCTCTTGAACTCGGACAAGCCGAGCACGCGGAGCCCCAGGTAGTGCGGGCGCCGCTGGTAGCTCACCTGCGCGAGCAGGCCCAGCCCCTCCTCGACGCCCCCGCCCGTTCCGTCGGCGAGTCCGAGGTCGAGCCAGACGCGGGTGCGGCTCGGGGCTTCCTGGCCCGCGGCCGCGCCGGCGCCGACTCCGAGCGCGGCGGCCGTCAGGAGGGCCCGGGTGAGGAGGCCCAGGTCGAGGGGAAACGTCGGGGTGGAGCGACGGGACACTGCGACCTCCGGCTGGAGCCCCGGGTCGGGCGTGTCGGAGGGTCCCCGGGTTCGCGGCCCCATACGATACCACGGGCCGACGCTTTCATCCCTTGGAGACCAGCACGGCACCAAAGCGGAGGCCCCGCGGGCTCGAAGCCCACGGGGCCGCCTTCTCCCTCGCCGCGGCCGGGAGCCCTGGGGGGGGCCAGAGGTGCTCAGCTCCCCGGCTCGCGGCTCGTCGCCACCACCGCGTCGGACCAACGCACGATCTCCTCGACGAACGCGCGGGCCATGGCCACGAGGTCGGTGGGATCCGCGACGGCGTCGCCCGCCAGCGGCTCGACGCGGGCCAGGCTGACCACGGCCTTGTCGTACGTGCTGTCGGCGGCGACGGCCGCCCGGTACGCCTCTGCGGCGGCGGCGGTGTGGCCGCTCCGCTCGAGGGCGACCCCCAGGTTGTTCTGGACGACCGCCGAGGCGGGCTTCAGCTCGCTGGCCCGGGCCAGCGCGGGCAGCGCCTCCTCGTAACGGCCCTGCCGGATCAACAGCAGGCCGAGGTTGTTCATGGCCCACGTGTCGCTCTCGTTGAGCGCCAGCGCGTGCCGGTAGGACTCGATGGCGTCGTCGCCCCGGCCCAGGTCCGCCTGCGCGTTGCCCAGCACACGCCAACCGTCGTCCGAGACCGGGTCCACGTCCACCGCGTGCTCCAGGTGCGTCAGGGCGTCCTCCGGGCGCCCCTCCTCGAGGAGCACGCGCCCCAGGTTGATCCGCGCCTTCACGTTGTCGGGTTGGAGCTCCACCGCCTTGTCGAGCGCCTGCTCCGCGCTCGCGACCTGGCCCGACTTCCAGGCCGACAGCCCGAGCATGTAGTGGCCCCACACGTTCTCCGGCTTCCGATCGACGTACGTCTGGAACCGGCGCGTCGCCTCCACGTAGTCGCGATCCCTGAAGGCCGTCTCGGCTTCCTGGTAGGTGACGGGCTTCTCGGGGGCCGGCGGCAGCACCGCCGCGGCGGTCGCGCCGCTGTCCGCGACGGGCCGCGCGGGTGTCGCCGACGAGGGCTTCGCCTGCGCCGTGGCCACGGCGCCGGACCCACGGGTCGCCTTCGCCGCCTGCTTCGAGCCGCTCTCCTTCCCACCGCACGCCGCCGCGCCGAGCGCGACGGCCGTCGCGGCCGCGAGTAGCGTGGCTCGTCTCCCGCCCCACAGGATGATGGAATGCCTCGACATGGATCCCTCCTCTTCCGGTGCGCCCTCGGGCGCCGTCCGCATGAACTCGACGGCTTCCCTGAGGGCAAGCGTCCGGCCAGGCGAGGGGGGAAGCATGGCAAAGCACGCAAATCGCTGTCCGACTTGTGGTTGCGCGACCACACCGAGTGAGGCACGGCGGCCCGTTCGTGTCCGTACGGACACGAACGCGAGGGGAGAGTGTGTCCTGACGGACACGGACCGGGAGATCGCCCGGCGCCTCCCTCAGTCCCTGCGGATGCCGAGCCGCCGCATGATCTTGAGGAGGCTGGCGTGGTCGGCCAGCGCGAGGTCCTCGGCCGTACGGGTGATGTGCCAGTCGTTGCGGTGCAGCGCCGCCAGCAGGATCTCGCGCTCCGCGTCGGCCTTGAGCTCCTGGTAGGTGCGGGGCGCGGCGTCGGCCGGGCTCGACGCTTCGCCCCGGATCTCCGGCGGGACGTCGCCGGTGCGAATCACCTCGTTCTCGGTGGCGATGACGAGCCGCTCTACGATGTTGCGCAGCTCGCGCACGTTGTTCCTGCGCCAGTGGTAGGCCGACAGGATGCGCAGCCCGTCCGCGTCGATCGACTTCCGGCGCACGCCGAAGCGCTCGCAGATGGCAGCCAGGAAGTGGTCCACCAGGAGGGGGATGTCGGAAGGGCGATCGCGCAGGGGCGGCACCCTCAGGACATGGACGTTGAGTCGGTAGAGCAGGTCCTGGCGAAAGCGCCCCGCGTCCACGTCCGCCTCCAGGTCGCGGTGCGTGGCGGCCACGACGCGCGCGTCCACGGAGATCGGGCGCTCGCCCCCGAGGCGCGTGAGCTCGCGGCTCTCGATCACGCGCAGGAGCTTGGCCTGCGCGGCCAGCGGCAGCTCGCCGATCTCGTCCAGGAACAGCGTTCCGTGCTCGGCCTGCTCGAACGCGCCCCGGCGCATCCGGTCCGCCCCCGTGAACGCGCCCCGCTCGTGGCCGAACAGCTCGCTCTCCACGAGCGTCTCGGGAAGCGCCGCGCAGTTGACGGGCACGAAAGGCGCCCCCGCGCCGCCGGCGAGGGCGTGCAGGTCACGCGCCACCAGCTCCTTGCCCGACCCGCTCTCCCCGAGGACGAGGACGGGGCTGGGGATCGGCGCCACGCGGCGCATCTCCTCCCGGAGCCGCTGCATCGCGGGGCTCGCGCCGACCAGCGACGATTCGGCGTCGACGCGGGCGCGCAGCGCCCTCACCTCGGAGGCCAGGCGCCCGCGCTCGAGGGCCGTACGCACCTCGTGCAGGACCCGCTGCATCGACTCCGACTTGTCGATGAAGCCGTAGGCCCCGAGCCGGATCGCCTGCGCACACCGGTCGAAGTCGCCCGTGCCCGTGTAGACGATGACCGGTACGTCGCGCTCGCGCTCGCGCATCCCGCGCAGCACGTCGAAGCCGTCGACGCCGGGCATCTCCAGGTCGAGGATGACGCAGTCGATCCGCTCCTCTGCGAGCACGTCCAACGCCTCGCGGCCCCCGGTGGCGACCCGCGTCCGGTAGCCGCCCAGGCGGCGGAGGTCGTAGGCGTACTGCTCGGCCATGGCCGCAACGTCGTCGACCACGAGGATGTGCCTGGTCATGCGTTCCCCTCCTCCGCCCCGGTCGGGTCCAGGGCGGGCAGCTCGACACGGATCCGGCTCCCGCGGCCGGGCGCGCTGTCGACGTCGATGCGGCCGCCCAGGTCCGCGACCAGCCGACGGACGATGGACAGGCCGAGGCCCGTGCCGTCCGGCTTGGTCGAGAAGAAGTCCTCGAAGATGCGCTCCACCCGTTCCGCGTCCATCCCACGCCCGGTGTCGGTGACGACGAGGGTGATCGTGCTCCCCTGCTCCGTCCGGCCACCCACGGTGGAGACCACGACCGAACCGGCTCCGTCCAGGCTCTCGAGTGCGTTCACCACCAGGTTCTCCACGATGCGCCGCAAGACGACCGGGTCGGCGGCCACGCGCGAGAGCGGCTCGGCGAGCTCAGCGCGCAGCGACGCGCCATCGGGCACGGGCATGTCCCGCACGAGCGCGCGCGCCACGTGGTTCACGTCGCACGGCCGGCGGTCGGCACGCGGTGACAGCCGCGCGTACGTGGACGCGAGGCTCTCGAGGTAGGTGATGCCGCCGTCGAGCGTGCCCTGGCGCTCGACGAACACCGGAGCCAGCTCCGCCGGCGCTTCCCGGGCGACCTCGGCCAGGTGCCGGATCACGTTGCGGATGGGGAGCAAGCCGTTGCGAATGTCGTGGTTCACCTGCCGGGCCATGTCGCCGACGGTCGCCCGCCGCTCGGCCTGCCGGAGCTGGGCGACGCTGGCGCGCAGCCGCTCGACCATCGCCGCCATGAGCCGCGCGAGCGAGCCGATCTCGTCACGCCGCGTGGAGCGGAAGTCCACGTCGAGGCGATCGAGATCGACGCGCCGGGTCTTCGCGGCGAGCTCGGTCAGCGGGCGGGTCACGCGCGTCGACACGGTCCGGGCGATCAGCACGGCCAGCAGCAGGGCGACGACGATGCCGGCGAGGAACCACACGTCCATCCCCCGCTGCAGGGCAACGAGCGGCGAGAGGGAGTGCGTGAGCACGATGCGGGCGGTGTCGAGCGTGGTCGTGGGCGCCGTGTCGTCCACGTAGGGCAGCGCGAGCTCCGCCCTCATGGCGGAGCGGGTAGGCGCGGCGGCGGTCGGGTCGCCCGGCCGGAGGAGCTCCACGCCGAGGCCACCGGCCTGCTCGCCACGGGCGAGCCGGTCGAGGAACCCACCGTCGACCTGGACACCGCCGGCCAGGGTGAAGCGCCGCCCGCCCATCTCGAACGCGCGGGCCCGCGTCAGCGCGAGGAACGACCCCTCCGCCGTCCTGGCCTGCACGAGAACGGGTCCGTCCGCCCCGCCGAGGAGGGAGTCGACCGTCGTCGACCGCCGGTCGTACTCGTTGCGGAAGTGCCCCGAGCTGAGGATGCGACCCGAGCTGTCGAGGAGCATCAGGTAGTCCAGACCCGCCAAGGGCATGGCGCGCCCCGCCCAGTCCAACACCTCCGGGCGCTCTTCGCCGAGCAGCACGGCGGCGCGTACCCTCGCGTCGTCCTGCACGCCCGATGCGAGGGCTTCCAGGCGCGCGTCGATCTCCTCGCCGCGGCGCGCCACGTCCTCCCGGATCACGTCGGTGAGCGCGTCGATCCGTGTGCGGTACTGCGCCGTGAGCCTCTTCTCGACCTCCCGGCGGATGCCGAGGGTGAGCACGGCGAGGGGGGCGACGGCGACCACCACGCTGGCGACCAGGACACGCGCGCGGAACGTCAAGGCTCCGATCCCCCGGGGTAAAACGACAGCGTCCCGTCGCCACCGACGGTCACAGCGGCGACCCCGCGCCGGATGACGAGCGACGGCCGCACGTCGACGAGCGCCGTGATGCGCAGCCCCGGGCCCGGAGCGAGCACGGCGCCCGCCATCTCGTCGTCCGCGGCGAGCAACTCGGAGAGGCAGGCCCCGCCGGCCGCCCTCGGTACGGGCACCACGAACGCGAGGGCGTCGCCGCGGCGCACGGCGAGCGCCAAGCCGGCCGGATCCATCCCGGCCGCCACGACCGCCGCCGAGGCGTCGCGGAGGCCCGGCACGGCCGCCGCCAGCCAGGCGGGCGTCGCAGGGCCGCGGCCGGCGAGGGCCACCAGCCGTTCGGCGAGGCCCCGGGCGACGGCGTCGCCGAGCGGGTAGACGAAGCGCGGCGGAGTGGCGCGGCGCGCGGGCGCCGCGCTCGGAGCGGCGATGCGGCCGGGCGCACCCGCCTCCGAGGACGCGGCGCCCCCGCACCCACCCGTCGTCCACCAGAAGGGGGGCTCGGCCGGACGCGCCTCGGCGCGCACCGCGCCGCGCGCGAGGCCGTCGAGCGCCTCGGCAGGAGGAGCGGCCGACGAGTCGCCGCCCGCCGACCACCCCGGAAGCGCGGCCACCACGTACGTCCTCGACCAGGGGAGCGGGACGGCGGCGAAACCGGGCAACGCCCGCGCGTAGGCGATCACCGCCGGGTCGGTGGACACCAAGGCGTCCACGCCGGCGTCCAGCGCGGCGCGCGCGTCGCCCCCTGGGGTCGTCCGGAAGCTCATCGCGGCCTTCCCGTCCGTGGCAACCAGCCGGAGCCCCCGCGGGTCGTCCGACGGATCCGACAGCGGACGGTACGGTCCCGTCCCCAGCGGCCATCCCCCGTCCGTTCGCGCTCCCGTCACAGCCAGCGCGGGACGGGCGAACGCCTCGACGGAGGGGAACGGCTCGGTGAGGAGCACCGTCAGCTCCCGGTCGCCCTCGACGCTCGCGGAGGCGATCCCCGGACCGACGACCGGGCTCCCGGACGGCGAGGGCCCGGACGCCCAGGAGCGGGCGACGGCGTGGGCGGTCACGGGGGTGCCGTCCCAGAAGCGGGCGTCGTCCCGGAGCGTGAAGCGCCAGCGGAGCCCGTCACGGTCGTGCGACCACGACGCGGCCAGGCCCGGGCGCGCCCGACCCTCGCAGTCGATCTCCACGAGCGTCCGGTAGAGCTGTCCGTACACCAGCCGCTCGCTCGCGCCGGTCCCCGAAGGCGCCTTGGCCGGGTCGACCGGAGTGGACAGCGCAACCGATATGTCCGCATCGGACGCCGAGCGGCCGCGCGGAGCGCCCTCCGGCGGCTCGCCCGTCGGCACCACGACGCAGGCGGGCGCCCGCGCCTCCGGAGCCCCCGGCGCCGGAGAGTGGGCGGCACAGGCCGTCGCCAGAAGCGCGGACGCCGCGGTTGGCAGCGAAAGGGGTCGGTACGATCGGCGCATGTCGGTAAAGTACACCGGCAGGCCGCTCAGAGTCGCTCGAGCATCACTCCCGCCCACGCACCGAGCTCGATGGATGGCTTCGCCCCCGCCTCGAGCGTCTCGGGCACGGTCGCCCCGGGGCCGTCCCACCGCTCCTCGGCCGTGTCCAGCACCCGGCGCCACGTGCCCGCGTCGAGGGGCGGTGCGAAACGCGCGCTTCCGGCGGCGAAACGGAAGATGAGGAGGCATTCGGCGCCGCTGGACCTGCGCTTCACCGCCAGCACCCCGGCTCCGTCGTCGCGGAACGTCGTCAGATCCTCCGCGCGCCGCGAGGCGAGGGCCGGATGTTCGCGGCGCATCCTCAGGAGCTCGTGGTGGAGCGCGAACAGCCCACGATGGCCACGGCGCTCACCGAGGCGTCGGTCCAGGTGTGCCGAGCGGAACGTGGCCTCGTCCTGGGGATCGGGCGGCTCGGTGCCCCACGCGAACTCCGCGAACTCCTCCTTCCGGCCCTTCCGCACCGCCTCGACCAGCGCCGGGTCCCCGTGGCTGGTGAAGTAGGGGAAGGGCGCCGTCTCTCCGTACTCCTCCCCCATGAAGAGGAGGGGTACGTAGGGCGAGAGCAGCACCACCGTCGCGGCCAGTCGCTGCGCGGCCGTCGGGACGAGCGCGCTCAGCCGGTCCCCGGACGGACGGTTGCCCACTTGGTCGTGGTTCTGCGCGAACACGACGAAGCGGTCGGCCGGGAGGTGTCGTGCGGGGCGGCCGTACGTCCGGCGCCGGAAGGGGGAGTAGCGTCCGGCATAGGCGAAGCGGTCGCGCAGGGCGAGCTCCAGGTCGGCCAGGCGCCCGAAATCGCCGTAGTAGCCGCGGGACTCCCCGGTCAGGAGCGTGTGCAGGGCGTGGTGGAGATCATCGCTCCAGATGGCGTCGAGCCCCGTCCCGCCTCGGCCCGGCTCCTCCACCAAGCGGGCGTCGTTCCGGTTCGTCTCGCCTGCCACGGTGACCTTCCTGCCGCGGCGCGCCGACTCGGTGGCCACGCGCTCGGCCAGCTCCTCGAGGAACGGCACGGCCGATTGGTCGTAGATCGCGTGGATCGCGTCCAGGCGGAGTCCGTCCACGTGGTACTCGCGGACCCAGTGCTGGGCGTTGGCCGTGAAGTACGCGCGCACCTCGTCGCTGCCCGGACCGTCGAAGTTGACCGCCGCGCCCCAGGGCGTCCGGAAGACGTCGGTGAAGTACGGGGCGAAGTCGGCGAGGTAGCTCCCCTCCGGTCCCAGGTGGTTGTAGACCACGTCCAGGTGGACGGCGAGGCCGCGGCGGTGGCATGCGCGCACCAGGCGTCGCAGGCCGTCCGGGCCGCCGTATCCGTCGTGCACGGCCCAGAGGTAGGCACCGTCGTACCCCCAGTTCCGGTCGCCCGGGAACTGGGCGACCGGCATCAGCTCCACGGCGGTGATCCCCAGATCGCGCAGCGCATCGAGGTGTCCGATCGCGGCGTCGAACGTGCCCTCCACGGTGAAGGTGCCGACATGGAGCTCGTACAGGACGAGGTCGCGCGCCGCGGGGGGCCGGAAGCCGTCGTCGTCCCACGCGAACGTGGGGTCGACGACGCCGGACGGCCCGTGCACCCCGCGCGGCTGATGCCGGGAGGCGGGGTCGGGGCGCTCCACGCCGTCCTCGAGCCGGATCAGGTAGAGCGCGCCCGGAGCCACGTCCTCCACGACGGCCTCGTGGTAGCCGCGCTCGCACGGCCCGAGGGGCACCACGCGGTCGCCGGGCTCCAACAGGCGCACCGCGACCTCGTGGCGTGCGGGCGCCCACACGCGGAAGCGGCACCGTCCCCCCCCGAGCCAGGTGGCGCCGGGAAGGGGATCGGCGGAGCTCACGCCCCGTTCCCGTCCGGGCCCAGGAAGAAGACCGCACCCAGGGGAGGCACGACCAGGTTCAACGACCACGGCCTCCCGTGCCCCCGGATCGGTGCGGCCGACACGCCCCCGAGGTTGCCCTGGCCGCTCCCGCCGTACTCGGGCGCATCGCTGTTCGCGATCTCGGTCCAATCCCCGCCACGGGAAACGCCCACCCGATAGTTGTGCCGCGGGACCGGCGTGAAGTTGAACACGGCCAGGACCTCGGGGTCGCCGGCCTCGCCCTTGCGGAGCAGGCTGACGACGCTGTCCTCGACGTCGGAGCAGTCCACCCATTCGAATCCCCGGGGCTCGAAGTCGAGCCGGTGCAGCGCCGGGTTGCCCGCGTACACGTGGTTGAGGTCGGCCACCCATCGGCGCACACCCTCGTGGCGCGGGTACTCGAGGAGGTGCCACTCCAGGCTCTCCTCGTGGTTCCACTCACGGCCCTGCGCCAGCTCCGCGCCCATGAAGAGCAGCTTCTTCCCGGGCTGCGCGAACATCCAGGCGTACAGCAGCCGCAGGTTCGCGAAGCGCTGCCACTCGTCTCCCGGCATCTTGCCCAGCAGCGAGCCCTTCCCGTGCACGACCTCGTCGTGGCTCAGCGGAAGGACGAAGTTCTCGGACGACGCGTAGAGCTGGCGGAAGGTCAGGCGGTCGTGATGGTACTTCCGGAAGATCGGATCGAAGCGGAAGTACTCGAGCGTGTCGTGCATCCACCCCATGTCCCACTTCATGCCGAAGCCGAGCCCGCCCACGTAGGTGGGGCGCGATACCATGGGCCACGCCGTCGACTCCTCGGCCACGGTGTGGGCGCCGGGATGCTCGCGGTACACGGTCTCGTTGAGCCGCCTCAGGAACTGGATGGCCCCCAGGTTCTCGCGCCCGCCGTAGCGGTTCGGGATCCACTCCCCATCCTTGCGCGAGTAGTCGAGGTAGAGCATCGACGCCACGGCGTCGACGCGCAGGCCGTCGGCATGGAAGCAGTCCATCCAGAAGAGCGCGCTGCTCAGCAGGAAGGAGCGCACCTCGTGCCGATCGTAGTTGAAGATCAGGCTGTTCCAGTCGGGGTGGACACCCTGCCGTGGATCCTCGTGCTCGTAGAGGTGGGTCCCGTCGAAGTAGCCGAGCCCGTGCTCGTCGGAAGGGAAGTGCGACGGCACCCAGTCGAGGATGACGCCGATGCCGTTCTGGTGCAGCTGGTCGATCAGGTACATCAGGTCCTGGGGCGTTCCGTACCGGTCGGTGGGCGCGAAGAACGACGTCACCTGATAGCCCCAGGAGCCGTAGAACGGGTGCTCCATGACCGGGAGGAGCTCCACGTGCGTGAAGCCCATGTCGCGCACGTGCTCCACCAGCAACGGTGCCAGTTCCCGGTACGAGAGGAACGCCCGGGGGTCGTCACCGGGGCGCCGCCACGAGCCGAGGTGCACTTCGTAGATGGACACCGGCTCGGAGGCCGCCTTCCGCCCCGGTCGCCGCGCCATCCAGTCGTGGTCGCCCCATTCGTAGGAGAGGTCCCACACCACCGACACCGTCTCCGGCGCCGTGAGGGTGCGGAACGCGAACGGGTCCGCCTTGTCGACCACGTAGCGGGTCTGACCCGACTCGATGTGGTACTTGTAGGCGGCGCCCTTTCCGACCCCGGGCGCGAAGCCCGTCCACAGCCCCGAGACGCCCATCGAGCCGAGGGGCTCCGCGCCGGGGCTCCACCCGTTGAAGTCCCCTACCACGGAGACGCTGCGGGCCTCCGGGGCCCATACGGTGAAGCGGGTGCCCTCCTCGCCGTCCTCGACGGTGGGGTGCGCGCCGAGCTTTTCGTAGAGGCGGTAGTGGTTGCCCTCCCCGAACCAGTGCAGGTCATCTTCGGTGAGGCGCAGCTCGTCCCCGCTACGCGGTCGGCCGGCGACGGGGGGCCCCTCCGTGCGCGGTGTCACTTCCGGTTCCATCGTCCTCGCCTCCAAGGCTCGTCTTGAGTCAGCCGTCGGCCGGGCCCAGGATCTCCAGCAGTCCGTCCACCGGGACCCGGACCCAGCTCGGCCTGTTGTTCAGCTCATATCGCAGCTCGTAGATCGCCTTCTCCAGCAGGAACGCCCGCAGGAGGGCTTCCCGGCCCTCCCGGGAGCCCGGGAGGAAGTCGGCGTTCCCGACGATGCTCTGGTACGTCTGCAGATAGGCCGCCGTCACCCAATCGTGCCACAACCGCCTCCACGGTTCGAGCGTGGTGACGTCCTCCGGGCGGATCACCCCGCCGAGCTGGAGACCGAATACGCTCGCGTAGTGGAACGAGCGCAACATCCCCGCCACGTCCCGCAGCGGCGAGCGCTTGAGGCGCCGCTGGCTGATCGAACGGGCGGGCTCACCCTCGAAGTCGATGACGACGAAGTCCCGACCGGTAAACAGCACCTGCCCAAGATGGAAGTCGCCGTGCGTGCGGATCCGGCGAGCGGAGATGTCGGCCGTGGTCAGCTCCCGCAGCACCCCGTGGAGGTCCGCTTCCCGCGACACCAGGGCATCCACCAACTCCCGGTCCGGCGCAGGGATCGTCCCGGCCCGCTTCACGAGAAGCTCCATGCAGTCGCGTATCTGGGAGCCCACCGACTGGAAGAGGGAGCGGGAGAAATGCGGCGGATGCGGCTCGGGCGCGAAGGCCGGATCCTCCCGGGAGGACGCAAGCGCCAGGTGGAGCTCCGCCGTCACCCGCCCCAGCTCGTCCGCAGCGTTCAGGTACGGCCCGATGAGGCCACGTGCGTCCTCGTCCGGGCTCTGCTCCGCCCGCGCCATCAGAGAGGCGTCGGGAGGCACGGCCTTCCGCTCACCGTGGGGCAGGGCCAGGCAGCGCTCCCAGTAGCTGCGCAGGGCGTCGATCGTATACTGCCAGGCGTCGCCCTCGTTCGGCACGAAGCGCTGCAGGATGCCCAGGGTGGCCTCGGGCCCCGACTCTGGCCGATACACCAGCGAGCCGACCACGGGCGGCGTGTTCACGAAGTCGGTCTGCTCGGTAAGGAAGCGCCCGATCTCCAGGTCCGGATTCACCCCTCCGTCGACCTTCCGGTAGATCTTGAGGATCAGCTTCTGCCCGAAGCGGAGCGACGTGTTGCTCTGCTCGGCGCCCACGAGCGAGGGCTCGGGCACGGGCTGGTCGGCACTCCACACCGCCGCGAGCCCCTCCGCAGGCACCCCGACGATGCTCCCCGCCACGCCCGCGACCCGCTCGCGACCCGCAACCATCCGGAGGAGTGCCTCGGCCAGCTCTTCGTCCGCCACGGACTCGTAGAGGACACCCGGAGTGGCTTCGCCGGCTTCGCCGTTCACGGTGACCCTCGCCACCACGTGGCCGGGGGCCACGTCGGTGGGATCGGGCTCGCTCTCGGGCCAGAAGGCCAGAGGGAGGATGTACGTCTCCGGCTCACCTTCCACGTACTCCGCGCGCACCAGCGTGAAGCACGACTTCGCCTCGGTCGGGGATGCCTCGATCCGATCCACGATGCTCAGCTTGGACAGCGTGCGCGCCTTGCCTCCGAACCACCGGCACGTCCCCAGGTACGCCTCGATGGCGGAGAGCACGCGGTCCGGGGCCTCCGGACCGATGGCGTCGAGCCAGCTCCCGTGCACCCGCAGCTCGGGAATGTCGCGCTCACGCTCATGGTCCGCGCCCGTGGTCGGCGACGCCTCCAGGGTGAACCAGTAGAACGTGTGCGGACCGAGGGTGAAGAAGTACGGCGCGTCGCCGATGGGGGGAAAGCGGGTGCGCCCGAACAGCTCCACCGGGATCCTGCCGGGGAGCCCGTGCAGGTCCAGCTCCACGTATTGCGTGAAGCGCGACAGGTTGACGAGCACCAGGATCGTCTCGCCATCGAGCTGGCGCAGGAAGGCGAGGACCTTCCGGTTCTCCGGCGTCAGCAGCTCGATGGTGCCGCGCCCGAACGCGGGATGGCCGCGCCGCAGGGCGATGAGCCGCTTGATCCACCAGAGCAGCGACTGGGTGTTGTTGTCCTGCGACTCGACGTTCAGCGACTCGAAGTGGTACTCCGGATCTATGACGAGGGGCAGGTACAGCCGCTGCGGATTGGCGCGCGAGAAGCCGGCGTTGCGGTCGGGGCTCCACTGCATGGGCGTGCGCACGCCGTTCCGGTCGCCCAGGTAGATGTTGTCACCCATCCCGATCTCGTCGCCGTAGTAGATGACGGGCGTGCCCGGCAGCGAGAACAGGAGCGCGGTCATCAGCTCGATCTTGCGCCTGTGGTTCCCCAGCAGCGGAGCGAGCCGGCGGCGGATCCCCAGGTTGATGCGGGCCTGCGGGTCCGCGGCGTACACGCGGTACATGTAGTCGCGGTCCTCGTCCGTGACCATCTCGAGGGTGAGCTCGTCGTGGTTGCGCAGGAAGAGCGCCCACTGGCAGGTGTCCGGGATCTCGGGGGTGGCGCGCATCACCTCCATGATGGGGAAGCGGTCCTCCATGCGGATCGCCA
>CAZPZU010000005.1:39965-67933 GCA_964591135.1 uncultured Gemmatimonadaceae bacterium | reverse complement strand
CGCGGCATGAGCGGGAAGTGGAACTCCATGTGGCACTCGTCGCCATCGCCGAAGTAGGCGACGGCGTCCTCCGGCCACATGTTCGCCTCCGCGAGCAGCATCTTGTCCTCGTAGCGGCGGTCGACGTGTGCCCGCAGCTCCTTGAGGAACTCGTGGGTCTCCGGGAGGTTCTCGCAGTTGGTGCCCTCCCGCTCGAACAGGTAGGGCACGGCGTCCAGGCGTACGCCGTCCACACCCATGTCGAACCAGAAGTCGACGACCTCGAGCATGGCCCCACGCACCTCGGGGTTGTCGAAGTTCAGGTCGGGCTGGTGGGAGTAGAAGCGGTGCCAGTAGTACGCCTGCGCGAGGGGGTCCCAGCTCCAGTTGGACGCCTCGAAGTCCTGGAAGATGATGCGGGTGTCCTCGTACTTGTTCTGCGTGTCGCTCCACACGTAGAAGTCGCGCTCCGAGGTGCCTTCGGGCGCCCGCCGGGCGCGCTGGAACCAGGGATGCTGGTCCGACGTGTGGTTCATCACCAGCTCGGTGATGACGCGCAGTCCGCGCGCGTGAGCCTCCTGGAGGAACCGCTGGAAATCCGCCAGCGTGCCATAGTCCGCGTGAACGCCCCGGTTGTCCGCGATGTCGTATCCGTCGTCGCGCAGCGGCGACGGATAGAAGGGGAGCAGCCAGATGGCGGTGACGCCGAGGTGCTGGAGGTAGTCCAGCTTCTGGATCAGGCCGGGAAGGTCTCCGATGCCGTCGCCGTTGCTGTCGTGGAAGGCCCGCACGTGGAGCTCGTAGATGACGGCATCCTTGTACCACAGCGGGTCCGAGGAAGGCCGTTCGGTCTCATCGCGTGCCGCCATCACCCCCTCACATGTAGTAGTCGAAGTCGCGCTCGGTGCGGACCCGCCGGCGGAGACGGAAGACGTGCGCCGGGGCGCTCTGCGGATCGACCTGGACGTAGTTCCGGCGCCCGTACCAGAGGTAGCGAGCGTCGCTCACCAGGTCGTGCATCTGGTAGGAGCGGCCCTCGTCGAGCCCCAGCTCGGCGAGAGGCACGTCGATCCACCCGGACTGCACGTTGTACGGGTCCAGGTTGACCACGACCAGCACGATGTTGGAGCCGTCGTCCGTGGCCTTCACGTACGCCAACAGCTTCTCGTTGTCCACGTCCACGAAGCGCAGGTTCCAGTCGTCGTGGAGGGCCGGGTTCTCCCGGCGGATGCCGTTGAGCCTCGCGATGTACGGCGCGATGGACTCGGGGTCGTCGACGTTCCAGACGCGGATCTGGTACTTCTCCGAGTGCAGGTACTCCTCGCTGCCCGGCTCACGCGGGGTGGCCTCGCACAGCTCGAAGGCGGGGCCGTAGATGCCGTAGCTGGCCGCGGCGGTAGCGGCGAGCGTGACGCGCGCCATGAAGGCCGGACGCCCGCCGGTCTGGAGGTATTCGGTCAGGATGTCGGGGGTGTTCGGCCACAGGTTCGGCCGCAGGTACTCCCTCCCGTCCCCACCGAAGAGCTCGGTCAGGTAGGAGGTCAGCTCGGCCTTGGTGTTCCGCCACGTGAAATACGTGTAGGACTGCGTGAACCCCAGCTTGGCCAGACGGTGCATCTTGCGCGGCCCGGTGAAGGCCTCCGCCAGGAAGAGGACGTCGGGATGCGTCCGCTTCACCCTCGCGATGAGCCATTCCCAGAACGGGAAGGCCTTGGTGTGCGGATTGTCGACCCGGAAGATGCGCACCCCCTGCTCGATCCAGAAGCGCACCACCCCCATCAGCCCCTCCCACAGAGCCTCCCGGTCCCCGGTGTCGAAGTGGATCGGGTAGATGTCCTCGTACTTCTTGGGTGGGTTCTCCGCGTACTGGACCGTCCCGTCCGGGCGGTGCAGGAACCACTCGGGGTGCTCCTTCACCCAGGGGTGGTCGGGAGAGCATTGGTAGGCCAGGTCGAGGGCGACCTCCATCCCCAGCTCGCGGGCCCTGCGCAGGAACACCTCGAAGTCATCGAGGGACCCGAGCTCGGGGTGCACGGCGTCGTGGCCGCCCTCCTCGGAGCCGATGGCCCACGGGCTTCCCGGGTCGTCGGGCCCGGCCTCCGGAGCGTTGTTGGGGCCTTTCCGGTTCGTGTGCCCGATGGGGTGGATCGGCGGGAGGTAGACGACGTCGAACCCCATGTCGGCCACGTATTCCAACCGATCGAAGCAGTCGCGGAAGGTCCCGTGGACCGACGGGTCATCGGTGCAGGAGCGGGGGAAGAACTCGTACCAGGCGCTGAAGCGCGCTCGCTCGCGCTCCACGAGCACCTGGAGCACACGCGCGTAGCGGGTCGCGTGGGACCGATCGGGATACCGGTTCACGAGCCTGCGCAACTCGTCGCTCAGGGCGACGCGGAGCCTCTGCGCAGACACCACCTCCGGGTTCCGAAGCGTCTCCGCGCGGTCCTCGAGCGCGGCGCGATCCCGTCCTTCGGCGCGCGCGGCAGCTCCCTCGACCAGCTCGGCGCCCTGGAGCAGCTCGACGGCGATGTCCTGGCCCGCCTCCGCCTTGGTGCGTGTGTCGACCCGCCAGGTGGCGAAGGGGTCCACCCACCCTTGGACCGTGTACTCGTAGCGCCCCTCTTCCAGCACCTCGAAGCCGGCGGTCCACAGGTCGTTGGGCTCGGGCCGCAGCGGCGTCTCGCTCCAGTCGTCACGCTCCACGTGACGATGACGGAGCACACCGGCGAGCCGGTCGTGGCCATCCGCGAACATGGCCACGCGCACCTCGACGGACTGGCCCACGGAGCGCTTGACCGGAAAGCGACCGGCATCGACCTCCGGGCGCAGATGCTCGATGACGACCCTGCCCGCTCTCTCGAACCTATCCAGGTCCAGAAGATCTCCTTTCGTCCGATCCCACACATCGCCGCGAGACGTGCAGCTTGGCCCCGAAAAGGCTTCCGATCAACCGCTGTCCTTCGACGCAAGGATCGTTCCGGTGCCACGGCCGAGCACCGGGAGGGTAAGGCGCCGAAGGGAGCCGAGGGTCGTCGTGGTCACCCGCACCCGCCCCTCCAGGGAACTATTTCATGGACAATCGCGGCCGGACGGCGATAGCGTTGTAAGGGGGGGGAAGTTGTTGCGTGCCAAGGGATGGCACGTGGTTTGCGACTCCGGCACCCTCGCCGAGAGAGACGACCGAGGAGAAACCACGTGCCTGCGACGGCACGGCAGGACTTCGAACAGGAGATCCGTATGGGACGCTCACGCGACTTCCGAGGGCCGCGGTGGTACCTGGCGCTCGCACTTCTTCCGATGCTGGCGGCCGGATGCGACAGCTCACTGACCAACAATCCGGCCAACGCCACGATGTCGGTCTATCTGAAGGACCGGGCCGGCGACGTCGACGAGGTCTGGGTCAAGGTCGACGACGTCGTGCTGATGGGGGACAACGGCAAGGTCTCACTCCTCGCCGAGTCCACCGACCTCATCAACATCACTGACCTGATCGGAGCACCCATGGTCCTGAGCGAGGACCAGGAGCTGGATCCCGGGACATACTCCGAGGCGCGCTTCGTCCTCGGCGGGGCCGCTCTGCGCTCGGGTGACAGCTGGTACGTCTACGGCAACGGCGTGGAGCCGCCCGACGGGACGGCGGCCACCGGCGATCTCCAATGCCCGAGCTGCTCACAGAGCGGCCTCAAGGTGAAGTTCGCCGACGCACTGGACGTCGCCGAGGGTGCCAACGGGATCCTCCTGGACTTCGACGTGTCGCAGAGCTTCGGCCACCAGGCCGGCCAGTCGGGCAAGTGGGTCATGCATCCCGTCATCCACGGAGCCCAGGCATCGCCCAACGAGATCGAGGATGGGACCGCCGTCGCGACGATCTCGGGAACCGTGGCGCTCGACACGGACGTCACTATCCCGATGTGTGGGAATGCGGACAGGACACTCGCGGAGTTCGTGCCGACCGCGACCGCGACGACCCTCGTGGACAGCGAGGACAACCCGCTCATGTTCTCGGGCATGACGGAGGAGGACACCGACGGGTTCGTCTTCCACATCGACGTGACCGACTTCGACACGTACACTCTGGGCTACCAGGCCGAGACGGTGTTCGAGAACGGGGACAAGCTGATGTGGACCGCCGACGCGCCGGCGACGGACGCGGTGGCCGACGCCGACCACACCGCAGTCGACGGCGGCACCTACACGGTGACTGTTGTCACCTGCGAGGCAGCCCCCACCTCGTAGGGCGCACGGCCCTCGCGGCCGAGAGGCTTCCCCGGGGGGCGCCGGTCCGACCGGCGCCCCCTCTGCATCTCCGTATCACCCGGATCCCGACCGAACGGCCGACTCAGTACAGGTAGCCGAGCCCGATGTAGATCGGGAGACCGGTCTCGTTCGACGTTCCCGCGTCGACGGCAACCACGAAGTTCTTCCCCATCCCCAGCCGCACGCCTCCACCCACGCCGCGATGCAGATCGGTGAACACCTCGTCGAGGTGCACGCCGTCCTCCCACACGCGACCCTGGTCGAGGAAGGCGGAGAGCACGGTGTGGAACGGCCTGCCCCACAGGCGGAAATCGGCCGCGCGCCACCGCAGCTCGATGTTCCAGATCAGCATCCCCCGCCCCACCCACCTGTTCTTGAGCATGCCCCGTAGGCTCTTGGCACCGCCCAGCCCCTCCTGCTGCTTGAAGGACGTCTGGACGCGGAAGAGCTCGTACACGGGTGCGTCCCCGTGCACACCCTGGAGGAGATAGCGGTGGGCGAGGGTGAGGCGGGGAGTCGGCGACAGGTACCGGCGGTCGGCGAACGTCCAGCGCGTCCAGGTCGCGTCGGAGCCCAACGCGTGGTCGACGTGCTGCACCAGCAGCTCGGTCCAGCTCCCCCGCGTCGGACCGCTCTCGCGGTCGCGGGTGTCCCAGACGAGGCCCGCCCGTATGTGATTCGACCACTCGGCAGCGCCGCTGTCGCCCCAATCCAGAGCGTACAGGGTGGTGCCGCGACCCTCCGGGACCGCCCGAACGGAAGTGCGCGCCGCGCCGACACCTGCCAGGACGCGCATCCCGTCGCGAGCGAGGCGGTGCTGCACGTTCACCGACACGGATCTGCGCGTGCGTCCAAACCGGTAGTAGTGGGGATCGGGCCCGTCCTCGGCCTCCAGCGACGGGTCGTACTCCGTGGCGTTGCCGAGGCCGTAGTAGGGGGTGGCGATGTGCCGCTCGCTCGCGACCGCTGCATCAACCCGCCAACCGCCGGGAAGTACGTGGGGCGCGTCGACGAAGAGCGTGACGTCCATCCGTCCCTCCGTCGTGAGGAAGACGGTGGGCTGAATCGTCCACACGTAGGGGTCCTGCGTACCATCACCGTAGTGATACAGCTCCGCGATCGCGCCGTACCCGAAGCCCTCGTCGGAGTCGAAGTTGATCGCGGGGAGCGCGCCCACCTCGAGCCCGGTGGGGTGAGCAGCCTGCGCCTCGAGCCGCGTGCACGGAAGCCAGGCGACCAGCGCGAGGAACGTCGCGTTGCCGGGCCGGAAACGGGCAGGGGAGCGCATGGGGGCCTCCTGAACGGAGTGGACGAGCCGACCCCGGGAAGTTGGTGTCGGCCCGTTCCGAGTGTGCTACGTACGATGACGTAGCATCCCCCCCTCGACGACTCAGCCGCCCAGACGTTCCAGCTCTGCCTTCAGCTCCTCCAGCCTCCGTCGCTGCGTCGGCGTAGGCGGATAGAGCGATCCCTGTACCGAGCCCCGCCCGTTGAACTCCGACGCCAGGCTGGAGGCTCCGAAGTAGACGCGGCGGGCGGCGGGCGGTGCGTTCCCGCGGCCGGCGAGGGCGAAGGCCGCGCGCTGCACCGTCAGCAGGTCCACCAGGAACCGCTCACGCTCGCGGTACTGGGCGGTCGTCAGCGCCGGCTTGCCTGGATCACCGCGCACGACGACGGTCCCGGTCGCCACGTCCACGCCGGCCGTCACCGTGACCGTATACGTCCCGGGCGACACCCACGGCCCCGTGGGCGCCAGCGGCCGGGGCGGCCGAGGCAGCGCCTGCGCCTGAGGGTTGTCGGGATCCTCCGACTCCGAGGGGGGCGGCTCGTGGCGGAGGTCCCAGACCACCCGGTGGATCGTCCCCGCGCCCGACTCGCCGATGAGCGTGCGCACGACGTTTCCGTCTTCGTCGGCGATCGTGAGCTGCACCGATGGTGCCGCGCGGCCGAGCGTGTAGTCGAGGATCGCCCCCTCCGGGGGGTTGTCCCCCGCCCAGTAGTCCTGGCCCCGGTAGGAGAAGTCCTCCCAGTACTGCCAGATGTGCGCGGGGCGGATGGAGAAGAGGTGCACCGGCTCCGCGGCCACCTCCGGCGTCCATTCGGCGATGGACGACGCATCGTCCAGGATGTAGATGCCGCGGCCGTGCGTGGCCACGACGGCGTCGTGCGTGCGCGGCTGCACCTCGACCTCCATGTAGAGCGTAGCGGGGAGGTCCGAGCCGAGGGGGTACCACGTCGTCCCCCCATCCGGGGAAGCGTACAGCGCGTGCTCCGTGCCCAGGAGGAGGGCCCCGGCCCGATCGGGATGCTCGCCGACGAAGCGCACCGAGCCGTCCTCGGGCAGCCCGCCCGCGATGGAGGTCCACGTGCGCCCGAAGTCCTCCGTGCGGTAGGCGTAGGGCCGGAAGTCACCCCGGCGATGGTCGTCCACGGCCACGTAGGCCACGCCCGGTCCGGCCCGTGATCCCGAGATGCGGCTGATGTAGGCGCCGCTCGGCGCGCCCCGCGGGAGATTGCGCCCCACCTCCGCCCACGTGGCCCCGCCATCCCGGCTCACCTGGATGTTGCCGTCGTCGCTGCCGACCCAGAGCACGGCGGGGTCGAGGGGGGACTCCGCCACGGCACTCAGCGCGCTGAACGCCCCCTGGCCGTCGTTCTTCGACAGCATGGGCGCGGAGCCCTTCACGCCCATGATCGAGAGCGTATCCCTGTCGATGTCTCGCGTCAGGTCCGCCGTGCCCGTCCAGGTCGTGCCATGGTCGCGGGTGATCATGAGGCGCTGTGCCCCGTAGTAGTACGTCCCCGCCGTGAAGCGCGACGCGGCCCCCGGCGTCATCCACTCCCAGCGCAGCTCCGGCTGGCCCGGCTCCGCGACAGGGGGGATCTCACGGCGGTCGCCCATGAACGCGTCCACCAGCGTGAGGTCGCCTCCTACGGCGTTGCTGTACACATAGCGTGGCCCGTCGATGTCGACGTCGTGCTCGAGGCCGTCGTTGAAGCCGATCTCGTGCCAGTCCTCGCCCCCGATGCCCAGGTAGTGGCGCGTGGCGCTCGGCACCTGCCAGGAGTGGTTGTCCTGCATCCCCCCGTAGATCCAGTAGGGCGAGCGGTCGTCCAGGCCGAGTCCGTAGAACTGGCCGATGGGGATGTTCTCGTAGGGCACGTACGTCTCCCCCCGGTCCCACGTCTGGTAGAGGCCGCCGTCGCCGCCGAGGTAGAAGTGGCGCGAGTCGTTGGGGTCGATCCACATCGCATGATAGTCGCCCTTGAGGCCCACGTCGTACGTCGGCTCGGTGGGCATCGTCCGCCAGGTAGCGCCCGCGTCCTCGCTGGAGTAGAACCAGCGCGTCAGCAGGTAGAGGCGGGCGTCGTCGGTGGGGTCCACGTACAGGCCGCTGTAGTAGGCCGGGCGCGAGTTCATGTCGCTCATCCGCTCCCAGTGCTCGCCGCCGTCGGTCGTGCGGTAGATGCCCTCCTGGGTGGCGTGCTCCACGACGGCGTAGGCCAGGCCGCGCGTCCGGGCGGAAGCCGCCACGCCGATGCGGCCCATCTCCCCCTGGGGCAGGCCCTGGCTCAGCCTCTGCCACGTGCGCCCGCCGTCCGTGCTCCGGTAGATCCCGCTCCCCGGCCCCCCTCCGTTGAACCCCCACGGCTGCCGTAGGCGTTGGTACGCGGCGGCATAGATGGTGCCGGAGTCTCCGCCGTCCCGCGCCATGTCCACCACGCCCGTGAGCGTGTCCACGAAGAGCACCTTGGTCCACGTGCGGCCACCGTCCGCCGTGCGGAACACGCCGCGGTCGGACGACGGGGCCCAGAGGTTGCCCAGGGCCGCCACGAGGGCCACGTCCGGGTCGGTGGGATCGACCAGGATGCGCCCGATGGCGCGGGTGTTCTCGAGGCCGAGGCGGGTCCACGTGCGTCCGCCGTCCGTGCTGCGGTAGACGCCATTCCCCCATGAGCTGCTCTGTCGGTTGTTCTGTTCACCGGTGCCCGCCCACACCACGTCGTGGTTCGAGGGAGCGACGGCCACGACGCCGAACGTGCCCGTGGGCTGACCGTCGAAGACCGGGGCCCAGGTGGTTCCCCGGTTGGTCGATTTCCACAGGCCGCCGCTGGCGCTCGCGACCCAGATGGTGCTGGGGTCGTCGGCCAGCGACTGCACGTCGTGGACGCGGCCGCCGGTCACTGCGGGGCCGATCGCGCGTAATCCGAGCTCGGCGAAGGGGTTCGCCTGCTGGGCGCTGGCGTGGAACGGAGCGAGACAGAGGACGAGGAGCGACCCGGCCGACCGGCCGAGGGCTCGGAAGGGCGTCGAACGTGGCATCGTCGTGACCTTCGGGACGGAGGGGTGGGAAGGCTCATTGTAGGAGCGGGGCGATGGGCGGGCCAGCGGACCCCGACCTGCCCGCCGGGCCGATCCGACCGCGAGCCCGGATTCGGCGACCAGCACCGGGGTTGGTGTTTCCGTCACGATCAACGGCACTGGCTTCGTGGCGGTCCCTTCCGTCAAGTTCGGCGAGACGCCTTCGACGTACGTGGCGCCCACCCAGCTCGAGAAGAGCAATTGGCAGGTGGACTTCGCATACAGACGCGTGACGGGGAGTGCGATCTACCTCGAGTTCGTCGTGTCCAACGGCGGTACCGCCTACGGGACCGTCACCTGTCAGGGGACCATCTCCAAGAACGGCACGGATCCCCAGAGGATCGACGGCCTGTTCCCGGCGACCATGCTCGCTGCGGTGGGAAGCCTGGGCGGTGGACCCGGATCGACCTGCTATCTGCACTGATGCGTTGACGTGAGGCGGGATCACGGGAGTGGGTCGAGTCGATCGGCTCGGCTCACTCCCGTTCGCCTGCCCGGCTTCCCGCCCATCCCGGCCCGATCGTCGTGCTCTCCCCAACGGCCGGCAGAGGGAATGGCACGAGATGGCCGTCCTTCCAATAGAGCCAGCAGTATCCGGGGTCTTCCAGCGGCTGCCGGAAATGGAAGGCCACCCGCCGCGGCCGCCCGTCGCCGGTGACGTCACGCACCTCGGCCAGGAAGTCCGGACGCCTGATCGTCTCGCCGGGCGAGAATCGGCGATCGGGGTCGGCGAGCAATCGGTCGACGGCCATGCCGAGGAAGCCGTTTCGCGGCGCCACGACCAGCGTCCGCTCGTCCTCGCGCTCCACGGCGTTGGTGGTCGTCATGGGAGCGAGCTGGGCCACCGCGCGCGGTACGGCGATCTCTCCCATGGCCACCCGCACGATGTAGCCGTAGGTAACCGGAAAGTCGTTGCCGTTGACGAACACGAACGTCTGCCGAGGCACCTCGGGCCCACGCGGCGCCGCTCGGGCGGCGGCCGTGAAGAAGTCGCCGAAGGTCGGCAGCGTCAGCGTACGGGCCACCAGGAGGAAGGCGGCGACTGGAACGTGCAGGACCAGGAGGACCTGCGTGGCCCTTCTCCTCCATCCCGCGCCCCCGGCCACTTGCCATAGCCACACCCCGCAGGCCTCGCAGAGCAACGCCATCAGGGCGAAGGCTCCGATGCCGGAGAAGACCAGCAACCGGTCCATGGGGAAGGCCGCACAGAGTGGCACGAGGGAGAGCGCCATCCCGACGGCCCAGAAGCGGGCCAGCTCATCGCGTCGCAGGAGGCTCCACAGCAGCGCGGCAACGGCCACGGCCGCAAGGGCCGCCAGCGCCGAGGCGGCGACCTGAGCGGGGCGCGGCAGAAGGAGCCACAGGTCGACGGGGATCTGCCACCACTGGGCCGCCAGGAGGAGCGGCCAGCGCTCGGCCACCGCCTTCAGGAAGAGGATGGGCCGGGTCCCGGGGTCGATGTAGAGCGACGAGCCCTGCGCGCCATAGCCGAGGCCGGAGTAGAGAACCCGCCACGAAACGACGATCGCCGCGTACGGAATCAGGGGAAGAGACCGGCGCACCCAGCTCCCCGGCTCGCGGGTCCATTGCCATGCCGCGACGTAGGCCAATGCCCCGAGCGTCGCCTCTCCACAGCCGAGACCGACGCCCAGAGCCGAGAGGGCGAGGAAGAGATCCCACGGCCGGCGCGTCCTCCTCCAGGTCAGGTGCTGATGGAGCAGGAGCGAACCGCACACGAGGCAGAGCACCGTGTTGCGGGCGGCGAGCCATCCGGCGCTCATGGCGTGGGCATCTTCGACGGCGAAGAGAAGGCCCGCCAATCCCGCCACGAGGCCCGGTCCGTGCACGCGCCGGTAGAAAGCCGCCACGAGCCCGACCGCCAGCGCGAACCAGAGCAGGCTTTGGAGATGCTGCATCGCGAAGCTGTCGGGCCAGAGACGGTAGTCCAGCGCGTGAGTCAGGGCGGCGAGAGGCCGGGCGAAGGACAGGTGGAGGTCCGGACCGGCCCACCACGGCAGGTAGCTGCTCTCGGGTACCGAACCGTTCGTCTGCGGTGATACGAAGGTGAACAGCCCCGACAGGGGCTTGGCGGTCGCGCCGATATCTCCCCGGCCGAGGAGGATCGCCCTGTGGAAGTAGTCATCCCCGATCAGTCCAGCTCGGAGCGCGGGGAGGGTCAGCAGGAACGCCAGCGAGCCGAGCGCCAGCGGAAGGCGGCGGGTGGACAGGAGGCGCGACGCGGGGTCTTTGAGCACGGAGATCCTCTGATCCCGCGAGCTTCGTTGGGAGAGCTCTGCGGCTCTTGCCGGAGAAGCGGGCACCACCTCCCCGACGAGTCCCCGGGCTTGCGGGCACTCTTCTAATACGCGCTGTCACCGTCCTGAGACCAGGGTCTTGTCCAGCGGCTTCAGGTGATGGACGACCGCTCGTTGGAGCGCGCGGAGCTGTCGGCCGGGGTGGCGACGGCATGCGCGCCGCACCACCCTGTTGCCCGCGTGCGTGCCAGGCATCAAGCTTGGGCCAACCCCTCGGGTCTGTGATGGCCCGAACCGCCCGGGCCCTCGCGCCCCGGAGCCACGATGAGCCTCTCGCAGCTCACCCGCCGCGACTTCGCGCGCCTCTTCGCCGTCGGCGGGTCGGCGGCCCTCCTCACCCACCCCGCGGTTCGCGCGCTGGCGGCCGCGACCCCCCGGCGACCCGTACGGGCGGGAGGTGCGGTGGACTGGGAGGCGGTGCGGGACCGGTTCCTCCTCCCCCGGGAGCTTTCGGTCCTCAACGCCGCGAACCTCTGCCCCGCCCCGGCGGCGATCCTCCAGTCGGTGCACGACGACACCGAACGGCTGGACCGTGAGCCTGTGCCCACCTTTCGCACCGAGATGCACGGCGTGAAGGAGCGCACGCGTGAGCTCGTCGCGACGCACCTGCGTGTCTCGCCGGAGGAGATCCTCATCACGCGCAACACCAGCGAGGCCAACAACTGGGTGTCCGGGGGCCTGGACCTGAAGCCCGGCGACGAGGTGGTCATCCTGGACGACAACCACCCGAGCAACAACCTCGCCTGGAAGGCCAGGGCCGAGCGCTTCGGCTTCGCGGTGAAGGAGGTCGCCCAGGTCAACCCGCACCCGGGCGCCGACTGGTACGTAGATGCGTTCCGCAGCGCGCTGACGTCCCGCACGCGGGTCCTCGCCTTCACGCACCTGACCAATACCTCCGGCGACCTCCTCCCCGCGGCGGAGCTGTGCCGCATGGCGCGGGAGCGCGGCGTCCTCACACTCGTGGACGGTGCGCAGACCTTCGGCCTCCTCGACGTCGATCTCTCCGCGATCCAAACCGACTTCTATACGGGGAGCGCCCACAAGTGGCCGTGCGGTCCCAAGGAGACCGGCGTCCTGTTCGTGAGCCGGCGCGTCCAGGACCGTTTCTGGCCCTCGCTCTACAGCGCCTACACCGGCGCCACGCCACTGGCGCGCACACACGAGGGGATGGGTCAGCGGGACGAGCCCGCGATCCGGGCCTTCGGACGGGAGATCGAGTTCCTCGGCACCATCGGCCAGGACGCCATCGAGGCGCGGAGCCGGGAGCTGGCCACCGCCCTCATCGAGGAGCTGGGGAGAATCGACGGCGTCCGCTTCTGGACGTCCGCCGACCCCACGCGGAGGGCGGCCGTGGTGTCCTTCGATCCCGGTGGGTTGGATCCGGGGAAGACGGTGGCGGCCCTCGAGTCCGACGGGATCGTCGCCTCGGGCGCACCCGGCAGCGGCCGTCCCGGGATCCGCTTCTCTCCCCACTTCTACAACACGTTCGAAGACGTGGAGCGGGGGGGGGAGGCCATTCGGCGTTACATGCAAACCGGCCTGTAGGAGGGCCCATGGGCGAGTTCGACGGCAGGGTGGCGATCGTCACGGGCGCGGCGAGCGGGATCGGCAGGGCCACGGCGGAGGCATTCGCCCGCGAGGGCGCCGCGGTGACCGTCTCCGACGTCGCGGTAGAGGGAGGCGAGGAGACGGTGCGCCTCGTCCAGGCGGCCGGGGGCACGGCGGTCTTCGTGCGCACGGACGTGTCACGACCTGAGGACTGCGAGGCTCTGACCGCCGCCACGTTGGAGCGCTTCGGCCGCCTCGACTTCGCGTGCAACAACGCGGGCATCGCGGGGGAGCAGGCCCCGACCGCCGACTACGGCCTCGACGCGTGGCGGCACGTGCTCGAGGTGAACCTGTCGGGGCCGTTCTACTGCATGAAGTACCAGATCCCCGCCATGCTACGAACCGGGGGCGGGGCCATCGTGAACATGGCGTCCATCCTCGGGCGTGTGGGTTTCGAGGGCGCGCCCGCCTACGTCGCGTCCAAGCACGGGCTGGTGGGCCTCACGAGCAACACGGCGCTGGAGTATGCGGACAAGGGGATCCGGGTGAACTGCATCGGGCCGGCGTTCATCTCGACACCCATGATCGCGGGGCTGGAGAACGATCCGACCACGGATGCGGCCCTGATCGCGCGCCATCCGATGGGCCGGATCGGGCAACCGCAGGAGGTGGCCGACGTCGTGGTCTTCCTCTGCTCGTCGCGCGCCTCGTTCATCACCGGGGCATTCTACGCGGTGGACGGGGGCTACCTCTCCCGCTGAAACGGCGCCCCCGCCCCCCGTCGTCCCGTCTTCAGGTGGTGATCGGCTCCTCCGGCACCACGACGACACCCTCCTCGCGCGGAGCGCGACCCACCAGGAACTCCTGCAGCCGCTCCGCCGCGCGGTTCAGCACCAGGTAGGCGCTGGGCACGACGAACAGCGTGAGCAGACGACCGCGAGGTCGTCAGCGCGCCACCGTGACATCTCTGTCCCCGCCGGTGTCAGGTTCTACGAGACTCCGAGGTCGGCGACCCTCCGTGCGGGCCTTCGGCGACGTGGTGCCGACGACCTAGGACCCTCCAGGGCCAGAAAGGGTTGAAGGTCCCTCCCCAAGACGGGCGGGGGGGACGGCCGCCGGTCGACCCGAAGCCGGACGGGAGCCGGCACGGTGGGTGCGGGCACCACGACGGCCAGCGTGTCGGTGCGGTCGTCGAAGCCTTCCGCGGAGGCGGTGACCACCAGGAGGAAGGTGGTGTCGGTGGCCACCGTCGAGTCCGCTTCGAGAACCAGTCGTGCTGTCTCGCCCGCCACCGTGTCTTCGACGAACGCGGCCGCGAGCCCGGTCGGCATCCCGGTCACCGCGAACGCGACTCCGCCCGCGAAGCCGTTCTCACGGGTGATCGACACGGCCACGGTGTCGGGAACACCGCGAGCCAGGGTCGCGGTGTCATGCTCGAGCGCGATCGAGAACGAGGGCAGCGGAGGCGCCGACACCACGACTGCCAGGGTGTCGGTGCGGTCGTCGAGGCCCTCCGCGGAGGCGGTGACCACCAGGAGGAAGGTGGTGTCGATGGCCACCGTGGGGTCCGCCGCGAGGGCGAGCCGTGCCGTCTCGCCCGCCACCGTATCTTCGACGAACGCGGCCGCGAGCCCGGTCGGCATTCCGGCCACCGCGAACGCGACTCCACCCGTGAAGCCGTTCGCACGGGTGATCGACACGGCCACGGTGTCGGGAACGCCCGGCGCAAGGGTCACGGTGTCGCGCTCGAGGGCGATGGAGAACGAAGGCGGCGGGGGCGTGTCGATCGTCAGCGCGAGCTGCGCCGTCGCCTGCCCGTCAAGCCTGTCGGCCGTCGCGGTGAGAGTGATGCTCGCGCTGCTGCCCGCCGCGGACGAGTCGGCCACGAACGTGACCACCCCGACACTCTCCACCGTGGAGAGGATCCCCGAGCGGACGGTCACTCCCTCCGGCATCCCCTGGGCGCCGAGTGTGACCGGCCCCTGATAGGAGCCCCCGCGAACCACCGTAACGGTTGCCGCAGCGTCGGTGCCGGCGTCGAACGAGAGCTCGCTCGGATCCACGGCGATCGTGAGGTCTCCCGGAGCGAGCGTGCCGGTGGTCTCGCACCCCGCGACGACGGCCAGGAGCGTCAGGAGGAAGGCGGTCCCGCGGAGCCGGTCGGGTGTCATGACGTGGCCGATCTCGAGTTCGATAGGTGGTCGCGGGCCGTGCTTTCACGGTTGCCGCCACACTCCCTACACCCGTAGCGTGGTCCGGTCCCGCGCCAACATCCGCCCCAACGGAGGGACCCCATGTCGCGCCATCCGACGCTCTTGGCCGCCACGGCGCTCCTGGCCGCATCGCCGACGCTTGCCCAGACGACCCGGGACCCGTTCCCCTCGGACATCCGCGCCGACGACGTCACGGTCGTGCGCGTGGAGGAGTTCGCCTCGATCCCGGACGTGGACGGGGATGCCGCACGCATGATGCTCCTGGTGGACGAGCCGGGAACGGGACGGCTGTTCGTCAACGACATGCGCGGTCCGCTGTACGGGGTGAGCTACGACGGGCGCTCGGTCATCCGCTACGTGGACATCGACGATCCCGCATGGGGCGTCGATGTCCAGTCCTCCGGACGCGAGCGCGGGTTCCAGAGCTTCGCGTTCCATCCGGACTTCGGGCGAGAGGGTGCGCCCGGCTACGGCCGATTCTACACCTGGACCGACAGCCGCAACAACCAGGCGGCGGCGGACTTCCGGCCGCCGGGCGGCGACGACACCCATCACACGGTGCTGCACGAGTGGCGGGCGCGGGACGCCGCGTCGCCGACGTACGACGGCGAACCGCCGAGCGAGCTCCTGCGCGTGGAGCAGCCCTTCTCGAACCACAACGGGGGTCACCTCACGTTCAATGCGACCGCCAGGCCGGGTGACGAGGACTACGGCCTGCTGTATGTGGGCGTCGCCGACGGCGGCAGCGGCGGTGACCCGATGAACCTCGCGCAGGACCTGTCGTCCGTCTTCGGGAAGATCCTGCGAATCGATCCGCTCGGCTCCGACGCGCCCAACGGGAAGTACGGGATCCCCGCGACCAATCCGTACGTCGACCGGGCCGGGGACGCCCTCGGGGAGGTCTGGGCCTTCGGGGTGCGCAACCCGCAGCGCTTCGGATGGGATCCCGCCACCGGCGCCATGTACATGTCGGACATCGGCCAGAACCTGGTCGAGGAGGTCAGCCCCGTGACGCGGGGGGCCAATCTCGGTTGGAACCTGTGGGAGGGGAGCTTCCGCTACCTCGGCCGCTCCGGCGTGGACGTCTCCGATCCCCGCAGCGACCCGGGCGTCACGTACCCCGTGGCGGAGTATGCCCACGGGGATCCGCTGCTCCTTTCCCGCGCCGCCGCCACCGGCGTGCACGTCTACCGCGCGACGGAGATCGCCCAGCTCCGGAACCGCGTGCTGTTCGGGGACTTTCCCTCCGGCGAGATCTTCCACTTCGACGCGGACCGGCCGCCCGACGGCGGCGACCAGGGCTTCGGCCGGATCCTCCTCTCCGACGGCGGAACGCCCAAGACCCTGCTCCAGCTCGTCCGCGAGAAGAACGCGGCCCAGGGGAAGCGGCCCGCCGAACGCGTGGACCTCCGCTTCGGCTCGGGCGCGGACGGACGCGTGTTCCTTCTCGACAAGCACGACAGCACGGTGCGCCTGCTGGTCCCGGGGACCTGAGGCGGCGCCGCGGCACCGTTGCAGCCGGCGTCGCCGACGTTCCAATTGCGGACTCGTCCAGCATGGGGGCCAAGCACGACTCTGCGGGCCCGGGAATGATGCGGGATTCGGCCGGCATGCGTAGTATGGAAGAGAGCCCGGCCGGTGGGGGCGGCGCGATGGCCGACACGTCCGGGATGGGTCGTGACTGAGCCCGGAGGGCCCGGTGAGACGCCATCACTGGATCGTACGCGTCACACACTGGCTCGCGGCGATCCTGATCTTCGGGATGGTCGCCAGCGGGCTCCAGATCTACCGGGCGTATCCGCGCTTCGGCGAGCGTGGCGGCCCCTTCCTCCCGCAACCGTTCCAGGACGTGGCCTTCCCCGAGTGGTCGCGCCTGGGCGGATGGCTCGCCGGCGGGTTGAACTGGCACTTCCTCCTGATGTGGCCCCTCATGGTCACCGGGGCCGTCTATGTCCTCTACCTCCTGTTCAGCGGTGAGTGGAGGAAGGTCGTGTTCCGGCCCCGCGACGTGCGACCTGCGATCCGGATGCAGAAGTACTACCTGCGCCTGCTGCGGGGGCACCCGCCCCAGGGAAAGCACAACGCGCTCCAGAAGCTGGCCTACACCCTCGTGCTGCTGCTGGGCGCGCTGTCCGTGCTCACGGGATGGGCGGTCTACAAGCCGGTGCAGCTCCACTGGCTGACCGACGTGTTCGGGGGATTCCAGGCCGCCAGATACTGGCACTTCTGGGCCGTGTGGCTGTTCGTGGCGTTCACGTTCGTGCACGTGGTGATGGTGTTCGTGGCCGACCCGGCGTCGCTGCGCGCGATCGTCACCGGCAGGTACTTCGGGAGGTTCACACGCGATGAGCCGTAGACCCGATCGTCGCGCGTTCCTGGCCGGAACCGTGGGCGCGCTCCTGTCCGCCTGCGGATGGGACGGGGGGCCGATTCTCCGGCCGCGACTCCAGGGCTTCTCGCGCTTCAACGACTGGGTCGGGAGGGCGCTCTTCTCCGAGGAGCGGCTGGCGCCGACGTACGACCCCGCTCAACGGACGAGCGACTTCCCGGCCTACCACATCAGCCGGACGACGCCCACGCTGCCGCGGGGCGCCTCGTGGCGCCTGGAGATCGGGGGGCTGGTCCAGATCCCCCTCACACTCTCCCTCGAGGACATCCGGCGGAGCCCGAGCCTCACCTACACCGTGAAGCATCACTGCGTGGAGGGATGGTCGGCCATCGCGACCTGGACGGGACTGCCCTTCCGCTCCCTGGCCGCCGCCGTCGCCGTGCTGCCCGAGGCGCGGTACGTGCGGTTCGATTCGTTCGACTCGGACTACTACAACGGGTGGGACATCGAGTCGGCCCTGCATCCCCAGACCATCCTCGCCTACGGCTTCAACGGCGAGGACCTGACGCCGGATCACGGGGCACCCCTCCGGCTGTACGCCCCCCACAAGCTCGGCTACAAGCTCACCAAGTACCTGACCCGGATCACGTTCACCGACGAGCGCCCCGGCGGGTATTGGGAGGACCAGGGATACCCATGGTACGGCGGCGTCTGATTCCGGCCTGCGTCATGGGCGCGGCTCTCACCGCGCTCGCCGCCTGCGGCATGGAGCGCGACATGGCGGAGCGGGCGGAGATGCCCGACACCGCGGACATCACCCGGGCCATGCACGACCCCGCCATGCGCGACTCGATGCTCGACACGATGCCGGGCGGAGAGATGGCCCGCGGTGACTCCGCCGCGGCGATGAAGCTCCTCGAGATGAAGCGCTGAGCTTCCCCGGGCGCTCAGCCGCCCGGAGGCTGCCAGAGGACGCCGCGGCGGTCCAGCGAGGCGCGCACGTCCGCTACGTCGAGGCGCCCGTTCCGGTTGCCCGCGTTGTCCAGATACGTCGCCTCGTCGGCGGACGGTCCCCCGGCCCCGCCGGCCAGCGCTCCCACCAGGGCGAGCTCGTCGATGGAGGGGTCGACGACGATCGCGGTCATGTGCTCGAGCAGCTCCTGTCCCGTAGCGTCCCGGATGCGGAGGGAGGTGTGGAAGGGCCCCGGCTCCAATAGGGTGCCGGACAGGGAGACCTGGGCCCCGCTCACGACGACCGATACCCCGGGCGGGGCCTCGGCGCCGGGTGCCTCGCTCACTTCCAGGGGAAGCGTGCCCCCTTCCAGTGTGGACGTCATCCCGAAAGCGCGCCCTCCCTCGACGTAGCCGGGAGCATCCCGTCTGGCGACGACGAAGCCGACCGTGGTGGAGAGGCGCACGTGCGCCACGCCGTCGGCGACCCGGATCTCGTGGAAGCGGACGCGGGTCGGCCTGCCCAGATGGTCGCGGGTGGAGGGATTCGTCGCGTCCCCGATGGAGTCCACGGCGCCGTCCCGCGCGAAGACGTCCGTGGCTACGCCCCGGTTGCCTCCCAGGGCCTCGACCTTGAGCAACGCGTCGTCGCCATCCGCCTCCACCAGCTGGTAGTAGTACGCGGGCGGGAGGCCCGGTGGGATCCAGCGGTCCCGGTCGGCATGCGCGTCGAAGTGGTAGACGAGCACGCCCCCGGCGGGCAGGTCGCGGTCGTAGCCGATCTGCGGGCGGTATTCGACGATGAACGTCTCCCCGCCGTCCTCGGTCAGAGGAACCTCCAGCGCATGCAGTCCCTCCTGGAGCGGGGCCAGGGTGAACTCCTGGTCCGTGACGCTCCCCACGCGCTCCAGCGTGGCCCATCCCAGGGTCGAGCGGGAGAACGCTGAGAAACCCGTCGGGCCGAAGTTGGTGATCTTCGTCCCCGACCCGCACCCCCACGACCCCGCGCCCATCGTGTCGAAGCACCCCACGGCCCAGTGCCGCTGCCAGGGCTGCAGTCCCTCCGCCTGCCGGTAGTAGTCGGGCAGGCCGATGAGATGGCCGATCTCGTGCGCCATCACCTCCGGTCCCTGGACGTGCGTGCCCTCGCAGTCCACGGCGGAGTCCGCGATGTAGACCTGGACGAGAATCGGGCTCCCGTCGGGCCTCTTGTCGTTGGTCGCGAAGGGCTGGCCGTCCTCGTCGAAGAGTCCCCCGAGGTGAGGCCAGATCCCGGGGCCGCCACAGCTCCCCGCCACCTCCAGGTACTGGATGGAGATGCCGTCCACCGTCCCGTCGTCGTCGCCCGAGTTCGGGACGCCGTCGGCACCATCGTTGTCGAAGAGCCCGAAGTCCACGGAGTCGTCCGCCAGCCGGATCGCCTCGCGGATGTAGTCGCGCATGCGGTCGCCGAACGTGCCGTCGGTCCCCGCTGCCTCCACCAGCGTCACGGAGGTCCGCACCCAGGGAGCCACCTCGCCGTGGATGGTGAAGACGCCGCCGGATTGGTCGCTGTAGAAGTCCCCCACCGTCCCCCGGGGCGAGGGCCCGTCGAAGAGGAAGGCCTGGATGTCCTCCGCCGTGGCGAAGGGCTCGGGGGAGTCGGCGAAGAGGGCGGGGATCACGATCATGCCCCGCGTTCCCCTGCGCTCCACCCGCGCCGGCGCCGGGAGCGAGCCCGGTCCCGGAAACCCGAGGCGCACCGCCTCCGCGTCCAGGCGGGCGGCGCTGATGGGCGGGGGGGACACGCCCGGGCGGCGGGCGAACGGCTCGGCGTACTGCGCCGCGACCGGAGAGGCGGCGGCCCAGAGGAGGACGGTCAGCGCCGCGGTGCGGGTCATGACCCCGGTCCTCCGCCGAGGCTCACCGAATAGCCCGCCAGGCTCGCCCGGAGCTGGTCGTCCGGGCCGCCTACGTCCACCACGCGCAGCTCCGGCGGATGATTCACGTCGTCGATGGTGAGGCGGAGGGAGATCTCGCCCGGCTCCAGGCGCAGCACGACGATGCGTACGGGGTTCACCCCGACCCGGAAGACATGCACGTACGGCTCGACGGCGGTCACGTCGAGGACGGTGCCGGACGCCACCTCGAGCAGCGCCGAGCCCTCCACCCCGTTGGGCGAGACCAGCGAGGCCGTGAGCTCCCCCGGCTGGCGTATGTCGCCTCCGGTGGGGTCGTCGTTGCAGGACGCGAGGGTCGTGAGGACAAGGAGGACGACGGCGAGGGCCGATGCGCGGCGCGTCGCGTTCATGGCTCGAGCTCCCGTTCGTGATGAACGTACCGTCGGGGGAGACCGGGAAGGGCCGACACGATCTATCTACTCGGCGGGCACGAGGGGATTACCGCGCGGCGCCGTCGCGAGATCGCCCCGCGAAGAGCGCGACACTCACCTCGGGGGGCGTCCCCCACCCATCCTCCACCTGCAGCCGCAGCCGAAGCAGCGGGACGGGCTCCCACCGGTCCAGCTTCCGATAGCCGATGGTGAGGCCCAGGCTCAACGTACGCCAGGACCCGTCCACGAGGCCTTCCAGCCGATAGCCCGCGACGGACTGCCCGGCGCGGACGTCCTCGCGCAGGTCGGCCACACCCACCTCCAGGGACTGGCCGAGGTCGATCTCCTGCACGGCGGTCCGCGGCCCGGTGACCGTTCGTGTTCGCCGGCCCCCGGTCGCGAGGTCGTCCTCGAAGAGCGCGGTGAGCGCCTCGCTCATCCCGCGGAGGCGCGTCGCATCGGTCTCGTGGAACACGCCGTCCGGCGTCGGGGGCACGTTGAGGAGGAGCTTGGAGTTTCGGCCCACCGACGTGAAGAAGAGGCCCACCAGGTCGTCCACGGAGCGGACGCGCGCATCCTCCCCGGGGTGGTAGAACCACCCGGGGCGGATGGAGACGTCGGTCTCCCCGGGCCGCCACACGGTGCCGTCGGGATCCCCATGCTGGAGCTGCTCGAGGACGGCCTCGCCCGTCACTCCGGGAAACGGCACCACCGCGGGGTCCACCGTGGACCAGTTGGGGTCGCCGGCGGAGCCGGTCTCGTTGCCGATCCATCGGACGTCGGGGCCCGCGTCGGAGAAGATCACGGCCTCCGGCTGGAGGCGCCGGACGACGCTCCAGAAGCGCGGCCAGTCGTACGTCTGGCGACGCCCTCCCGGCCCTTCCCCGTTCGCCCCGTCGAACCACACCTCGTGGATGGGGCCGTACCGGCCCAGCAGCTCGGTGAGCTGTTCGACGTACAGGTCGTTGTAGCGCGGAGAATCACCGTAGGAGGGGGCGTTGCGGTCCCAGGGGGAGCAGTAGAGGCCCGCCCTCAGGCCCTCGGCACGACAGGCGTCCACGAAGTCGCGCACCACGTCGCCCGCCCCGCCCCGCCAGGGGCTCGACGCCACCGAGTGCTCCGTGGTGCGCGTGGGCCAAAGGCAGAAGCCGTCGTGGTGCTTGGCCGTGAGGACCATCGCCCGGAAGCCCGCGGCGCGGGCCGTGCGTGCCCAGGACCGGGCATCGAGCCGCGAGGGCCGGAAGCGCGAGGGGTCCTCCGTTCCCTCGCCCCATTCCCGGTCCGTGAAGGTGTTCATCCCGAAGTGGACGAAGAGCGCCCGCTCGTCCCGCTGCCAGGCGAGCTGGGCCGCCGTGGGCATGGGCCGAGCCCGTCGCACGAGCCCCTCCCACCGCGAGGACGCCGGCCGCAGCCCGAGGGCCAACGCCGACGCCAGGAAGCTCCGGCGGGTGAGCCCGTCGCCGGTGCCGGCATCGCTCATCGCGCGACCCCGGAGATCCGGAAGGCCCAGGCGTACTCCGACGGCGGCAGCGTGCCGGCCGGGACGTGCACCCGCATCCCGTCCGACGTAGCCCCCCATGATACGCGGGCGTCGGAGCCGAGGAGCGTCACCGCGGCGTCGGGCGCCGGGTGGACGCCGGGAACCGTGACGGTCTCGGGCACCGTGCGCTCGCCCTCTTCGGCCAGGTACAGCGCGAACAGCGCGCCGTCCTTTCCCCGTGTGAGGCGGATCTTGCCGGCCTCGTACGGGGCGACGGCACGGGTGCCGTAGATCGCCTCGCCGTTCACGCGCATCCACGCGCCGAGCGCCGCGAGCCGGTCGTACGCCTCGTCGTGCCACGTGCCGTCCGGCCCGGGGCCGATGTTGAGGAGGAGGTTGCCCCCCTTGGACACGACGTCCACGAGCATGTGCACCAGCGTGCGCGCCGATTTGTACGGGTCGCCCGGCACGAACGACCAGCTCGTCGCCATGGGCATGGGAACCTCCCACGGGAACGGAAGAGCCTCGTCGGGGACGCGTGCCTCGGGCGTGAGGTAGTTCTGGTAGGGCCCCGGCACGTCCCGGTCCACGACGATCAGCCCGGGCTGGAGCGCGCGCGCCTCGCGCACCAGGCGGGGCATGTCGATGTCCAGGCTCTGGACCCGCTGCTTCGGGAAGCCGGGGCGTGCGCGGATCGCCCGCAGGTCGTCCTCCGCGCGCGTGCGCACCCATCCGCCGTCGAGCCAGAGGATGTCCACCGGGCCGTAGCCCGACATCAGCTCGTGGATCTGCGCGTGCGTGAACGCCACGAAGCGCGCCCAGCGCTCCGGGTACTTCGTGACGTCGTAGTTCGGATAGCGATCGGGCGTCGCGAAGTAGGGCCACCAATAGTCGGGGCTGTGCCAGTCGGGCTTGGAGAAGTACGCCCCGATCATGAAGCCGCGGGCCCGGAAGGCCTCGAAGATCTCCCGTGTCACGTCGGCACGTGGGTTCCGGCTGAAGGGCGTGTGGGGTGACGTGATCCGGTAGTCCGTCTGGTGCGTGTCGAACATCGAGAAGCCGTCGTGGTGCTTGGTCGTGAACACCACGTAGCGCATTCCGGCGTCCCGGGCGGCCCGGGCCCACCGCTCCGGGTCGAAGCGTACCGGGTCGAACGTCGTCTGAAGGGCCTCGTACGCCTTCTTGTACGCGCCGTAGTCGCTGTCCGGCGGTCGCCGGCACCAGTCCTCGTCCTCCGAGCAGAGGGACCACGACTCCACGATCCCCCACTGCGCGTAGGTGCCCCAGTGCATGAGCAGCCCGAGCTTCAGGTCCTGCCAGCGCTCGAGCTTCTCGGCCACGAGGGGGTCCGTCTCCTCGACGTAGCCGTAGTCCTCCTGCTGGGCCGTCCCTGCCGGGGGACGCAGTCCCGAGGCGAACACGAACGCGACGGCGAGCGTCGCCGCCGTCCTCGTGACCCTCATGATCGTTCTCTCCAGTCGCCGGAGTCCGACGAGTCCCGGTTGGACCGACTCCGGAAGAGTACGGCGTCGAGTGCGCCGGCACGACACTCCCCCCTCCCCTTGACCACCTGCCCACGCCGCCCCACCGTGCCTCCCCCGCCCGGAAGGGGCGCAAGCCCCACGCGCCCCTCCTCGTGACGGCCGTCGATCACCGCTCCGATGGAGTCATCCGTGGCCAGCCCTTCCGAAGACCGCCGCCTCTCACGCCGCACCTTCTTCCTGCGCGCCGGCCAGGTGGGCGGCGCCCTGCTCGTAGGCAGCCCCGTCCTCGGCGACGCACTGGCCGCCGCACCGACGACGGCCGCCCCGGAGGACCTCGCCCGGGGCGTCCTGGCGACCTCGCCGGCCGCCGACGGTCCCCTGCCGGAGAGCCTGTTCTCCGGGCTGCACTGGAGGCTGCTGGGCCCGTTCCGCAGCGGCCGCGTGGATGCGGTGAGCGGCGTGCCGGGCCGGCCCAACGAGTTCTACTTCGGCGCCGTGAACGGCGGTGTTTGGAAGTCGGTGGACTCGGGACGGGTGTGGACGCCGATCTTCGACGACCAGCCCGTCGCCTCCATCGGGGCGCTCGCTGTCGCGCCGTCGGCGCCCGACGTGGTCTACGTGGGCTCGGGCGAGTCCACGCTGCGCGACTCGGTCGGCTACGGCAACGGGATGTACAAGTCCACCGATGGCGGGGAGACGTGGACGCACATCGGGCTCGCGGACACGCAGCACATCGGCCGCGTCGCGGTGCACCCGACGAACCCCGACGTCGTCTTCGTGGCCGCCATCGGCCACTTCTACGGCCCGCACCCCGACCGGGGGATCTTCCGAACCACGGACGGCGGCCGGAGCTGGGAGAAGGTCCTCTACAAGAACCCCGACGTGGGCGCCATCGAGGTCGTGATCGACCCGGTGAACCCGAGCACCGTATATGCCGGACTGTGGAATACGCGCCGGCCACCGTGGTTCGTCTACGCGCCGACCAACGGGCCCGGCGGAGGCATCTACAAGTCCACCGACGGCGGCGACACCTGGACGGAGCTGACCGACGGCCTGCCGACGGACGGGATGGGTAGGAGCGGGATCGCCGTATGCCCCAGCGAGCCAAACCGCGTCTACGCCGTGATCGACAACCTGAAGCCGCCCCCAGGCGCGCCGGCACCGGAGCCGGGCGCGAGCGCCTACGGCCAGGGCGCCACCGGGCAGGGGGGCTTTTTCCGCTCGGACGACGGCGGGGCGCACTGGACGAAGCTCTCCGACGACTCGGGGCTGTGGGGCCGCGGCTGGTATTTCGAGCACGTCGTGGTCGACCCGGAGGACGCCGACCTCGTGTACGTGTCCAACGTGGTCGTCCCCCGCTCGCGGGACGGCGGGCACACGTGGGAGGCGATCCGGGGCTCGCCGGGGGGGGACGACTACCACCAGGCGTGGATCTCCCCGGACGAGCCGAACACGATGATCATGTCCAGCGACCAGGGCTGCATCGTCACGCAGAACGCCCGCGCCGACGCGAAAGACGTCGCGTGGAGCTCGTGGCTCAACCAGCCCATCGCCCAGATCTACCACCTGTCGGTGGACCACCGCTTCCCCTACTGGGTCACGGGGGCGCAGCAGGACAGCGGCGCGGTAGCCGTGCGCTCGCGGGGCAAGTTCGCGGAGATCTCCATGCGGGATTGGGAGCCCATCGGCGCCGGCGGCGAGAGCGGCTGCACCGCGGGCGATCCCCTGCACCCGGGCATCATCTACGGGGGCACGGGGTCGCGCTACGACATGGAGAAGAACCGCACGATCCCGGGCACCACCGCGCCGGAGGGCCCCGAGGAGGGGCGCGCCGACTGGACGCAGCCGCTGGTGCTGTCGCAGGCCGATCCGCGGGCGCTGTACTACGCCAATCAATACCTCTTCAAGTCCACGGACGGCGCGCGCTCGTGGACGCGCCTCAGCGACGACCTGACGCGCCCCGACCCGGGCATCCCCTCGAACCTGGACGCGGCCGCGGCGGCACAGACGGACCGCAACGGCAAGCGCGGCGTGATCTACACGGTGGCGCCGTCGCCGCTGCTGGTGCCCATGGTGTGGATCGGGACGGACGACGGGCTCATCAAGGTCACGACCAACGACGGAAAGGCGTGGACCGACGTGACGCCGCCGGAGGTGACGTCGTGGAGCCGCGTGACCACGATCGAGGCGTCGCACTTCGACTTCAACGCCGCGTACGCCAGCGTCGATCGCCACCAGCTCGAGGACTTCGGGCCCCACGTCTACCGCACCCGCGACATGGGGCGGACGTGGCAGCGCATCACGGAGGGTCTGCCGGCGAACGGCTACGTGCACGTGGTGCGCGAGGACCCGGAGCGGCAGGGTCTGCTCTTCGCCGGCACGGAGCGGGGCGCGTTCGTGTCCTTCGACGACGGGAACCACTGGCAGCCGCTGCAGCTCGACCTCCCTGTGACGTCGGTGCGCGACTTCCAGGTCTACGCGGGCGACCTGATCGTGGCCACGCACGGTCGCGGGTTCTGGGTGATCGACGACATCGGTGCGCTGCGCCAGGCCGACGCCGACGTGGCGCAGACCGACGCGTACCTCTTCCGGCCCACCGACACGACGCTGTACGACCAGGGTGGAGACAACGGCACGCCCTTCCAGAAGGACGAGCCCCAGGCGGAGAATCCACCCGAAGGGGTGTACATCGACTACTGGCTCGGCGCGGATGCCCCGGGGGCGGTGACGCTCGAGATCCTCGACGTGGCGGGCACGGTCCTCCAGAACCTGTCCGCCCCACCCGGACGAGGGGGCGGGCCGGGGGCCCAGAGCGGAGGCATCCCGAGGACCTCGCCCCTCTGGCAGCAGCCGCCCGAGCCCTTCGCCACGTCGGCCGGGATGCACCGGGCGGTGTGGACGCCCAACACCGGGCGGCGGCGGGGCTTCGGCGGCTTCGGCGGGCGCGGGGCGCAGCAGCCCGTCGTCACGCTCCCCGGGGAGTTCACGGCGAGGCTCACGGTGAACGGGAAGCGCCAGGACCGGAAGTTCACGGTGCTGCCCGATCCGCGGGTGCTCTGAGCGGAGCGGGGGTCCAGGAGCTCGCGGGCGTGTGACCGAACGGGGCGGCCCCAGCGGACAGGCGCCGCCGGGGCCACTCACGCACCCCCGGTTGCCACCCACACCCGGGCGCCAGAAAAGGCTCACCCCCCGGACATGTCGCCCGGATCGTGGTTCTGGCCGGCATCCCACGCCTGGTACGCCTCCCGCTTCACGCGGATGGCGTCCGCCGACAGGTCGTTGGCCAGTACCGCGGCCGAGCCCGACGACAGCGCGTAGATCTTCTGGAGCACCGGCTCCAGCGTGGTCGTGGCGGGCGGGAAATCCAGGAACGTCCCCTCCAGGAGGTCTCCCCACCCCCGGTCGTCCACGAACTCGGTGAAGGGTCCGTACTGGAAGAGCTCGATGCGCTTCTCGTAGGCGAGGGCGTCCCACAGGTCCCCGCACGAGCCGTCGTCCCGCTTGGGAACGCATCGCCACCCACCCGGCGCGGTACCGTTCACATCGGTGAGCGCGTCCAGCCCCGCGGCGGTGCGCGTCCGGTTCACGATGTCCATGGCGCCCCCTCGGTCGCCCAACCTGTAGAGGGCCTCGGCCTCGATGAACGACAGTTCCCCCACCGCGAAGTCGGGCGCGAAGGCCTCACCCCACGCGTCCAGGTACGCAGACCACCGCGTGTCGGCGTAGTAGGAGAAGTGGTAGGTGCCTCGTTGGGGAAGAAACCTCCCGTCGCCGGCGTAGGCCATCAGCGTCCCGGCGGCCGTCGGTCCGTCCGCGCCGGTGATCCGACGGTCGTCGGTGAGGATCGGGAACGGCTGGCGCTCGGCGGGAGGGAGCGCCAACCACGCCTGGTAGGCGCCGCTCGCATCCGCCGGGCCGATCATCCGGTAGTCCACCCGCGACCAGAAGGGCTCCGCGGCGAGGATCTTGTCCAGCGCATCCGACCAGTTGTGCACCCAGTCTCCGTCGTATCGGGACCCCCAGTCCTGGGTGATCCCGGCTCGCACGTCCTCGAGCACGGTCTGCCAGTCCACGGCCTGGCGCTCCGCCGGCGTGCGCGCCACCGAGATGGCCAGGCGCGCCCGCATGGAATGGGCGAGCCGGACGAACCCGTCCCGGTCCAGGTCGCGGTCGAAGGCCACCCACGGCGCCGGGATCGTGAAGGACTCCTCCCGGGCCACGTCGATGGACTCCTGGAGCTTCGCCAGCGCCGCACGCATGACGTCGGGATAGGGAGCGAGGCGCACGTCACCTGGATCGGTGGTCTCGTCGAGGATGAACGCCCGCTGATAGAGCTCGGCCAGGGTGCCCAGCACCAGGCCCTGCATGAACTTCGCGAACACCTCGGTCTTGTGCGTGTCGGCACCCCCCTCACCGACCTCCACGCCTTCGTCGATCGCCTTCAGGATGTCCCGGGCGGACGCGAGGGAGCGGTACAGCTCCGTCCACGGCGTGGTGACGAGGCCGTATTCCTCGTCGAGGCGCGCCAGGTCGACGTTCCTGGGCTCCGCGCCCACATCCATCATCCCCCAGTTGCGCCAGGACGACGTGCGCGCGTCGGCCGCCACCACGAGGGCCTGGGCCGGTACCTGGTCGTGGGCGGTGCGCCACCATCCGGCCATCAGGTCGGGAACCATGAGCTCGACGTCGGCCGCCATCGCCTCCCGCACGACGGGGTCGATCTCCGTCGGCGGCGCCG
>CAZPZU010000005.1:9378-39865 GCA_964591135.1 uncultured Gemmatimonadaceae bacterium | reverse complement strand
ACGTCGGCCGCCATCGCCTCCCGCACGACGGGGTCGATCTCCGTCGGCGGCGCCGTCGGCGTCTCCGAGCACGCGGTCGTCATCGCGAGCACGGTCAGGATCAGGGTGGGTCCGACGTATCCAGGGGTGTTCATAGCGCCTCCGCCCGTCGAGGGCCGTTTCGGCCGGCGGGTCTCCTCCGACCCGTCTGTTCGCCCCTCAGACGTCCGAGGGCAATCGTTTCTGTCGAGCGGGTGGCAGAATCCGGGAGGCCCGCTCGTTCAAGGAGTGGGTCTCCTTCTCCCGCGAGTGGTCGTCGTGCGCCATCGTTCCAGCCAGCGAAGCCGTTTCCACCTCCACGTCGGGGGATGGGTGGGCGTGGGCCTGGCCCTGCTGTCGATGACGCCCGCCCGCGCGGGCGGGCAGGAGGAGACCGCCCGGGGCGGTATCCGGGGAACGGTCGTGGAGGCCGACTCCGACCGACCCGTCCGGAGCGCGACCGTGCTGCTCGTCCCGGTGCCGACCGGGTCTGGGCAGGCAGCTGGCGACGACGGGACACCGCGCACGTCGTACACCGACGTGCACGGCCGGTACGCCTTCACCCACGTGGCGGCCGGTCGCTACCGGATCGAGATCTCGGGGCTCGGCTACCGCTCGGCGCGGGTCTGGATCACGCTCCCCCGTGATTGGGAGGTGCGGCGGAGCGTGGCCCTGGACGTCGACCCGGTCGTCCTGGAGCCCCTGGAGATCCGCCTCCCGCCCGCCGTCCCCCGGGTGACACCCGACCTCACGCCGCTGGACGGGCCCGGGGTGCGCGTGCCAGGAGCGGCCTTCGCCGCGGGCGGGCCAACCATGATGGGCCTGGACGTGCGTGTGCTCGATCCCCGCCGCCTGCCGGGCGTCGGGCCTCTCGGGGAGCCGGACGTCTTCCGGGCGCTGCAGAGGCTCCCCGGCGTGTCGGCGCGCGGTGACTTCTCCGACAACGTCTGGACACGGGGGGCGCCGTGGGGGATGACGGAGATCCTCCTGGACGGCCTGCCTCTCTTCGACCCGCTCCACCTCGGAGGGATCGCGGCCGGCCTCGCGGCGGACGGCCTGGAGTCCATCGCGCTCATGCCGGGCGTGCGGCCTTCGTCCGCGTCGGAGGGAGCCGCCGGCACGATCGCCCTCACCACGCGGCCCGCCGCGGCGCATCGCAGCGGGTCGGTGGCGGTCTCCTCCATGGCGGTGCGCACCCGGCTCGAGGACCGGTTCCTGGACGGTCGCGTGGGCATGGCGGTGACCGCCCGGCGCTCGTGGTGGGACCTCATCGCGCCGCCGCCGATCTTCACGGCGGAGTCCTCGCGGCACGACGTCGACTACCGGTTCGCCGATCTCGCGGCCCGACTGGACGCGCGGCTGGGCGGGATCGGGGTGCTGGAGGCGGGCGGGCTGTGGGAGCACGATCACCTGGACGGCAGCATCGCGGGCCTCGTGTCCTCGTCCGAGGGCCGCTGGGGGAACCGCCTGGGGTGGGTGAAGCTCGGACACGACATCCGGGGAGTACACGCCGAGGCCAGGATCGGGACCGTGGACTACCGGGTGGCGACGCGACCATGGCCGTGGTCCTCCTTCTTCGGCCCGGACGGCATCCCTTCCCTGGACCATATCGAGACCCACATCGCCCATTCGGCCGCGGACGTCCGCGCTCGCGGGGCCCTCGTCCCCGACCGCGTCGGGTGGGGAGCGGGCGTCTCGTTCGTCCGCGAGCGACTCGAGCAGCTCGGCCCGGACGCCAGCGATCGCGGGCTCCCTGGCGTGGACGACCCGGCCGTCCTGGGGCGCGCCCGCGCCTGGGCCGAGACGACGCTGGACCTCGGTCCGGTGGACGTGGCCGGCGGCTTCGCCCTCGACCACGTCCCGGCCGGCTCGCCTCGCCCACCTGTCCTTCCCAGCCTGCAGGTCCGCTGGGAGCCGTCGACCTGGCTGACGCTCGAAGTGGCCGACGGGGGCGCCGTTCAGTTCATCTACCCCCTGGCGCCGGCGGGGACCTCCCTCGGACCCTCGCTGGGGACCGGGTACACCTGGATCATCGCCGTCGGCGGCACGCCGCCCCTGGTGTCGCACACGTCCACGGCGAGCGCGCTCCTCACTCTTCCGCACGGCGTATCCGCAACCGTCACCGCATGGCGGCGACACGTCGCCGATCTGTGGCTGCCTGGCGTGTCGGCGATCGACGCGGAAGCGAGACGGCGCCCGGTGAGCGACGGATGGGGCCACGAGCGGGGTCGGGGCATGGAGCTGCGCGTGGGATGGCGAAACGAGCGGGCCTCGGCCGACGCATCCTACTCGCTGGAGCGGTCGCGCTACGCCGATGCCGAGGGGCTGACGTGGCCTTCCCCCGCGGAGCGGCGCCACTCCCTGGACCTGCACGCGATGGTCCACGCGAGCGACGCCCTGTCCATCGGGGCGGACTATACGGCGGAGAGCGGCTGGCCGCTGCTGACGGGTCCGGCCATCAACTGCGGGGACGGCGAGCTGGGGTGTGTGGACCTGCCCCAGGGGGGGCAGCAGCCCACCGAGTACACATTCAGCCAAGCGCCGCGCTTCGCCTCCCTCGATCTCAAGGTCGAGTGGCGGCACGCGTGGAAGCGCGTCGCCCTGGGGGTCACAGGATCGCTGCGCAACGTCCTGGGACGCGAGAACGCCGCGGCCTACCGGGCGGGAACGTGCGACGGAGCCGAGCTGGTCTCGGCGGTGTGCGAGCAGGCGCGGGGATTGGCACGGTTCTCCGCCGGCCTCACGCATCCGACGCCGTCCCTGGCCGTGAAGCTGCGATTCTGACCGACGCATGGATGTCGAACATGTCTTCCGAGCCCATCACCGAGCGCTCTTCCGCTACCTGGCCCGCGAGTGCGGCGATCCCCACCTCGCCAAGGACGCGGTCCAGGAGACGTTCCTGCGCCTGCAGACCAGGCCTCCTAGGAACTCCGGCTCGGTGCGCGCGTGGCTCTTCACCACCGGGCTCAACGTGATCCGTGACGCGCGCCGGACCGCGGCGGCTCGGACCCGCATCCTCGAGGGCGCCCCGGGGCGGGTGCCCACGCCCCACCCCGAGGAGACGCCGGAGGAGCGGCTCGAGCGGCTCGAGGACGGCGCGCTGCTGCGCCGGGCCCTGGAGGGCCTGCGACCGCGGGAGCGCACGGCATTGCTGATGCGGGAAGAGGGCTTCAAGCACCGGGAGATCGCGCAGGCCCTGGACACCACCACGGCCTCGATCGGGACGTTGCTGGCCCGGGCCCTCGACAAGATGGCGGCGGCCATGGAGCCCTGCGGGGAGGAATCGTGAGCCATAGGCCCCATGCCCGACCCTCTCGACCCTGCCCCGACGATGGGACGCTCGTGGTATACCTGGACGGCGGCCTCGAGCCGGGAGCGCGGGCGGACGTCGCCGCCCACGTGCACGACTGCGTCCGCTGCGCCGATCGGCTCGCGGAGCTCGAAGCGCGTTCCAGGGGCGTCGGAGCCTGGCTCGCCCGGCACGAACCGACGCCGCCGCCCCGGGAGGCCTATGACCTGGCGGCGTGCCCGCGCACCGCCTCGGCCCCTCGCCGGTGGGCGATCGCGGCCGGGATCGTGCTGGCCGTCGGCGTGGTGGCGGGCCCGGCCAGGGGTTGGCTCCTCGGACGGATCGGCCTTGCGCCGGACGGGCCGGCGGCCTCGCCGCCCGTCGCGACCGGTGAGACGTCGACGACCTCGTTCGTCCCCGCCGGAGACGAGGTCACGGTCTCCTTCGATGCCGGCGCCACCGGTCGTCGCCTCGTCGTGGCGCTCGGCACGGATCCACTGGTCACGCTGCGGGCGCCGGCTCCTGACGTCGAGCTCCTCGTGCGGCCGGACCGCGTCGAGGTCCACGACGCGCACCAGCCGCCACGGGACTACCGCCTCACGGTTCCGGACGGCGTTCGGCGGATCCGTGTGCGGGTGCCGGGTGCGCGGGACGTGGTGCTCGCTCCCGGACCCGTGGGCGAGACCCGAATCGTCGACGTGCCACCGGGAAGCGGGTGACGACGCATGGACGTGAGCGAGGCGAGGTGGTACGCTGGCCGCGTGTCGTCGTGCCACTCCAACCGCGAGGAGCGCCCATGTCCGCGTCCAGACGGCTCATCCGACACCCCCTCCCCCGACGTGCCCCCACCCGCGGTCTCGCGTCCCTCGGCGCGCTCTCCCTGCTCCTGCTTCTGGTGGGGTGCGGGGGTGGTGACGGCGCCGGCAGCGACGCCGGCTCCGGCGACCAGGCCGCCCCCGGCGCCCTCGCCCGCATCGACGCGTGCGCCCTCCTCTCGACGGACGACGTCGGGCAGGTGCTGGGCACGACGGTGACCGGCCCGTCGAAGCGTGAGGCCGGCGACGAATCCGCGCTGGCCACCATCTGCATCTACGACGGCGGGTGGCCGAACTCGGTCAACCTCACGGTGCGCCAGAGCACGAACCCGGGACAGGCGACCACGTCTGCGACCCTCGCGGCGGACCTGAACGAGGACATCGAGGACATGGCCGAGAGCGAGACGATGGCCGACCTCGTCGAAGGGGGACGGTGGCAGCCCCTGGAGATGGAAGGCCATGCGGCCGCCGTGAGGGACGCGGGAGAGGCCGGCTGGACGACCGTCGTGCGGGAGGAAGGTCACGCCGCGGTGGAGGTCCTGATCAACGCGCCGAACCGCGAGGCGGGGGTGACGCTGGCCCGCATGGTGATGGACCGCTTGCGCTGAGGTGCGTGCGGGGGTCGGCGGAACGAGGGCGAAACCAAGCCCCCCGTCGGGGAGGACCGACGGGGGGCCGTGAGGGGACGATCCGGTGTCGGGTCAGCCCACCCGAACGTTGGCGATCCGGGTCTGTCCCGTGGTGTCCATCACCTTCAGGCTCAACACGGAGCCGGAAGCGGCGTCGGCCAGCACGCCCGTGAGGTCCTCCACCCGCTCCACGGGCTTGCCGTTCACGGAGGTCACCACGTCGCCAGGGCGGATTCCCGCGCGGGCGGCAGGACCCATCGGGTCCACGCGCACGACCAGCGCGCCCTCGGTCTCCACGCCCATGGCGCGGGCCGCGTCGGAGCCGGGCTCGGCCAGGGCCACGCCCAGGCGACCGGCGTCGGCGCCCTTGTGGACCGACGCACCCTTCTCCGGATGGAACGGCACCTCACCCAGCTTGACCGTGACGTCCCGCGGCTTGCCGTCGCGGTAGACGGTCAGCGACACGCGCTCGCCCGGCTGATGCTGCGCGACCAGGCTCTGTAGGCTCCCGGGGCTGTGCACCGCCGTACCCTCGAGCGCGACGATCACGTCGCCGGACTTCAGCTCTCCGGAAGCGGGGCTGTCGTCGGTGACGGTCTGCACGAGCACGCCCTTGACGGAAGGCAGCTTGTAGACGTCCGCGTCCTCCGGCGTCACGCCGGTCACGGACACGCCCAGGCGGGCACGGTGCACGCGGCCGTCGGCCTCGAGCTGGCTCGCGACGCTCTTCACCAGGTTGGACGGGATGGCGAAGCCGTATCCCTGGTAGTAGCCGTCGGTGCTTGCGATCGCCGAGTTCATGCCGATCACCTGGCCGCTCAGGTCCACGAGGGGACCACCCGAGTTGCCGGGGTTGATGACGGCGTCGGTCTGGATGTAGTCCTCGATCGCGTAGCCTGCCAACGACTGACCGTAGTCCGGGTTGTTCGCCAGCGACTGGTCGAGGATCCGGAGGGGACGGTCCTTCGCGGACACGATGCCGCTGGTGACCGAGTAGTCCAGGGGCCCCTCGTCACCGATGCCGGGGTTGCCGACCGCCATGACCAGCTCGCCCACCTGGAGTCTGCCGCTGTCGCCGAAGGGGAGCGTGGGCAGGTTCTTCCCGTCCACCTTGATCACCGCCACGTCGGTGGTGGGATCGCGCCCAACGACCTTGGCCGGCATCGACCGACCGTCCTGGAACCAGACGGTGATCTCGTCCGCGTCGCTCACGACGTGGTTGTTCGTCACGATGTAGCCGTCCGGGGTGGTGATGAAACCGGTGCCCCCGGCGTACGCGTACGGCGTCTGGTCCGGTCGGGGCGCCTGGCCCCCGTCCGGAATCCGGAAGAACTGCCGGAAGGGCTCGGGGATGTCCGGCACCTCCGCGCTCCGGTTCGACTCGGTCTTGCGCACCTCGATGCGGACCACGGCCGGGGTGACCCGCTTGGCGAGATCCACGAAGGAATTCGACAGCTCAGGGGCGGCCACCGCGCTGTCCAGCGTGGGAGCCGGAACGCCAGGGGCTTCAGCCGCCGTCGCCGTCGTGGGAGCTTCATGATGGAAAGCGCGGGGTACCACCATCGCACCCGCGCCTACTAGCGTGCTGAGGGCAAGGGGGAGCAGTGCCGCTTTACCCGTCCTGTTCCGTTTCATGTTCAAGTCTCCTGCGGTGAGGGCGGCGGGTCCTGCCGCCTCGGGTGCTTCCGCGGCGAGTGCCGCGTCCGGGGAACGGTAGAGCAATACGGATGCCAAACCATAATTGCATGCTATGAAACGACTTATGGGAATTGCGCCTGTGGCGGAAATCCACCAGGATGGCTCATCTCAGCCACCGGTGCGGTGTTTCGACCACGGGATCGGACGACGCATGCCATGACCACCCCCAACTCCAGGGGCCTGCGCTCGGCCCTCGCGACCCCCGGGCTCGCCCTCGGCGCCGTGCTGCTCCTCAGCCTCGCCATCGCCGCCGGCGCGCCGCTGGCGCTGGCGTCGCGAAACCTCTCCCGGGTCTCCCTCGTGCGGAACGAGCTGATCGCGACGGCCCAGCTCCAGGAGCTCACGCTCCAGCTACAGGAATCCCTCGTCTCCGATCTTTCCGGGAGCCTCGAAGCGAACCTCCTGATGGTGGACGCCCTGAGGGCCGCGCTTGCCGATCTGCAGGCCCTCGATCTGCCGATGGACCGGGAGACCACCGACCAGGTGGTGAGGCTGCGCAGCCTCCTCAGGGGGACCGACATCGCGCCGACCCAGGTGCTCGTGGCCGGTCTCACGCTCGTGCGCGACATCGCCGCCGCGCGCTACGGGTCCCAGGCGGCTCTCCTCCGGGAGATCCAGGTCAACGCGGTGGACGAGCGCACGCTCGCCCTCTGGACCCTCGGCGGCCTGCTCCTGATCGTCGCGCTGGGGGCGTGGTGGATTCCCCGGAGGCTCGTGCGGCCGCTCGGAGAGATGACGGAGCTGCTAGGGCGGGTCGCGGAGGGGCGCACGGAGCCGGTCGCGGACGTGAATCGCCACCCCCTGACCGCTCCCGTATTCCAGAGCTACAACGGGCTGGTGCGCCGGCTGGGTGAGCTCGAGGAGGAGCATCGCGACCGCGAGGCATCGCTGGAGCGCGAGGTCGCACGCGTGCGTCGCGCGCTCCTCGAACAGCACCGCACCCTCGCCGAGGCCGAGCGATTGGCGGTGGTGGGAACGACGGCCGCCGGACTGGCGCACGACCTGCGCAACCCGCTGGCCGGTGTGCTGGCCGGGCTGGGGAACCTGCGGGCGGAAACGTCGGACGAGGACACGGAACGCCGCGTCGACCTCCTGTCGTCGGAGGTGCGACGCGCGGTGGAGCTGCTCAACGGGTACCTGGCCTCCGCCCGCCACACCCCGGAGCCGCAGGGTCCCACGGACGTGGGGGCGCTCGTCTCCGAGCTGGTGGATCTCGTGGGCGGCAGGGCGGAGGGGATCGACATCCGGGTCGACGCCCCCGACGACCTCGTCTGCGAGCTCCCGCGAGACCGCGTGCGGCAGGCGCTCCTGAACCTGATCCTCAACGGCGTGGACGCCACGCGTGGGGTAGGAACGTCGGTGTGGATTCGGGTCGAGCGCGTCGATGACTGGCTCGATCTCACGGTGTCCGACGATGGACCCGGCTTCCCGGCGGACTTCACGGCGGACAGCATCCGGCCGTTCGCCTCCTCCCGGGCGGAAGGGACGGGCTTGGGCCTCGCGATAGTTCGCCGTACCGTGAGGGATCTCGGAGGGAACCTGGAGATCTCGAACCGGGAGTCGGGGGGCGCTCGTGTGCTCGTCCGGATCCCGTGGAGGCAGGCATGAGCGACACGCTGCTCCTCGTGGAGGACGAGGAGCTCCTGCGCAACGAGTTGCAGCGGCACCTCGCCCGGCAGGGATGGGACGTCCTCGCCGCTGTGACGCTCGCGGACGCCGAGCGCATCCTCGGCAACGAGGGAGCCAGCCCCCTCGTGGTGCTGTGCGACATGACCCTCCCGGACGGCAACGCCCTCGACCTCCTGGAGCGGACGCGCGCCCGGTCCCATCTGCGGGCCGAGTGGATCGTCCTCACCGGCTACGGCTCCGTGGCCGACTCGGTCCGGGCGCTCAAGCTGGGCGCCTTCGAGTTCCTGGAGAAACCCTGCCCCACCGAGCGGCTCGAGCTGGTGATCGCGGGGGCCGCTCGTAGCGCACGCGCGCAACGCCGCGTCGCGGAGACGGCCGCGCGGAACCACGAGCGTTTCGGCGCGGACGCGTTCGTCGGGAAGAGCCCGGCGGCGGAGGGCGTCCGGGAGGCGCTCACCCGCCTCGCCGGGGTGCGCGTCGAGGCCCTGCTCGTCGGCGGGGAGACGGGCGTGGGCAAGGGGCTCGTAGCGCGTATCCTGCACTACGTAGGACCGCGTGCGCAGGGACCCTTGGTGGAGGTCAACTGCGCCGCGCTCCCTTCCGAGCTGCTGGAGTCGGAGCTCTTCGGGCACGAGGCCGGCGCGTTCACCGGCGCGAAGGGGCGACACCGCGGCTACCTGGAGCAGGCCCAGGGCGGGACGGTCTTCCTCGACGAGATCGGGGAGCTCCAGTCATCCCTGCAGGCCAAGCTCCTGAAGGCGGTGGAGGATCGCCGCTTCCGCCGTGTCGGGGGAGAGCGTGAGATCGAGGTCGACGTGCAGTTCTTCGCGGCCAGCAATAGCGAGGTCGAGATGCTCGTCGCCGAGGGCAGGCTGCGGGAAGACCTCTTCCACAGGCTCGCCCTCTTCCGCATCGACGTTCCGCCCCTCAGGGAGCGCCTGGAGGACATCGAGCCTCTGGTGCAGCGGTTCGTGGCCGAGTTCAACGCGCGCTCGGGAAAGTCCGTGCGCGTGATCCCCGACATCGTCTGGGAGCGGCTGCGCGCCTATTCCTGGCCCGGCAACGTGCGCGAGCTGCGCAACGTCATCGAGCGCAGCGTGCTGCTGTCCGAAGGCACCGTGCTCCCGGAGCGGTGGCTCCAGCTCCAGGCGGGTACCGGGACCGCGGCAACGGACGCCGGCGGAAGCGGCCAGCGCGCGGTGGTCGGGAACGGGCGCAACGAGGTCGTGTTCGTCCTGGACGGCAGCGAATCGCTGGACGACCTGGAGGAGCGCATCCTACGGCGGGCCCTCGAGCTCTCGGGGGGGAACGTCTCTGCAGCCGCACGCAGCCTGGGCATCACACGCCAGACGCTGCGCTACCGCATCGAGAAGTACGGTCTCGACCCGGGCGAGGGCTGATGCATTCCGGCCGAACTGGCTGAAATCCACCACCACGGATCCGGCCTGCAAGGTGACGGATCCGCGATGAGGCAGGAATTGCAGTGGGTCTCGGGCGTGGCACGGCCCATGCGAGAAAAGTCCGTCAGGTGCTGCTCGACGGCACTCGGAGCGCGACCCGATCGGGAAGCGATCCGACGAGAATCGACGGAGGATCTACCATGAACATTTCGCGCAACTTCACTGGCGGAAGCCGGTACGCGCTTCGCGCCGCCCTGATGGCGGCGGCGCTGGCCATGCTCGCGCCCTCTTCGGTATGGGCACGACCCATTCCCCCATCCTCGGCGCCCGACTCGGTCGCGACCAACCGTCGGATGCCCACGGTCCAGGTGGAGAACAACAACTGGCTGGACGTGCACGTGTACCTGATTCGTGACGGGGAGCCGTTCTCCCTGGGCGTGGTGACCGGTCCCGGCGAGGATCGGCTCTCGCTGCCGATGACGTCGACGTTTCCCGGCAGCGACGTGCACATCCTCGTGCTGACCATCGGAGGCAACGGGGTCTACGAGTCGCCGTCACTTCAGGTGAACCCCGGTGACGTGGTGGACCTGAACGTCGAGAACGATCTCGCGCTGTCTTCGGTGTCCGTGTGGCCGCAGAAGTGAGCGCGGGCGGGGCCCGGTCGACGGTCGAAATCGTCCCGGCCGGGCCCCGCGTTGGATCCGGTCAACGCCTGCGCGCCCTCCGCGCCGTCGCGACGAAGGCCGCGGCCAGCGGCCCCGCAAACCCCATCAGATGGATGAGCCAGACCCGGAAGTCGTCGGGAGAAGCGCGATCGTAGGGGAGCGCCCGGGCGATCGCCAGGTACACGCCGGCCGCGATCAGGATGGCCACGCCCGCGTATCGGTTCACCACGAACCACATGTCCCTCGACGCCATCGCGCGTGGCGTGCGGAAACCGTAGAAACGGTTGGGCGGCACGATTCCGAGCACCAGCGGAATCGAGATCGCCACGAAGATGGCCGCGGGCACGAAGAAGGGTTGCTCGAGCATTACTTCCAAGCTGAGGCCCGCGGACTCAGGGACAAGGCGGGTCCTTTGAACCCGAGGACCCGCTCCGCCGCGAGCGCGACGCCGAGGAGCTCGGCGTCCGCGCCGGCCTTCCCCACCAACTGGAGCCCCACCGGCATACCGGCCCTGTCCAGGCCCACGGGAAGCGAGACGGCACACAGGCCGAGCATCCCGATGGGGCAGGTCGGCGTGAGCAGCGCCCTGTTCGTCGCGAGGTAGCGCTCGAGCGGCTCGACCTCGGCCACGGGAGGAGGCGTGAGGATGGCCGTGGGGATCGCCAGGACATCGACACCGTCGAAGAGCGAGCCCGCGCGCGCGACGAGGCGAGCACGCTCCTCCATGGCGTGGCGGTAGGAAGCCGCGGCCATGGGAGGCACAGGCTCCAGGCGGTTGCGGACGATCGGATGCAGGATCTCCATCCACCCCGGCAGCTCGCGCGCGAGGAAGTCCTTGAGCTCCGCTCCCGGAATGCCACCGCCGAGATAGAGGGCCCCGGCTGCGTCGAGGAGGCGCCCGTCGGTCTCCACCCGGCTCCATCCGGCGCCGCCCAGCTCGTCCAGCGCCTGGCGGAGCGCGGCGGCTACGTCCCCCTGGCAGTCCTCCCAGATGCGACCGGAGGGAACCGCCACGCGCGGCGGCCGGTCCAGCAGCGGGCCCAGGTGCTCGAGGAGCGCCCGGGGGTCGCCCCACTCGGGATCCACTGCCCCGAAGAAGTGGACGCTGTCGGCCACCGAGCGGGTCAGCGCACCCACGGTGTCCAGCGTGGAGCTCAGCTGCACGACCCCATTCGTGGGCCACCGACCCTTGGTGGTCTTGTGCCCGACAGTGCCCGTGAGCGACGCCGGGATGCGGACGGAGCCGCCCGTGTCCGAGCCCAGCGCCACCAGGGCGGAGCCTTCCCAGAGGCTCACGCCCGCGCCGGCCGACGAGCCCCCGGGGATGCGGTGGGTCGCGTCGTCCCACGGGTTGCGCGGCGTCGCCCAGTGCGGGTTCACGCCCACGGCACCGTAGGCGAGCTCCACGGTGTGCGTCTTGCCCACGAAGACGGCTCCCTGGGCCCGCAGCCGCGCGACCAGCCAGGCGTCCCGCGACCAGGCCTCGGGGAGCGGGCGGGAGGTGCCCGCGTACGTCGGGAGCCCCTCCATCCCGTAGAGGTCCTTGACCGACACGGGGATGCCGCACATCGGAGGCGGCGCTCCATCCGCCGGAGCCCGCCGCGCCGCCTCGATCATCGCGTCCGCTCGGAGCGCGCCGGCGCGCGCGCCTTCCTCGTCGAACAGCTTGTAGGCCTGCAGCCTCCGGTCGTACGCGTGGTGCCTGCGGATGGCCTCCTCCACCAACTCCAACGCGGACACGTCGCGATTGCGCAGGGCGAGGGCGACGCGGGAGAGGGGCTTGTCGAGGATGGACACGGTGACCGACCGGGATGGGGAAGACGCGGAGCAGCCCGTCGGAGGATACTCACGGATCCGATCGAGGTTTCCCGGGAGGCGATGCGCCGCGGACCTCCAACGGACCGTGGAACGGCCCGAGGGGGCAGGAGGTCCGCGGGCGCTTCGATCAGCGGTAGTACTCCACCTTGCAGCCGCACCCGTCCCACATGCGCTCGTACGTGTCCAGGCGGTCCTTCACGAACGCGCGGACCTGGTCGTCGGCCAGGCGCCGGACGACCCGCTCCCGCGAGGACGGCTGCTCGACGGCCACCATCCCTGCCGGGTCGCGGGCGATCACCAGGTCTCCGGCGAGGAAGGTCGCGTGCCGCTCCACCTCCTCGAACCCCCCCGCCAGCTTCTCCCACTCGGCCGTCTCCAGCGTCACGATGCCCTCGGACTGGAGACGCCGGTCCAACTCCTCGTTCGTCATCGACGTCGTTCCGGGATCTTCTCCTAGCGTGTCCGCTCGACGCGCCCGCCCGGTCCGACCCTGTAGCGCGGTGTCTGCAGGATGTCGTCGTCCAGGCGGAGACGGACGCCGTCCTGTGCGGGAGCGGCTCCGACGGGCGCCGGTGCGGGGAGGGCGTACACGTCGGCCGCACCCCGGTTCACGACGTAGCCCTGATCGGCCAGAGACTCGATCGTCACGATGCTCAGCGGATTGGGGCTGCCGGCCAGGAGGATCGGCGTCATGAGCTCCGGGCCCAGCACCGATTCCCGCCAGTGTCCGCAGTTGCCGCCGTCCCCGGGCGCGCCGGTGTCTTCCACGGGTACCTTGGCCCCCCCCGCATACGTCGTCCCGCCTACCGCGTCGAAGGCCTGCCTGGCACCCGTGCCGGTGAAGACCGGATCGCCCGTGCAGCTCCCTGACAGCAGCCCGAGCTTCGACCACGTGCTTCCGATCCCCAGCACGTGACCCATCTCGTGGAGGATCGTTCCCACCAGGAGGTCGTTCTCGGCCAGCCAGTCCAGGTCGGCCTCGTCGAACGTCATCGCGCCGGTGATCGGCGTGCCGTCGTTGCGGATGTAGCACGGACCCGCGCGACCGAGGGTCCCGAAGGGCCCGTCGATCGAATCCACCGTCACGTAGATCACCAGGTCGTCGACGCCGCCGGGGGTCGCGGGGTGGTAGCTCTCGCACTTGGGAAGTGACACCGTGACGTCGGGAACGTCACCCACGATGACCTTCTCCCACCGGGAGCGCGCGTTCTCGAACGCAGCCTTGTGCGTGTCGCTCAACGACGATAGGTACACCAGGTCGATGTCGTAGCCGGAGGTCGGCACGGCCACCAGGATGGGTAGATCGGTGGGAGACACGCCGGTGGGATCGTCCCCCGTGCAGGAGGACGACAACAACACCAACAACACACACCGAACGGCGCCGGGGGGGATCCGCATAAACGGCCGGTGACCAGTTCTGGGAGCGGGGGGGTCTTTTTGGGCGCCTCATAGGCGCCTCTGATAAGGTAGGTACGGCGCGGCGTCCAGCGAAACAGTTTTCTTCGCGGGCCGCCGCGCCGCGGCCTCAATCCACGAACGCCCACAGCCACGCCCGGCTGCTCGCGTCGAGCGCTCCCGGCTCCGGGACGAAGTACAGATCTCCGGCGACGTCCCGTATCAGGAGCCCGCCCCCGGGCGTCTCCCGGGGCCAGTCGTCCAGGTGCGTCTGGAACGCTCGGGTCCCCTGCCGCGTCTCGACCCTCCAGACACGGATCTCGATCTCCTCCTCGATGTCGAGGACGGCCGTGACCTCGAGCACGAAGCCCGCGGCCACCATGGCTTCCTCCAGCGCCCGCGCCGACGCGGGGTCGAGCTCCTCCTCGGGTCCCACGAGCGCGAACTCCCGGTTCCCGGCGTCGCGCAGCGAGACGTGCCGCTCGTCCTCCGACCAGGGGAACAGCCGGTGCACGCGCACCGGCCGCTCCTCCCCGTTCCTCGCCGCCCACAGTTGGCCGTCCCTCCTCCTCTCCAGCCTCAGGGCGGCCTCGCCGATCCGAACCATGTTCCACCTCCCTCCTTCCTAGATCGCTTTCGCCATCTCGCGCTGCAGCGTGTACAGCGTCCTGTAGATACCGTCCTCCTTCGCGAGCAGCTCCGCGTGCGTGCCGCTCTCCACCAGGCGCCCATCCTTCATCACGAAGAGCCGCGACGCGTTCACCAGCGTGGACAGCCGGTGTGCGATGGCGAACACCGTACGCCCCGCCACCAGCCGGTCCATCGCCTCCTGGATCTCCCGCTCCGTCTCCGTGTCTACGGCGCTCGTGGCCTCGTCGAGGATCAGGATGCGGGGGTCGTGCAGGATCGCCCTGGCGATGCTCACCCGCTGCCTCTCTCCACCCGAGAGCGTCTGTCCCCGCTCTCCCACCAGCGTGTCGTAGCCGTGGGGCAACTTCACGATGAAGTCGTGGGCGTTCGCCGCCCGCGCGGCCTCGATCACCCTCGCCGGGCTCGCCTCCGGATGGCCGTAGCGGATGTTCTCCAGGACCGTCCCGTGGAAGAGGTAGGGCTCCTGGAGCACCATCCCGAGCTGCCGCCGGTAGTGCGCGGAGTCGAGGTCGCGCACGTCCACGCCGTCCACGGTGATCCGCCCGCCCGTGACGTCGTAGAAGCGGGCGATGAGGTTCACCACCGTCGTCTTTCCGCCCCCCGACGGACCCACCAGGCCGATCATCTCGCCCGGTTCCACCGCGAAGCTGACGCCCCGCAGCACCTGACGGACACCGTCGTAGCCGAAGGTCACGTCCTCGAACGCCACGCGCCCCTCGACGGGCCGCAGGCGCACCGGCTCCGCCACGTCGACCACCTCGGGCTCCGTGTCCAGCACCTCGAAAACGCGGTGCGCCGAGCTCGTCGCGCGATTCATCGTCCGCGTCATCTGCCCGATCACCTCGATCGGGTAGATGAACATCGTCGTGTAGAGCAGGAACGAGACGAACGTCCCCGCCGACAGCGTCGGCCCGCCACCGCCCAGCCCGAGCAGGCGGGGAACGGCGAAGGCCCACACCAGCACCGTCGTTCCCTGGATCGCCAGCATCAGCGTCGGCCAGAACGTCGTCCACGCCGCGTGCAGCCGGTTGGCCTCCTCCGTCACGTCTGCGCTGCGTGCGCTGAAACGCCCGGTCTCGTGCGCCTCCTGGCTGAACGCCTTCACGACCTTGATGCCCGGCAGCGTGTCGCCGAGCACGTCGGTCATGCTGCTCCACTTCCGCCAGGTGCGCAGGAACAGCCGCTCCATGCGCTCGCCGTGCCAGAAGATCGTCCAGCAGAACGCGGGCACGGGCAGCACCATCACGAGCCCCAGCCTCCAGTCCAGGCTTAGCAGCACCGCCGACAGACCCATGAGCATCACCAGCGACAGCGACACGTCCACCACGCCGAACGCCAGGAACTCCCACAGCCGGTCCGTGTCCGAGGTCACCCGCGTGATCAGGCTCCCGGTCTTCTTCCGGCTGAAGAAGCCCATGCTCATCTTCTGCAGGTGCGCGTAGACCTCTCCCCGCAGGTCACGCGCCACCAGCTCCCCCACCACGGCCATGAGCCGCAGGCGCACGAGGGCCGCCGCCTGGCGCACGACGTACACCAGGGCCATGGCCACCACGGCCAGCCACGCCACGGTCGCGCCCTTCTCCGCCGGCACGCTCCCGTCCTGTACCGGCCGCACGACCTCGTCGATGAGGTATCCGGCCAGCCAGGGGGGAACGAGGCTGACGAGCGTGATCACGGCTGCGGCCGCGAACCCCCAGGCCAGCCGCTTCCGGTACGGAGCCAGATAGGCGAGCAACCGCCACAACACCGCGCGACGGTTACCCGCCACGAGCGCCTGCGCCTCGCGCACCGGAGCAGCCACCGCCCGTGCGTACTCGACGTCCGCGTCACCCGGATCCACGTCGCGTCCCTCGATCTGCTGCTGCAGGACGAAGCGGACGTTCTCTACGGCCCGACGCTGCCGATGGGTGTAGCGCAGCTCGGCCAGCGGAGCCTCTTCGGCCCTCCCCAGTACGTGGAGCAGCGTCGCCGACAACCCAGGCTCCTCCCGTATGGCGCGGACTTCGGCTCGGCCGAAGGCATGGGCTTCGCCCCCGGGCTCGACCAAGGCGACCCGCTGGTCCCCCAGCAGCAACCACCGCTGCGTGAGCCCAAGCTCCACGTCGAGATCGACCATCGCGTAGAGGCGCACGGACCCTCCCAGCGCCCCCTCCCCGAGGGCACGGACGTCGTCAGGCAGCCTGGCGGGCTGCCCCAGGTACCGCTCGATGATCCCCTGGTCGTTCTTCAAACCACTCTCCGACATCTCCCTGCTCCCCTCTCCCTGTGCGGCTCGATCGGCCGCGGTGGCCACGCGCAAACGAAAGCCGGCCTTCCGGACGCCCCTGGAAGGGGACCGGAAGGCCGGCTGGCCGATCGAGTAAAGCGGAACCTACGCCTTGCTCAGGTCTCTCCCTCCTTGAGCGTCAGTGCCATGGGGCGCACCCCGTCGACGACGACCACGTAGCCGATGGGCGCACTCCACCCCTGTGGGGCGGAGATGCCCGCACGGCGGAGCGTCGGCATCCAGAGGGTGTGTGTACGAGATCGCATCACTGCTACGCGCTCTCCTGAGCGTTGGCCCGGCCGGCTCGACGCCGGCCGATCTGCTTCCGTCTTGTCATGCTACGTACGGCGGGTGGGGTGGGCAAGTTTCCCGTCCCGGGGAGCTGATGGCCCAAAAGCGCCAGGCCTGGCGCATTGCCGCCACCATCTCCTCCGTCCTTCCGCACCGTGCAAGAAATTGCAAGTAGATCTATCACAACGTTTTACAGGAATGGCACACTCAATGCATCGGTGGTGGACAGAGAGGGCCGAGAGCCCAACCGATAGACGGAGGAACGAAAATGAACGCGAACTTTGGAGGACTTCTTCTGGCAGGAGCGACTTTGGCACTTGGCGCGCTCGCGGTACCCAGCCCCGCGTTCGCGGCGAGCCCGCCCGCGCGGAGCCAGGCAAAGATCACGGTGCAGAACGACCGTCCCGTGGCGATCGACGTCTACCTGCAGAACGGGTACTTCGACACGAAGATCGGGACCGTTGCCCCCGATCGCGAGACGGCCTTGAACGTCCCGAAGTACCTGGAAGGCCAGGACGTGCAAATCTTCGTGCGTCCGCAGATCGGTCTCGAGCTGGAGACCCCGGACGTGGTTCTGCCGACCCACGGCACCCTCGACATCCTGGTGCCGAACAACGACGTCGGTTACGTGGTCCAGCCCGAGGAAGACGTGATCCCCAACCCGGGCCCCAACACGACCACGCTGACGGTCAGGAACCCCCGCGACCAGGCGGTGGAGGTCGTGATCGAGCGCGGTGAGTTCGACACCACGCTCGGGACCGTGGAGCCGGATCACTCCCGCACCTTCGACCTTCCCGCGTCGCTGACACGCGAGCCTCAGGACGTGAAGATCTTCATGGTACCGACGGAAGGTCTCGAGCTTTCGAGCCAGTACTTCCTGCTGAAGCCTCATGCTCATCTCGAGGTGAAGGTCCCCCTCGGCTGAGGTGACCCGAGCCGGGCCTGCGGATGCCGCGGGCCCGGCGCCGTCCTTGCTCCCTCGTCCGCCACCACACATCGTCCACGAAGGCGATGGAGTTCGCCTCCAACCACCGCGCACGCGGTTGATGACTCCTGCACGACGGCATCTTCCAGCGCAGGAGCCTCTCGATGTCTCTTCCCCCCGACGCATCCCCACCGACCGGCGCGACCCTGAATCCCGCCCATGCCCGTGCCATCCGGGCGACGTTCAAGCATGTGAGCGAGCTTCTCGACCAGGCGACGCGCGTCGGGCGAGGCGACGTCGGACCGTTCGACCGGCAGCGTCCGGACGTGTCGCGGGAGGAGGCCGACCGGCTCACGGCGCTCGTGGGGGAGATCCACGAACGCATGCTCCAGGCCCTGGAGCGTCTGGGCATCGCAGGCCCGGAGCCGGAAGTCTCGGCCCGGTGGTCGATCCGGACTTCCCTGCTCTTCTCCGACATCGCGCTTTCGGAGCTCTCACCAGAAGCCCTGCGGGCCTACGGCGTCCTCGGCGAGGCGGAAGGAGTCGCGATCAGCACCGCGGCCCGTGAGCTCCGCGAGCTCGTGGGGCACGCCATGCAGGCGGTTCAGGACCCGACCGTGCCACCGAGACCGGCTCCATCGTCGGAAGCCGCAAAGGGGGCATAGCCATAGCCGACGCTCACCGCTGGCGCCGCAGGCGGGCCAGCGCCCGGTCGAACGCCGAGGCGAAGGCCCGCTTCTCCCTGGGCCCGAACGTCCCGGGACCGCCGGTGTCCACTCCGGAGGAGCGGAGCCCGTCCATGAAGTCCCGCACGGAGAGGCGCTCGCCGATGTTCCGGGCGGTGTACTCCGTGCCCCGTGGGTCGATCACCACCACGCCTTTGTCGACGAGGCGAGCGGCGAGTGGGATATCCGCGGTGATCGCGAGATCACCCTGATCCGCCTCGCGCGCGATGTGGTCGTCGGCCACGTCGGGTCCCCCTTCGACCCGCACCGCCGTCATGAACGGATTGTTCGCGGGCGTCTGGAGCCGTTGATTGGCGACGAGGAAGGTGTCCACCTCGAGACGCAGAGCCGCCCGCGCCACGATGTCCTTCACGTCCCGGGGCACCGCGTCCGCATCCACCCAGATCTTCGGCACCGCTCGACCTCCCGGTCATCCGTCGACGATCACGCCGGAGCTCCATGCGCGGGCCGAGCCCGTCGGCCCCTCGATGATAGTGGAGGCGCGCCCGCGGCGCTCCGGACGGCCGGGCAGCGGTACGTTCCGCCACCGACGGCTGCGGACGATTGCCGGGCCGATCCCCGCGGCATAGCTTTAAAGCTTTCCCGCCGTCCCCGCCGGAGCCCTCCGGCGAAGAGGTTGCTACAATGCCTCCGACGATCATCCAGGGAGGAATGGGCGCGGGCGTGTCCAACTGGGCCCTCGCCCGCGAAGTGTCCCTTTGCGGACAGCTGGGCGTGGTGTCCGGCACGGGCATGGACACGATTCTCGCCCGGCGCCTCGGGGATGGCGATCCGGGCGGCCATTACACCCGAGCCCTGGAGGCCTTTCCGATCCCCGGCGTCGCCGAGGAGATCTTGCGCAGGTTCTACCGCGCCGGCGGGCGAGGCACGACGGAAGCCTACGTTCCCCTCGTCATGCACAAGCGGGACCTGGATCCGGCGCAGCTCCGCCTGATCGTCGGGGCGAACTTCGCCGAGGTATGGCTGGCCAAGGAGGGACACGACGGCCTCATCGGCGTCAACCTGCTCACCAAGATCCAGATCCCGAACGTGCCCTCCCTGTACGGAGCCATGCTGGCCGGCGTGGACTACGTGCTCATGGGCGCCGGAATCCCCAGGGAGATCCCCGGCTGTCTCGACCGGCTGGCCCTGCACGAAGCGACATCCGTCCGCCTCGACGTGGTGGGCGGGAGTGGTGGCGACGACGAGGTGGCCTCCTTCGATCCGGCCACGCTGTGGAGCGAGCCCGGACCGCCTCTCCGTCGGCCCTGGTTCCTCCCCATCGTAGCCTCGAACTCGCTGGCGACGATGATGGCGAGGAAGAGCAGCGGCGCCATCCACGGATTCGTCATCGAAGGGCCAACCGCGGGCGGCCACAACGCGCCGCCGAGGGGGACCACGCAGTACAACGATCGGGGGGAGCCCCTTTACGGGGACCGCGACGTGGTTGATCTGAGGAAGATCGCTGAGCTGGGCCTCCCGTTCTGGATCGCCGGGGGCGCCGGAACCCCGGAGCGGCTCCGCGACGCCCTGGACGCCGGCGCCGCCGGCGTGCAGGTGGGCACGCTCTTCGCCTACTGCCGGGAGTCGGGTCTCGACCAGACGCTGAAGGACCGCGTGCTCGCCATGTCCCGGGAGGCCCCGGTGGACGTGCGCACCGACGACCGGGCTTCGCCCACCGGCTTCCCGTTCAAGGTGGTGGACCTGCCCTCGTCGTTGTCGTGCGAGCACACCTACCAGAGGCGTGAGCGGGTCTGCGATCTGGGATACCTGAGGAGCCCGTACCGCCGCGAGGACGGGCGCATCGGCTATCGATGCGCGTCCGAGCCCGTCGACACCTTCGTGAAGAAGGGAGGGAACGCGGACGACACCGTCGGGCGGAAGTGCCTGTGCAACGCCCTCATGTCCAACATCGGGCTGGGCCAGCTCCGCAATGGGAGCGGCGAGGAGCTTCCCCTCCTCACCAGCGGCGACGACCTGCGGAGCCTGGGTGCGTTCCTGGGCGACCGGACGTCGTACTCCGCCCGGGACGTGGTGCGCTTTCTGGAGGGGTAGGCGACGGCCGAGCGTCTCCCCCCTGCTCCGCCCTCTGCCAGCGCCGACTTCAACCTTTCGCCAGGATCCCCTTCAGGCGCGAGGCGTAGGCCCACCCATCGGCGTCGTCGCTCACCAGCTCGATGTCTTCCGGCCCCCGGGCGCCGAGCCCCACCTCCACCGCCCTGGCCATTTGCTCCTGGGCGAAGATGGGCGTCCCCATGATGGCGTCGTTGGAACCCAGGTCTTTGAGGATCGCCAGGCCGACCGCGTCCACGGCCACCCGGTCCGTTCCGGCTACGAACACGTTGGCCTGCTTCAGCGTCCCCCGGGACGGGCCGCCGTCGGTGAACGCCTCCACGCCGTCCAGGACGATGAGGTCCGGGGCGTAGCCCTGGTTCAGCTCGGCGATCATGCGGCGCATGTCCGGGGAGCGATGCATGCCACGGCGGATCGTCCGGGGTGTGAGGCCCACCGCGAGCTTGAGGGACATCGTGAACACCCCCCCGGAGCCGTGCGTCTTCAGGCAGCACGTGCTCACCAGGTATTCGGCGTCGCTGACCATGCGCGGGAGGTGGAAGCCCTCGGGCCAGTGCGTCCCCTCCGGTGTGAAGTGCACCCAATCGGAGTCGGGGAGCTCGTCGAAGTTCACCACCGCGAAGCCCTGATCCCTGGCCAGGTCGAGCGTGCCCTTGGCGGCCAGCACCGAGGTGGTCCCGGAAGGTCCGCTGGACTCTCCGACGGTCACCGAGCGGGCGTCCCGCTCCTTCAACTCCGCGACGAGCTGGACGAGGGTGTCGTCGTGCGTCCCGGCCGGGCCTCCGTCGGCGCTGTTGAAGTTGGGCTTCACGACGACGCGGCGCCCGGCCATGCCCGTGGGGTTCATCAGCGCGATCGCCCGCTTCACGCCGTCAGGGCGACTGGACGTCCGGACGAGGGCAACGGTAGACGCCCGCCTGCCAACGCGCGAGGCCAGCGAGCCCAGGTCGACGTGGGGGAGGAGGAACAGCCCGGCGGCGGCTCCCTTGACGAAGTTCCTGCGGTCGATGGCACCGGAAGGACGGGGGGCCATGCGGACCTCCTGGCAAGAGCGCGGGCAGGCTCTCGAAGAAAATAGGTGAGGTGGGCGCGGGAGGAACAGAGGCACCTCCACCCTCGAGGGCGAAGCCCGACGGACTATTCGGGCTCCATCCGTCGGTGGACGAAGGCTGCGATCTGCAGCCGCGTGTGCAGCGTCAGCTTCTCCATGATGTTGCGCACGTGGCTCTTGACGGTATGCGTCGAGATGTGGAGGCGGGCGGCGATCTGCTTGTTGCTCAGCCCTTCCGCGATGTTGTTGATTACCTGCCGTTCGCGCTTGGTCATGCGCACGGCATCGAGTGCGGCCGGACGGCCCTGGGCGACCGCTTCTTTCGCGATCTCGGAGAAGAGCGTGCTGGTCATCTCGGGAGGCAGCACGTAGGATCCGGCCGCCACGGACCGGATCGTCTTCATGAGATCCTCCACGGTGGCGTCCTTCATGACGAAGCCGGCCACCCCCGCGTGGACGAACTCCACGATATCCTCGTGGACCGGAAGCAGATCCATGACGATGACCTTGGATTCCGGGAGTGCCTTCCGGACGCTCTCCGCCACCTTCAGGCTGTCGCCGCCGCGCAGGCCGAGGTCGAGAAGGACCACGTGTGGTTTCACCTCGGCGAGCAACTTCAGGTTGTTGCCGGATGTCCCCGCGACCACCCTCAGGTCCTCGGACCGATTGAGCAGCGCGGTGATCCCCTCCCGAACCAGCCGATTGTCTTCGATGAGCGCGACGGCGATCGGGTCTCCCCCCGACCCAGCGGGGGAGGAAGCGTCTCGAGTCGGGTCGAGGTCATGCACGGCCATCGGCTCCCGAGGCGGGTGGGCACACTGTTGCATTCTAGCAGCGTCGCCGGGGAAAAGACACGCCGAGCCCCCCGTCGGAAGCCGGATGGGCCCCGATCGTGGGGCCTCCGCGCTCCGGCGCGGGGGGGGGGTGTGACAAAGAGAGGACCCCCGCGGATCGCGCACCCGCGGAGGTCTTTCTCCCGACGTCTTCTCGTGGGCGTCGGACGATTACCTCAGGTAACGATACAGCCCGATGAGGCCGACGACGCCCCCCGTGGCGGCGATGACGAGGCCGCCGTCACCGCCGATGACGAGACCGATCACGAGCCCTGCGCCACCCACGGCCATCATGGCGATGTTCGGCCCCGCGTGCACCCGATCCTGCGGCAGCTCGGCGACGTCGAAGGGGTTGGGCGGCGTCCACCTGACGACGTCGGTCGAAGCGACGCGCGGGCCGATGGGAGTGGGGGCCGCCAGCGGAGCCGACGCAGCGACATGGATGCCCGGGTCCGCCCGTGCGGCCTGTTGGGCCGTGAGCGACGCCGGCAACCACGCCGCCCCCACGAGCGCCAGCGTGAGGATCGCGAGCGAACGAATCCAATGTGCGAACATGTCAGTTGCTTCCCGGGGTCGCGTCGCGGCCGCCGGTCAGGGGAGTGGTCGCCGTGGCGGCGAAGATCGCCACCTCGATGCGCCGGTTCAGTTGCCGGCCCTCATCCGTGTCGTTGGACGCCAGGGGCTCCATCTCGCCCCTGCCGGCGGTCCTCATGCGATTCGTCTCCACGCCCTGCATCGCGAGATACCCTGCCGCCGCATCGGCACGTCGCGTCGACAGTCGATCGTTGTACGCGCTGTCTCCCGTGGAATCCGTGTGGCCGACGATGAGGAGCTCGGTATCGGGATACTTCTGCAGATTGGCCGCGAGATTCTGCAGGTTCCTGGCCGCTTCGGGGCGAATGGCCGAGGAATCGAAGTCGTACAGCAGGCCCGACGCGAACGTGACCACCATGCCTTCGCCGATCCGCTGCACGGTCGCGCCCGGGATCAGGTATTCCAGCTCCTTGGCCTGCCGATCCATCTGATTGCCGATGATGGCGCCGGCCGCGCCACCCACCACCGCGCCTAGTATGGCGCCCTTGGCGGTGGACCCGGCCTGTTTGCCGATGACGCCCCCGGCGGCCGCACCGGCTGCCGTGCCGATCGCAGTCCCCTTCGACTTGTTGCTCCACGCACAGGCGGTCGAAGCACCGGCCATGGCGACGAGCAGCGCGCCCCGCAACATTCTGGCGGTTCTGGTGGATGATCTGATGGTCGTCATGGAACACCTCGAAGCGCGTGACCGCCCGATTCGTGCGGGCGCCCAGCGCAGCCTTGGTTGGACGGAACTACCTGACGAAGTCTAGTCGGGGGACCCGCGGGTACCCATCGGCCGATCGGGTGAAAGGCGAGGGACCACCCGAAGCCGCATGAACGCGCCAGGAGAGTCGCGCGACGGGAGTACTCCTTCCGCGTGAGGGCGAGCTCTATGCGCTGCTCTTCTTCAGAGGAAGAAGCAGAACGGCACCCACGACGATCGCTCCCACGCCGGCCCAGAGCGGGATGCTGACGGTGCGGTGTTCCTGGACCGAGATGTCGATTGGACCGATCGAGGCGTTCTGCGTTTGCTTGTTGTAGGTGAACCCGCCGTAGACCAGGCTGAGTGTGCCGGCCACGATCAGCAGGATCGCTGCAAGTCTCTTCGCGTCCATCTGGTTTCCTCCCTGGGGACCCTGGCTGCTACGGAAGAGCGGCCCACCGCGCAGGCGTGCAGTGGGCCGCTCACCGTTCTTCGCTTCGCTTGATGCGCCAGCGGCTAACCTCGGGTCTTTCGTCTCGACGTCGATACGGTCCCGCGTTTCGATGGCGAGACGTCTCCGCCTACTATGGCTATAAGATGCTCGAAGAACCGCCCGCTTGAACATCCGTCGAGCGGGTGAAAGGGGGCCTAGGAACTATGGGCGAGTGCGCCGCGCCCGGTACCGTCCGAAAGAGCTAGGCCCTTCGGTGGGTAACCTATCCGCGCGGATGCGCCACAGGGGCTAGGTCTATTTTCACCCGGCCGGCCGATATCGCCGGGCGGCTCGAGTCGCGACGATTCATTCCTGGCTACCGACGCCATGGAACGGAGATTCGAGACCATGTCTGTCCTGTTCAAGGCGCCCGCACTCGCCGTGGCGCCGCTCTTCACTGTCCTCGCCGGCTTCGCCCTGAGCGGCTGTGCGATCAACCCGGCCACCGGCAAGAATCAGCTCATGCTGGTGAGCGAAGCACAGGGCATCGCGATGGGGCGGCAGGCCGACACGGCGATCATCGCCACCATCGGCCTCTATCCGGACGCCGCCTGGCAAAGCTACATACAGCAGTTCGGCGAGCGGCTGGCCGCCACCTCGGAGCGCCCCGACCTCCCCTGGACGTTTCGGGTGGTGGACGACCCGGCGGTGAACGCCTTCGCCGTGCCTGGCGGCTTCATCTACGTGACGCGTGGACTGCTCGCCCATGTCACGTCGGAGGCGGAGCTGGCCTCCGTTGTCGGCCACGAGATCGGACACGTCACGGCCCGGCACACGGCCGCGGAGATGAGCAAGCAGCAGCTCATCGGGGCGGGCCTCGCCGTCGGCAGCGTCGCCAGCTCCCAGGTCGCCAAGTACGCGGGCATGGCCAACCAGGCACTCGGGATCCTGTACCTCAAGTACTCCCGCGACGACGAGAGCCAGGCGGACGAGCTCGGCCTGCGCTACATGCGCCGCGCCAACTTCGATCCCCGCCAGATGCCCGAGGTGTTCATGATGCTCGAGCGGCTGAGCGCCTCGGAGGGCGGCGGGAGCCTCCCCGACTGGCTCGCCACGCACCCAAGTCCCGAGAACCGCGTCGCGGCGATCACCCAACAGATCGCGGCCCTGCCGCAGGACTTCTCCGGCACGGTGGTGAATCGCGACGCGTACCTGCGGCGGCTCGACGGCCAGATCTTCGGGGTCAACCCGCGCGAAGGCTACTTCGAGGGCAGTCGGTTCCTCCACCCCGACATGCGCTTCCAGCTCACCTTCCCCGAGGGATGGACCACGCAGAACGGCAAGCAAGCGGTGATCGCCATCAGCCCCGGGCAGGACGCAGTGGTCGAGCTGGCCGGAGCTCAGGAGGCGAGCGCCGACGCGGCGGCCCGTGCGTTCCTCACGCAGGAAGGCATCAAGGCCGGCTCCACGTCCCGCGCGAGCTTGAACGGGCTCACGACCGTGAGCGCGCCCTTCGGCGCCGAGACGCAGAACGGCACGCTCCAGGGGAGGGTGCTCTTTGTCGAATACCGCGGGGCGGTGTTCGGGCTCCTCGGCTACGCTCCGGACGCGCGTTGGCCCACCTATCAGTCGGCGATCGGGCAGGCGCTGGGGAGCTTCCAGGCCCTGACCGATCCCGCCGCGCTGAACGCTCAGCCACAGCGCTTGGAGATCGTGACCCTCGACCGACGCACGACGATCGACGCGCTGGCACGCCAGCGGCCTTCACCGGCCTCGCCGGCGACCCTCGCCCTCATCAACCAGGTCGATCTCCAGACAACCCTGGAACCGGGCCGGATCGTGAAGTGGGTCGTCGGATCCCGCATGAGCGCTACGCGGAATCCCCAGCCCGCCCGGAGCCCCCACCCCATGAACGCCCCGTCAGGGGGCTAGGAAGAAATCACCATGCTCATGACCATCGCGATCATCCTCATCGTGCTCTGGGCACTCGGGCTCGTCACGTCCTACACGATGGGCGGCGTGGTCCACGTCCTCCTCGTCATCGCCATCATCATCCTCGTCGTGCGCCTCATCCAGGGACGACGCGTCTAGACCAGCGGGGATACGGAGGACGACACACACCATTCGAGGCGGTACCCATGACACGCGCCACATCTCGCAGGGCTCTTCTGTCCATCGTCGTCTTCTTCGCCGCGTGCACGCGGATCGAGTCGGCGGACGTTGCACCCGGTCCCACCCCCGTGGACCGCCCGGCCGCGGCTCCAGCCAGCTACACCCTCGTCGGCGGCGCGCGGGTCGGCGCGGCCATCACCGACACCATCAGCTCGCGGTACGGGCGCGCGGGTGACGCGTTCACGGCCGTCGTCGTCGAGGACGTCACCAACGGCTATGGCTCGGTCGTGATCCCCACCGGATCCATGGTGCACGGGATCATCGTGGAGGTGAGCCCAGCGTCCGACGAGAGATCGACGGGCACGCTCACGCTCACCGTTTCGGGCGTGACCGTGCGCGGCAACATCTATGCACTCGATGCCTCCATCGACTCCCTTCTGACCGTCGATGAGACGCGGGGAATCGAGCGGGCGGACGTCGCCCGCGTCGCCGGAGGTGCGGTGGTCGGGGCGATTCTCGGTCAGGTGATCGGCAAGAACACGAAGGGCACCGTCATCGGCGGTGTGGCCGGCGCCGCCGCCGGGGTGGCCGTCTCGGCGCTCGTGAAGGACGTGGATATCGTGCTGCCCGCGGGTGCGCGACTGATGCTGACTCTGCGGCAACCGCTGACGGTGACGGTCAACTAGGCCGCCACGATGTCGGGGCTGGCCAACCTTCCTACGGAGCCAGGACGCTCTCGAGCCTGAGGACCAGATCCTCCGCAAGCCTGGCCAGCCCTGCATCGAGCAGCCCCACCAGCTCCGCGAAGTCCCCCACCGTCCAGCCCGGCTCGCGAAGCTCCGTGGTCCCCCGCGCGAGCGCGGCACCGTCCTCGACACGGCGGATCTCCCAGGTCGCCAGCACGTGGACCTCTCCCTCGGCAGCCGCCGGGTTCTCCGGCGCCACGCCCTCGAAGTGCAGGAAGTGAAGCTGGATCAGGTACGCGGGTTGCGCGCCGGGCGGCCACGGGGTGGAGCTCACGCGCCAGGAGGGCTTCCGCCCGGTCATGTAGCCGGCGACCGTCCGGGTGACCCCCCGCTCGAGGGTCTCGCCCCACCGGTGGAACTCGGAGAACCCAATCTGATGCGGTCCCTCGCGGACCACGATGAAGGGGGTTTCCAGGTACTCGGCGAACTGCGGGTGCAGCAGCCCGATCACCACGCCGGATGACGGCCCCGTCGGCGCCGGGCTCACCGTGTCCGCCGGGCGCGCGTCGGCGCCCAGCACGTAATACCGCGTGGGCGGCGTGCTCCGGCCCAAGCTGAAACACCCCGCCAGGGCAAGAACGGTGAGAGGGGGAATCAGGCGAATCGCGTTCCTCACGGCGTGCATGCGGCTACCTCCCGGGCGGTTTCTTCCCGCGGATGAGCATGTCGGGGTTCCGCTCCAGCGCGATCGCGAGCACGCGAAGCGCCTCGGCCGCCTCCCTGAAGCTGGCCAGTGTCTGCTCGAGCTGATACCCGACGCCGGATTCCGTCGACAGGAACCCGTGCGTCTCCGCGATGGCCTCTCGCAGCGCGCGCAGCGTGGCGACCGCCTCCTGGTTCGTACCCTCCATGCTCTGCTGAAGGGGATCGATGGTCGCGCCGAGTCGCTCTGACAGGAGCTGCATCTCGTCCAGCGTCTTCTTGAGCTGCGCGGTCACCGCCGGGGCGTCCCCGATGGCCGCCTGGAGCTCGCTGGAGCTGACCAGGTCCCGGACGGCCTCCGCCGACGCCACGACCGCCGTGTTGATCCCGCGCATGTCCACCTCCTCCAACATCTCGTTCACCCGGAACAGGATCTGGACCACGTCCTCCACGACGCTGCCAGCCTCCACTCCGAACGCGGCCAGCAGCGAGCGCGTCGTGGGGATCTCCGGATAGGCGGTCGGTCTCTCTTCGAACTCGGCGGGCTTGGCGTCGGAGCGGTAGGTCAGCTCCACGTAGAGCAGGCCGGTGACGAAGCTCTCCATTTGAAGCTGGGCCCTGAGCCCGTCGGCGATCTGTCGCCGCAGCACCACCTCGTCGTTCAGGTGGACGAACGTCCCCGCCTGCGACGTGAGGCGCTCGAGGTCGATCTCGTAGGTGACCGGCACCCGGAAGGTCTTGTCGTTCTCATTGATCTCGATCAGGAGCTCCGTCACGGTGCCGACGGGGACTCCCTGGAACTTCACCGGAGCCCCGGCCTCCAGTCCGTGCACGGACTCGTTGAAATAGCTGATGAAGGTGGACTTCGGCACGAACCACGAGGTGGAGGCCAGCGTCGCGACGCCGGCCACCGCCAGGATGGTGGCGCCGATCGTGAAGAGTCCGATGGCGGTCGGGTTGGCGCGTATGCTCATGGCGGAGGCCTTCTCATTCGGCCAGTCTCGGCAACAGGGGGGTCACGCAACGTCGCTGCTCCGTGTCAGGAACCGGCGCACTTCGCCGGTGGGCGGGTTCTCCCGCATCTCCACCGGGCTTCCGAGCGCGGTCATGGTCCTTTCCTTGATGTCGAGGAAGAGCGCCCGATCGGCGATCTTGAAGATGCTCGCCAGGTCGTGGCTCACCACGACGATGGTCGTGCCGAAGCTGGCCCTGAGCTGCAGGATCAGGTCGTCCAGGCGGCTCGCCGTGATGGGATCCAATCCCGAAGAGGGTTCGTCGAAGAAGAGCACTTCCGGATCCATGGCCGTGGCGCGGGCGAGGGCTGCGCGCTTGCGCATCCCGCCGCTGATCTCGGAGGGATAGAACGAGTCGAACCCGCGCAGACCGACCAGAGCGAGCTTCAGCGAGACGACCTCGCCGATCGCCTCCGCGTCCAGGCTCGTGTATTCCTCGATAGGCAGGGCCACGTTCTCGGCCAGCGTCAAGCCGCTCCACAAGGCGCCGTTCTGATAGAGCACGCCCATGCGACGGAGGATCCCCTTCCGCGTGCTCTCGTCGGCTCCTCCGAAGTCCTCCCCGTCGAACAGGATCGTCCCCCGTTCGGGCTTCTTCAGACCGATCAGGTGTTTCAGCAGGGTGGTCTTCCCGCTGCCGCTCCCTCCCATGATCACGAAGACCTCTCCGCGCTCCACCTGAAAGCTCAGGTCCTGCATCACGACGACGGGGCCGTACGTCATCGTGAGCCCTCTCACTTCGATGGGAGACCGGTCCGCTTCCATGACCCTGCTCAGACCTCCAGTAGGACGGCCAGCCAATCGATGACGGCGGTCGCCACGATGATCAGCGTGATCCCCATGACCACGGCGGAGGTCGCCGCCCTCCCCACCGCTCCTGCGTCGTTGCCGGCCTGCATCCCCTTCATGCAGCCCGAGAGGCCGATGATCAGCCCGAAGACGGTTCCCTTGAAGACGCCGAGCAGCCCGTCGCCGAGCGTCAGCGCCGTCTGGAGGCCACCGATGAACTGGACGACGGTGACGTCCAACAGCGAGACCGCGACGACCATCCCTCCAGTGATGCCGACGAAACCGGCGTAGATCGTGAGCAGGGGCATCATCACGAAAAGGCCCAGCACGCGCGGCAACACGAGGTGGTCGACCGGCGAGATGCCGAGGGTCCTGAGGGCGTCGATCTCCTCCGTGATCTTCATGGTGCCGAGCTCGGCGGCGAAGGCGGCTCCGGTGCGGCCGGCCATGATGATGGCGGTCATCAGGGCGCCCATCTCCCGCAGCATTCCGTACCCGACCAGGTACGACACGTAGTAGCCGGCCCCGAACCGGCGCAGCACGACCGCGCCCAGGAACGCGATGATCGCCCCGACCAGAAAGGCGATCAAGGTGACGATGGGAAGCGCCCCCGAGCTGTTCGACTGCACCACGACCCAGAAGTCCCGCCAGCGTAGCCGCACACGGAACAGGATCAGCCTGACGAAACCGTCGACCACCTCGCCGGTGAAGGTGACCATCGCCAGACAGGCCTCGTAGGCGGTCAGGGTCCCCTTGCCGAGGCGGGTGAGGAGGGAAGCCTCCCGCTCGTCTCGATGGATCTCCTGCTCCGGGACCGCCCGGGAAAGCTCGAGGAGGCGTGCGATCTCGTCGGGCAGGCTCTCTTCCCCGAAGTCCAGGTCGCGGGCCTCGCAGTACCTCATGGCCTGCATCAGGAAGGCGAGGAGGCTGCTGCCCCAAGCGCCCAGCTCGGTGGTGTCGAAGTCGATCGCACGCAGGGCGAGCCCTTGCGGCCGTTCCTCGACGAGCCGCTCGAAGGACGGGGTCGGACGACCTGTCTCCCAGTCCCCCGCCAACCCGGCCGTCAGCGTATGGCCCACCTGACGGATCTCCACCTTCGTGGCCCTAGCCCTTTCGGGCGATCCGCCTCGGCTCCTCATACCGCTTCCGGCTGTGATGTTCCGCTCACCCGCATGAGCGATAACCGGCGGGGGTGTCCCGGGCTGACCTTCGGTCTCAACCGGAGGTTGTCGTGATCATTCTCGTTGCGCCCGTGCAGACCCCCGGCCCCGTGAGCCAGGTCACCGACAGCGTCGCCGGGCG